>NZ_JAXCWN010000001.1:461479-892457 GCF_034045095.1 Curtobacterium sp. CFBP9011
CAACCGCCGCCGTCCTGCTGGACGGCGGCCGTTGTCGTGCGGTCAGGAGGCGGGCGTCTCCTGGATGCCGACGAGCTGCGCGCGACCGAGCAGGTGCTCGCGGAACATGAAGCCGACGACGGCCGGGGTCGCCTCGGCGGGGACCTCGAGCGTCGGGACGTCCAGCGCGCTCAGCGTGAAGACGTAGCGGTGCGGGCCGTGGCCGGCGGGCGGAGCGGCACCGAGGAAGGTGTCGGTGCCGAACTCGTTGCGGCGGCGTGTGGCGCCGGCGGGCAGCAGGGCGTCGTCGGTGCCGGCGCCCTGCGGCAGCGAGCTGACCGAGGCGGGGATGTCCGACAGGGTCCAGTGCCAGAAGCCGGAGCCGGTCGGGGCGTCAGGGTCGTACACGGTGAGGACGAAGCTCTGGGTGCCCTCGGGGGCGCCGGACCAGGTCAGTTCGGGGGAGCGGTCCGCGCCGCCGGCGTCGACGCCACGGGCTTCCTGCGGCAGCGTGCCGCCGTCGGTGAACTCGGGGCTGGTGAGGTCGAAGGTCGGGACGTCCGGCAGGTTCCAGTTGGGGTCGTTGGTCATGCTCCGAGCCAACACCCACCGGCCCGACGGAACCGGGGAACGACCCGGGGGAGTGCTCAGGCAGCTGCGGTCAGGCGGCTGCGGTCAGGCGGCGAGCACGCGCTCGGCCACGCGACCGAGTGCTGCCGTCGCGGCGATCGCGTCGCCCGCGTAGGCACCGCTCATCGCCCCGTCGCGCGCGAGCATGAGCTCGTCGGCGCCGTCGCCCGGCAGCGGGTGACCGGAGTCCTGCAGCAGGTCGCCGAGGCGTTCGGTGTACCAGTCGCGGTGCATGGCGACGACCTGACGGACCGGGTCGCGGGGGTCGTGGTACTCGGCGGCGGCGTTGAGGAACGCGCAGCCGCGGAACTCGGCCTGGTTGACCTCGGCGGCCAGGGCGTCGACCCAGGCGCGGACCGCTGACTCCGGGGCGTCCGCGCCGGCGACGATCCGGTCCATGCGGGCCTGCACACGAGCGTGCTGCTCGTGCATGTAGGCGAGGATCAGGTTGTCCTTCGAGCCGTAGTGCTTGTAGAACGTCGCCTTCGTGACGCTCGCCTCGGAGATGAGGCGGTCGACGCCGACGCCGTGGATGCCCTCTTCGTAGAACAGCCGGAGGGCCGTCTCGAGGATCCGGACCTTCGCGCCGCCGGTACGGGGAGCCGGGGGGACGCTCGACCCGTCCGGCGACGGAAGGTTCTGGGTGCTCGGGGCCGGTCCTTGCAGACGCTGACCCAGGAGACGCTGGACGGTCGGTTGGGGGGAATCGACCGTCACAGCGTGGCTCTCCTTGGGTCATCGGCTCCGCGGCGGAGTGGGGGGACTCGTTGCCGCGCAGGACTGATGTCCCGAGCCACCGGGTCGAGATCTAGGGGGGCTCTCGACCCGGTGACTTCACTGTAGCACGAGGAGGACAGACAGACGAGTCGGTCTGTCCACAATTCTTGTACCCCACTTCGAGTGGCGTGCCCCGCAAGCCCGTCAAACTGGGCGACGGGTGTCCGCGCTTCAGTAGAGTCATGACGATGAACCGCCCAGTGCCGCTGCCGCTCGAGGCTCCGGAAACGTCCTTCGTGACGTCCGGTGGAGCCCTCGTCCGGCGCACCGTTCTCGCCTCGGGCGTCCGTGTGCTCACCGAAGCCGTCCCGTCCGTCCACTCCACGAGCATCGGGTACTGGGTCGGTGTCGGATCACGTGACGAACGAGCCGGACAGTTCGGCTCGACGCACTTCCTCGAGCACCTCCTCTTCAAGGGCACGACCGAGCGCAGTGCCCTCGACATCGCCGTCGCCTTCGACTCCGTCGGCGGCGAGCACAACGCCGCGACCGCGAAGGAGTACACCTGCTACTACGCCCGGGTCCGGGACACCGATGTCCCGATGGCCGTGGGCGTGATCGGTGACATGGTGACGAACTCGACGCTCGAGGACTCGGCGTTCGACATCGAGCGCGGGGTCATCCTCGAAGAGCTCGCGATGGCGGCGGACGACCCGGCCGACGTCGCGGGCGAGGCCTTCTTCGCCGCCACCTTCGACGGGCACGCCCTGGGACGCCCGATCGGCGGTACCCCGGAGAGCATCCGCGAGGTCCAGCGGGACGAGGTGATGGCGCACTACGCCGAGCACTACGAGCCGAACGGCATCGTCGTGACCGCCGCCGGCGCCGTCGACCACGACGACTTCTGCGCCCTGGTCGAGGCGGTCTTCGCCGACGCGGCCCCGGCCGTGCCCCTCGCTCGTCGCCAGGCCCGTCCCGCCGCCGACCCGGTCGAGTCGTCGCTGGCGGTCGTGCACCGGCCGACCGAACAGGTCAGCATGCTGCGCGGGTCGCAGGGCCTCGACCTCCGCGATGACCGCCGTCCGGTGCTCAGCGTGCTCAACGCCGTGCTCGGTGGCGGCATGAGTTCCCGGCTCTTCCAGGAGGTGCGCGAGCGCCGCGGCCTGGCGTACGCCGTGTCGTCCTTCGCCCCGGCCTACCTCGACAACGGTGCCTTCGGCGTCTACGCGGGCTGTGCTCCGGACAACGTCGCCGGGGTCATCGACATCATCGACGGCGAGTTCCGCCGGATGGCCGACGACGGCATCACCGACGAAGAGCTCCGACGCGCGAAGGGCCAGATCGAAGGCGCGCTGACGCTCTCGCTCGAGGACTCCGACGCCCGGATGACCCGCCTCGGTCGCGCCGAGCTCGGCACCGGGGAGTTCACCGACCTGGCGACCGCGCTCGAGCGGGTGGACCGCGTCACCGCCGCCGACGTGCTCGACCTGTCCCGCGACCTCCTGACCCGACCGACGGTGACCGCCGTCGTCGGCGACGTCCAGCGCGAGCGTCTGGCAGTGGCGCTCGGGATCGACGGTTGACCTCCACGATGTCGCACTACCTCTACCTCGTCCGCCACGGCGAACACCAGGACGCCGAGCACGGCCTCCGTGACGGCAAGCTCTCGGAACGCGGCAAGCGCCAGGCCATGCTGATCGCCGACCGCCTGGGTGGTGTGCCCTTCGACGGCGTCTGGCACTCCCCGCTCGAGGCGCCGAGCGAGACCGCGTCCTTCCTGCAGCAGCGTCTGCCGGCGATCCAGCCCGAGCCGTCCACCCTGCTGTTCGACTGCATCCCGTCCGGCCCGACGCCCGACATGCCGCACGCGTACAAGGGCTGGTACGGCGGGATCACCGACGAGGAGATCGTCGCCGGTCAGGCGCAGATGGGCGACGCCGTCGCGGAGTGGTTCACCCCCGCGATGGAGGACCGGCACGACCTGCTCATCACCCACAACGCCGTCATCGGCTGGTTCGTCCGCGAGGTCTTCCAGGCCCCCGAGTGGCGCTGGATGGGCACCAACGTGGCCCACAGCTCGCTGACGATCATCCGGATCCGCTCGGCGAAGCCCGCCGAGCTCGTGACGCTCAACGACCTCGCGCACCTGCCGGTCGAGCTCCGCACCGGCCTGCCGGTGCCGCAGCCGCTCTAGGGCCGTTCCGGTCTGCGGGTCGCGACCGGCGGGTCGGCCCGGCACCGTTCCTCCCGGGAGGCCCGTGATGCGTCAGCGGACCGGCTTGCGGTACCAGGCGGTCGCGTTCGGGTTGTCGTTGAAGGCCGGCACCCGGTCGTAGCCGCGACTGCGGTACATCGCGCCGGCCGCGACCAGCGCGTCGTTGGTGTCGAGGACGATGCTCGTCGCGCCGAGGTCGACCGCGGCCTGCTCGAGCACGTCCATCACGGCGGTCGCGACCCCACGGCCGCGCCCCTCGGGCAGGACGAAGACGTGCTTCACCTCGAAGCGGACGTCGTCGCCGTCGTCGGCGATGCGCCGGAGCCCGCCGCAGCCGAGCGGCGTGTCCCCGTCGTACGCGACCAGGAAGGTGCCGTTCGGCGGGGTGAGTTCCGGCGTCGGGGTGCGTTTGCGGGTGTACGTGCCCTGCGTGCTCGGGAAGGTCGCCTCGCGCTCGTCGAGGTACCGGTCGAGCAGGACGTCGACCTCCGGAGCGCCGGCGCTGACGGTGCGGACGGTGACCTGGCTGCGATCCTCGGGCATGCCCCGATCCTAGGATGGAGGCATGGTCACTCCCGTCGCCGTCGTCGGCGCCTCCGGTCGGCTCGGTGCCCTCGTGGCGGCCGTCGTCGAGGAACTGCCCGACTTCGCGCTCGTCGCCCGGCTGTCGTCCGCCGACCGCGCACACGAGGCGGACGGCGCGGTGTTCGCCGGGGCGCGGATCGTCGTCGACGTGACGGTCCCGGCACTCAGCCCGGCGATCGTCGAGAACGCGCTGTCAACCGGGGCGAACGTGCTCGTCGGCACGTCCGGGTGGTCGGGGCAGCGGCTCGGCACGCTGCGGACGGCGCTCGAGGCACGCCCCGAGCAGGGTGCCTTCGTCGTCCCGAACTTCTCGATCGGTTCCGTCGTCGGCACGCACCTGGCCACGATCGCGGCTCCGTGGTTCCCCTCGGTCGAGATCGTCGAGAGCCACCACGCCGGCAAGATCGACTCACCGTCCGGCACCGCGGTCCGGACGGCCGAACTCATCGCGGACGCCCGTCGTGACGTCGGTCCGGTCGACGCGCCGCACGTGGACCAGCGGGCCCGCGGCCAGCAGGTCGCGAGCGTGCCGATCCACTCGCTCCGACTGCCCGGCGTGAAGGCCGTGCAGGACGTCGTGCTGAGCGGCCCCGGCGAGACGCTGACGATCCGGCACGACACCGGCGACGACACCGCGTACCTGCCCGGCATCCGCGCGGCGCTGCAGGCCGTGGGGTCGATGCGCGGCCTGACGGTCGGGCTCGGTTCCGTCCTCGGCATCGGCTAGGGGCGGTCGTGCGAGGCCTCCGGTCACCGCTCTGGGGCGTGCTGCTGATGACCGTCCTGCTCGTCGTCTACATCGTACTCGTCGGACAGCGGGCGGTCGCGTTCCTGTCGACGGGGATCCCGGTCGGCATCGGGATCGGCGTCGCGCTCATCGTCATCGCCGTCATCGGTGCGCTGCTCCTCGTGCTCGAACTCCGCTTCGGGCTGCGGATCACCCGGCTCGGCACCCGACTCGAGCGCGAGGGCGGTGCGCCGGACGACGTGGTGGACGTCCGGCCCTCCGGACGCCCCGCGCGCGCGGCGGCCGACGAGCTGTTCCCCGAGTACCGGGCAGCGGTCGAGGCGGCACCCGACGACTGGCGCGCCTGGTACCGCCTCGGGGTGGTCTACGACGCCGCGGGGGACCGGAAGCGGGCCCGGGCCGCGATGCGGACGGCGCTGACCCACGCGCGGTGACCCCGTCCCGGCCCCGGGCCCGGCCCCTTGGCCGACTCTCAGCGTCGCCGACGCTCAGAACGCCGCGTCGACGGCGTCCTCGGCCCGGGTGTACCGGAACGTGTAGCCGGACTCGAGCAGCTTCGTCGGCTCCATCCGCTGGTTCGACAGCAGCATCTCGTCGGCTGCGTCCTTGAGGACCGCACGGAGCGCGAACGCCGGCACCCGGAACAGGTACGGGCGGTGCAGGTCCTCGGCGACGCGCCTGGTGATCCGCTCGGCCACGGCGGGCTCGGGGCCGGCCAGGTTCACCGGACCGGAGACATCGTCGGCGGTGGCGAGGTGCACGATCGCGCCGACCTCGTCCTCCAGGGCGATCCACGGCCAGTACTGGCCACCGGTGCCCAGCCGGCTGCCGACGCCGGCCTTCGTCAGGGGGACCAGCGGCGCGAGCGCGCCACCGCCCTGGCCGACGACGATGCCGGTGCGGAGCAGGACGACACGGACGCCCTCCGGTGCCCGCTCGGCCGCCGCCTCCCAGGCGCGGCAGACGTCGGCGAGGAACCCGGTGCCGACGGCCGCGTCGTCACCGAGCACGTCGACGGGACGGTCGCCGTAGACGCCGGACGCCGAGCCGGACAGGAAGACCCGCGGCGGGGTGCTCGCGGCGCGCATCGCCTCGACGAGGGTCGTCGTCGAGTCGATCCGGGAGGACCGGATCGCACGACGGTACGAGGCCGTCCAGGGCAGCTTGCCGAGGCTCGCCCCGGCCAGGTTGACGACGACGTCCGCGCCGTCCAGGACGGCCGGGTCGAGCGGCCGCTCGCCCGGGGCCCAGCGGAACTCGGTCGGGGTGCGCGGTTCCCGGCGGACCAGCGTCGAGACGTGGTGGCCGGCGTCACGGAAGGCACGGACCAGGGGCGTCCCGATGAAGCCGGATGCGCCGGCGACCAGGATCGAGAGCGACTGTTGGGTCATGCCGCCACGGTACCCAGTCAGCTGACCGTGAGCCCGGGACCATGTCGCTTAGGCTCGACGTCGTGACCGAGAACCCCACGCCGTACGAAGACCTGCTGCGCCGAGTGCTCGAGGAGGGCTCGCCGAAGGGCGACCGCACCGGCACCGGGACCCGCAGCCTGTTCGGTGCCCAGCTGCGCTACGACCTGTCGCAGGGTTTCCCGCTCATCACCACCAAGCGCGTGCACATGAAGTCGATCGCGTACGAGCTGCTCTGGTTCCTCCGCGGCGACTCGAACGTCGGCTGGCTGCAGGAGCACGGTGTCCGGATCTGGAACGAGTGGGCGGGGGAGGACGGCGACCTCGGACCGGTCTACGGCGTGCAGTGGCGCTCGTGGCCGACCCCGTCCGGCGAGCACGTCGACCAGATCGCCCAGGTGATCGAGCAGATCCGGAGCAACCCGGACTCCCGCCGGCTCATCGTCTCGGCCTGGAACGTGGCGGACATCCCGAACATGGCGCTGGCCCCGTGCCACGCGTTCTTCCAGTTCCACGTCAACGACGGCAAGCTCTCGTGCCAGCTGTACCAGCGGAGCGCGGACATGTTCCTCGGCGTCCCGTTCAACATCGCCTCGTACGCCCTGCTCACCCACATGGTCGCCGCGCAGACCGGGCTCGAGGTCGGCGACTTCATCTGGACCGGCGGCGACTGCCACGTCTACGACAACCACGTCGAGCAGGTCCGGGAGCAGCTGTCACGCACGGCGTTCCCCCTGCCGACGCTCGAGCTCGCCCCGCGCGACTCGATCGACGACTACGAGTACGAGGACATCACCGTCGTCGGCTACGAGCACCACCCGGCGATCTCGGGCAAGGTCGCGGTCTGATGGCGGACGGGGCTGGTGGTCCGGGCTCCGTCGGTCTGGTGTGGGCCCGCTCCACGGACGGCGTCATCGGCGCCGACGGCGGGATCCCGTGGCACGTCCCGGAGGACCTCGCCCACTTCCGCACCGTGACCGGCACCGGCACCGTGCTGATGGGCCGGCGGACGTGGCAGTCCCTGCCGGAGCGGTTCCGCCCGCTACCCGGTCGCCGCAACCTCGTGCTCACCCGCGACCCGGCGTTCCACGCCGAGGGCGCCGAGGTCGTCCACGACCTCGATGCGGCGATCGGACAGGCGCAGTCGGCCGGTGGACCGGTCTGGGTGATCGGCGGTGGTGCCGTCTACCAGGACGCCCTGGCGCGTGCCGACCGCATCGCCGAGACGATCGTCGACGTCGTGGTCGCCGGTGACACCCGCGCGCCGACCATCGACGACGCGTGGGAGCTCGTCGAGGACGGCCCCTGGCAGGAGTCCCGGACCGGCACCCGCTACCGCTTCCTGGAGTGGCGCCGCCGCTGACCGTCCGGGTGGACGGACGCCGTGCGCGCTCGGCCCGGTACGCTGGTCTCCGTGTCCACGCGTGAGAATCCCTTCGGCCAGGTCCTCGTCGCGCTCGTGACCCCGTTCACCGCCGACGGCGAGGTGGACTGGCCGGGCGTCGAGCAGCACATCGACGACTGCATCACTGCGGGCGCCGACGGCATCGTGGTCACCGGCACCACCGGCGAGACCTCCACCCTCACCGACCCGGAGAAGCTCCGGCTGGTCGAGGTCGGCAAGTCCGTCGCCGCGGGCCGCGCGAAGATCATCACCGGCGGTGGCTCGAACGAGACCGCCCACGCGATCCACCTCTACAAGCAGAGCGAGCGCGCCGGCGCCGACGGCGTCATGATCGTCACGCCGTACTACAACAAGCCGACCCAGGCCGGTGTCCTCACGCACTTCCGGATGATCGCCGACGCGACCGACCTGCCGGTCATCCTGTACGACATCCCCGGCCGCACCGGCATCCCGATCACGTACGACACGATCCTCCGTGCGTCGAAGCACCCGAACATCCTCGCCGTGAAGGACGCCAAGGGCGACTTCGCCGAGGTGTCCCGCGTGCTCAACAACACCGACCTCATGTACTTCTCCGGCGACGACACGAACGTGCTCCCGCACCTGTCGATCGGCGCCACCGGGCTCATCGGCGTGACCGCGAACATCACGAGTGCCCCGTACCGCACGATCGTCGACGCCGTGAACCGCGGCGACCTGGCGACCGCGACCGCCGAGCACAAGCGCCTCGAGCCGCTCGTCCGCGCGGTCATGACCCACGTGCCCGGCACCGTGGCGGCGAAGTACGTGCTGCACGGCCTCGGGCGCATCGGCAGCCCGCGCGTCCGGCTGCCCCTCGTCGGCCCGGAGGACTCCGAGGCGTACGCCATCGAGACCTCGCTCGAAGCCGTCGTCGACGTCCCGGGCGCCGACTTCTCCAACTTCCGCCCCGACCGCAACGCAGCGGCCGGCGGTGCACTACCGAAGGTGCCAGGCACCACCCGTTGACGAACCGTGGCGCGCTCACCGCGCGTCGCCCGAATCCGTAGGACCGAATGCCCACACAGATCTCGACTCCCCAGCCGCTCGAACCCGGAACCCTCCGAGTCATCCCCGTCGGGGGACTCGGCGAGATCGGTCGCAACATGACCGTGTACGAGTTCGAGGGCAAGATCCTCATCGTCGACGCCGGCGTGCTCTTCCCCGAGGAGCACCAGCCCGGTGTCGACCTGATCCTGCCGGACTTCGCGCCGATCCGGGACCGCCTCGACGACGTCCTCGGTGTCGTGCTCACGCACGGTCACGAGGACCACATCGGCGCCGTCCCGTACCTGCTGAAGCTCCGCGGTGACATCCCGCTGATCGGCTCCACGCTGACCCTCGCGCTCGTCGAGGCGAAGCTCAAGGAACACCGGATCAAGCCGTACACGCTGAACGTGGCCGAGGACCAGACCGAGCAGATCGGTCCGTTCCACCTCGAGTTCGTCGCCGTGAACCACTCGATCCCGGACGCCCTCGCCGTCGCCATCACGACTCCGGCCGGCCGCGTGCTGCACACCGGCGACTTCAAGATGGACCAGCTCCCGCTGGACGACCGGATCACGGACCTCCGTGCCTTCGCGCGCCTCGGTGAGCTCGGCGTCGACCTGTTCCTGCCGGACTCGACGAACGCCGACGTGCCGGGCTTCACCGCACCGGAGCGCGACATCGGCCCGGTGCTCGAGAGCATCATCACGAAGGCCCGCAAGAAGGTCGTCGTGGCGAGCTTCTCGTCCCACGTGCACCGCGTGCAGCAGGTCCTCGACGCCGCCGCGGCCGCGAACCGCAAGGTCGCGTTCATGGGGCGCTCGATGATCCGCAACATGACGATCGCCGCCGAGCTCGGGTACCTCCGCGTGCCGGAGAACGTGCTCATCGACACGAAGAAGGCGAAGAACGTCCCCGACGACCAGATCGTCTACATGTCGACCGGGTCCCAGGGCGAGCCGATGGCCGTCCTGGCGCGGATGGCGAACCTCGAGCACCAGATCGAGATCGGCGAGGGCGACACCGTCATCCTCGCCTCGTCGCTGATCCCGGGCAACGAGAACGCCGTCTACCGCGTCATCGACGGTCTGACGAAGCTCGGCGCGAAGGTCGTGCACAAGGGCAACGCCAAGGTGCACGTCTCCGGACACGCCTCCGCCGGCGAGCTGCTCTACTGCTACAACATCCTGCGTCCGCGCAACGTCATGCCCGTGCACGGCGAGCACCGCCACCTGTTCGCGAACGCCGACCTGGCGATCCAGACGGGTGTCCCGCCGCGCAACGTCATCCTGGGCGAGGACGGCACCGTCGTCGACCTCAAGGACGGCCAGGTCACGGTCGCCGGGCAGCTCGACATCGCGTACGTGTACGTCGACGGCTCCACGGTCGGCGAGATCACCGACGCCGACCTCAAGGACCGCCGCGTCCTGGCCGAAGAGGGCTTCATCACCGTCTTCTGCGCGGTCGACTTCACGACCGGCCAGTGCGTCATCGGCCCGGAGATCCAGTCGCGCGGGTTCGCCGAGGACGACTCGGTGTTCGACGACGTGCGTCCGCAGATCGCGAAGGCCCTGGCCGACGCGGCGGGCAACGGCACGCGTGACGCGCACGCGTTCAGCCAGGTGGTCCGCCGCACGGTCGGTCGCTGGGTGAACACCAAGCACCGTCGTCGTCCGATGATCGTGCCGGTGGTCATCGAGGCCTGACGCCTCGCAGACCCGACTGACGGGAGGCCCGTCGCACGTCCGCCACGGACGCTGCGGCGGGCCTCTCGTCCTTCGTCGTCGGCTGGCGTTAGGGTCGTCCCCATGGCCGGAGGCACCAAGTCGACCACGCGCACGCGCGCGTCGTCATCGTCGACCCGTGGAGGCGGGTCGCGCGGGACGTCGCGTACCCAGGCCACGAAGAAACTGCCGCAGGCGGCACCGACACCGGTGTTCCGCGAGCAGAACCCGCTCGTGACGGCGTGGCTCGGCATGGCGCACGGCGTCGGTGCCGGCTTCCGGTTGCTCGGCAAGGAGTCCCTCGAGAAGGACCAGCGCCGCGACGGGTTCCCGTTCCTGCTGTTCGTCCTGGCCATCGCCGGCGGGGTCGTCGAGTGGTTGAACCCGACGAACGCCGTGTCGATCGCCCTCGACGCGTACACGTTCGGCGGGCTGTTCGGTCGGCTGGCGTTCGCGCTGCCCGTGATCATGGTCGTGTTCGCCGGCTGGCTCTTCCGGCACCCGGCGTCCGTGCACGACAACACCCGGATCGGCATCGGCCTGGGGCTGATGCTCGTGTCGATCGCGTCGCTGTGTCACGTGTTCGGTGGGCAGCCGAGCGCGGTGGACGGCATGCCCGCCCTCGCCGCGGCCGGTGGGGTGCTCGGTTGGGTCGTCATCGGCTGGCTCGTCGCGGTCGCCACGGCCTGGGTCGCCGTCCCGGTCGCGGTCGTGCTGCTCGCACTCTCGCTCTTCATCATCACCAAGACGCCGCCGAACCAGCTCGGTCGGCGTCTGCACGAGCTCTACGCCTACCTGTTCGGGGCTCCCGGCCCGGCGGCGGAGACGGACGAGACCCCGAGTGCTGCCGAGACCGGGGCGGTCGCGACGAAGCCGACCCGGAAGCGTGGCGCGAAGGGGCAGTCCCAGGACTTCCCGCTGTTCGAGGACCTCGGGTTCGACGAGGACGGCGCTCCGATCGACCCGGGCGCGGACGAACACCTGCCCTGGTGGCGGCGCAACAAGTCCGGGCGCGAAGAGGACCCGGCGTTCGACAGCCCGGTCATCCCGCCGGCCGGTGCGGCTGCCGCCGGTGCCGGTCCGCGCGGTGCGGGTGCTGCCGGTGCTGCCGCCGGGCTCCGCGACTTGACGCCGGCCGAGCCCGAATCGGTCAACCTGAACGACTCCCTCGAGCAGGACGTCGCCGACGACCTCGACCGTGCGGAGCAGGCGCTCCGCGACTTCGGGTCGCCCGCGGCCGCGGCCGCACCGACCGAGGCGTTCCGTCCGGACCGCGACGTCGCGGCGGCCGTGGCCACGGGCCTCCCGTCCAGCGCTGCCGCCGTTGCAGCGCCGGCCGTCGCGCCGGTCCCGTCTGTGCCCGTCGTGTCGGGTGCGTCCGACCTCGGCGAGGTCGGGGTCGAGGACGAGCCGGAGGGCCTGCCGGTCGCCGGCACCGACGACCCGGCCCACCCGTACCGCCTGCCCGCCGCGTCCACGCTGACTCCGGGCACACCCTCGGTCGCGCGCAGCCAGGCGAACGACGAGATCGTCGCGGCGATCACCGGTGTGCTCACCGAGTTCAAGGTCGACGCGCGGGTCACCGGGTTCTCCCGTGGGCCGACGGTCACGCGGTACGAGATCGAGCTCGGCCCGGGCGTCAAGGTCGAACGCGTCACCGCCCTGTCGAAGAACCTGTCGTACGCGGTGGCCTCGAACGAGGTCCGCATCCTCTCGCCGATCCCCGGCAAGAGCGCGATCGGCGTCGAGATCCCGAACAGCGACCGCGAGATCGTGTCCCTGGGTGACGTCCTCCGCTCGAGCGCAGCCACCAAGTCCAAGCACCCGATGACGATCGGCGTCGGCAAGGACGTCGAGGGCGGCTTCGTCGTCGCGAACCTGGCGAAGATGCCGCACCTGCTCGTCGCAGGCTCCACCGGCTCCGGCAAGTCGGTGTTCATCAACTCGATGATCACCTCGCTGCTCATGCGCGCGAAGCCGTCCGAGGTCCGCATGGTCCTGGTCGACCCGAAGCGCGTCGAGCTGTCGATCTACGCCGGGGTCCCGCACCTCATCACGCCCATCATCACGAACCCGAAGAAGGCGGCCGAAGCGCTGCAGTGGGTCGTGAAGGAGATGGACATGCGGTACGACGACCTGGCGTCCTTCGGGTTCCGCCACGTCGACGACTTCAACAAGGCCGTCCAGAACGAGGAGATCGTCCTGCCGGCGGGCAGCGAGCGGAAGCTCAAGCCGTACCCGTACCTGCTCGTCGTCGTCGACGAGCTCGCGGACCTCATGCTCGTCGCCCCGCGCGACGTCGAGGAGTCGATCGTCCGGATCACCCAGCTCGCCCGCGCCGCCGGCATCCACCTCGTGCTCGCCACGCAGCGTCCGTCGGTCGACGTCATCACCGGCCTCATCAAGGCGAACGTGCCGTCCAGGATCGCGTTCGCCGTGACGAGCGTCACCGACTCCCGCGTCATCCTCGACCAGCCGGGTGCCGACAAGCTCATCGGCCAGGGCGACGCGCTCTTCCTGCCGATGGGTTCCTCGAAGGCCGTCCGCGTGCAGGGCGCCTGGGTGCAGGAGAGCGAGGTCGCCGAGGTCGTCCAGCACGTCACCCGGCAGGCACAGCCCGAGTACCGCCAGGACGTCGCGGCCGTGGTCGAGCGCAAGGAGATCGACGCCGACATCGGCGACGACCTCGAGCTGCTGCTCGCGGCGGTCGAGCAGGTCGTCTCGACGCAGTTCGGGTCGACGTCGATGCTGCAGCGGAAGCTCCGTGTCGGCTTCGCGAAGGCGGGGCGTCTCATGGACCTGATGGAGTCCCGCGACATCGTCGGTCCGTCCGAGGGGTCGAAGGCGCGCGACGTCCTCGTCACCGGGGACCAGCTGCCGTCGGTGCTCGCGAAGCTCCGCGGTGAGGAGCCGCCGGCACCTGCCGCGGCAGCACCGACCGCCGCCCTGCCGTCGTCGTCCGCCGCGGTGCCGACCTCGGCCACGGAGTCCGACGACCGGTACGGCAACGACCCGGTCGCCGGCATGACGCGTGGGTACGATGAGGTGACAGGCGATGACGACGACGAAGACGCCTGGGGCCTGACGGGCAGGGAGTGAGACCATGACCGCCTCTGACGGCAACACGAACCGGTTCCCGTGGCGTGGCCGGATCCTCCGCAAGGGTCCCGGCCCCGCGTCCACCGCGAACGTCGCCAACATCATCACCGTGGTGCGCATCCTCATGGCGCCGCTGTTCTTCGTCCTGCTGCTGGCCGACGCCGGTGCGGACGGCCCGGTGCGCATCTGGGCCGCGGTGCTCTTCGTCGTGGCGATCGTCACCGACAGCGCGGACGGCATCATCGCCCGCCGACAGAACCTGGTGACCGACTTCGGCAAGCTCGTCGACCCGATCGCCGACAAGGTGCTGATCGGCGGCGCGCTCGTCGCCCTGTCGATCCTCGGTGAACTGCCCTGGTACGTGACGGTGCTGATCATGGTGCGCGAGATCGGCATCACGGTCTTCCGGTTCGCGGTGCTGTCCGACCGGGTGATCCCGGCCAGCCGCGGCGGCAAGATCAAGACGGTGCTGCAGGCCGTCGCGCTCACGCTCGCGCTGTTCCCGTGGTGGAACCTCGTCGGCGACCTGGCGCACTGGGTCAACGGCATCTTCATGACCGCAGCGGTCGTCGCGACGGTCGCCAGCGGGGTGGACTACCTCGTGCAGGCGTGGCGGCACAACCGGACCGCAGCGTGACCCTCCCGGCCTCCGCTCCGGTCACTGACGTCGCTCGTGCGCTCGTCGCGGAGCTGACCGCTCGCGGTGAGACCGTCGCGGTGGCGGAGTCGCTGACCGGCGGACTCGTCGTGGCGGAGCTGGTCGGCGTCCCCGGAGCCAGTGCGGTCGTGCGTGGGGGAGTCGTGGCCTACGCGACCCCGGTGAAGGCGACCGTGCTCGGCGTCGATGCCGAGCTGCTCGCCGAACACGGTGCGGTCGATCCGGAGGTCGCGCGCCAGATGGCCGCGGGTGTCCGGATGGCGCTGGCGGTCGACGACGTCCCGGCGACCTGGGGCATCAGCACGACGGGTGTCGCCGGACCGGATCCCCAGGACGGTCAGCCGGTCGGGACCGTGTTCGTCGGAATCGCCAGCGCGGCCGGTGCGGAAGCGGTCGAACTGCACCTGGACGGGGACCGCGGAGCAATCCGTCGGGCCGTCGTCTCCGAACTCCTGGCACGACTGCGATCCAGACTGCAGGGCGTGGAATAGGCGGCGTGACCGTCAGGTTACATCTCACGCAATCTCCAGCAGGACGGCAGCCGCACTGGCTAACATGCTGCAACCGGCAACCTCATCGTTGCCGAACCCGAGCTCGGTCATCCCGACCGAGCGGGCGCGGAGATGACAGGAAGGAGGAGTTCTCATGGTTCTCGTTCGTCAGGAAATCGGCGATGTGCTGCGGGACTTCCGCTTGCAGAAGGGCCGGACCCTCCGTCAGGTCGCGTCCAAGGCCAGCGTTGCCCTCGGGTACCTCAGCGAGGTCGAGCGTGGTCAGAAAGAAGCCAGCTCGGAGATCCTCGCCTCGGTTGCGGATGCTCTCGACACCCCCATCTCGACGATCATGCGCGAAGTGGGCGACCGCCTCGCGGTGGTCGAAGGACTCACCCGGGTCCCGGACACGCTTCCCGATGAACTCGTCGCCGAGTTCGACAACGACCTCGCGGTGCGCTGAGGCCCATCGCACGAACGAACGCCCTCGCCGGTCCGCCGGCGGGGGCGTTCCCCGTTGTTAGGGTGGTCCGATGCGCGTGAGTGAGTTCTGGCGAGCCGTCGACCAGGTGTTCGGGGATGCCTACGGGGCCGTCGTCGCGCGGGACGTCGTGCTCGAGCAGCTCGGCGGTCGATCGGCAGCAGACGCCCTGGCCGCGGGCATCGATGCCCGCACGGTCTGGGAAGCGCTGTGCGACTCGCAGGACGTCCCGGAAGCGCGTCGGCACGGGCGCGGTCTGCAGGACCCGCGGGACTGACGAGCGGGTCTGTTCCGCCCACCTCGATGGGAACACCTGTTCGGCGTGTCGCTCGAACACGTGTTCGGTCGGTGCTACGTTCCTGCACAGCGACGTTGACCGGATGCTCCATCCACAACCGACGCTCGCCACGGCAGTGATGTCGGTGGGCGGCCGTAGGTTCATGGACATCGGAACACGTCCGAAGCCTTGTCGCAGAACGAGTGGCCTTGCACCATCGGCCGGTCCGGACGCGACAGCCTACAGGCGGCCGTCACCAGCACGAAGGAGCATCCCATGCCATCAGCAGTAGACCGCGAGAAGGCCCTCGAGACCGCACTCGCCCAGATCGACCGTCAGTTCGGCAAGGGTGCCGTGATGCGCCTCGGTACCGACGAGCGCGCTCCGGTCGCCGTCATCCCCACCGGCTCCGTCGCGCTGGACGTCGCGCTCGGCATCGGCGGACTTCCCCGTGGCCGCATCATCGAGATCTACGGCCCGGAGTCCTCCGGCAAGACGACGCTGACGATCCACGCCATCGCCAACGCCCAGCGCAACGGTGGCATCGCAGCGTTCATCGACGCCGAGCACGCGCTCGACCCGGAGTACGCCAAGAAGCTCGGCGTCGACATCGACGCACTGCTGGTGTCGCAGCCGGACACTGCCGAGCAGGCGCTCGAGATCGCAGACATGCTCGTCCGTTCGGGCTCCATCGACCTCATCGTCATCGACTCCGTCGCAGCACTCGTGCCGCGCGCCGAGATCGAGGGCGAGATGGGTGACTCGCACGTCGGTCTGCAGGCCCGCCTGATGTCGCAGGCCCTCCGCAAGCTCGCCGGTGGGCTGAACCAGACGCAGACCACGATGATCTTCATCAACCAGCTGCGCGAGAAGATCGGTGTGTTCTTCGGTTCGCCGGAGACCACGTCCGGCGGTAAGGCGCTGAAGTTCTACGCCTCCGTCCGCCTCGACATCCGCCGCATCGAGACCCTGAAGACCGGTACCGAAGCCGTCGGCAACCGGACCCGCGTCAAGGTCGTCAAGAACAAGATGGCACCGCCCTTCAAGCAGGCCGAGTTCGACATCCTGTACGGCGTCGGCATCTCCCGCGAAGGTTCGCTGCTCGACTTCGGTGTCGACCACAACATCGTCAAGAAGTCCGGTGCCTGGTACACGTACGACGGCGACCAGCTCGGGCAGGGCAAGGAGAACTCCCGCGCCTTCCTGATCCAGAACCCCGAGATCGCCGCTGAGATCGAGGGCAAGATCCTCGCCAAGCTCGGCGTCGGCGGGGCCAAGGAAGCCGCACCGGTCGAGTCCATCGCGCCGAAGGTCGCGAAGGGCGCGTGACGGCCGGACACGACGACGCGGACCTCGCGCCGGTCACCGACCTGTTCGGTGCGCGGTCCCGTCGCGGTTCGTCCGCTGCCGGGTCCCGCGCCGCAGGCCCGGAGCCGACCGGTCCCGCAGACGCGTCTCCGGGTTCCGACAGCACCGTTGGTGCTGACGTCGGTGCTGGCGCTGACCCCGGCGCTGGCGCGGAAGTCAACAGCGCCGACGCGGACACCCCGGTGCCGCTGCCGATCCGCGGGGCACAGTCCGAGTGGCTGTCTCCCGTGGTCGGCGACGGTTCGGGGCGGACGGCTCGTGCCGAGCAGAGCGGGTACGACGGTGAGGAAGCCGACGCTCCGACCGCCTCGGTCTTCTCGATCACCGGCGGGGAGATCGACCCCGCCGACGCCCCGCGGCCGCTGGACGAACAGCGTGCGGACGCTGAGCGCATCAGCATGCGAGCCCTGAGTCGTCGCGGGGTCAGCACCTCCGAGCTCCGGACGATGCTCGTCAAGCAGGACGAGTTCGATGCCGACGTGATCGAGCACGAGATCGAACGGCTGACGCGGGTCGGGCTCCTCGACGACGTGGCACTGGCGACCGACCTGGTCGACCGGATGCACGCGCGGAAGGGCCTGGGCCGGCAGGCGATCGTCGCCGACCTCCGGCGCCGGGGGATCGACCAGACGGCGATCGACGCCGCGCTCGAAGCCGCCGCTGACGACGAGGACGACGAGTTCGTCCGCGCGCTCGACCTGGCTGCCAAGCGTGCCGGGCAGATGCGTGGCCTGGACCGGGCGACCGCCGAACGTCGGCTGTCCGGGTTCCTGATGCGCAAGGGCTACAACGGGGGCGTCGTCCGCGTCGCCGTCGAGCGAGCCCTGGACGGACCGCGACGTCCGACGACCGGGGGTGGGACCGTCCGCTTCGAGTGAAGCGCGGCGATCGAGCTCGACGAACCAGGAAGGCCGGAGCGGACGCGCTCCGGCCTTCTTCGTGCCGGGCCGGGCCGGCCTGGCTTGATCGGGCCCGCAGTGCCTCCGGGAGCGGACCGGTCCGGACCTACACTGGACGATCATGGAGACCGTCGCCTCGCGCCCGCGTACCTACGAGGTGCACACGTACGGGTGCCAGATGAACGTGCACGACTCCGAGCGTCTGAGCGGCTCCCTCCGTGCTGCCGGCTACGTGGCCGCCGGCACCGTGGCCGCCGGCTCCGGTGCTGACGGCGACACGGACGAGCAGGCCGACGTCGTCGTCATCAACACCTGCGCGGTCCGCGAGAACGCCGACAAGCGCCTCTACGGCAACCTCGGCCGCCTGGCGTCGATCAAGCGCGACCACCCGGGCATGCAGATCGCCGTCGGGGGATGTCTGGCGCAGAAGGACAAGGACGTCATCCTCGAGAAGGCGCCCTGGGTCGACGTCGTCTTCGGTACGCACAACATGGGGTCGCTGCCGACCCTCCTCGAGCGTGCCCGGCACAACGGCGAGGCACAGCTCGAGATCCTCGAGTCGCTCGAGGTCTTCCCGTCGACGCTGCCCACCAAGCGGGAGTCGACCTCCAGCGGCTGGGTGTCGATCTCCGTCGGCTGCAACAACACCTGCACGTTCTGCATCGTGCCCTCCCTGCGCGGCAAGGAGAAGGACCGCCGCCCGGGTGACGTCCTGGCCGAGATCCAGGCACTCGTCGACGACGGCGCGATCGAGGTCACCCTGCTCGGACAGAACGTGAACTCCTACGGCGTCGAGTTCGGCGACCGCCAGGCGTTCGGCAAGCTCCTCCGCGCCACCGGGCAGATCGCCGGTCTCGAGCGTGTGCGCTTCACCAGCCCGCACCCCGCCGCGTTCACCGACGACGTCATCGCCGCGATGGCGGAGACCCCGAACGTGATGCCGCAGCTGCACATGCCGCTGCAGTCCGGGTCCGACCGGGTGCTCAAGGCGATGCGCCGCAGCTACCGCAGCGAGCGGTTCCTCGGCATCCTCGACCGGGTGCGGGCGGCCATCCCGCACGCCGCGATCTCGACCGACATCATCGTCGGCTTCCCCGGCGAGACCGAAGCCGACTTCCAGGACACCCTCCGGGTCGTCGAGCAGGCCCGCTTCGCGACGGCGTTCACGTTCCAGTACTCGATCCGCCCCGGCACCCCGGCGGCGACGATGGACGAGCAGCTGCCGAAGCAGGTCGTGCAGGAACGGTACGAGCGACTCATCGCCCTGCAGGAGCGCATCACCGCCGAGGAGAACTCCCGGCAGGTCGGCCGGACGGTCCAGGTCCTGGTCGCCACGGGTGAGGGCAAGAAGGACGAGACCACGCACCGGCTGTCCGGCCGCGCGGAGGACTCCCGCCTGGTGCACTTCGCCGTCCCGGCCGGGTCCGACGTCCCGCGGCCCGGCGACGTCGTCTCGGTGGAGATCACCCGAGCGGCGCCGCACTTCCTCCTCGCGGACTCGGACGCACCGCTCCGCATCCGGCGCACCCGGGCCGGCGACGCCTGGGACACCGCGCAGGCCGAGTCCTGCGGCGTCCCGACCCCGACCGTCGCCGGCGAGGGGCCCCGCCCGGTGTCGCTCGGCCTCCCCACGCTCCGTGTCGGCCGCTGACCTGAGCGGCGACGTCCCGGCCGTCCCCGGGGCCTCCCTCGTCCCGGTCGCCTCCCTCGTCCCGGTCGCCCCCCTCGTCGCGGTCGCGCCCCTCGTCGCGGTCGTCGGGGCGACCGGTACCGGCAAGTCCGAGCTCGCCCTCGACATCGCCGAACGGTACCGAGCGCAGGGACGACGGGCGGAGATCGTCAACGCCGACGCCATGCAGCTCTACCGCGGCATGGACATCGGGACGGCGAAGGTCCCCGAGTCCGAGCGACGGGGCATCCCGCACCACATGCTCGACGTCCTCCGGGTCACCGACGAGGCCAGCGTCGCCGCCTACCAACGCGACGCCCGCGCCGTCATCGCCGACATCACGGAGGACGGCGGGGTCGCGGTCCTCGTCGGTGGCAGCGGGCTGTACGTCTCGTCGGTGCTGTTCGACCTCGCGTTCCCGGGCACCGACCCCGTCCTCCGCGAAGAACTCGAACGTGAGCACCGCGAGCGTGGGCCGAACGTCCTCCTCGAGCGGCTCCGAGCCCTCGACCCGGAGGCCGCCGCCGTCATCGACGCGCGGAACCCACGCCGTCTGATCCGCGCCGTGGAGATCGCGAGCCGGTCCGACCGCGTCACCCCGAGCCTCCCGTCCGCCCCGCGGTCCTGGCGGCCGGCCCACGTCCTGCACCTGCGCCGCGACCGTGAACAGCTCGTCGAGGCGCTGCGCGTGCGGGCCGAGCGGATGTTCGCCGACGGACTGGTCGACGAGGTCGCCGCACTCCGCGACGAGGGGCTCGAGCAGGGCCCCACGGCCCGCGCCGCGATCGGCTACGCGCAGGCGCTCCAGGTCCTCCGCGGCGAGGCGAGCGTCGCACAGGCCATCGAGGCGACCAGCATCGCCACCCGCAAGTACGCCCGTCGGCAGGTGTCCTGGTTCAAGCGCTACGCCGACGGCGACACCACCCACGTCGAGACGCTCGACGTCACCGGCGCCGGCACGGCGGAGCTGTCCGAGCTGGCCCGTAGGATCGTCCCGTGACCGAGCTGCACTTCACCAAGGGCCACGGGACCGGCAACGACTTCGTCCTGTTCGCCGACCCCGACGCCACGGTCGACCTGACCCCTGACCGGATCCGCGCCATCGCCGACCGGCGGTTCGGAGTCGGGGCCGACGGCGTCATCCGTGCCGTGCGCTCCGAGGCGATCCCGGAGGGGCGGGCGATCCTCGCCGAGGACCCCGACGCGACCTGGTTCATGGACTACCACAACGCCGACGGCTCGGTGGCGGAGATGTGCGGCAACGGCATCCGCGTCTTCGCCCGCTACCTGACCGAAGCGGGGCTCGTCGACCTCGAGCCGGGGCGCACGCTGACGGTCGGCAGCCGGAAGGGCGTCGTCGACATCCAGCGCTCCACGAACGGGTTCGCCGCGGACCTCGGACGCTGGGGCCTGGGCATCGAGGGTGGGGGATCGGACGACGTCCTGGTCCGGGCCAAGGCCCTGCCGAACGCACGACCCGGCCTGGGCATCGACGTCGGCAACCCGCACGTCGTCGTCGCGGTCGCCAGCGAGGACGAACTCGCCGGCATCGACCTCACCTACATCCCGGTCCTCGACCCGGCACCGGCCGCGGGGGCGAACGTCGAGTTCGTCTTGCCCGGCGACCCGCTGGTCACCGACGGCGTCGGCGAGATCACCATGCGCGTGCACGAGCGCGGCAGCGGGGAGACGCTGTCCTGCGGCACCGGCGCGGTGGCCGCGGCGCTCGCCACGCGGTACTGGGCCGGAGCGTCGGCGCCGAACACGTGGCGGGTCCGCGTGCCGGGTGGCGTGCTCACGGTGCGCATGACGGCGACGGAGGACGGCGAGCACGTGTCGCTCGCCGGGCCGGCCGAGCTGGTGTTCTCGGGGGACTTGACGGTCTGAGTCCCGTCCCGCCCAGAGCAACAGCCCGCGGCGCGGCCGTCTCAACGTCGGGTGGCGGCGCCGCCGTGCTGACGTCGGGTGGCGGTGACGCCGGACGGGAGGCCCGGATCACCTTGGCCGACGTCGCTGCGGTGATCCGCGCCTCCAGGGCGTGACCGCGTGACCACGCGACCGCGTGCGCGCATGACCGCGTGACGCCCCGTCAGGCCGTGCGGTGCACCTGGATGACGCGGAAGCCCTTGTCGGTCGTCGCCCGCGTGACCGTGAAGCCGTCGCCCAGCATCTGCTGCAACCAGCGCTGCAACGAGTCCCCACCGAGGTCCTTCGAGACGACCAGCCAGGCGTCGCCGCCCACCGCCAAGCGGGGGATCCAGGTGCGGAGGATGTCGTGCAGTTCGTCCTTGCCGACCCGGATCGGCGGGTTCGACCAGATCGTGGCGAAGGTCCGGTCCGCCGGGATCTCCGTCGGCAGCCCGACGGTGACGTTGTCGGCACCGGCGGCGGCCGCGTTCGTCCGCGCCAGGTCGAGGACCCGCTCGTTGACGTCGACGCCCCACACGTGGGTGTCCGGCGACTGCAGGGCCATCGTGATCGCCAGCGGACCCCAGCCGCAGCCGACGTCGAGCAGGTCACCGTCGACAGCCGGAGTGGGCACGTTCTGCAGCAGCACGCTCGTGCCGCGGTCGATGCCGTCGGGACTGAAGACGCCCGCCGCGGTGGTGAGTTCGAGGGTCCGACCGGCGAGGGTCACCCGGATCTGCCGCGGTCGTGCCGCGCTCTCCGGGGTGGCCGAGAAGTAGTGGTCGTTCGCCATGGAAGAACCGTACCGGGAACCCCGTGTGTCCCGAGGCCTCCGGAGGTACCCTGTGGACAGCATGACGGATACCCATCAGCAGGACGAACAGACCATCCACGACGACAGCGCCGACGGTGTCGTCGAACGAGTGCTGCGCAACGCCGACCAGCGCGCCGCCTCCTCCATCTTCGCGCCGGCACAGGCGATCCAGACCCGCTCGATCGACGAGCAGGGCTGGGACGGCGACGGCGAACAGTACGACCGCGAGGACCGCGCGGCACTGCGCCGGGTCGGCGGCCTCTCCACCGAACTCGAGGACGTCACCGAGGTCGAGTACCGGCAGCTCCGGCTCGAGCGGGTCGTCCTGATCGGCGTGTACCCCCAGGGCGACGCCACGGACGCCGAGAACTCCCTCCGCGAACTGTCGGCCCTCGCCGAGACCGCCGGCGCCGTGGTGCTCGACGGGCTGCTGCAGCGCCGTCCGAACCCGGACCCGGCGACCTACCTCGGCAAGGGCAAGGCCCAGGAGCTCGCGATGGTCGTCAAGGCCACCGGAGCCGACACGGTCATCGCCGACACCGAGCTCGCACCCTCGCAGCGCCGTGCGCTCGAGGACGTCGTGAAGGTCAAGGTGATCGACCGCACGGCCGTCATCCTCGACATCTTCAGCCAGCACGCCTCCACCAGAGAGGGCAAGGCGCAGGTCGAGCTCGCGCAGCTCCAGTACCTGCTGCCGCGTCTGCGTGGTTGGGGTGAGTCGATGTCCCGACAGGCCGGTGGTCAGGTCTCCGGCGGTGCAGGTATGGGCTCCCGTGGCCCCGGTGAGACCAAGATGGAGCTCGACCGCCGCAAGATCCACACGCGGATGGCGAAGCTCCGACGACAGATCGCCGGCTTCACCCCCGCGCGTGAAGCCAAGCGTGCGGAGCGCAACCGCAACGAGGTCCCCAGCGTCGCGATCGCCGGCTACACCAACGCCGGCAAGTCCTCGCTGCTCAACCGCCTGACGAGCGCGGGCGTGCTCGTCCAGAACCAGCTGTTCGCGACGCTGGACTCGACGGTCCGCCGCACGAACACCGCGAAGGGCCGCGAATTCACGTTCACCGACACCGTCGGGTTCGTCCGCAACCTGCCGCACCAGCTGGTCGAGGCATTCCGCTCCACCCTCGAAGAGGTCGGCGACGCGGACGTCATCGTGCACGTGGTCGACGGCTCGCACCCGGACCCGGCAGCGCAGATCGCCACGGTGCGCGAGGTCATCGGCGACGTCGGTGCCCGGGACGTCCCCGAGGTCGTCGTCTTCAACAAGGCCGACCTGGTCGACGACACCCAGCGGATGCTGCTGCTCGGGCTCGCGCCGGACGCCGTGTTCGTCTCCGCCCGCACGGGCGAGGGGATCCCGGACCTGCTCGAGGCGATCGAGGCGCGCCTGCCCGAGCCGGACGTCGAGCTCACGGTCGTGGTGCCGTTCTCGCGCGGCGACCTCGTGTCGCACCTGCACGACTCCGGGGCGGTCGAGTCGCTCGACTACGTGGAGGAGGGCACGCGCCTCCGGGTGCGCGTCTTCCAGCGGGAGGTCGCGGAGCTCGACCCGTACGTGGTCGCGCCGGTCGCCTCCGCCTGACGGCGGGCCTGACTGACGGGAGGCGCGGTGCCAGCTGGCACCGCGCCTCCCGTCGTCTTGCTGTCTTGCGGGTTCAGAGGGAGCGGAGGACCGCCACCACCTTGCCGAGGACGGTCGCCGCGTCACCGAGGATCGGCTCGAACGCGGTGTTGCGGGGGAGCAGCCACGTGTGGCCGTCGCGCTGGCGGAAGACCTTGACGGTCGCTTCCTCGTCGAGCATGGCGGCGACGACGTCACCGTTCTCCGCCGTCTGCTGCGACCGGACGACGACCCAGTCGCCGTCGCAGATGGCGGCGTCGATCATCGACTCGCCGACGACCTTGAGCATGAAGAGGTCACCCGTCCCGACCAGCTGACGGGGGAGCGGGATGATCTCGTCGACGTGCTGCTCGGCGGTGATCGGGACACCGGCGGCGATCCGGCCGACCAGGGGCACGAGTGTCGTGGCGTCGACGTCGGGGCCGTCGGAGTCGGGCGTGGGCTCGTCGACCAGGACCTCGAGCGCACGGGGGCGGTTCGGGTCGCGGCGGATCCAGCCACCGAGCTCGAGCTGCCCGAGCTGGTGGGACACGCTCGACAGTGACGAGAGCCCGGCCGCGTCGCCGATCTCGCGCATGCTCGGCGGGTAGCCCCGGCTCGCGATCGACGCTCGGATCGCGTCGAGGATCGACTGCTGCTTCGCCGTCAACGGTTTCTGTCCGCGCAGTTCGTCCACCACGTCACGCCCTTCGTCCGGAGTGGAACAGCGACTCGCAGGAATGTCAGTGGCCCCCGCGAGACTTGCTCCAGTCGATCGAAACAGTATCCGACCGTGACATGTCGGACAAACACCTGTTCGAGCGTGTCGCAAGAAAACTCCCCACAAATCCCGTCCTGGGGGTTGTGCAACTTCTGACTCGAACGTATGTTCGGTACACGGCTTCGGACGACCAACACGGTCGGACCGGCACCAACGCAAGCAGGAAGGCAACGACATGAGCACCAACGCCATCGCGGACATGCAGCACACCGCAGCACCCGCAGCGCGCACGCGCCTCCGTCTCACCCGTCGCGGGCGAGTGGTCTTCACCACCCTCGCGGCCGTGCCCGTCCTGCTCTGCGTCGGCATCGCGATGCTCAACGGTGGCCAGGCCTCGGCCGGTGACCGGGCGGCGAACGTGCACTTCGACACCGTGACGATCCAGCCGGGGGAGACCCTGTGGCAGGTCGCCGAGGACACCGCGCCGAACACCGACCCCCGTGACTTCATCCAGGACGTCGTGAGCCTCAACGCGCTCAACGGTTCCGCAGTGCAGGCCGGGCAAGAGATCTCGATCCCCACGCAGTACGAGCACTGATCTGCTCCTGACGGACCGGGCAGGTCGGCGTTCGCCCCTGGCATGACCGTCCGGACGGCCGGTCCCCACGCGGGCAGCGCGGCCTACGATGGATCGGTGGCAACCACGCTCGAAGACCTCCCCATCCGCGACGACCTGCGCGGGCAGAGCCCCTACGGCGCCCCGCAGAAGCACGTCCGCGTGCAGCTCAACGTCAACGAGAACACCCATCCGGTGCCGGAGGACGTGGCCGAGGACATCGTCGCCTCGATCCGCCAGGCCCTGACGACCGTGAACCGGTACCCGGACCGCGAGTTCACCGAGTTGCGGCAGTCCCTCGCCGGGTACCTGGGCCACGGCCTGGGTGCCGAGTCGATCTGGGCGGCGAACGGCTCGAACGAGGTCATCCAGCAGCTGCTGCAGGCGTTCGGCGGCCCCGGGCGCAGTGTGCTCGGCTTCCCGCCCACCTACTCGATGCACTCGATCATCGCCTCGAGCACCGGCAGCCGGTGGATCGCCGCCGACCGCGACGCCGAGTTCCGCATCTCTCCCGAGACCGCCGTCGCCGCCGTCCGCGCACACCAGCCCGACCTGGTGTTCCTCTGCGGCCCGAACAACCCGACCGGCACGCCGCTCGACCTCGCCACGATCGAGGCCGTGTACGACGCCACCGACGGCATCGTGATGGTGGACGAGGCCTACGCCGAGTTCATGCCCGCCGGCCAGCCGACGGCACTGACCCTGCTGCCGGGTCGCCCGCGCCTGGTGGTCTCCCGGACGATGAGCAAGGCCTTCGCGTTCGCCGGCGCCCGCGTCGGGTACCTCGCAGCAGACCCCGCGGTGATCGACGCCCTGCGCCTGGTCCGCCTGCCGTACCACCTGTCCGCGCTCACCCAGGCGGCGGCGGTCGCGGCCCTCCGGCACGCCCCGGAGATGCTCCGCATGGTCGACGACATCCGCGGACAGCGGGACCGGATGGTCACCGAGCTGCGGGCGATGGGGTACCAGCCGCACGAGACGTGGTCGAACTTCGTCCTGTTCGGCGGCGTCGCCGACCCACGTGCGGCGTTCGAGTCGCTGCTCGAGCGCGACGTGATCGTCCGCGACCTGGGCATCCCGAACCACCTCCGCGTCAGCGCCGGCACGACCGAGGAGACCACCGCGTTCCTCGACGCCATGCGTGCGGTCGCCGCCGAGCAGCCGCCCGTTAGGGTTGCAGCATGACCGCGCGCACCGCCGAGATCACCCGCTCGACGAGTGAGTCGACCGTCTCCCTGTCGCTCGACCTCGACGGCACCGGGACGTCCGAGATCTCGACCAGCGTGCCGTTC
This sequence comes from Curtobacterium sp. CFBP9011, assembly GCF_034045095.1. Lineage (NCBI taxonomy): Bacteria > Bacillati > Actinomycetota > Actinomycetes > Micrococcales > Microbacteriaceae > Curtobacterium > Curtobacterium sp. CFBP9011. The sequence goes on from NZ_JAXCWN010000001.1 coordinate 487,793, forward strand.
TTCGACCACATGTTGACCGCGTTCAGCAAGCACTCGCTGATCGACCTGCGCGTGCAGAGTTCGGGCGACACGGACATCGACGTGCACCACACGGTGGAGGACACCGGCATCGTCCTGGGGCAGGCGCTCCGCCAGGCACTCGGCGACCGTGCCGGCATCGGCCGCTACGGCGACGCCCTGGTCCCGCTCGACGAGGCTCTGGCACAGGCGGTCGTAGACGTCTCCGGCCGGCCCTACCTCGTGCACACCGGGGAGCCCGCAGGCTTCGAGTTCCACCGGATCGGTGGGCACTTCACCGGCTCGATGGTGCGTCACGTGTTCGAGGCGATCACGATGAACGCCGGCATCACCGTCCACCTCCGCGTCCTCGACGGACGCGACCCCCACCACATCGCGGAGGCTGAGTTCAAGGCCTTCGCCCGCGCGATGCGCCGTGCCGTCGAACTCGACCCGCGCGTCGACGGCATCCCGTCCACGAAGGGCACGTTGTGAGCTCCACCCGCCCGAACGTCGTCGTCCTCGACTACGGCTCCGGCAACGTCCACTCGGCGGCGAAGGCGTTGGAACGCGCCGGCGCCGACGTCACGCTCTCGAACGACAAGCAGACGGCTCTCGCCGCCGACGGACTCCTGGTCCCCGGCGTCGGCGCGTTCGCGGCCGTCGTCGACCAGCTCGAGGGGGTGCGCGGCGGCGAGATCGTCGACCACCGTCTGGCCGGTGGGCGCCCGGTGCTCGGCATCTGCGTCGGCATGCAGGTCCTCTTCGCCCGTGGTGTCGAGCGCGGCGCCGACGTCGAGGGCCTCGGGCAGTGGCCGGGCGTCGTCGAGCCGATCAAGGCCGACGTGCTGCCGCACATGGGGTGGAACACGATCGACGCCCCCCAGGACTCGGTGCTCTTCGACGGCCTCCGCGACGAGCGGTTCTACTTCGTGCATTCCTACGGGGTCACCGACTTCCCGCTCGACGCCTACGGTCCGTTCCGCGCGCCGAAGCTGACATGGGCCGAGCACGGGGAACGCTTCATCGCCGCCGTCGAGAACGGCCCGCTGAGCGCGACGCAGTTCCACCCGGAGAAGTCCGGCGAGCCCGGCATCCGCCTCCTCCGCAACTGGGTCTCGTCGCTGTGACCCCCGATCCCGACGGGACCATGACCGAGCTCTCCACCACCCAGCCCCTCGTCCTCCTGCCCGCGGTCGACGTCGTCGACGGCCAGGCGGTGCGCCTCACCCAGGGCGAAGCCGGCAGCGAGACGGGGTACGGCGACCCGGTCGCCGCCGCCCGCACCTGGCGTGACCAGGGCGCCGAGTGGATCCACCTCGTCGACCTCGACGCTGCGTTCGGTCGCGGTGACAACCGTCGCGTCATCGCGCACGCCATCCGGGAGGTCGAGGGGGTCTCCGTCGAACTCTCCGGTGGCATCCGCGACGACGCCTCGCTCGAGGCCGCCCTGGCGACCGGTGCCGCCCGGGTGAACCTCGGCACCGCGGCGCTCGAGAACCCCGAGTGGGCAGCCCGGGTGATCGGGCAGTACGGCGAGCAGATCGCCGTGGGCCTCGACGTCCGCGGCACCACCCTGGCCGCCCGCGGCTGGACCGAGGACGGCGGCGACCTCTGGGAGGTCCTCGACCGGCTCGAGGACGCCGGATGTGCCCGGTACGTGGTCACCGACGTGACCAAGGACGGCACGCTGCAGGGCCCGAACGTCGACCTGCTCCGCCAGGTCTGCGACCGCACCGACCAGCCCGTGGTGGCCTCGGGCGGCATCTCGACGCTCGACGACCTCCGTGCGCTCCGCGAACTCGTGCCGCACGGGCTCGAGGGCGCGATCATCGGCAAGGCCCTGTACGCGGGGGCGTTCACGCTGCCGGCCGCACTCGACATCGCGTCGGAGTAGCCGCGTGGCGGGCATCTCGAACGGCCGGGGTGCCGGCCCGGACCCCGACGAGCAGGCAGCGCCTGCCCACGACCACGCGGGCGACTCCGCCGGCAACCCGTGGGCCGGCCGCACGTTCGACGCGCACGACACGACCTTCACCGAGGACGACGGCCTGGCCGATCCCGCCGTCGTCGCCGCGATCACCGCGGTCGCGTCCGGAGGCCCGCACGCGGCGGTCGTCGACGCCCTCCGCACCGCCCGCCTGCTCATCCCGCTCGTCGCCGAGGCCGGCGACGTCGGGGAGACCCCCGACGGCCGGATCGTCGACAAGACCCAGGAACTCTCGATCATCACGGTCGCCGGTCCCGACGGTCGTGCGGTGATGCCCGCCTTCACCTCGGTCGAGGCGATGCGCTCGTGGGACGCGGACGCCCGCCCGATCCCGGTCGAGTCCCGTCGGGTCGCGATGGCCGCCGCGAGCGAGGACACGCAGCTCGTCGTGCTCGACCCGACGGCAGCGACCGAGTTCGTCCTCCGCCGTCCCGCGGTGTGGGCGCTCGGCCAGGACCTGCCGTGGACGCCGTGCTCCGAGGACCCGGAGGTCGCGCGGGCCTTCGCCGGCACGATCGAGACCGAGCCCGCCGTGGTCCGGATCGAGCTGTCCCCGGGCGACCCGCTGTCGCGGTTCGCCGGGCCCGAGCTGACCGTCGGCCTCCGACTCATCGCCGGCCTCGACCGCGAGCAGATCGCCGAGCTGGTCGGCCGCCTGCAGCAGCGGTGGGCGAGCGACCCGGTCATCGCGGAACGGGTCGACAGCATGCGCGTCGCCCTCCGCGCCGCCTGAACGGCACCGGGACCGGAACCGGGCGCGGTCGGACACAGCCGGGAGGCGCGCCCTCCGTCCGCCCCGACCCGCACCCCGCGCGGCGGTGCGGCCCGACCCCGTGCGAGCGCGCCGGTACGATGGCCCGGTGAGCAGCATCCCGACGACAGCCTCCGGCACCGGCGACATCGTCACGGGTCCGACCGGTCGGCCCGTGCGGGCGTTCCCCGTGCCGGAAGAGCTGGACGGCCACGGTCCCGCACGCATCATCTCCCTGTGCAACCAGAAGGGCGGGGTCGGCAAGACCACCACCGCCATCAACCTCGGCGCCACGCTCGCCGAGTACGGCCGCCGGGTGCTGGCCGTCGACTTCGACCCGCAGGGTGCCCTGTCCGCCGGCCTCGGTGTCCGGACGCACGACATCCCCACGGTCTACGACCTGCTGATGGGCGCCGTGAAGGACCCGAACCAGGTCATCCAGCCGACGAACGTGCCGCTGCTCGACGTCATCCCCGCCAACATCGACCTGTCCGCGGCCGAGGTGCACCTGGTCAACGAGGTCGCTCGCGAGCAGATCCTGGCGAGCGTGCTGCGGAAGGTGTCGAACGACTACGACGTCATCCTCATCGACTGCCAGCCGTCGCTCGGCCTGCTCACCGTGAACGCCCTCACCGCGGCGCACGGCGTGCTCATCCCGCTCGAGTGCGAGTTCTTCGCCCTGCGCGGTGTCGCCCTGCTCATCGAGACGATCGACAAGGTGCGGGACCGGCTGAACCCGGCACTGCTGCTCGACGGCATCCTGCCGACCATGTACGACTCGCGCACCCTGCACTCGCGGGAGGTCATGGAGCGCGTCGTCGAGACCTTCGGCGACCGGGTCCTCGACACCGTCATCGGGCGCACCGTGAAGTTCCCGGACGCGACCGTCTCGGCGCGACCGATCACGCAGACGGCTCCGGACCACGCTGCGGCCCATGCCTACCGGCAGCTGGCCCGAGAGCTCGTCCAGCGTGGCGCCGTCGCCTGAGGACCCGGCCACGAGCCTCCCGTCCGCATCGGCCGGACACGCCGACAGTGCGACCGACGCGCCGGTCGGCACCACGACGGCACCCGGGTTCCGGGTCCGTCTCAGCAACTTCGACGGACCGTTCGACCTGCTGCTGTCGCTCATCGCGAAGCACGAGCTGGACATCACCGAGGTCGCCCTCAGCGTCGTCACCGGCGAGTTCATCGCGTACGTGCGGCAGGCCTCGTCGAGTGAGGAACTCGACGAGGCGAGCGAGTTCCTGGTCGTCGCCGCGACCCTGCTCGACCTGAAGATCGTCGGTCTGCTGCCGCAGGGTGAACTCGTCGACGCCGAGGACGTGGCCCTGCTCGAGGCCCGCGACCTGCTGTTCGCCCGACTGCTGCAGTACCGGGCGTTCAAGCAGGCGGCGGACTGGTTCGGCGACCGCTGGGGTGCCGAGTCGCGACGCCACGTGCGGAGCGTCCGGCTCGAGGAGCGGTTCCGCGCCCGGACGCCCGAACTCGTCTGGACGCTGTCCGTGCAGGACTTCGCGGCGATGGCGGCGCTGGCCTTCGCACCGAGAGAGATCCCGACCGTCGGACTCGACCACCTGCACGCCCCCGCGGTCAGCATCCGGGAGCAGGCGGCCATCGTGGTGTCGGTCCTCCGCACCCGCGCCGACGAGGGCACGCCGGACGTCACGTTCCGGGAACTCATCGCCGGGGTCGACCAGGCGGGTATCGTGGTGGCTCGTTTCCTCGCGATCCTGGAGCTGTACCGGAACGCCTCCATCTCGTTCGAACAACTCGAACCGCTCGGGGAACTGGTCCTCCGGTGGACCGCGCTCGACTGGACGGACGAGAGCCTCGCGAACCTGGGAGCCGACTATGACGGATGACGTGCACGCGCACGGCGCTCGGTCGCGCGCCGGGGGATCCGCCGAGCCGGGCGGGGCGGACGAGATCGAGGACGCCCGTGCGATCGAGGTCGATCTGCGCGGCGCCGCAGCCGCCCCGGCCGCAGCCGCCGCGGACGCGCTCGCAGACCGGCCCGCCGACGTTCCCGTCGACCGGCAGCTCGAAGCGATCCTGATGATCGCCGACCAGCCGCAGTCCCTCGTCGCCCTCGCCGCCGCCGTCGGTGCACCGGTCCCGGTCGTCCGGCAGGCCGTCGACCGCCTGGTCGCCGACTTCGACGGCGTCGACGGCACCGTTCGCCGCGGCTTCGAACTCCGCGAGGTCGGCGGCGGTTGGCGCTTCTACGTCCGTGCCGAACTCGACGCCGTCGTCGAGCAGTTCGTCGAGGCGGAACGTCCCGCGCGCCTGTCGCAGGCGGCCCTCGAGACCCTCGCCGTGGTCGCCTACAAGCAGCCGATCACCCGCTCCCAGATCGCCGCGATCCGGGCCGTCAACGTCGACGGCGTGGTCCGCACGCTCGTCGCGCGCGGCCTCATCGAGGAGTCGTTCACCGACTCCGAGACCGGCGCGATCAACTACGTCACCTCCGAGTTGCTGCTCCAGCAGCTCGGCATCAACTCGCTCGACGAGCTTCCGCTCATCTCGCCCCTCCTGGAGGACGGCGCGGACGGTTTCGGGCAGACCGGAAGGATCCCCGATGGCCGGGTTTGACCAGAACGACCGTGCACGACGAGACGACGACCGCCGCGGCGGGTCCGGACGTCCGGGCGGTGACCGGCCGGGAGGCGCGGGTCGCCGCGACGACGCACCCCGCGGACGCGACGGGGCCGGCTCCGGTGGGTACCGCGGACGCGACGACCGTGGCGCCGGTGGCGGCGACCGTGGTGGGTACCGCGGGGGAGACGACCGTTCCTCCGGCGGGTACCGCGGGCGCGACGACCGGGCCGGTGGCGGCGAGCGTGGTGGGTACCGCGGGCGTGACGAGCGTGGCGGTGACCGTCCCACGGGTGGGTTCCGTGGGCGCGATGACCGTGGTGGGGACCGTCCGGCCGGTGGGTTCCGCGGGCGTGACGAGCGTGGTGGTGACCGTCCGACCGGTGGGTACCGCGGGCGCGACGAGCGCAGCGGCGGTGACCGTCCGACCGGTGGGTACCGTGGCGGTGACGACCGCAGCAGTGGTGGGTACCGCGGTCGCGACGACCGTTCCTCCGGTGGGTTCCGTGGCCGCGATGACCGTGGTGGGGACCGTCCGACCGGTGGGTTCCGCGGGCGCGATGACCGTGGTGGGGACCGTCCGACCGGTGGGTACCGCGGGCGTGACGAGCGCGGGGGAGACCGCCCGACCGGTGGCTTCCGTGGCGGCGACGACCGCAGCAGTGGTGGGTACCGCGGTCGTGACGACCGTTCCTCCGGTGGGTTCCGTGGCCGCGATGACCGCGGCGGAGACCGTCCGACCGGTGGGTTCCGTGGGCGTGACGACCGTGGTGGGGACCGTCCGACCGGTGGGTTCCGTGGGCGCGACGAGCGCGGCGGTGACCGTCCGACCGGCGGGTACCGCGGCGGCGACGACCGCAGCAGCGGTGGGTACCGCGGGCGGGACGACCGTCCCTCCGGCGGGTACCGCGGCAACGACGACCGCGCTGCCGGTGGGTACCGCGGACGTCCCGAGCGCGACACGCGCGGCGCCGACCGACGCAGCGACGACCGTGGCGGCTTCGTGAGCCGTGACGACGACCGCGGCCGCTTCGTGCGCCGCGACGACGCCGGCGACCGCCGGACCAGTGACAGCAGGACCGGTGACAGCCGGACCGGTGGACGCGATGACCGTGGTGGGTACCAGGGGCGTGACTCCCGCGGTGGCCGTGACGAGCAGCGTGGCGGGTACCAGGGACGCGACTCCCGCGGCGGCCGTGACGACCGCGGCGGCCGTGACGACCAGCGCGGTGGGTACCGCGGGCGTGACGACCGCGGAGCCTCCCGTCGTCCGGACGACCGTGGCGCCGAGCGCGGAACCGACCCCCGCCGCGAGGACCGTCGCAGCCCGGACGGTGCCCCGAGCAGCGTGTGGCACAACGGCCGCCGCTACGTCGGTGGCACGACCAGCCCGCGCAACGACCCCGCACGCAAGCGGACGACGCCCCTCCCGGCCGGGGAGCGCGACGACGCCGGGCGGCCCGCCGAGGGCACGCCCGAACGCCCGATCATCCCCGACTGGGACCCGGCGGACGGGACGACGACCGCCGGGGGCGAGCCGGACCTCCAGGAAGGCGGTGAGCGCCTGCAGAAGGTGATCGCCGCTGCCGGTGTGGCGAGCCGTCGAGTCGCGGAGAACCTGATCTCCGAGGGCCGCGTGACCGTGAACGGCGAGGTCGCCGACATGCTCGGTCGTCGCGTCGACCCGGACACCGACGAGGTCGCGGTCGACGGGGTGCCGGTGCAGACCGACACCTCCCGGCGGTACGTGGTCCTCAACAAGCCGACCGGTGTGGTCTCGAGCATGCAGGACGAGCACGACCGTCCCGACCTGTCGCAGTACGTCGACCAGTTCGAGGAGCGGCTGTTCAACGTCGGCCGACTCGACTTCGACACCGCCGGGCTGCTCATCCTGACCAACGACGGCGGGCTCGCCCACGTCCTGGCGCACCCGTCGTTCGGCGTGACGAAGACCTACGTCGCGAAGGTCGACGGCAACATGGTCCCCTCGACGCTGCAGATGCTGCTCGAGGGCATCGAGCTGGAGGACGGTCAGATCGCCGCCGACAAGGCGCGGCTGCTCGAGTCCTCGCGTGGGGAGTCGCTCGTCGAGATCACGCTGCACTCCGGACGCAACCGGATCGTCCGCCGCATGCTCGAAGCGGTCGGGCACCCGGTCCTCGAGCTCGTGCGCCGGTCGTTCGGACCGCTGCAGCTCGGCAGTCTGGCGCCCGGCGAGGTGCGCGAGCTGACCACGGTCGAGCTCGGCAAGCTGCTCGGCATCGCCCGGACCGCGGACACCCGAACCGGCGACGACGACGCGGAGAGCACGGACTGACGATCGGTCGACCGTCGCGGACCGACCGCGACACGGACGGCGCCGGGCCCGGTGGGGACTTCTCCACAGGCCCGGCGCCGTCCTGCTGCCGGGCACCTGCGCTCGATAGGCTTGCCGGGTGACCGACGCCAGCACGACCGCGACCGACGGAGAACCGTTGCGCGCCGACATCGACCGCCGTGTGCGCGGGCCGGTGCGGATCGTCGGGACCGGCCTGCTCGGTGCCTCGATCGGCCTGGCGCTGCGCGACAAGGGGGTGGAGGTCGTCCTCGACGACGTCTCCCCGGCCGCGCTGGCGCTCGCCGTCGACTACGGCGCCGGACGACCTCCAGCAGCGGGGGACGAACCGGAACTGATCGTGGTCGCCGTGCCGCCGGACGTCACCGCGACCGTCGTCGAGCGTGAACTCCGCAACCACCCGAACGCCGTCGTCACCGACGTCGCCAGCGTCAAGTCCGGGCCGCTCGACCGCCTCCGCGCCGTCGGTGCGGACGTCTCGCGGTACATCGGTTCGCACCCGATGGCCGGCCGCGAACGCAGTGGTCCGACCGCCGCCCGCGCCGACCTGTTCATCGGTCGTCCCTGGGTCATCGCCGGCCACGACGACATCAGCCACCAGCGTGCAGCCGTGGTCGAACACCTGGCGCTCGACCTCGGCGCGACCGTCGTCCCGATGGACCCCGAGTCGCACGATCGGGCCGTCGCGGTGGTCTCCCACGCGCCGCAGCTCGTCGCGACGCTGATGGCCTCGCGCCTCCGCGACGCCCCCGGCGAAGCCCTCGGCCTGGCCGGCGGTGGTGTCCGCGACGTCACGCGCATCGCCGCGAGCGACCCGGGCCTCTGGGTGCAGATCATCGGTGCCAACGCGGAGCACATCCGCCCGGTGCTCGCCGACCTCCGTGACGAACTCGACCGGGTGCTCACCGCGCTCGCCGACCCCGCCGCGGCCGGGTCCCCGCGCGCCATCGCCGAGACGATGGCGTCGGGCAACCGCGGCGTCGAGCGACTGCCCGGCAAGCACGGGTCCACCGCACGTTTCGCCCAGGTCGTCGTCCTGATCGACGACCGACCCGGGCAGTTCGCCGAACTCCTCACCACCATCGGGGAACTCGGCATCAACCTCGAGGACCTGCGCCTCGAGCACTCGCCCGGAGCGCAGATCGGCATCGTCGAGGTGTCGGTCGTCCCGGAGCACGAACAGCGACTCGTCGAGGAACTCGAGGGTCGCGGATGGAGGATCGCAGCAGCATGGGCCTGAACGACAACGACACCACGCTCGAGTCCGGCGTCACCGGCGGCCCGGACGCCCCCGACTCCGGTCTGCCGACGCCGGCCGACCAGCCCGGACCCCTCGGCGGCGGCGACGTCACCGGCGGCCCGGGCGGACAGGGCGGCGGCGAACTCGGTTCGACGCGCGACCCGATGCCGGCCGGTCTGCCCGCGGGCGCCTTCGTGGCGAAGTTCGTCATCGCCGTCGACGGTCCCGCCGGCAGCGGCAAGTCCAGCGTGTCCCGTGCTGCCGCCCGCGCGCTCGGCTTCGGCTACCAGGACACCGGTGCCGCCTACCGCGCACTCGCCTGGCACGCACTGCAGCAGGACGTCGACCTGGACGACCCCGCCGCGGTCGTCGCCGCCTTCGACTCGTTCGACTACGCCATCGGTACCGACCCCGACGACTACTTCGTGCGGGTCGGCGGTGTCGACGTGACGGACGCCATCCGCACCCCCGACGTCACCGCTGCGGTGGCGCACATCGCGAAGCTGCCGGAGGTCCGGGCCAAGCTCGTCTCGCTGTTCCGCCAGGTCATGCGGATGGCCGAGGGACAGGGCATCATCACCGAAGGACGCGACATCACCACGGTGGTCGCACCTGACGCCGAAGTCCGGATCCTGTTGACGGCCGACGAATCCGTTAGGATGGCACGTCGGTCGGCAGAGGTCACGACCCAGTCGGCCGAAGAGACCTCGGCTGCCCTCGCCCGTCGGGACGCTGCCGATGCGAAGGTCGTCGACTTCATGAACGCCGCCGACGGCGTCACCACCCTCGACTCCACCGACCTCGACTTCGACCAGACCGTGCAGGCGGTGGTCGACCTGGCCCGCTCGGCCACGAACTGACAGCAACCCGGCCACACGGCCGCACCTGAACCACGAACACGCGGCCCACCGGCCGCCGGCAAGGAAACCACCATGGCGCAGCTGGACGACCGAAGCGACGACGACTTCCCCGAGTACGACGACTCGCTCGGAGAGCGGCTCGCCGGCATCGACGACGCCGAAGCGGACCAGCGTGCAAGCGCGCTCCGCGTCGGTCTCGACGAGTACGACCTGGACGACGAGGACCTCGCGCTCCTCGAAGCCGGCAAGCTCGGTGTCGACGGGGTCGCGTACCTGCCGGCACTGCCGGTGCTCGCGATCGTCGGCCGCCCGAACGTCGGCAAGTCGCAGCTCGTGAACCGCATCCTCGGCCGCCGTGAAGCCGTCGTGCAGGACACCCCCGGTGTCACCCGCGACCGCGTCAGCTACAAGGCCGAGTGGAACGACAAGCGCTTCACCATCGTCGACACCGGTGGGTGGGAGCCCGACGCCAAGGGCATCAACGCCTCGGTCGCCGCCCAGGCCGAGGTCGCGATCGACCTCGCCGACGCGGTGCTGTTCGTCGTCGACGTCACGGTCGGCATCACCGCCACCGACGAGCACGTCGTCAAGATGCTCCGCGGCACCGACCGTCCGGTCATCGTCGCGGCGAACAAGTCCGACGACGAGCGCCGCGACCTCGAGGCGTACTCGCTCTGGAACCTCGGTCTCGGCGAGCCGCACCCCGTCTCGGCCCTGCACGGCCGTGGCGTCGCGGACCTCCTCGACCTCATCATCTCGACGCTGCCGGACGTGTCCGCGGTCGCCAAGCAGGAGATCGGCGGCCCCCGTCGCGTCGCCATCCTCGGCCGACCGAACGTCGGCAAGAGCTCGCTGCTCAACAAGGCCGCCGGTGAAGAGCGCGTCGTGGTCAACGAGCTCGCGGGCACGACCCGTGACCCGGTGGACGAGCAGATCGAACTCGGCGGCAAGACCTGGCGCTTCGTCGACACCGCCGGCATCCGGAAGCGCGTGCACCTGCAGCAGGGTGCCGACTTCTACGCCTCGCTCCGCACCACCGCCGCACTCGAGAAGGCCGAGGTCGCGGTCGTCGTCCTCGACGTCACCGAGCCGGTGTCCGTGCAGGACCTCCGCATCATCGACCTGGTCCTCGAGTCCGGTCGTGCGCTGGTGCTGGCCTACAACAAGTGGGACCTGTTGGACGACGAGCGCCGCCGCTACCTCGAGCGCGAGATCGAGCAGGACCTGGCGCACGTCGCCTGGGCCCCGCGCGTGAACATCTCCGCCCGCACCGGCCGTCACCTCGAGAAGCTCGTGCCCGCCCTCGAGACCGCCCTCGAGTCGTGGGACACCCGCATCCCGACCGGCAAGGTCAACGCCTTCGTCGCCGAACTGGTCCAGGAGCACCCGCACCCGGTCCGCGGTGGCAAGCAGCCCCGCATCCTGTTCGCCACGCAGGCGTCGAGCCAGCCGCCGACGTTCGTGCTCTTCACCTCGGCGTTCCTCGACCCGCAGTACCGCCGGTTCATCACCCGGCGTCTCCGCGAGGTCTGGGGCTTCGACGGCACGCCGATCGTGGTCAACATGCGAGTGCGCGAGCGCCGGAAGCGCTGATCGGCCATGTCCGCGCCACGAGGGGAGCGATCGACGTCACGACGTCGATGGCCCCTCGTGGCCGGGCTCGTGCTGCTCGTCGTGGTCGCGGCCGGAGCGGTCGCGCAGTGGTCCGCCCCGGACGGCGGGACGTCGGCGTCGGCTCCTGACCCGTCCTCGGATGCGGACGACACGGGGATTGCGGACGACGCCGGGATGTCGATCGGCCACGGGTTCATCCCCGACGAGCCGACGACACCCGCCACTGACAGGTCGGCCCGGGGCCGCTCGGCGGTCGACGGCGGCACAACACTCGACGACGGCCGGTCGAGCGACGTCGCCCCGGCGACCGGTGTCGACAACGACGGCGCGGGCAGCCCGAGCAGCGACCCGACCGGCACCACGAGCGTGGTGGACGCTGCGAACGGGCTCCCGGTCGACGCGGCACAGGCCGTCGGTCCCTGGTGGCGACGCGCCCTGCCGATCGCGGGGGATCTCGTCCCGATCCGCGGCGAGGTCCGCGGGAACGTCCGGCTCGAGGTCGTCGGGGAGCAGGTCGTCCAGGTCGTCCTCACCGGCGTGCAGGTGACGGCGAGCCCCGACCCGACCGGGTCGACGAAGACCGGGTCAACCACGACCGGGTCAACCACGACCGGGTCGGCTGCCTCGACCCGCTCGCACATCGGCGCGGTGCGCGTCGAGCTGTCCTCGGGTGACGTGATCGGCACCGAACGGGCGCAGTGGACCGGCGCCGACGTCCCCGCCGACTTCGGCTCCTTCACTCCGGACGGCGAACACCCCGTGCTGGTCATCGTCGACCCACAGGACCTGCCACCCGTGGTGCACTCCGTGCTCCTCGTCGACGCCGACACCGGAGACCTGCTCGGCGGCGCCGAGCTCCTGCCCGTCTTCTGACCGAGGACGTGTGGCGGGGGAGGGCGTGCCTCCAGGCCGACCGGACCGGAGTCGGACCGGCGAGGCGGGCCGACGTCGGTCGGCGGCTCGGACCGGCGTCGTGCCGGACCGGTGTCGTGCCGGACCGGTGTCGTGCCGGACCGGTGTCGGGCCGGTGAACCGGCGGGACTCTCAGCCGTCCGGGAGGCCCGTGGCAGCGCCGCGCCGCCGGATACGGCACCATGGGACGGTGACGCAGCGACCCTCCGGCCTGGCAGCGACCGCTGACCGGGCGTGGAACCGGCTCCGCCTGGACCGCCTGGCCGGCGGCCGGCAGGGCGGCTACGTCATCCGCGAGGACATGCTCGCCCACCCCGACACGGTCCGCTCGTTCCGGTGGATCCGGTGGCTCCTCGTCGCCGAGACCATCGTCGGCCTGACCGCGATCGTCGTCGCCGTGCTGCTGACCCGCGCCGGAGAGACGGTGCCGTGGGCGGTCTGGTTCCGAGCGACGGTCGTGTTGCTCATCACCCTGACGCTCTACGTGTTCGCGTGGCGGGCGCAGCTCGGCTACTACTGGGCGTACCAGCGGCTGCGCCTGTTCAGCCGGATCTTCCCGATCGTGACGCTGGTGATCGCGGCGATCCCGGGCCTCTACCCGTTCTGGATGGTCATCGAGCAGATCGTGTTCTCGGTGCTGATGGTCGGGATCGGCGACGTGCTGACCAGCGACCACATGCGACTGACCTTCCCGAAGCCGGTGCGCCGGCAACCGTAGGCCCCGGGCAGATGCAGCACCGAGGAGCATCGTGGGGTCCATGACCACGACATCGCTCCCCGGCGGCACGTTCCGCCTCGCCGACGACCTCGAACTCACCCGCGTCGGGTACGGCGCCATGCAGCTCGCCGGACCCAACGTGTTCGGTCCGCCCGCCGACCGCGACGAGGCGCTCCGGGTGCTCCGGACCGTCGTCGAGCTCGGCATCACCCACATCGACACCGCCGAGTTCTACGGCCCCCACGTCACGAACGAGCTCATCCGCGAAGCGCTCGCGCCCTACGGGGACGACGTGCACCTCGTCACGAAGGTCGGCTCCGTGCGGGACGGCAAGGGCAACTGGGTGCCGACCCGACAGCCCGACGACCTGGTGGCGCAGGTGCACGAGAACCTCCGCACGCTCGGGCTCGAGCAGCTCGAGGTCGTGAACATCCGGATGGGCGGGTTCGACGCCCCGGAGTCCGGCTCGATCGCCCCGCAGGTGGAGGCGCTCGCCCGACTGCAGGAGGAGGGGCTCGTCCGCCACATCGGACTGTCGACCGTCAGCGCCGAGCAGCTCGCCGAGGCGCAGAGCTACGTGCCGATCGTCTGCGTGCAGAACATGTACAACGTGGCCCGTCGTGAGGACGACGCCCTCGTCGACCTCACCGCGTCGCAGGGGATCGCGTACGTGCCGTACTTCCCGCTCGGTGGGTTCTCGCCGATCCAGTCCGGCGCGCTCGACCGGGTCGCGGAACGCCTGGAGGTGTCGCGCCTGACGGTGGCGCTGTCCTGGCTGCTCCAGCGGTCCCCGAACATGCTGCTGATCCCGGGGACGTCCTCGGTGGACCACCTGCGGGACAACGTGGCGTCGGCCGGGTTCGTACTGCCGGACGACGCCGTCGCCGAGCTCGACGCGATCGGGTCCGCCGCGTAAGGCTCAGACGCCGGCCGCCGGCCGCCGGCCGCTGGCCGCTGGCCGCTGGCCGCCGGCCGCCGGCCGCTGGCCGCCGGCCGTCAGGCGACGGTGGCGAGGGCGAACGGCAACACGGCCGAGGCTCCGGCCCGTCGGAGTTCCCGCCCCGCCACCGTCATCGTCCACCGGCTGTCGACCAGGTCGTCGACGAGCAGGACCGGCCCCTGGTGCGCCTGCAGAGCGGCCGCGAGTTCCGGGCCGACCACGAAGGTGTCCCAGACGCCCGACAGCCGGTAGGCGCTGTTCGTCGCACCGTCGCCCCGCGGTGTCCCACCGTCGCGGTCGAGGGTGCCGAGGTGCTGCAGCCGCCCGATCGAGGACAGCGCCTGGGCGAGCGACGCGACGAGCTGCGGCCGGGAGCGCGAGGACATCACGACGACCCCGGTCGGCCGGGTCTCCCACGGCCAGTCCTTGAGCGCGCGGACGCAGCCGTCGACGAGTTCGCGGGACACCGGTGCGTCCGGGGTGGCGTTCGCGAACAGAGCGCGGAGCGGCCCACCCCACCCGAGGTCGGTCAGGCGGGCTACCGCGCGACCCGGGGCGACGAGTTCACCGGCCGGGATCTTGCCCTTCACCGCGACGCCGAGCGACGCCATGCCCGAGGGCCACTGCGCACGCGGGGCGATCTCGACACCGACCTGGTCGAGGGCGTTCGCGGCCCCCGTGCGGTCGGCGTCCGAGACGTCGGTCGGGTACCAGGTACCGGCGCAGTTGTCACACCGCCCGCAGGGTTCGGCGGTGGGGTCGTCGAGGTCCTGCTGGAGCAACTGCATCCGGCACGCGCTGGTCGACTCGTAGGTGAGCATCGACGCGGCCTCGGCAGCGCGGGCAGCGGCGACCCGCTCGTAGCGTGCGGCGTCGTACTCCCACGGTCGACCGGTCGCGACCCAGCCGCCACCGACCCGACGCACGGCGCCGTCGACGTCGAGCACCTTGAGGAGCAGTTCCAGCGTCGACCGCTTGATGTCGACGAGCCCTTCCAGCGCGACGGTCGACATGGCGCTGTCGGTGGAGAGCGCTCCGAGCACGGCGGAGGCGCGGGACTCGGTCGGCATCGACGCACTGGCGAAGTACTGCCAGATCTCCTGGTCCTCACGCCCCGGCAGCAGCAGCACGTCGGCGTTGTCGGTGGCACGCCCGGCGCGACCGATCTGCTGGTAGTACGCGACCGGGGAGGACGGTGCGCCGATGTGGACGACGAAGCCCAGGTCGGGCTTGTCGAACCCCATGCCGAGCGCGCTGGTCGCCACGAGCGCCTTCAGCTCGTTGTTCTTCAGCTGCCCTTCGAGCTGCTCGCGTTCGTCGTTGTCGGTCCGGCCGGTGTAGGCGCGGACGGCGTACCCGGATTCGCGGAGGAGCCGGGCGATGTCCTCGGCCGCCGAGACGGTGAGCGTGTAGATGATGCCGCTACCGGGCAGGTCGCCGAGGTGGGCGAGCAGCCAGCCGAGACGGGCGCGGGCGTCGGGCAGCGTCAGCACCCCGAGCCGCAGCGAGGCGCGGGCGAGCGAGCCGCGGATGGTGAACACCGGGTCCTCGGGGCCGGCGGTCAGCTGTTCGGCCACGTCCTCGACCACGCGCTCGTTCGCGGTCGCCGTCGTCGCGAGGACGGGGACGCCGTGCGGCAGGGACCGGATGAGCTCGGCGAGGCGTCGGTAGTCCGGCCGGAAGTCGTGGCCCCAGTCGGAGATGCAGTGCGCTTCGTCGACGACGAGCATGCCCATCCGGCCGATCAGCGCCGGCAGCTGTTCGTCGCGGAACTTCGGGTTGTTCAACCGTTCGGGGGAGACCAGCAGCACGTCGACCTCGTCACGGGCGAGGGCGGCCTGGGTCTCGGTCCACTCGTGGGCGTTCGCGGAGTTGATCGACACCGCTCGGACCCCGGCACGGGCCGCGGCGGCGACCTGGTCGCGCATCAGGGCGAGCAGCGGCGACACCAGGACGGTCGGCCCGCCGCCCCGACGACGGAGCAGCAGGGTGGCGAGGAAGTACACGGCGGACTTGCCCCACCCGGTGCGCTGCACGACGAGCGCCCGCTGCCGGTGCTCGACCAGTGCGGAGATGGCTTCGAGCTGCCCGGGGTGGAAGACCGCGTCGACCCGACCCGTCAGGGCCTGCAGGGCCTCCTGCGCCTCGGCCGCGACGGCAGCGGACGGTGCCGTGGTCGACGGCACCGCGGCCGCAGGCACGGTCGCAGCCGGCGGGACGGGGGAGGCAGCAGGTGAACTCATGCCCCCATGCTGTCAGGACCGACCGACGAACCCGGCCACGGGCCTTCCGGCTGTGGAGAACCCGCGCCCGCTCACTGGTAGGTGACCAGCGACGGCGTCGGCTGCACCTCGGACATGGTCTGTTCCGGCGTGAGCATCGGCTTGTCCTCGTCGTAGAAGTTCTTCCAGCCCCAGTGCAGTCCGTCCGGCCCGCCGGCGTGCAGCGCCTTCCACGTCGCCTGCTTGTCCGGCTGCGACCCCTGCCCGTCGACGTGCACGAGCAGGTCGAGCTCAGGGTGGGACGCCAGCGCGCCACGGTCGGACACCATCGAGGACCGGAACTGGTGCAGGACGAGTGCCTTCGGCGGCAGCCCCTCGCGTCGGACGAGCCCGGCGAGCCACTCCGACACGCCGTTCACCTCTGCGGCGCTGACCGTGCCGATCTGCTTGAGCGGCACCTGGTCCGGGCCGAGCCGCCACTCCGGGTCGAGCGCCAGCCACACGTCCGGACGCTGCAGCAGCGACTCGTACCGCTTCGCCTGCGACAGGAAGTCGCTGCGTCCGGGCTGCAGGTCGATGATCGTCGGCATGCCGGCCCGGTGCGCGGCATCGACGTACGGCTCGAGGGTCGACACCGGGAGCTCGCGCGAGTAGTCGCCGTCGTCCCCGGCCTCGCCCGCCGCCACCGTCGCGATCACCTCGAACGCGGGCGTCACCGGCACGTCCGACAGCCCGCGGTACTCCGCAGCGAGCTTCCGCGCCCGTTCGACACTCGCGGCCGCGTCCTGCTCGCCGAGGACGCCGAGCACCGGAGCCCCGGGCGCGCCGTACAGGGCCGTGTACCGGTGTCCGTCGAACGGCCGCTGCCCGCCCGAGCCGATCCGGTACCCCGTCTGTGCCGCCCGGACCACCCACTCCGGGTCCCCGAGACCGGCGAAGGACGCCCCGAGCAGCAGCGTCGGATGCCCCGCCGCCCGGTGCATCGCCCGGACGACCGACCCCGACGCAGCCGGGTCCGACACGCCCGAGGGCATCTCCACCAGCTGAGCGCCGGCAGCCCGGGCGGTCGCCACCGCGGCAGCGTCGGACGACCGGTCCGCGACGAGCACCGTCTGCCGGGAGGCCCGCCCCGCCTCCGCCCGCTGGCCCGCCTCCGGTGCGTCGCGCTCCGGCACCTTCGTGTCGAGGGTCACGCTCCCGACCGACTGGTACCAGGACGCGCCGAGCCGCTCGAGCTCGTCGGTCACGGCCTTCTTCGACGCCGTCGTGCCGGAGTCGACGAGGAGGGCCGGCACGTGCGCGCGGACCGCGGCACTCGCTGCCTTCCGGACGGCGTCGGCGTCACGGGCCGGCGCGACGACGGCCCCGGGAGCAGACCGGAACAGGGCACTACTCACCCGGACCGACCGCTCTGCGGCCGACTCCTGTGCCACCACCGTCACGGCGTCCGACGCAGCGCGGGTCAGCGTCGGGCGCGGGGCCGGCGTGGCACCCGAACAGGCGGCCACCCCGAGCACGAGACCGGCCACAGCGAGTGCGAGCAGGGAACGGGCAGGACGAGAACGCATCGGCCCACCCTAGGAGCCGAGCGGTCGTCACCCTGAGAACCGCATCCGTGCCGGCTCGTAGAACGGGAGCATGCACCGACAGGCCGACGACCGACCGATCATCGGGCCGGTGGCGGCTCCCGACCTGCACTGCATGACCCTCAACCTGCGCCGGAGCGTGCACCGACCAGCGGGACACCCGGACTCTTGGGAACACCGCCGCGACGCCGTGGTCGCGCTCGTCGCCTCCGAAACGCCCACCGTCCTCGCCGTCCAGGAGGCCCTCCGCCCCCAGGCGGTCGACCTCGCCACCGGCATCGGGTCGCGCTGGGAAGCCCTGCTGCTCGGACGCGATCGGTACGGCGACGGCGAGGCCGTCGGGCTCCTGGTCGACACGGAGCGCTGCTCCGTCGTCGAGCGCCGGTCCTGGGCGATGTCCCGCACGCCGCTCCGCCCCGGCTCCCGCTCGTGGGCGACCGCCTTCCCCCGGCACGCCGTCGGGGCGGTCCTCGACGACCACGCCACCGGTCGTCGCTTCCTCGCGCTCGCCACGCACCTCGACGTCGCATCGCCCTGGGCACGCCTCCGCTCGGCGCAGCTGCTCGGCCGGATCGTCGCCCAGTCCGGCCTCCCCGCCGTCGTGATGGCGGACTGGAACGCGCCCGCCGGGTCGGTGCCCTGGCGCGCACTGGCGGAGGCGGGCGTCCCCGACACCTGGGGGCGGGCCTCCCGGCAGGAGACGGCGGAACTCGGGACGTACGCCGCCTACCGGGAGCCGCGTGCCGACAAGCCGCGCATCGACGGTGTGCTCGCCACCGAGGACGCCGTCGTGTCCCGCGTCGCCGTCTCCACCCGGCGACCCGGGGGAGTGTGGCCGTCCGACCACCTCGCCGTGCACGCCGTGCTGTCCTTCGGGACCACCGCGTGATCGCGACCCTGGGGACGACGTTCCTGCGTCGGCCGCACGGTGCCGTCTGGGCTGCCGACGTGCTGCGGGTCCTGACGCTCGTCAGCGTGCCCGTCGCCACGGCCGTGTGGGGCGGGGTGGCGTTCGCCGTGATGTCGCTCGCGCTGCTCGGCGCCGTCGTCCCGCGCATGCTCGGGCTGCGACCGACGTTCGACACGGCCGTCGTGCTGCTCAGCCTGGTCGCCGCGTGGAGCAGCGCGCTCGACTGGTACACGACCGTGTTCCTCTGGGACAAGGTCGTGCACGTCATCCTGGTCGGGCTGCTCGCGGCGCTGTTCGTCGTGATCGCCTCGGACCTCGGCGTCGTCGCGTCGGCCCCACGTGCCGGCGTGCTGCTCTCCGCCCTCGTCGCGCTCGCTGCGGGGATGGCGGTCGGGTCGGTGTGGGAGATCGGCGAGTGGCTCGGTCACAACTTCGTCGACGACACGATCGTCGTCGGCTACGACGACACGATCGGTGACCTGGCGGCGGACGGGCTCGGGGCGCTGCTCGCCGGGTTCGCTCTGCCGTGGCTGTCGCGGGAGCGGCGGGTCGTCCAGCCGATGCACCTGCGGGGGTGACGCGCCCGAGTCCGGTCCCGTGGCGCGGTGGGGCTCGCGCTTCCGCTATGCTTGACGGGCTGCTCCACGCTCGGTCGGGTGTGGAGCAGGGCTCGCGGTCTCCCTGGTGGAGACGGGGTCTGGGTCCTCCGGGGCTCGCGGGCTGTAGCGCAGCTTGGTAGCGCACTTGACTGGGGGTCAAGGGGTCGCAGGTTCAAATCCTGTCAGCCCGACCGAAGGGGTGTCTTAAGAACCGTCTTAAGAACCCAACAACGAAGAGAGGCCCGCAGCCATAAGGCTGCGGGCCTCTCTTCGTTGTTGGGGGTCTCCGGGCTCAGGCGGGCCTGGTTGCCGCCTTCGCTCGCTTCGACCGACTGGTCTTCGTGGCGGCTGCTCTCTCGGCGGCGACCTTCGCCGCCTTCTCCCGTCGAGCCTTGGCGCGCGCCTGGCGGACCTCGAGGTCCGGAACTCCACCCGGAAGAGTGCCTGTGTACTCGTTGAAGAACTCACGGTCTCTGCGCCGCTGGATCGGCGGTTTGCGAGGGGGACGGTTCTCGGCTGCTCGGCGGTCTTCGATCTCCTTCGCCTTCAGGAAGTCGCAGATCTGCTTGATGTTGAGCGCGACGAGCAGGAACGTCAGGAAGACGTAGCCGGATGCGAAGCCGCGAGACTGTCTGTTCAGGTGGTCGTGGAGAGACCCGTACTTCGGAGCCTTGAGCATCGAATTTCCGTTCTCGATGAGGTTGCGCGCGTAGCCGTGGAAGTCGGTCCACTCGCGGGACTTGTACCGCAGGGCTTGGGTGAGCGGTGGCAGGTGCTCCTTCGGGAACTTGACGGAGTCCTGACAGCAGATGAGGGGAAGGTCGTCGCCGACCGGGTAACCGGGTTCGCTTGGGTCCACCTCGTCCATCGTCAGCAGCTTTGCTTCGGATACCCGTGCTCGAGTCTTCTTGAGCGGGCACTTGATACGAGGGCTGTCGCCGGATGCGGGGCACATCATGGTGATGCTGCCGTCGGCGTTGGGACGTGACTTCGGTCGCACCTCCCACTTTTCCCGCTCGTCGACGCGCGCACGGTAGGTGACTTCATCGATCTCGCCGTCCTTGACGTGCTTACTGGCCATCTGGAGCGACATGAGCATCGCTGGGCAGTAGGCAGCGCTTTCGATGAAGATCGCTCCGGCATACCCGCCTCGGGGACCGAGGCGGTCGTCACGCCATTCGGTGCTGGCCTCCCAGCCGAGCTTCCGGACCGGGTCGTAAAGCCGCTCTGGCTTTGCATTGGCGAAGTACTCCATGTCGGCGTCCGCGATGCCAGGCAGGTGTCCGGCGCGGACGATCTGCTCGAGGACGAACGCGGCGGCTTCGACGTTGCCGCTGCCCGGGATGCTCAAGGTAGCGCCGAGGATGAGCTGTGGAGCCTTGCATCGGTCGTCCGTCTTGAGCAACACGCGGCGTGCGATCGTGGCGTTCCACCCCCAGAGGTAGTCCTCCTCAGTCTCGTACTGCGCCATCTGACCCGGGGGAGCGTCGATGCGCTTCGACGTCTCGGTGACCTTCCATGCCGCGAAGGGGGACACCGGGCCCGAGCGTGGCTTACCGGCGGCTGCCAGTACACGGTCCTTCTCGATGCGCTTGGCGATCTTGTCCTTGTTGTGCGACATGCCCGTGGTCAAGGGAGCACTCATGTGCGTGCCGTCGAAGCTGACGTCGACCTCCTTGCGGTCAGGCGCGTTGCGGATGGCGCGCGGCTGGAGGTAGAACGACATGGTGAGGAATCGAGTCATGAACTCGGCAAGGCGCGCCATGCCGATGGCTTCCCGCTCCTTGTCGAGGTTCTCCATGGTTGCGGCGTTCTGCTCGACGGTCTTCGCTGTGTAGCGGTCTTCTCCAAGGTGGGGGTCGACGATGGCGATGAAGCGTCGGTGTGCGTTGCCCACGTTCTGCTGCCAGTTCTCGACCTTCATGAGGGACTTCTTACTGTTCGGCTTGGGGAGGCCGAGTTCTTCACGTGCTCCGTTGGTGAGCATGCCGTAGAAGACGGAACCGATCTGGAGGATCAGTTGCGGCTGTCCCGCAGTGGTCACGAGCATCCACCCGATGAGCAAGTTCTCGACGGAGATCAGCGCGGGTGCGCCGCCGTTCGACTGCCGGAAGCCGTCCTCGTGGCGCCAGATCGCGTAGGCGTCCATGACGCCGGTGGCCTCGAGTCGGGCCTTGGCGAGCTTCACGGTTTTCCGGTTGAAGACGGAGAAGCCAGAGCGGGTGTCCGCGATTTCGTTGTCGCGGAGGCGGATCTTCGAGAAGGTCTTCTCCTTCGCGATGTCGTAGACCGCGCTTTCCTGCACCGACGGGTTCTTGCGGCCGTCTGTCTCGAAGAACCGCATCGCCTCACCGTTGCTGATGCCGTAGTCGCTCATCGGGAAGCTCCCGAGATGCCCGTGATGGCGTCGAGGTGGTCGCTGATGTTCGTCGAGGAGGCGTGGGCGTAGTAGTCGGCGATCGAGGCGAGTGAGCTGAAGCCGGCGACTTCTGCGATGACGTCGAGCGGAACGTTCGCATTGAGGAGGCCGACGATCCAGCCGGAGCGGAGACGAGCCGGGGTCAGTCGAACTGGTCCCGGGTGCGCGCTAATGAACGACTGAATCGGGCGCGGTGCGTATTCCTCGAAGTTGTAGCCGTGGAAGAGGAGGTCCTCGTCGGTGCTGAGCGCCTGGTCAAGTGTGCGAATCCAGTTCGCGCTCACTGGGACGTTGCGCTCGGAGGCGCCGCGCACGGTCACCCATCGGCGGTCGCCGTCGACGACGATGTCGCTGGTGCGGACGGTGATGATCTCGGCCGGGGTCAGGCCGGCGCCGGCACCGAGCGCGAGGAGGGTTGCGCCGTTGCGTCGGGCCTGCGCAGTGGAAAGCGCGATCTGCCACGAGTGCAGCTGGGCCATCTCCGCACTCGTGTAGGGCGCCAAGCGTCGCGATGCGGGCGGTGCGAGGCGGCTGGTGCGTTCTCCGGTGAGCAGGGTTGTGACCGCGCCGAGGTGTCGAGTGGTGTCGAAGCGGTACACGGCGGAGTGGCTCTTGAGGACCGTGTTGACGTAGAGCGAGATGGTGGAGTCGCGGAAGACGCGCTCGGGGGTGAGGTCGCAGCCGGTGTGCAGCCAACGCCACGACACCAGCCCCGCCACCATGGACAGCAGCCGACGTGTGTTTGAGTACGTGGTCGGTGCCACTGCGCGGAGCACCTCGCGGACGAACGGCCCTGTGGTTGCGTAGGCGGCGCGGTTGATCTTGGGCATGTAGTTCTCGATCGCGTCGTCGATCTTCTTCGCCACGGCAGCGTCGGTCGGGTTGATGGGCGGCTGCGGTCGGGACGAGTGCGGAGCCTGGGACTTGGTCGTGTTCTTGATCACGAGGGGCCCTATGCGGGCCGGTTCGGACCAGCTGGGACTTTTGGAACTGGGCCGTCGGAAGGGCCCGGCTTCCGCTAGTGCAGGGGGAGGAACCGCCGGTAGCGGTCGAGCGAGGCGTACGTCTGAACACCTGACTCCAAGAGCAGCGTGTCGACGGGCGTGTTGTTGACGAGTCGTCCACACAGCCATGTCGAGCGCATCCGTGCGGGCCGGATGTCGAGGTCGGTCGCGGTTCGGCGGACGAAGTCAGCGACTTGACCAGATGCCGCCGAGTGACGTCCGGCTCGGAAGACCCAGTCGTCTTCGTCGAGAGTCTGGATGGCTCGACGGAGGACCGGCTGCCAATCGTCCTCGACGGGGACTGTCCGCCGACGGGCGTCCCGGACTCTCACGGTGCTGCCATCGAGTGCGACGTCTTGGTGCCGCACCGCCAGTAGCTCACGCGTCGGAAGTCCAGCGCCGAACCCAAGAGCGAGCAAAACGCCTGCGTCGCGCCGAGCAGTAGCGGTCCCACGAGTCCTGGCCCAGGAGTACAGCTCTGCACGCTGTTTCGCATCGTAGGGAGGGGTCGGTGTCGACCTGCCGATGCCGTGTAGTGGCGTCGTCGGTATCTCAGTGGTGACGGCTTCGCTGACGCGGAGCAGCTTGCCCCGCATCGTGTTCTTCGTGCCTCGGCTCATCCCCGGCATGCCGTTGATGACGAAGCTCTCGATACGGCTCCGCCGGAACATCTTCTGCCGGTCTAGGTCGAGCGCCTTTGTCTGCCAGCACCACAATACGAACGGAGTCAGGAACGGGTACAGCGACCGAGGCTCGACACTGAGCTCAGTGCTGACGTCGTCCACGAGCGCGGTGAGAAATGGGCCGATCCGATCCCACCACGGCAACGCAAGCAACGGTGTGTAGGTCGAGGACGAGGAGGAGTCCGAAGTCACGATATGCAGCCCTTTCGTAGTGCGACCTGCGGAACGGTAGTGATCGCAACGACGGAAGTCGTCCTGTTTCTGGCCTCGGGTCCGAGTCCAGTGGGGCGGCAGCACGAACCGCGATCCGTCCGCGCATAGGCGTCCCGAGGCCGACATCCGGCCTCGGGAAGGAACCCCGTGCCGGATCACCACAGCGTGCTCGAGCAACTGCATGCCCGATGGGGCGCGATCGCCGCTCTATCCGCAGCCGCACTCACGACAGATCAGCGGCTAAGCGTGGAGTTCTACCTCGCCGACATCGAGCGGGATGAAAGCGCCGAACCGCACGTGCTCCGCTGGATCTCGATGGCCCACGAGCTCGACGAGTTCATCAGATCCCATCGTCGCCTACCGCTGGCGAGCGCCGCGCGACCTCGACCGCGCACGCCTGAGCAGCAACTCGTCGATCAACTCGCGTACCAGCGCCGCCGGTCCACGCGTGCGGCGATGGTCGAATACCAACGCGCACGCCTGGAAGTCCTCCCGGGCTTTCAATGGGAGCCGCAGAACGATCGCTGGGATGCCTGGCTCGAGCAGCATCAAGCATTCTGGAACCGAGAGCAGCGGCCTCCTCGTCGACGAGCGCCCGACTCTCAGGAGGCGAGCATCGCACGCTGGGTCGCACACCAGCGCGCATCGGAGCGAGCAGGCACCCTGCCCGCAGAGCGGCGTGCGCGCCTCCTATCAGCACAATTCAGAGTGTTGTGAGTCGAGTACGTAGGGGAGCGTGGACGAGGTCAACGCGTTCCCGGCGAAAGCCAGGAACGACCGCACACTGTGTCGGGGCGCATGTCCGGATAGCGCCCGGTCAGCGCGACGATCAGCGGACTAGGTATGTGAGACGACTCTCGTACCGCGTCTCCCAGTGCACGAAGTGCTTGATGCCGAGTTCGGTCGGCGACGGGCTACCGAGCAGTAGACGGCGGCCGGGGAGGTGCTGCTTCACTCGGCGCTGGTACTGGTCCAACGCGTCGCCGGCGAGCTTGACGACGTGGAACGGATCTATCACCGGGACCGCGTCCGGGAGCAGCGGCCGGGCGCCATGTCCAGCAGCTTGGCCTGCCCGGTGTCGGTGCGGTTCGGGGTGGGGTCGATGATGCCGAGCTGGCGGGCGGTCGTGACCGCTCCCCGGGTGAACGTCCCCGTTGTCACCACGATGCCGAGCTGCGCACGATGAATCGGTAGGACGCCGTTGAGCTGTCGGACCGTCGTCACACCGGCGCTGCGTGGGATCTGCAGCGGAGATGACGAAAGCCCCCGACCGCCGGAGCAGTCGAGGGCCATCGCCATTTGGCGAGTTCGAGGGAAGCGGAACCACCCACGACACCCCGTCGGCTAGTCCAGGGGCTTCTTCACCAGTTTCCGTGCAGACGCGGCGATCATCGCCGCTCCGAGCATCATCGGGTATCCAGTCGCCGCGCCGACGCCGAGGAGCGCCCCTGGGTTCAGGGAACCGGCATCGTTCGACGTCCACGTGACGTGCTGGAACACCGCGTACGCAACGATGGCGAGAATGACGATCCCCGCGGTGAGTCCAAGAGTCGGCCACTGATCAGCTACCAGCACCGCGACAGCGGCGACCACGCCGATCAGGACCAGCATCAGAGGGCTGATGAAGAACCCTCCGGACGAAGGAGCGGTCGACACTACCGCGATGGCGTAGTAAGCGACCAGCCCGAACACCACTCCGAGCGCAACGGACGCGATCCGGTGCCGTGCCGGCCGGCGCACTTCCGTGGTCGGCGGATGAAGATCCGAGATTGCCATGATGCCTCCCTAGATTGGCTGCAGCTTAGACGCTGCAGGCCAGCTTCACTTCGGCGGATTGAGCGGTCACAGATGCCCCGATCGAGTTGAGTCCGTGCCACCTGGTGCTCGACGTCCCCTTGCACTTCTTGTCGGTTGCCCAGTACAGGGTGGAGTTCGGCGTGACGGTCACCGTTTCGAAGTCTTGAGCCTTCCATCCGAGAAGAGCTGGTGTCTCGAGAAGGCCGTTGACGGAGGTGGAACCGGGGCACCCGGCACTCAAGTGGTGCGAGTGGTAGCTCCACGCGTACCCAGACTCCTTGTAGGGCTTCTCCGCGGTGGAGGAGCTCGTGCACGCCGCGCTGATTGCCGTGTGGATCGCGGTGCCATCCGCGTAGTTGACCTGCACGCTCTGTCCCGGCTCGAGGGAGACACCTGCTGGGAGCGGAACCTCTTCGGAGGACTTGATGCTGTTCGGTGCGGCACTGGCGACGCGGGGGCTCGTCGATGACGGCGACACGTCCAGGCGTGCTTTCAGCGCCGACATTGCTGCGTGGTCGACGGGCATCGCGGTTGATGTCTGGTCGATTACTTGGGTCCCAGTGGCAGCGGTCGTGTCTGCCTGCGCCGGCGCGGCAGCTCCAATGGTAAGAGCCGCGAGCGTCATCGCCCCACCCAGAGCCGCAACACGAACGTACGAATGCTTACGCATGAATCCCCCTTGATTCGGAACCTGCACATCGTTGTCCAGGTACCCGAAACATAGACCCATCGTTCTACATAGTAAAGTCACAGTCGCATAACCCCCAATCGCAAAACAACAGTCGCGGCACAGGTCATCAACCAAACGAAGCAGCCAGACCCGCCCACGCCGCGCCGAGCCGCGCTTCACCCTCAGGTCCGCCGGTAACGACGGCTGCAGGGCCGGAGCGGCCGTGACGTCTGACTGTTCCCGAGGCGTCCACGGGGCGGCTGCGGATCGCACGACGGCAGGGAGGTGGTCGGCGCCGGTGATGGTGAACGGCGCCGCCTGCAGGACTGCTGGGTTCCGGAGAACCACCGACCACGTGTCGTAGGTGCTGTCCTTCGCTGAGACGACCCGCGGCCGCCGACTGGCGATGCTGCCGAGCACCTCGACGATGCCCACGTGTCTCGGTAGCCGATCGGCTATCGAGACGGGCTTGCGGGCCGCGTTGGCACCTGAACTTTGGCATGCCGGGCTGCGCGAGATACAACTCGGTTACGTTTGATGGCATGGGGGAAGGGACTGATAAATCGCCGAGCGTGCTCCGCCTGCTCGGCGCGCTCGTCGCTCTGGTGCTCCTGCTGGGCGGGGTCGCCTCGGTTGTGTCGGTGATAGTGGGTACCGCGATCCAACGCTCGCTGGCACCAGTCCAGGTCGCCGACGGCAGCACGTGCAAGCCAGTGAGCGGCGACTGCGTGCGTCTCTCTCGGTCGGCTGTCGAGGAGAAAACCGGCACGGTGCTCCCGCGAGGCGCCCACCTCGTCGCCTCTGGCACCCGGCATACGCTCAAGTCATTCGAAGCGTGGGCTGTGGCGTGTGTCCCCGATGCACCGCGCTTGTTCGAGGAGGCGAGACGCAGCGGGTTCGTCGACGCAGATTCGGCGTTCTCGCCCTCACGCAACGACTGGTCAGGCAAGGGACCGGTGTCGCTTGAGCTCCGCAGGACCACGCAGTCAGACGGAGATCAGTGGATCGATCTCGGGGGACGCTGCGACCAAGGCTCGTACGTCTATCTGGGGTACTACCTCGACAAGTGAGGGCGCCCTGGTCTCCCTGAACCCTGGCTCAACGGTCTCGAGAGGAACCATGCTGGTCGCCCGTCGAGGGCCACGGGATGCAGCAGCGAGGGTGAGCTTTCAGCGGGTCAGCGGATCAAGCACCACTAGAGCACCGCTCGTCCCGCGATACGCACGTGCATCTCGGGGACGACCCATGGCCGGGTACCCGTAGGTCCTAGCGAATAGTCAGTTGCCAAGCGCTGTCGTTTGACGCAGCCACTGCGCTAAAGCCCACACCTTGGACACCTGTCCGCCACGTGTGCGGAAGCCTGAGCGTCCGCGGCTTCGTATCGCATCTCACGTCGACGCCTTCGCTCCGGGACGTAGCACCCGCGTCGATAGACAGGTAGCCGCGGACCGTACCGTGCCCGAAGCACCAGAGGGTGACACTCCGAAGTTCAGTAGGACTCGCGAATTTCATCCTGACACGTCCGGCAACGTCCTCAGTGTTGCCGCTTTGCCCCGCTCCCACGCGGCCGGAAAGGACGCCAAGGAGGTCGCCATCGTCCCCCCCCCCCCCCGTCGCTGCTTCCTGTCGAGTCTGCCAGCGGCCGATCGCAGCGTCGTCGTCAGGTGCAGTGCCAGCGCAACCGGCAAGCATCGTGATCGCGATGACGGTCGGCAACACGGTCTTCAGCATGAGGCGCACGGAGCCCATAGTAGAAGCGCGGTAACAGCGACGTGTCCCCGGTTTCAGGTGTCGATTGCGCGTGCATCCGTCCCGACGGCCGTTTTCGAATGGGCAAACAGCTTGCGGCGAAGTCCCGGTCCACCGACGTCGCTGCTGCGTCCGATAGTCGATCGGCTGTTGAGACGGATCGTTTCGGTGCGTTACAAACCAGCGAAACGGGAGCGGCATTACCGGTGACGCAGAGGCACGACGCGGCGTCAGCTCTGGGTAGTCCAGGCTGCGGAGATGCTTCGGTCGACGACGCGAAGCCATCCGTCTGGGGCAGCCGGGTCCTGGCTGGCTATCCCGACGGTCCACAGGACGGTCCATGAGGTCCTCGGTGGCGATCTCGTCCACGAGCCGGTGCGCGTGATGTCGGGTGCGCCGATGATGGTGGCGGGCCCCCAGAGGGAGCCGAGCACCTCTTCGCCGGTGTCGAGGGCAACGATGCCGATGGCCATGGGCGCGGTGAGCTGGTTGAGTAACCCGCCGACGGGCGCGGCCGGTATCGACCATCGCCGTCCGGTGATTCCTGTTCGGTCGGACGTGGAAGCTGACCGCGACCGAGTCGGCCGGCGCGAGGGCTCGCCGCCCTCACAGGGATACTGGGATATCGCTACGGATCTGCTCTCATGATTGCAGGGTTCGATGCAGCTCCTGGCCGTCGGAGTGGCCTGGTTGCCCCTGTTACTTCTCGGACGGGACGTTGTAGCCCGCGGACGTTGCCGTGGCCGTTTCGGCGCCGAGCTTCGCGGTGACCGTGACGGTGAGGACAGTTCCCTGGTCCGCTGCGGTCGGCGCGTAGAAGAAGGTCGTTGCTCCGCTGATGGGGGTGCCGTTGCGGTTCCACTGCGCGGTCCGTGTCGCGGTGCCGGGGGAGGGGGCGTCGCCATTGATCGTGAGCGAGCCGTCCTGGGATTGGCTGTCCTGGATGACCGGGTTTCCGATGAAGCGCAACGCACCCGTGTGCGGGACGACGGTGACCGTACCGAGGTCGGTGTTCCCGCTTGTCGGCAGGGTGATGACGGTCGCGTCGTCGAACGAGGATGCGTCGTGGTACCAGGTCGTCTCGAACGGGGTTCGAGTCTGCGGCTTGCCGTTATCGTTGCCGAGATAGTCGGAGAACAGCAGCTTGTACTGAGCGACGCCCTGGTCCAAGCTGAAGCCCGGGTTCCCCGTGAGCTTGAAGTACCCCTGATCGTTGGTGTCGTACGGGCCTGAGTTCGGGCTGACGAACTGATCGGTGGCGGGATCGAAGCGAAGCGGATCCATGCCGAGGGCGGGTACACCGTTCCCCGCAGCATCGACGACCCGACCGATTACGGACGGCGCGACGGACAATGCGAAGTCGATGCCGGCTTTCGTGGCCGACGGGACAAGCGTCAGAGGCGTCGCAGCACTCTCCGTCGCGGCGTGGTTGAACCACTGGGTGCTGTAGGTGACTGGGAAACCGTGTTCGTCGCGATGCACGTAGTCCGTGAAGTCCGCGCTGATGACCTCATTGGCCGTGGCCAGCTGGTCGAGCGTGTAGCTGCCGTCGGCGGCTGTGGTCGTGTAGGCGTTGGAGAAACCGCCCTTCGGGTTCGCAGAGACATAGGCGCCGGCGACCGCCCCGCCCGTCGCGGTCGTGACCGTGCCCGAGACCGCAGCACCGCGAGCGAGTTCATCGTCGGCGGTCGCGGTCGGATTGGCCGACGTCAGCGTGACCTTGGTCGAGTCGCTCGACTGGAACGTGTGGCCGAGGTACTCGACGACGTAGTCGTGGTTGCAGCTCCCGCTGTTCGCGTCGTTGCAGTTGAACTGGACCGCGTAGGTGCCCGCGGTGAGCGGAACGTCGCTTGCACTGCTGGACGAGTCGTTCACCTTCGAGATCGACCAGTGCCCCGACGCGTCCGTGTACGCGTAGGCGCCGATGTTGTTCCCCGCGGTGCCGCTGAGGAACACCCGGACGCCCGCCAGTGGCACGGCAGCCGCGGTGGCGGACGGTTTGCCCGTGAGGGTCCCCGACACTGAGAACGCGGTGTCGGCCTGCGCTGGACCAGCCATGCCGAGCATTCCGACCATGGCTGTTGCAGCGATCGCGATCATCGCCAGCGTGCGAGAGAAACGGGTCTGTCGTTGCACGAGGTTCCTCCGAGTTCGGTCGAGGAACCGTCCGTTCCCCCCGAAGAGGAGCCTAGTCAGGGGCGCGCGCATGACAACCCCACGACTGAAGGGCCCCGCTGCACGGTGGGGTAAGAGACGAACGTCCCGCGACCTGTGCGGTGGTGGATCCTTTAGCGGGCGTGGAGTCCGAGGTAGTTGAGGGCCTGGCGTGCGGTCTCTCCGAGAGGGCGGGTGCTGTCGATGACGAGGCGATCGTCCGTGCGGGGCTCGTACTCGTCGGCGGTGCGCTGTACCTCGTCCCACGTCGGCAAGGTGAACCCTGGCAGGTCGTTCGCACGCTGTTCCACGCGGCGACGGTGTTCGTCAACGTCCGGACACACGACCTCGATCACGCGCAGCGCTACCCCAGCGGCTTCTGCTGTCGACGCCCATCCAGCCCGAGCGGGTTCCACACCACTCATCGCGTCTGCGATGACCATCTGTCCTCGCCGCAGATTCGGTACCGCGATGGCATGCATGATCGAGTAAGCGGCGATCCCGGACTGCTCGCGCGAGATCTGGTACTTCCACATCGCGCCTTCGATCGCATCAACGCGAAGCGTCAGCGAGGGCGTCAACTCCGCGATCGCAGCAGACAGCGTCGACTTCCCCGCACCGGGAAGACCACAAACCTGAACCAGCATCGACAACTCCTTCGTTGGCCGTAGCTCCTTGTCTATCGGTCCTGGACGCGCGGCACCAGCGAAGTGGATACGTCCGCCACACCTCCGATGACGTGTCCGAAAGCCGATCGACAACAGCGACATCGACGCAGCAGACCTCCCGGAACTCCTCGCCGTCCCCGGCACCCTCGAAGAAGACGGTGCGACGACCGAGAACGTTGGCTAGCCGCGACCAGATCGTGCCGGCACGCAGACCGGTCGCGTGGCACGGAGGTGGTCAGTCGGCCCAGTGGAGGAGCCGAGTTGGGAGTGTCCTGTGTGGCTCGCCAGCTAGCCCCTCTATTGCAATCCAGTCAGCAAGTGGAGTAAGCTGCGTTGCAACAGAAGATCGACTGGAGGCGACATGCCAACGACGTACATCCCCCACCTCATCCCCGCCGAACACTACGGCGGCATCGTTGAACTCATCCAGGAACGGCTTGATGCTCTCGGGTTCGAACCGACCCCCGGAACTGTAGAGATCAGGGTGACGACGGGTGCGCCCGAAACTGACCAGGCCGTGCCCGGCACCCAAGCAGCCCTCGATGAGCACACGCCGTGGTCGGTGGAGAACCTCACCGCGCTGATCGAGAATCCGACCGCAACCTCGCAGCGCTGGAGGAAGGCGATCGATGTCTGCGCAAGCCACGTCGGGGAGTTCCTTCCGACCGAAACGATCGCAGCGGAATCAGGCATGTTGGTGAACGTGTGGCGGTCGGCGTGCCGAAAGATGACGGTCCACCAGCGCGCCACCTACCCGGACGAGACGTCCTGGCCGCTCGCCACAGCTAGCGGACGAAACATCGGCGAGCCGGTCGGCCCCCTGTACGTCGCGATCACACCCGAGCAGGCCAATCGTTGGGCTGAAGCGAACGCTCGAATCAGTCAGCGCTAGACAATCTCAGGCGGCGCACCACTCGATCTGCGACTTGGGCCGGCGGCCCCCGAGGTGCTCCGCGGAGCTTCAGAGCGCGTCCGGTAGCCAGTCGGCTATCGGACACCGAATCGGGCCCAGGAGTCGGCGGGTAGCTCCGGCTGGCCTGGGACGGCGTGGTGCTCGAACGTGCACGTCGGGTCGATTTCGGTCGCGACCGTGCGCCAGAACTTCGCTGCTACTTCGTTGCGGTCCTGGTAGGCCACCGCCCATCTCCCCGGGTGCGCAGCGGTCAGTTCCGTCACGGCGGCACGTCCGATGCGAGAGCGTCGTACTCCGTGCGCGATGAAGAAGCTACTGATGATGTGTTCCTCTTCGTCGAGGCCGCGGAGGACCGCGAGTCCGACCGGGTGCGGTCTGAGGTGGAATACGTGTGCCGACCAGCCCGGCTCCGCAAGGCCGGCGTCGAGTCGTTCTTGGCGGAAGCGGCCGCGCTCATCGGGGAGCGTGCCGGTGAACGCGGACATCTCGTGCCGGAACATGGTCCAGAGCTGTTCGAGCTGAGGGCGGTGTCGTTCGTCGGCGGTGGTGATGGTCAGGGGTGTTGGGGTGCTCATACAAGAAAACCTCCGCCGTGGTCGGCGGAGGTTTCGTCGCTGACAGTATATCGCCCCGTCCGGCACCCGATCGTCAACCGGGCTCGAGGTCGGGCGGTGTCGTCGACCGAAACCGAGTGCGGTCGGGTGCATGGCGAGGATAGATTGCCGCCATGAGCGAGTACCGGCAGCACCCCAGTCGGCCGGCCGAATGGGCGGGATCTTCGCTTGTGCCGACGCAATCGGCGTCCGACGCGGACACTGAAGTCTGGTTCGCGCTTCCCTCCGAATCTGGTGACGTGTTCTGGGAAGCGTTGAACGCAAAGACGATCGGGCCGGACCTGGTGCAGGTTCGTGCAGTACCCGCATGGGTGTACGGCGTGAACTACGACGACACAGTAGCCACCGTCAGATCCGCGGAAGGATCGCTCGTGGCAACGAGCGTCAGCGAGCACGGCAACCAGGCCACCTTCCGACTCTGGCTCGGCGAAGATCCGGACCTCGCCGCGGCGTGGCGGTCGATCGCAGGACGCTACGCCCAGCGCGGGTGTCTCGTCGACGCGATCTCGGAGAACCTCATCGCCCTGTCCTGCCCCGTCGAGAACGCGCCCCTGATCCGCGACCTGCTCATCCACGAGGAGCAGGCAACAGCACTGATGTGGGAAGACGGCACCCCTGCCAGCTCCGTCCGTTAGCCGATCGGTCAACGGACCTGCCTCTGGCCGTTGTGACCAATCGCGCGGATGATGTGCGACGTGCTCTCGATTCGACCGCGATCCAGTGATGACTGCCATCTGATCGTGTTGTGGGTGCCGGACGCCGAGGCGCTGTACCTCTTCGCCGGCCCCCGCCTGCGATGGCCTCTGACTCTCGACCAGCTCACGGTGGACGAACAGAGCCCTGAACGAACGGCTTGGGTGGCCGTTGACGCGGGTCCGGAACCGATCGGCCAGTTCGAACTCACGATGCACGATGGCCATGCTCACCTCGGACGGGTTCTGCTCGACCCCGCCGTGCGGGGCCGCGGCTTGGCCCATGACTTGGTGCGGCTCGCCGTCGCCCGAGCTCATGCACTCGGTGCGACCTCGATCGGCCTCAACGTCGTGGCGGGCAACCGTCCAGCCGTACGGACATACGAACGCGCGGGCTTCGTCGAGACCGGTCGACAGGACGATGTCGGGACTCTCGCGATGACGTTGAACCTGGCGACCCATGTCCGATAGCCGATCCTGCTCCGGACGTCGGGTGAGGTGACCCGGCGCGTTCAGGCTCGTCGTGGTCTCGCTGGCGGCCACACTTAGATGTGCACACTTTTCCAGCTTCAGAGCAGCCCGACCCGCCGGTTGCCTTCGTTTCATATTCCTGGGCCTCCGAAGAGCATGTCGCCTGGGTTGCGGAGCTAGCTCGGCGGTTGCGTGCCAATGGAGTTGACGTCCATCTCGACCGTTGGGACGTGCGTCTCGGACACGATCTCAACTTGTTCATGGAGCGGTATCGCGCTCCGTCGGCCCGAGTTCTAGTCGTGCTCTCCGATGATTACGGCCCGAAGGCAGACAATCGCGGCGAGCAGCCTTCTGGTGTTGGCACGGAGACGACCATCGTCTCCCCGACCGTCTACCGCGACCTAGGAGGCAATCGAGTAATCGCTGTCGTCCCGGACTCTGGGACTGTGGCGGGGCAGCCTGTCCCACCCGCATACCTGGACGGCAGACAATGGATTGACTTCCGGGACGATCACGAGTACGCCTATGAGCGGCTGCTCCGCGAACTACACGGAGTCCCAATCGAAGTTGCTCCTGCGTTGGGACGTAACCCGTTCGTCGGTGCAACCGAAGCACAAGCCAGGACTGCGATCCGGAACGATCCCGCTCGTTGGCACGACGGGCGGACCAGCGCGGCGATCGAGGTGAACCTAAACGAGAACTCTGGCCACTTCGCCATCGGAAGCGATGAGGCCCGCTTTGAGCTCCAGATGGAGTACCTGTCTGGCGGCGGTCCCCGACCGGGCGGAGAGAAGCGTGTGCGCCACTACAACGATCGGATCGGCAACATCGGCCTGATCACCGCGGATGCAGACCAAACGAAGGCGTTCGTCGACCTCGCCGCCCTGCCAATGTCTAACCGAGTGGAGGCAACCGCTCCCGGCGACGCGTTGGTCATGGTCAACCGCGAGGGCTATTGGGCGCTCCTCACGCACGATGACGTGGTCTTCCGGCCGGGCTTTAACGGCTTCGAAGCCGCGGCTCAGCTGCGCTACGTCATCGCTGCCGACCGCGGCGCCACTCTTACGCCTGACGATCTACCGCCCAGGGTTGAACAAGACGCATGACGGTTCGGCTAAAACACCACTGGTGTGTAGGCAAGCCACGAGACTCCCAGCGCGCCCCGAATGGGGACCGGCGACCGGACGGGGTTCGGCTCAGTCCTGGGCACTATCCGTTTCCCTGATCGTCGAGCCGTTACGGTCAACAGATGATGCGAGCAGTGATCCTGGTGGGAGTTGCCGTCGGATGCGTGGTGGCGACCGCCGCGATCGTCCTCACTCTCAGGGACGTCCGAGCAAGCCGGTCAATGTCTCGTCGAGCGATCGGAACTTTCTGCGCGGCCGGGCTCATCATGACTGCCACCATCGCCTACGCCATCACCACGCCTGCATCCTCTTGACCCCTGCGTCGTCAGCCTCGGACTCAGGCACCTGTCCCGCTGACCGATCGGCATCAGGAGCCTTCTCTTGTGGCGCGCTCCGGCATGGCTGTCCTTCCTGCTTGGGATCCGCTTCTTGCTATGCACCGGCACGGCCATGCTGCGATCGTCGCGACGCGGACGCGAGATACTCGTTCGGCCCCCTCCGCGCAGCACCACCACGAGAGCGATCACCACTTGGGACGTCACAGCGTGTCCGACGAGTTCTCCGACGGCAAGCGGCTGAGCGAGCAGTCGAAGGATGTCGTCGAAGACGCCGGCGGCTTGCTGCTCGAGCTCGCGATGAGCCCGCTCCCGTTCCTCGGAACGCTGACCTCGCGCATGCTTGGCTCGGCCGCCGGTCGGCGGAACGCGGCCGTCCTCGAGCAGCTGCAGGCGGATCTCACGCGCCTCAGCGCCAAGGTGCACGGACGGTTCGAGGAGCTCGCCGCGGACGACGCGTTCATCGCCGCGACCAACAGCACCGCACGGAAACTCCTTGAGGCCGGCACGGAGGACAAGCGCCGGCTTCTGCGTCATGCACTCATGAGCCGCGGCGCCAACGCCGACTCACCGGACGCGGCCGACTTTGACGACTTCGACGACGCCCTTGACCGGCTCATGCCGCGCGACCTCGTGCTCCTCCTCGAGCTCTCGCAGCACTCGCATGTCTACGGCCTGAGCTACGGCGACAGCGACACCAACGACCGGCTCGCACCCGAACTTGGGCCCCTGAGCCCGCGCATCAATCGGCTCGTCACGCTCGGCCTCGCTGAGGAGACGACCGATGTCGCCCAGCGGTACCGAGACGCATTCGACGGCGTCACGCACAACCCGAACCAGTCGCTGCACGTCATCTCAGACTTCGGGCAGCGCTTCCTGACCCACCTCGAGGACCCCTTCGAAGACTGACCCGCGCCAGCTGTCGACCGACCCGCAGCGCGTCGCCGATGTGGGCTCGCCAGGCCTCCTGGCAGTGCGCTCATCGCTCGAGTCGGTCGAATATCTTGTCGCCCTTCGCCGACGTTCCGGCCTTCTCGGTAGGCGATCCGCTACCGAACGAGACGCCCCAGCTCTCCAAAGGACAGTCAGCGCTTGCGGCGAAGAAACATCGTGAGTCCGACAGCGACGATCACCACGATCACGAGGACGAACGCCCACAGAGGAATCGTGGCGCCCGACTTCGGACTGACAGCAGCGAGCATCACCACCACGGTGGCGACGAGTGCGTTCGTGCGCCTGCGACTAGAGGGCGACCGCTGTCTCGTCAGCGGATCGCCTACCGAGACGGCTCAGGCGTCCTCGTCATCATCGGCAGAAATCGATTCGACCGATCCGTCCCAGACTCCGGTGACGTGTCCAAAGAGCAGAGGACGCCACATGCTAATTCGGCCGAGGAGGTAGCCCCGCGCAGCTTGCAGGCGCCAGGTGGCCGCCACAAGCTGTTCAACCAGTTCGACGGCGTGATCGAGAGAGACGACCTCAGCGGCTGGCGCGCCCCGCTTTTTGTCGCGCGCGAGTCGCCTACGCAGCCGCTGGTCCTCGCCCTTCGATCCGACCACTGTCGGGTACGACTCGTCGTCTGCTGCGATCTTGTCGACGAGCATGTCGTGGACGTACCGGTTCCGCTCGTTCCAGGCATGGTCAGCCTCGTCTAGGACGGCCGCGATGGCGGTTCGAGTGGTGTCATCCGCGATGCTGGGAAGAAGCTCTCGGCAGTCGGTGATGCTCTTGTTCCAGGCCGGTGCCGCTTCCAGAGCGGCGTCCGGCTCGATGTCGCCGCGCATGACTGCGAGAAGTGCTCGCAGCCGCGCGTCCATGCTCACGGACTCAACGACGATCTTGCCGACGACGTACACCCATCGATGAGACGCGGATAGGCGGGGTAGGCCTTCGAGATTCACCTGCACAGACTTGCACGCCGCGACATGTGTGGTCGTCGAGGGGACTGGCTATCGGGACGGCTCCGAGTGACTGACTCCGCCGCTTGTACGGCAGGTGAGAGAGCCGTGCCGCGCGGGCGGCGACGCCTCGTTGCGAGAGCGCGAGAGAGGAACGGTGTCGGAAGCCAATGCGATTGCTTGCCACGAATATCGATTAGCCACTCGACGGTTGCAGCGGGATGAGCTGACACCTAATCGACGTCCGGGTCGTCTGCTGGAGGGACGAACGTATCGATCCATTCGAAGATGCGGGACGCGGTGGCCGCTGGCATTGCCATCGCTGGGCCGCCCTCGTCCCGCCGACCACTGTGCACTATCGCATTGCGCTGGTAAGAGAGGGCCTTGACGCGCTGGTAGAGCTCCGCATCGGCCCGCCGGAGCGATATGTCACAGCAGGCCTCGAGTACCTCATCGAGGAGTTCTGGAAGATTTGAGCGCCGTTTGAGGATCATTTCCGCAAGGGGGACTCGGTCCTTGCCCACTGACCGACGGATAGCTTGCTTGCTTTTCACTTCGCAAGCGACAGCGGCGACTAGCACCGCGCGATCCTGATCATTTGCTGCTGTCGCGTCATCGAGATGCCAGGCGTCGGCCAAAAGTGATTCAGCGACTGGCGGCTCAGTCTCGGAAGCAATGTCCACACTGATGCGATCCAGGTCTGCCCTGTCGAGTCGGAGCCGGGAGGAGCGGACAGTAACGGACTGTTCCTCGCCAAGGCCGAAGATGAACTCACCAGTGTCCAGGTACTCCAGCGAGGCCACGCCATACTGCTTCGGCGTATGGCTGGACAGACCTAGCCAAGACTGCGCCGGGGCGGCTGCTCGTACGTGACGCACGAACCGACCCGCGACGTTGGATGCACGGTCAATCGCCTCGCGGAGGCAGGTCTCCACCGCCTGCCGTTGTCCCTCGTCGAGTTCTGCCGGCTTTTGAGCCGGGAACTCCAGTTCAGTTTCAATCGCAACTTGGAAGAGCACGAGAGCAGCAGTAGCAGAGTCCCGATTCTCCTCCTGGAAGACAGGTCCTGCCTGCACGAGCGACGGAACGGGGGAATGCAGGAAGCGATCGGGCAACTTCGAAAACGCGTCGCCATCCGTCGGCAGGCTCAGTGTTACGCGTTTTCCACCGAATTCGTAATTGAACGTTGCGCCGATTGCGTCCATACCGATCCACAGTTGTGGGACCCAAAAGGTCACTCGAGCCTGAGTGTTAATCACTCAGACAGTCTTGCGCACACATCTGACATCGCGGATTCGGAACTGCCTGTCTTGCAGGACGTAACTTGGCGAGGCGTAACTCTCGCATCGACCTACCTGGGACACCCGGGCGGTCTACTGGTCGCTACTTCCACGATGTCGGGTAGACCCGGACCCGAATCAGCCAGACTGGTTGCCTGCTTGTCGCCGCGTCGGATTCTCATTTCGTGCGTCCCGGATGCCGGGCCTCCAGTGGACCCCCGGGTGCTTACGGGCGGCCCCGGACTCCTATAGCTCGCTCCGGGGCGCACCCCGTCTCGCATAGGTGGTCCGCGAACTATCTCAGTTCACGCACGCCATACGGACACCTCCCCATGTACGAAGACTTAGCCGACCCCTGGTCAACGTGACGCGTCCGTGCTGCCAAACAACGTGTCCGTGACCGTATTTCAGACACGTTGAGTGGCAGTCGGACAAGTTAGCTGGCCGACGACACGAACTCCCCTACTGCGGCATGTCCACGAACCGCGAGAACATCCCGTGGAACGCCACGGTGATCGTGTCCGTCGGCCCGTTACGGTGCTTCGCCACGATCAGGTCCGCCTCCCCCTGACGCGGGTTGTCCTTCTCGTACGCCGACTCACGGTGCAGCAGGATGACCATGTCGGCGTCCTGCTCGATCGACCCGGACTCACGCAGGTCGGAGATCATCGGCTTCTTGTCGGCACGCTGCTCGGGTCCACGGTTCAGCTGCGACAGCGCGATGACGGGCACCTGCAGCTCCTTCGCCATGAGCTTGAGCGCACGCGAGAACTCCGACACCTCTTGCTGGCGGCTCTCGACCTTCTTGCCGGAGGTCATCAGCTGCAGGTAGT
Organism: Curtobacterium sp. CFBP9011; assembly: GCF_034045095.1. Classification (NCBI taxonomy): domain Bacteria; kingdom Bacillati; phylum Actinomycetota; class Actinomycetes; order Micrococcales; family Microbacteriaceae; genus Curtobacterium; species Curtobacterium sp. CFBP9011. The sequence goes on from NZ_JAXCWN010000001.1 coordinate 526,585, forward strand.
CGATGACGACGAGCTTCAGGTTGTGCTGCTGCTTGAGTCGGCGGCACTTGGCGCGGATCTCGACCAGGGTCATGTTGGGCGAGTCGTCGATGAAGAACGGGGCGTCGTTGATGCGCCCGCGGGTCTGCGCGATGGTGGTCCAGTCGCGGGCGTCGACGGTGCCCTTGCGCATGTTCTGCAGGGGGACGCTGGACTCGGCGGACAGCAGACGCATGGCGATCTCGGCGCGCCCCATCTCGAGCGAGAAGAACGCGGCGGTCTGGTTGTGCTTGAGCGCAGCCGAGCGGCACAGGTCGAGCGCCAGGGTCGACTTGCCCAGTGCGGGTCGTGCGGCGACGATGATCAGCTGTCCGGGGTGGAAGCCGTTGGTCAGGGCGTCCATCTGGGCGAAGCCGGTGGGGACGCCGGTCATCTGGCCGTCGCGGCCCTTGGCGGCTTCGATCTCGTCGATGGCGGTGCCGATGGCTTCGGTGAGGGGGACGTAGTCCTCGGTCTGCACGCCGCCGGCGACGTTGTAGACCTCGGCCTGGGCGCTGTTGACCAGGTCGGTGACCTCGCCTTCGCTGGCGTAGCCCATCTGGACGATGCGGGTGCCGGCTTCGACCAGGCGGCGCAGCACGGCCTTCTCGGCGACGATGGCGGCGTAGTAGCCGGCGTTCGCTGCGGTCGGCACCATGCTGGTCAGGCTGTGCAGGTACTCGGCACCGCCACCACGGGACAGCAGGCCAGTCTTCGTCAGCTCGTCGGTGACGGCGATGACGTCGGTCGGCTCACCGTGGGAGTACAGCGACAGGATCGCGTCGAAGATGACCTCGTGCTTGGGGATGTAGAAGTCGACACCGCGGGCGGTCTCGATGACGTCGGCGACGGCGTCCTTCGACAGCATCATGCCGCCGATGGTCGACTGCTCCGCGAGCATGTCGTGCGGGGGAGTGCGGTCGTTGTTCCGCTCGGCGTACTCCCGGGGGGCCGGGTCCAGATGCGCGATCGACACACGTGCTCCTCAGTGTTTGGCGGTGCTGGCGGACGGCTCACTGAACCGCTCCCCACCGAGCAGTTCTACCCCGGGCGACCGACATCCCCGAGTCGCTGGCTCAAGCTACGGGTACGGAGTTATCCCCAGCAAACGGCCCTGTGGACAACTCTGTGGAGAGACCGTGGAACACGCCGGGCTCTTGTGTGGAGGGTTGTGCACTCAGCTGTGGACAACTCCCCTGGGGAACACACTTTCGACTCTTGACCAGGGCTTTCCTGTTCCACACCATGTGTGGAGAACTCGGCTTCAAGTGGGAGTCGAAGGTTCCCGTTCACTGCCCCCACTGTGCAGAACCGACTTGACAAACGGGCGCATCGTCCCGTTCCACTCGGCTGGCTCCCAGGTGGGCAGAGCGGGGCAGGACGTAACCAGCCAACCGTGTTTCGGGTGCCGGACCTGCTCAGCCGGCCCGCGCCTCCAGGACGTCACCGACACCCGCCGACACGCCGTCATCCGCAGAAGACACCACGTCGGACGGCCCGGCGGCAGACGGCACGGCGACCGACCCGGTCCGGGTCGCCGCCGTGACCATCGGCACCTGCACGGTCGAGGCGATGCCCGTCCCCAGGTGCACGAGCGCCGTGCCGGGCTGCACCCGCGACGAGATCGACGACCGCGAGATCCGCACACCCACCAGGTCACCGGCGAGCGTGTCCTGCGGCGACAGCAGCGCCCCACGACGGTTCTTCTTCGCGTCCACCTGCCACCCACCGAACCCGGCGGCCAGCCCGGTCGTGTTGCCGCCGAGCACCAGCCCCTGCCCGTTGTCGGCCAACCCGCGCACGAAGGTGCGGAGCTCGGCCTTCGCGGAGCAGTCGATGAGCAGCTCGCCGTCGTCGACGACGAGGACGACCCCGGGCCGGCCGAGCAGGTCCTCGACGTCCGACGCCGAGACGTCGTCGCCCGTGACGGTCGCCAGGACGCCGGGCAGACCGGCCAGGTCGCGCACGGCTCCCGGCCGGGGTGCGAACACCACGATCGGCGTCCCGCCGGCCAGCAGCGAGCGCGCCATCGCGGCGACCATCGTCGAACGCCCGGCCCGCGAGGGACCGGCGACGATGAAGGTGCCGCCGCCCTCGCGCAGGTCCACGGTCTGCAGCGACATGTCGTCGCCACCGATGCCGGTGACGGCGACCATCGACGCCGGTGCGGGCGCTCCGTCGAGCTCAAGCGCGCCGTCGAGGTCCAGGTCCTTCGGCAGCGCATCGACGCGGAACGGCCGGATCCGGGGGAGTCCGAGCGTCTCCTCGTCGGCCCGGACCCGCCGTGCGAGCGCCTGGACGGCGGCCGTCTGCCCCTGGCCCGACACGTCCTCACCCAGGGTCGCGAACTGCAGCTCGGTCCCGCTGTCGGCACGGAAGCCGCGCCCCGGTGGGATGGTCGCCGGCAGCTGTCGGTGGTTGATCCCGCCGAGCGAGTAGTCCAGTCGGTCGGTCAGGCGCATCACGATCTTGTCGTCGGTCAGTGTCGACATCCGCGACGTCAGCAGCGTGCGGTCGCCGGAGATGACGACGTGGATGCCCGCACCGGTGCCGTCGCGCAGCAACGACTGGATCGCCTCGGTGAGGGACCCGCCGTCGACCTCCCCGAGCGTGGTGGTGAAGTTCTCCCACCGGTCGACCAGGACCAGCACGTGCGGCAGGCGGTCCGCCTCGGCGGCGAGCATCCGCTGCTCGGTGATGTTCGCGGCCCCGGCCGCGGCGATCACGTCGTGGCGTCGCGCCATCTCACGGGTCAGGCGTTCGATCAGCCTGGAGGCGCGCTCCACCTGGGTGCGCTGGGCGACGGCCCCGCAGTGGGGCAGGGACTGCAACGACGCCAGGGCGCCGTTGCCGCAGTCGACGACGTAGAGGTGCAGGTCACTGGAGGCGATCGACCCGGCCGCGGAGGCGGCCAGGGTGCGGAGCGCCTGGGACCGGCCGGAGCCCGGGGCGCCGACGACGTAGAGGTGGCCGAAGCGCTCGAGGTCGACGGTCGCGGCACGCTGCTGCTGGGTGTCGGGCAGGTCCTCCAGGCCCCAGGCGAAGGTCAGACCCGAACCCCCGACGGGGGTTTCACTGACGTCAGCACCAGCAGAAGGGCCGGATGAGGAGCCGCCGACGGTCGCCGAGGCCACCGCGGACAGGGGGAGCAGCTCGGGCAGCGGCGGCAGCCACGGCGAGTGCAGCGGTCCGATGCCCATCTGCTCTCGGGCGTCCCGCATCGCCCCGACCAGGACGGACAGGTCGGTCGCTGCCGAGCCCGGGCCGGACTTCGACGGGCGCTCGGGCGGCGACATCGCGAAGTCCCGCCACTCCAGGACGCGGACGAACGGCAGGACCGCACTCGCGTCCGCTTCACCGGCCCACCGACCGCCGACGCGGGCGGACTGGAACGGCACGACCGACGAGTGCCCCAGTCGGGCGTATGCCCGTCCGGGCACGCTCTTCGGGATACGTGCCGCATCGGCCACGTCGATGACGTCGGTGCTCTCGCCGCCGTCCGTCATGCGGAGGGCGACGCGCAGGTTCGTGTTCGCGCGGATGTCCGGACCGACCACACCGCCGGGGCGCTGGGTGGCCAGGATCAGGTGCACGCCGAGGGACCGACCGCGCTGGGCGATGCCGATCAACCCGGCGACGAAGTCGGGCAGCTCGGTGACCATGGCCGCGAACTCGTCGATCACCAGGACCAGTCGGGGCATCTGCTCGCCGGACCCACCGCGGGCCAGGTGGGCCTCGTGGTCCTCGATGTCCTTCGCCCCGGACGCGGCCAGGATGTGCTCGCGCCGGGTCAGTTCGGCGCGGAGCGACCGCAGGGCCCGCTCGACCAGGTGCTGGTCCAGGTCCGTGACTAGGCCGACGGTGTGCGGCAGGTCGGAGGCGACGCTGAAGGCCGCACCGCCCTTGTAGTCGACGAGCACGAAGGTCATCCGGTCCGGACGGTTCGCCGCCGCGAGCGAGGCCACCAGGGTCTGCAGGAACTCGGACTTGCCCGACCCGGTGGTGCCGGCGACGAGCCCGTGGGGGCCGTCCCGCACCAGGTCGAGCGCGAACGGCCCGTCGATGCCGACCCCGACGACCGCCGAGGTGGTGGGGGAGCCGGACCGCCAGCGCGAGGCCATCACGGAACCGCTCGGCTGCGGCAGGTCGAGCACGTCGAGCAGCCGGGCGCTGTCCGGCACCAGGCCGTCGCCGTCCGAGCCGGAGGTGTCGCGCAGCGGCGAGAGCGCGCGGGCGACCTCGTCGAACCAGTCGTCCTCGATGCGGTCGGCCAGCACGAGGTCGACCGGCGCGGACATCTGGCGGCGGAGGACCAGCTGCGTCGGCGAGCGGTGCAGCACGGTGGCGACGCACTCCTCGGGGAGCTGCCACTCCTCTTCGTCGATGCAGATCAGCCGGATGCCCAGGGCCGGTCCGTCACGGAGCAGGCCGACGACACCGGGCATCGCACGGAGTCGGCGTGCACCGTCGAGCACGACGACGATCTCGGGCGAGAACCGACGCCGGCTGTTGACGTTCTTCTGTCGTTCGGCCCGACGCTCGGCCAGGATCTGCGTCAGTTCGGCCAGGCGGCGGCCGATGGTCTCGGCGTCCGACCCGACAAGGGCCAGCGCCTCCTGCCCGTCCGTCGGTCGCACGTGGGGGAGCCACACGGTCCACGCCCAGTCCGGCACGGCCGACTGCGCGGTCAGCACGACGAACTGCACCTCGCGCGGGGACTGCGTGACGGCGAGCTGGCCGAGCAGCCAACGGCCGATCGAGCGGGGCCAGGTGCCGGGTCCGGCGATGCCGACGACACCGACCTCGGCGAGCGGCACCGTCACGGGCACCCCCCGCGTCCAGCGGGGTTCCTGGTCCAGGCGGTCCTGGTCGCGGTCGTCCTCGACGGTGACGGTGGAGGGCAGGTCCCCGATGCCGACCCGCACGTGCAGGTGGTCGGCGTCCGTCGGGCGGCGCTCCCACAGGCGCCGGGTCGGGGTCGTCGCGGTGATCCGCAGTGCGGCGGCGTCGAGGGAGTCCTCCCGACGCTGGTCCCGTTCGGCCAGGACGGCCCCGGCCACCGCGTCCTCGATCGCCCGCACTCGGTCGGCGTGGTCGGCGAGGGCCTTGCGGTGGCTCTTCTTGCCGGTCTTCCGTGCGGTGATCGTCTGCCCGATCACCATGATCGGCGTCATGAACGCGAACAGCAGGTAGAACGGCGAGTGGAAGACGGTCGCCATCACGATGCCGAACATCGCCGGCACGAACACCATGATCCACGGCAGTGCGGACCGCTGCGGCGGCACGGGCGGCTTCGGGATCCGGAACGACGTCGGGCGCAGGGGCGGCAGCAGGCGGGGCGGCCGGTTGAAGTCGAGCTGGCCGGAGTCCGGCGGACGCAGCAGCATCCGGTCGACGACGGCCACCGGGCGGACGGTCAGCGCCGTCTCGGCGACCCGGAGGACCGCGCCCGGCTCCCACGCGGTCCACTCGTCGCCGACGTGCTCGCCGTCGACGGTGACCTCGGGCAGCGCGGACGGGTCGGTGTCGGGGTGGCCGGCGGCGGGGTCGAGGGCCCCGGGCAGCAGCGCACCCGGGGGCAGGGACTCCAAGGACAGGGCTCCCGCAGCTGGGGCAACGGGCGGCAGGGCACCGGGCGGCAGCGCACCCGGCAGGGCGGCAGCGGGGTCGCCGGACGTTCCGGCGCCCTCCGGAGCGTCCGCGACGACCGCCGGGTCCGGCGACGGCTCGGCCACGAAGGCCGGGGCGAGGCGGACGGTGACGGTCCCGTCGAAGGCGATCCGTGCCTCCAGGCCGGGCAGCCCCGCCGTCTCGGAACCGGTGAGCGTGTCGCTGTCCGGGGTGAACGCCAGGCGCACGGTCCCGACGCCGACCCGGACGCACCGGCCCGCGCCGACGCCACCGGCGACGAGCAGGTCGACCAGGCCGCGTCCGGCACCGGTGTCGGCATCGGCGCCGATGTGCAGGACGGCGCCGTCGACCAGGCCACTGTCGGCGAAGCGCACGTCGGCGTCACCGGCCTCGGCGGGCAGGGGCGTCCCGCCGGTCCGGCGCGACAACGCGTCGACGACGGAGCGCATGGTGGCGGATCCGGGTGCGTCGATGAGGACGTCCGAGCGCACGCCCGTGACGTCGTCGACGACGGTGACGACGACCTGCATCAGGCGCCGGCCGTCTGTGTCGGAGCGGTCTCGGTCGGCGCTGCGGTCGGAGCGGCCTCGTCGACGACCGGCTCGGACAGCCCCAGGTCCATCCACCGGACCGACCCGAGCTCCGCCGAGGTCGAGGTACCGTCACGACGGCACTCGAGCGTCCAGCGGGCGAGCGGGCTCGGCTGCAGCGCGATCACGGCCCAGCGGCCGCTCGGCCGCTCGAGCAGCCGCACCAGTTCACGACCGTCCGCGCCGCCCGGCAGGCTCTGGACGACCAGGAGGCCCGGGGTCGCGTCCGCCGAGACGGTCGCCACCGCCTCGGCCACCGAGACGGACGCCACGGTGCCGAACTCGTCGCCCCGGATGCCGACCGTCAGCACCGGGGTGGTGCGCGACCACGGGTCGGTGCGGACCTGGTCGACGACCCGGCGGGCGATGGCGGTGCGGGCGGCACGGTCCCCACCCAGGGCGACGACCCCGCCGACCGCGGCCAGGTCGACCAGGACGCTGCCGTCCTGGTCGGTGCCGAGGCCGACGACCGTCGCGAACCGGACCGAGGCGTCCTCGGTCAGCGCGACGGCCTGCAGCGCCTGCATCGGTGCCGACCACGAGTGCCCGTCCGGGGTAGCGGTCCACGGTTCCGGCGGGGCGACGGTGGGGGCGGTCAGGTCGAGCCGCACGGTGTGGCCGATCGACGCCCGGACGAAGCCGGGGAACACGACGCCGGCCGTCCGGCACGAGGCCTCGACGCTCCGGAGCACGCGGTCGAGCGACCACGCGGTGGCGTCGTCACGGCGGACCCGGTCGGCCCAGGCGATGGCGTCCGTCGCGGTCCGGCGGCGGAGCGCGACGATCACCGGCACCACGAAGGCCAGGGTCGCGACGAACAGCAGGGCCGCGCAGGTGAGCACCAGGTGGGACGCCGGGTGCAGGAAGTCCCAGCTCACGCCGTGCCACCGATCTCGGCCAGACGGAGCTCGAGCGGGGTCGGCTCGGCGTCGGGGACGTCGGTCCAGCGGAACGTGGTCATCATGGCGTCGAAGAGCATCACCAGGGCGTCGGTGATCCGCTCGTCGGTACCGATGTCCCGGGTTTCGGCACCGGGTTCGGTCGCGTCCTGGTCCGCCGGGGCGCTGATCGCCGAGAACGACATCACCACCCAGCGGCCCGGCCGGTGCGGCACCGGGATCGTGTAGACCACCTGACGGTCGTCGACCGCGGGCAGCTCGCCCGCCACCTCGTCCGGCACGGCCCGACGGAGCTGCGTCTCGGTACGGGCCGCGATGCCGCCGTCGACCTGGCGGAGGCCCGGATCCTGCTGGTCGTGCCGGTCCGGCAGGGCGTCGGCGAGCAGCTCGGCGATGACCTCCTCCGGCGCCTGGTCGGACTCGTCGTCGACCTCGCTCTCGATGATCGACACCGGCGGGGTGAACCCGTCGACGGGCTGCACCGGCAGGTAGACCGCGGTCGCGCCGTTGTCGCCCGCCTCGACGACGGTCGACATCAGGCGCTTCTGCATCTCCTGGCGGAGCGGGTCGGCACGGTCGCGCGGCAGCGAGTCCGGCAGTGCGCGGGCGATGACCTCGCGGACCGTGGCGGCGAGGACCTGTCGGTCCTCCTCACGTGCGGGCAGGCGGGCCCATCCCGGCGGGACGACCATCAGGAACGACGAGATCGGGGCGGTCATGCGGACACCTCGTTCCGGACGCGGCCGACCAGGGCGACGACCTCGGGAGCGAAGACCGGCACGACGTCGAGCTCCCGCGTCCGCCACAGCACCCGGGTGTCCACGCCGTCCTGCCGTCGGACGGCGCACACCGTGGCCCAGATCACGCCCTCGTCGTCCACGTCGAAGCGCGTCACGACCGGGCCCTCGCCGCCGACGTCCTCGGGCAGTTCGTCCACCGCCGGGGGATCCGACGGAGCGCCACCGGTCGCGCCGGCCAGCTCGAGCAGGTCCGGGCCGGACTCGTCCGCCACCCCGACCGAGACGATCACCGGCAGCGGCCACCGGTTCGGCACGGTCAGGGCCGCGACCAGACGCTCGTCGCCGTCGAGCGAGGCGCGGAACTCCAGCAGGGTGTCGACGGCGTGTTCCGGGTCCACCGACGGACCGTCGGCGAACAGCCGGTCGGGACCCTGCGCCTCCCGGTCGATGTCCGCGACCGCGTCGAACAGGGCCAGCACGTCGGCTCGCCAGGCGGGCGTCAGCTCGTCGGCGCCGGGGACCACCAGCCACTCCGGGGCGTCGACGTCGATCGTCGAGGTGAGGACGGGTACAGCGCTCATGGGATGTGCTCTCAGGTCGTGATCGGGTGCTTGAACTCGCCGTAGGACTCGGTCCACGGGCGCTGCTGGTCGTTGCCGATCATGGTGGGGTTGATGACGAGGCCGGTGATCGACCACGCCTTGCCCTGCGCACTCATGCCGCCGTTGACCCAGGTGTGCCACTTCGGCGCCGATGACCCGACGCCGGCGAAGCCGCGCGCACCCAGCCACTTGTCGATGTCCGCGCGGTTCAGCTGCCCGTCGATGCCGGCCAGACGTTCCGCCCACCCATCGAAGCCCCTCTTCGTGAACAGATCGGAACCGAACTGTTTCGAGATGGTGCTCCAGTCGTTCTTCGCGGTGGTGCTGACCTGGCGCAGGTTCCACCAGTTCGGGTTGTCCGGGAACTTGCTCGTGAAGGCCCCGATGGCCCGGTCGACGTCCTTCATGTTCGCGGCGATCAGGTCGTCGGCGCCGCGGACGAGCCCCGCTTCCTTCGCGATCTGCGTCTCGGCGGACTTGATGCCGCCCTGCAGCGCACCCTTCTGCTCGACCAGGGGCTCGAGGTTCCGCCGGAGCTGGTCGGAGATGGTCTTCGCCGCGCCGAGGCCCTTCGTCCCGACGTCCCGGAGCGCGTTCTGGGTGAAGCCGGACATCGCACCGTCGACGTGCTGCACCGCTCCGGTCTTGCCGCCGATCTGGGTCTTCAGGCTGTTGATCCGCTGGATCGCGTCGGATCGGAACTCCTTGAGGGGCGCCAGACGCTCGCCGAGCTTGGCGGTCATCGAGGTCTTGCCGGCCTTGAGCCCGCTCTTCACGGCGACGGACGTGGCCTTCGTGATGCCCGACCCGATCCCCAGCGTGGCGACGCCGACGACGGCCATCACCAGGTCGAAGACGTTGCCCTCGCCCAGTGCGACGAGCCCGAGCTGGGCGACCAGCCCCACGCCGGCGGCGACCGCACCCATGATCGCCAGGACGCCGACGCCCGGGATCAGGATCGCCAGCGCCGCCAGGGCGATGCCGATGTAGGTGAAGATCTTGACGATCAGCTTGAGCAGCTTCGAGAAGAACGCCTTGATCTTGTCGCCGAGCGTGTCGTGCAGTCCGTCGTGCCACGACGCCCGGATCGTCGCGGCGGCGGCCTTGCCTGCGGCAGTGATGCCGTCGAGCGCCCGGTGCAGTCGGGCCTTCGCCGCGTCGGCGTCCCCCTGGGCGGCGGACGACGCCCGGCCCTTGGCGCTGACGGCGTCCTGCTCCTCGGTCGTCATCGGCGGGGCGTCCTGCGCGCGGTCCTTCGACGGGTCGGGCATCGACGCGGCACGGGTCCCCGCGGCGTCGGCCTCCTCGGCGTCCTGCAGTGCACCGGCGCTCTCGTCGAGGGCGTGCTGCAGTTCGGGCAGGTACGCCGTCAGGGCGTCGCGGATGGCGTCGTAGCGGCCGGACATCTTCGTCAACGAGGCGGCGACCTCCTTGCTCTTCTTCCGCACGGCGTCGGCCGTCGCGCCCTTGAACTGCGCGTCGTCGCCGTCACCGATGCGCCGGAGCACGTCGGCTTCCGACGTGATCTCCTCGGCGATGGTCTTGTAGTACGTGACCAGTTCCTGCACCACGGGGACGTCGGCGACGACCGGGTCGGACGACTGGTCGAGCAGGGCCCAGTTCCCGCCGCGGGCCGGCATCAGGCACCACCGTCGGTCGGGTGGGACTCGGTGGTGAGCTTCTCGGAGAGGTCGTGCTCGAGGTCGGTGAAGTTCTCGGTCGCCTTCTGCATCTTCTCGTGCAGGTCCTTGACGGCGCCCTTCATCTTGTTGCGGTGGATCTTCCAGTCGCCGGAGAAGTCGTGCATCGCCTTCTGCACGTCGTGCTGGCCGTAGACGTCGCTGAGCGCCCGGTCGTCGGACTTCTGGTGCTCGAGTTCGTCGGAGATGTGCTGCAGCTTGGTGGCCGAGTCCTCGAGGACGGCCGAGGTGATGATGAGGTCTGCCATGGTGCTCCCGATCAGTCGTGCCGGAGGTGAACGGGTCGGGGCCCCACCGAACGGCGGGGCCCCGGTCCGGAAGCGGACTACTTGATCGCGTTCGCCAGCTCGGAGTCCGTCTGCTGCAGGGCCTCGGCGGCCTTGTTCAGGTACGTGGACATGCCCTCGAGACCCTCGATGGTCTTCGTGGCACCGTCGTTGAACTCCTGGTACGAGTTGCCGAACGCGACGGAGGACTGGTCCGTGACGTAGCCGCCGGAGATGAGCGAGTCCACCAGGGACTTCAGCTCACGGAGCTTCGAGGTGATGTCCTGCTCGCCGTTGACCAGACGGGTCGCGGCATCCTGCATCTCGCCGTAGGTGACGTTCAAGTTGGGCATTGCGTGCTCCTGTCAGTCGCTTCGCACCCGGTGTCGCTCGGTCGGGTGCACCCCCCGGATGAGGGACTGCCGAGAGGTTATTCCGGGACGGTACGACCCGGCGGGGTACGTTTCCCCACCCCCGTGCGATCGGCTGCTACACACCGATGTGCACATTCCAGCATGCCGGTCCGGCCGGCCTGGAGGAGCGGGGGTGCGTCCGCAACGCCCGTCGCGCAGAATTGTCATGTCACCCGACAAACAATCTTCTCGCCCTCGGCGTGTCGCCCCGGTACGAAAAGCGCACGGGTCCTCCCAACAGAGGACCCGTGCCCGGCTCAGAACCCGTGCGTGAGGGTCTTCGCCGCCTCGTTGTACCCGGGGAGACGCTGCTGGTCGGTGCCGAAACCGGTCGGCTTGAGGCCCTGGCCGTACACGATCGTGTTGCCCCAGCTCGCGATCACGCGGCCGCCGGAGGCCCACTTGTGCCAGGCCGGCGTCGTCGCGATCTCGACGCCGTACTTCGACCACATCTCCTTCTGCATGGCCGCCATCTCGTGGTGACGGTCGACGCTGAACAGCCGCTCGGCACGCCAGTCGCCGCGCTTGAACACGTCGGCGATCTTCACCTTGTCCTCGGCCCAGAGCGTCTTGTTCGGGTGCCACCAGTTGGGCTTCTCGCGGAACTTGCCGATGCTGGTCAGGCTCTTCGCGTTGCCCAGCGCCTTCTGGGTCTCCGCGATCTCCTTCTGCACCGCACGCAGCGACGCGAGCCGCTCGGGGAAGCCCTTCGCGCCGTACCGCGGGTTGAACGCCCGCTCGAGTGCCGCCGACCGGGCCGTGCCGAGCTTCTCGAGCGAGGCGGTCGCGTTCTTCTGGAACCCCACCGAGCTCTTCGCGATGCCCGCGGTCTTCATCGTCGACACGGCCTTCGTCAGCGCACCACCGGCACCGACGAGCACGAGCCCGACGGCTGAGGTGATGACGTCCAGCCACGAGCCCTCACCCATGCCGGCCAGGGTGATGTTCGCCACCAGGACCACCGAGGCCGCGACCGCCGCCATGAACGTGATCATGCCGACGCCCGGGATGAGGATCGCCAGGGCAGCCAGCGCGATGCCGATGTAGGTGAAGATCTTGACCAGGATCTTCAGCAGCTTCGAGAAGAACGCCTTGATCTTGTCGCCGAGGGTGTCGTGCAGCCCGTCGTCCCAGGCCGCGCGGATCGTCGTCGCAGCGGCCTTGCCGGCACCGTTCAGCGCGTCGACCGAGCGACGCAGGCGAGCGGTCGCGGCGTCGGCGTCGGCCTTCGCACCCTCCACCGCCCGGTGCTTCGCGTCGATCTGCCCCTGCTCGTCGCTCGTGATCGCCGGTGCGTCCGAGGCCCGGTTCTGCGACGGGTCGGGCATCGAGCCCGCCCGGCTGCCGGACGCCTGGGCGTTCTCGGCGTCCTGCAGCGCGGCAGCGGACTCGGCGAGCCCCCGCTCGAGTTCCGGCAGATACCCCTTCAGCGCATCCCGGATCGCGTCGTAGCGTCCGGAGAGCTTCGTGAGGGACCCGGCCACCTCGCCGCTCTTCTTGCGGACCGCGTCGGCCGTCGCGCCCTTGAACTGGCTGTCTTCGCCGTCGCCGATGCTCTTGAGGACCGCGGCCTCGGAGGTGATCTCCTGCGCCATGGTCGAGTAGTAGGTCACGAGCTCCTGCACGACGGAGACGTCGGCCACCATCGGGTCCGACGCCTCGCCGACGAGGGCCCAGTTGCCACCACGGGCGGGCATCAGGCGGCCCCGCCGTCGGTCGGCTGCGACTCGGTCGTCAGCTTCTCGGTCAGGTCGTGCTCGAGGTCGGTGAAGTTCTCGGTCGCCTTCTGCATCTTCTCGTGCAGGTCCTTGACGGCGCCCTTCATCTTGTTCCGGTGGATCTTCCAGTCGCCGGAGAAGTCGTGCATCGCCTTCTGCACGTCGTGCTGGCCGTACACCTCGGTCAGGGCGCGGTCGTCCGACTTCTGGTGCTCGAGCTCGTCCGAGATGTGCTGCAACTTGGTGGTTGAGTCCTCGAGGACGGCTCTGGTGATGATGAGGTCTGCCATGGGTGCTCCCGATCGATGCCCGTGCCGGTGGAGGTGGACCGGGCGGCCCGTCGTCGGGCCGCCCGGTGTCCCGCGCTACTTGATGGCGTTGGCGAGCTCGGTGTCGGTCTGCTGCAGGGCCTCGGCGGCCTTGTTCAGGTACATCGACATGCCTTCGAGACCCTCGATGGTCTTCGTGGCACCGTCGTTGAACTCCTGGTACGAGTTGCCGAACGCGACGGAGGACTGGTCGGTCACGTAGCCGCCGGAGATGAGCGAGTCGACCAGCGACTTCAGCTCGCGGAGCTTCGAGGTGATGTCCTGCTCGCCGTTGACCAGACGGGTCGCGGCATCCTGCATCTCGCCGTAGGTGACGTTCAAGTTGGGCATGTCGTGCTCCTGATCTCGATTTTCGTTCACCCCCGGTACTGGAGGCCTCGACGAACGTACCGAGCGGTCGACCCCCGGACGAGGGGCTTCAACTCCTGTTCACCGAGCGTTCGTCAGGAATGCGTTCCGTGACACGCACCACGCGCCGGGGAACGCAGAAGGGCGGGCCTCCCACTGGGGGAGACCCGCCCTTCCGGCGGTGCTGGTGCTGCCGGAGCAGCGACCGGACTACTTCGCGGCGACGACCTTCAGCGAGATGGTCGCGACGATGTCCTCGCGCAGACGCACGGTGGCCTCGTGGTCACCGACGGTCTTGATGGTCGCGGGGACCTCGACCTTGCGCTTGTCGAGCGAGCCGACGCCCTGCGCCTGGACGGCGTCAGCGACGTCACCCGGGCGGACGGAGCCGAAGAGACGACCGTCCTTGCCGGCCTTGACCGACAGCTGGATGGTGGCGTTCTCGAGCTTCATCTTGAGGTCCTGGGCCTCTTCGATGGTGGCGAGCTCGCGTGCGGCGCGAGCTGCACGGATCGACTCGATCTGCTTCTCGCCGCCCTTCGACCACGACACGGCGAAGCCCTGCGGGATCAGGTAGTTGCGGGCGTAGCCGTTCTTGACGTCGACGACGTCACCGGCGGAACCGAGGCCAGAGACCTCGTGGGTGAGGATGAGCTTCGACATTCGTCGACCTCCGATCAGCGGCCGGAGCCGGCGTAGGGGAGGAGCGCCATCTCACGGGCGTTCTTCACGGCACGGGCGATGAGGCGCTGCTCCTGGACGGAGACGCCGGTGATGCGACGGGCGCGGATCTTGCCACGCTCCGAGATGAACTTGCGAAGGGTCGCAACGTCCTTGTAGTCGATGACGCCGACCTTGATCGCCTTCGCGGGAGCGGCGTTCTTGCCGCCCTTACCGCGAGGCTTCCGGCGGTCGCCGGTGCTCTTTCCAGCCATTGTGTGTCCTTAGAGAAGAAGAAGTTGTGTCGTCAGACCGCTGAGGATCAGAACGGGGTCTCGTCGTCGTAGGTGCCGCCGGGGGTGGACCACACGTCGTTCGACTGTGCGTTCCCGCCACCCTGCTGACCACCCTGTGGCGACCACGGGGCGTCGGACTGACCGCCACCGTTGCCACCGGACGCGCCACCGTTGTAGCCGCCGTTGCCACCGCCGGAGGAGTTGCCCCCACCGACCTGGCCACGGCCACCACCGGCGCCACCACCACTGCCACCCGGTGCACGGGTGATCTGGGCGGTCGCGTAACGCAGCGAGGGGCCGATCTCGTCGACCTCGAGCTCGATGCTCGTCCGCTGCTGACCCTCACGGTCCTGGTAGGAACGCTGACGGAGACGACCCTGCGCGATGACGCGCGAGCCCTTCGTCAGCGACCCCGCCACGTGCTCGGCGAACTCGCGCCACACACTCGCACGGAGGAACAGCGCGTCGCCGTCCTTCCACTCGTTCGCCTGACGGTCGAACGTGCGAGGAGTCGACGCGATGGTGAAGTTCGCCACGGCGAGCCCGTTCTGCGTGTACCGCAGCTCCGGGTCCGCGGTGAGGTTGCCCACCACCGTGATGACGGTTTCGCCGGCCACGGGCTACTCGGCGCTCGCGGTCGTGGCGGCCGAGGCCGACGCGTTGGCGGCCTTGCGGGCGGCACGGGCTTCGTCGCGCTGCTTCTGCGCGGCGACCTGGGCCATGCCCTCTTCGGCGCGGAGGACCTTGGTGCGCAGGACGGCCTCGGAGAGACCGAGCTGGCGGTCCAGCTCCTTGGCGGAGTCGGCGGACGACGTGAAGTTCACGACGGCGTAGATGCCCTCGTTCTTCTTCGCGATCTCGTAAGCGAGCCGGCGACGGCCCCAGACGTCCACGTTGTCGACGGTGCCACCGTCGTTGCGGATGACCGCGAGGAACTTGTCCAGGCTGGGAGCGACGGTGCGCTCATCGATCTCGGGGTCGAGGATCGCCATCAGTTCGTACTGGTGCATGCGGAACCCACCTCCTCTGGTCTCAGCGGCCCCGGGCAGTTCCCGGGACAGGAGGGTTGATGCATGTGCCCCGGCACGCAGAAGGCGCGCGAGACAACCTGCCCATCGTAGCGGACGGCCTGGAGGCGCGCCACCGTCGAGCGGATCAGCCCACTTCGCGGGACGCCCACCAGGCGCGGAGGCGCGCTTCGGCGTCCTCGGGCCCGAGCGGGCCCTCGTCCATCCGCGCCTCGAGGAGGAAGCGGTACGCGTCGCCGACGGCGCGCCCCGGCGGGATGTCGAGGATCCGCATGATGTCGTCCCCGGAGAGGTCGGGACGCATGGAGTCGAGTTCTTCCTGCTCTGCGAGGACGGCGATCCGGGCCTCCAGGTCGTCGTACGCGAACCCGAGCCGGTCCGCCTTCCGACGGTTCCGGGTGGTGACGTCCGAGCGGGTGAGCTCGTGCAGCCGCTCGAGCTGGTCGCCGGCGTCACGGACGTAGCGGCGGACAGCGGCGTCGGTCCAGGCGCCCTCGGTGTAGCCGAAGAACCGCAGGTGCAGCTCGATCAGTCGCGAGACCGAGGCGATCGTGTCGTTGTCGAAGCGCAGGGCCCGCAGCCGCTTCTTCGCGAGCTTCGAGCCGACCAGGTCGTGGTGGTGGAAGCTGACGGCCCCGCCCGGCTCGAGCTTCCGGGTCGCCGGTTTGCCGATGTCGTGCAGCAGTGCGGCCAGGCGCAGGACGGTGTCGGGGGCCTCGCCGGGGTGCCGCTCGGCCTCGTACCCGATCGCCTGCGTCAGGACGGTGAGCGAGTGCTCGTACACGTCCTTGTGGTGGTGGTGCTCGTCGATCTCGAGCTTCATCGCGGGGAGCTCGGGCAGGACCAGCTCGGCGATGCCGGAGTCGACCAGCAGCCGGATGCCCTCGACCGGGTCGTTCGTGTTCAGCAGCTTCACGAGCTCGTCCCGCACGCGCTCGGCGGAGATGTTCTCGATCGAGTCGGCGAGGTCCGTCATCGCGTCACGGACGTCGTCGGACACGGTGAAGCCGAGCTGGGCCGTGAACCGGGCGGCGCGCATCATCCGGAGCGGGTCGTCGCGGAAGGACACCCGGGCCGCCTGCGGGGTCGCCAGGCGCTGCGCGAGCAGGTCCTCGACACCGCCGT
Organism: Curtobacterium sp. CFBP9011; assembly: GCF_034045095.1. Classification (NCBI taxonomy): domain Bacteria; kingdom Bacillati; phylum Actinomycetota; class Actinomycetes; order Micrococcales; family Microbacteriaceae; genus Curtobacterium; species Curtobacterium sp. CFBP9011. The sequence goes on from NZ_JAXCWN010000001.1 coordinate 542,948, forward strand.
GCACGTCGACGAGTTCGCGCTGGGGGAGTCGGAGCGCCATCGCGTTGACGGTGAAGTCGCGGCGGAGCAGGTCGGCCTCGATGGTGTCGCCGAACGTGACCTCGGGCTTGCGGGTCTCGCCGTCGTAGACGTCACTGCGGTACGTGGTGATCTCGACCTGCTCGCCGCGGACCATGGCGGCGATGGTGCCGAACTGGCGCCCGACGTCCCAGGTGTTGCTGGCGAGGGGCTCGACGATCGCCAGGACGGCGTCCGGTCGGGCGTCCGTCGTGAAGTCGAGGTCGGTCACCGGACGGCCGAGGAAGGCGTCGCGGACGGGCCCGCCGACGAGGGCGAGCTCGTGACCGGCAGCGGCGAACGCCCGTGCGAGGACGTCGACGGTGTCGGTGGCGGCGAGTGCGTCGAGTCGCTCGACGGCCTGGGCTACGGACTGCATGACGCCCACGATCATCCCAGATAGTGGGCCCGAGCACCTGCGCGCTCGCCTGCTGTCATGGTCGTGGCTCATACACTCGTCGTGGCCCGCCCCGACCAGGGCCCTCCCACATGCAGATTCTCCGTACCGTGCTCACCGCCGCCGCGTCCGCCCTGGTCGCCACCGGTCTGGTCATCGCGCCCGCCGCGGTGGACGTCGCCGACGCCGCCACCACCTCGAAGCCCGCGACGCCGGCCGCGGCCCAGGCCGGCACCGCGTCGGTCCAGGTGACGCCGTCCGGAAGCGGGGTGATGAACCTCGGTGACGACCTCTCGCTGTCCGTCACGGTGACGAACGACACCGACTCGGCACTGCCCGCGGGCCGCGCGGACCTGGACATCATCCGGCCGGTCGTGGGCACACGCGACATCCTCACCGACTGGATCAACGACACCTCCCCGGACGGTTGGCCCGGCGATCCGATGGACCGGGTGACGATCCCGGAGGTCCCGGCGCACCGATCCGTCACGGTCGACTCGATCTCGGTGCCGTTCGCCGACGTCCGTCTCGGCACGCTGAACCCCTTCGGTGCCCGACGCATCGCGGCCTCGTACTCCGCCGGCTCGACCCTCGCCGTCGGACGCTCCGCCTTCACGTGGAACCCCGGACCCGACCCCGCGCCGGTCGACGTCGCGGTGGCGATGCCGGTCACGGTGCCGGCGACCGACGACGGCCTGCTCAGCGCCAACACCCTGGCTGCCGACACCGCCGTCGACGGCACCCTCACCCAGCAGCTCGACGCGGCCGAGGGTCACAGCGTCGCCCTCGCCGTCGACCCACGCATCATCGCGTCCATCCGGATCCTCGGCGACGACGCCCCGAGCTCGGCGACCGCGTGGCTCGAGCGGCTGGAGGGCCTCCGGAACGAGAAGTTCCCGCTGTCCTACGCCGACGCCGACGTGACGGGGCTGCGCCAGGCCGGACTGTCGGGCATCGCGGCGCCGATCTCCTTCGACCAGGCCATCGCCGCCGCCGTCGACGCCGACCGGTTCCCCGGGGCCACCCCGAGCCCGACCACCACGCCGGAGCCGACCGACCAGGCGACGGACCCGGCGACGGACCCCACGGACGGCGCCGGCTCGACCACCCAGACCCCGGGCGACACCGCGACCGAGCCGACCGACACCGCCACCACGGACGCCGCCGACGGCACCGGCAACGGCACCGGGAACACCGACGAGACCGACCCCGCCACGATCCCCACCTCGGCCTCGCTGGTGTCCTTCCCCTGGACCGTCGACACCGTCGCCTGGCCGGTCGAGGGCACCGTCTCCTCCGACGACCTCCCCGCCCTCCGCACCGCCGGCTACACCTCGACGATCCTGTCCAGCGGCAACACCTCGGCCGGCCAGGACACCACGGTCGCCGCGGCCGAGCAGGTCTCCTCCACCAAGGCCCTCGTCGCCGACCAGGGGATGTCCGACCTGCTGCGCCAGGCCGCCGACGCGAAGTCCGCCCGTGCCACCGACCGCGCGATGGCCACCCTCCGCGCGACCCTCGCCACCGTCGCCGTCCAGGGCAGCGCCACCGGCCCGGTCCTGCTGACCCTCGACCGGTCCTGGCCGACCGACTCCGCGCGTCTGGACCAGGCGCTGGACGCCCTCGAGGACACCGCCTGGATCTCGCCGACGGACTTCTCCACCGTCGTCGACGCCAAGCCCGGGTCGCTGACCCTGCAGAGCAAGGACGACGGCTCCGACCGGCTCACGGTCCTCCGCCGCCTGGTCCGCTCCGAGCAGGCCCTCGTCGGCTTCGCCAGCGCCGTCGCCGACCCGGTCGAGGTCACCGCCCCGGCCCGACTGCGCACCCTCGCCGCGGCGTCGAACGCCTGGCGTGCGGACACCGACGGCCTCACGACCGTCGTGGACCGCATCACCGCGGACGACCAGAAGACCATCGCCAGCGTCGGCATCGTGAACTCGAGTGACATCACCCTGCTCGGCGACCGGTCCTCGCTGCCGATCTCGGTCCGGAACCGGTCCGACTGGCCGGTCACGGTGTTCCTGACCGTCACGCCGTCGAACTCGTTCCTGCGCATCGAACGGAACGCGGTCGAGGTCACGATCCAACCCCGCTCCTCGACCCGCACCACGTTCCCGGTGCAGTCGGTCGCGAACGGCAAGGTCGCCCTGTCGATGGCGCTGACGAGCGCGAGCGGTGCCCGCATCGCCACCCCCGCCACGGTCGAGATCAACGTGCAGGCGCAGTGGGAGACCGTCATCACGGCCCTCGCCGCGATCGCCGTCGTCGTGGTCTTCGGCCTCGGGATCCTCCGCAACGTCCGCCGCCGTCTGCGTCGCCGCAACGGCGAACCGGAGCCGGAGGAGGACGACGACCCCAACCGTCCCCTCGAGGTCCAGCCCGCCGGGCCGGGCGAGCGTCCGGTGGACACCGACGCCGCACCGTCGGCCGACGCCTCCCGGGCTACTGACCGCTCCCGGGCCGCCGACGTCTCACAGCCTGGAGGCCCGACCACCGTCCCCGGCGCCGCCTCCGCGATCGCCGCGGCCAGCTCCGGCACCGACACCGTCGGTGGGGACGGCGACCGTCTCGAGGACGCGATCGCGCGTGCCGGGGTCGAGTCGAGCCTCCCGTCCGACCACCGCCCCGAGGAGCCGACCATCAGCACCACCCAGCCCAGCGCCGAGGTCGACGCCGAGCAGGGCGAGGGGCGTGGCCTCGGCCGGGCCAGCGCCATGCTCGCGGCGGGGACGATGATCTCGCGCCTGCTCGGGTTCGCGAAGACGTTCGTGCTCGCCTACGCGATCGGCCAGACGAACTCGCCGTCGGCCGACGCGTTCGCGGTCTCGAACCAGCTGCCGAACAACATCTACGCGCTCATCGCCGGTGGCCTGCTGTCCGCCGTGCTCATCCCGCAGATCGTGCGCTCGATGTCCCAGAACAGCGACGGCGGCCGTGCCTACGTCAACAAGATCGTCACGCTCGGCGGCTCGGCCTTCATCGTCATCACGATCATCGCGACCCTGCTCGCACCGTTCCTGGTGCGGCTGTACTCCTCGCAGGCACACGACGGCAAGGGCTTCTCGCCCGCCACCACCGACCTGGCCGTGGCGTTCGCGTTCTGGTGCCTGCCGCAGATCCTCTTCTACGCGATCTACTCACTGCTCGGTGAGGTCCTGAACGCCAAGCAGGTCTTCGGTCCGTTCACCTGGGCACCGCTCATCAACAACGTCATCGCGGTCTCGGGCCTCGTCGTCTTCATCGCGCTGTTCGGCAACCGTGCCGTGAACTCCGGCACGGACGACTGGACACCGCTGAAGATCGCGGTGCTCGCCGGCAGCGCATCGCTCGGGGTGCTCGCACAGGCCGCCTTCCTGCCGTTCTTCTGGAAGCGTGCCGGCCTGACCTTCCGCCCCGACTTCCGGTGGCGTGGCGTCGGCCTGAAGGCCACCGGCACCGCCGCGGGCTGGCTGTTCGCGATGATCCTCGTCACGCAGCTCGCCGGCATCGTGCAGTCCCGCGTCGCCTCGCTCGGCTCCGGCAACGCCGGCAACGCCGTGCTGCAGAACGCCTGGCTGCTGTTCATGCTGCCGCACTCGATCATCGCCGTGTCGATCGCCACCGCGTACTTCACGCGCATGAGCCACGACGCCGAACGCGGGGACCTGGCGGCCGTCCGACGGAACCTGTCGCTGTCGCTCCGGATCGTCGGCTTGTTCACCGTGTTCTCGTCGGTGGCGCTGATGGTCGTCGCGGTGCCGTTCGGTCGGATGTTCTCGAACACCTTCGACGGGGCGCTGTCGATCGGCGCGGTCCTGCTCGCCTACATGCCGGGCCTCGTGCTGTTCAGCATGCTCTTCATCATCCAGCGGGTGTTCTGGGCGATGCACGACCACCGGACGCCGTTCCTCATGCAGCTCGTGCAGTCCGGGCTGTTCGTCATCGGGGCCCTCGCGGTCACGACCCTGCCCGGCGACGTCATCGGCCTCGCCGTCGCCGCCTGCACCACCGTCGCCGGGTCCGCCCAGACCGTCGTGGCACTCGTCATCGTCCGTCGTCGTCTCGACGGCATCGAAGGACCGATCGTCACGCGCTCGCACCTGCAGTTCGTCGTCGCGGCGGTCGTCGCCGGTGCCGTCGGCCTGGTCGTCGTGAACTTCTTCGGTGCCTTCAGCGAAGACGGCTTCGCGATGGCGGACTTCACCGGTGCGGCGATCACCGTCGTGCTCGGCGGGGTCGTCATGGTCGCGGTCTACTTCGGCGGTCTGGTGATCCTGCGGAACGCCGAGATCCGCAGTGCCGTGGACCTCGTCCGCGCACGCCTCGGACGCTGACCGCACAGCCAGGCCGCGGGAATGGCGCGCCGGTACCATTGGTTGACCCGGTCAGCAAGCAACGGAAGGGCAAACACGCATGCGCGAGCTCATCATCATCGGTTCCGGTCCTGCCGGGTTCACGGCCGGCATCTACGCCGCGCGCGCTGAGCTGAAGCCGCTCATCGTCGCCTCGAGTGTCGAGACCGGCGGTGAACTCACCAAGACCACCGAGGTCGAGAACTTCCCGGGCTTCCCCGAGGGCGTCCAGGGCCCCGACCTCATGATCAAGATGCAGGAACAGGCCGAGAAGTTCGGTGCCGAGGTCCTCTACGACGACGCCGTCTCGGTCGACCTCACCGGTCAGGTCAAGAAGGTCACGGTCGGCTCCGGCAAGACGTACGAGGCCCTCACGGTCATCTACGCCACCGGTTCGGCGTACCGCCACCTGGGCCTCCCGGACGAAGAGCGCCTGTCCGGTCACGGCGTCTCCTGGTGCGCCACGTGCGACGGCTTCTTCTTCCGCCAGAAGAACATCGCCGTCGTCGGCGGTGGCGACTCCGCGATGGAAGAGGCCACGTTCCTCACCCGCTTCGCCGACAAGGTGACGGTCATCCACCGCAAGGACTCGCTGCGTGCGTCGAAGATCATGCAGGACCGCGCGATGAACGACCCGAAGATCGAGTTCGCCTGGAACAAGGAGGTCACCGGCATCACGGGTGACTCCGCGGTCGATGGCGTCACGCTCAAGGACACCGTCACCGGCGAAGAGTCCTCCCTCGCCCTCGACGGCCTGTTCATCGCGATCGGCAACGACCCGCGCACGCACCTGGTCCACGGCCAGCTCGAGATCGCTCCCGAAGGCACGCTCGCGGTCGAGGGTCGCACCTCCCGCGCCGTCGGCGTCCCGGGTGTCTTCATCGCCGGCGACGTGCTCGACCCGACGTACCGCCAGGCGATCACCGCCGCCGGCTCCGGTGCGGTCGCAGCGCTCGACGCCGAGAAGTACCTGGCCGACCTCGACCACGACCTGACCGACCAGGCCGAGGGTGTCACCCCGGCCGAGGCGATCATCGACGTCACCGCCCGGGTCTGACCCCGGCCCTGCACACCACGGGAATGCGCATCGCTGCGTCCCCGTTCACCACACCGAACCGACTTCCCGTCGAAGGAGCAAACATGTCCAGCGCAAAGGCAGTGACCGACGCCACGTTCGAGGCCGAAGTCCTCAAGTCCGACAAGACGATCCTCGTCGACTTCTGGGCTGAGTGGTGCGGCCCGTGTCGCGCCGTCTCGCCGATCCTCGACCAGATCGCCGCGGAGCACGCCGACAAGATCGAGATCGTCAAGCTCAACGTCGACGACAACCCCCAGTCGGCCATGAACTACCAGATCACGTCGATCCCGGCGATGAAGGTGTTCAAGGGCGGCGAGGTCGTCAAGACCGTCATCGGCGCCAAGCCGAAGCCGGCCCTCGAGGCCGACCTCGCGGACTTCCTCGCGTAGGGATCCGCCACACAGACGCGGACGCCCCGCCCTCCATTCCATCGGAGGGCGGGGCGTCCGTCTGTCTGGAGGCCCGCCCACCGTCCGCCGCCCTGCTGACGCTGGATGGGCCTCCCGGCCGGCAACAGGCCACGGATCGCCGATCGGCCTGTGACGCGGAACGACGGATGCCCGGCTGCATGTCGTACTGTGGCGAGAACGACCGAGTGGAGGAAACTCGATGACGAACGGCAACAGTCTCGACCCCTGGTACGACTCCTACGCCCAGCGCACCGCCGGGCTGAGCGCCTCCGAGGTCCGAGCTCTGTTCGCCGTCGCGTCGAGGCCCGAGGTGGTCTCGCTCGCCGGCGGCATGCCCTTCGTCTCCGCGCTGCCGCGTGAGCTCGTGACCGGCTCACTCGACCGAGTGATGGCCGAGGACGCCGCGATGGCGCTGCAGTACGGCGGCGGACAAGGCCTGCGGTCCCTCCGCGAGCACATCGTCAACGTGATGTCCCTCGAGGGCATCCGCGCCAGCGCCGAGGACGTCGTGGTGACCACCGGGTCGCAGCACGCCCTGGACCTCGTCACACGCCTGTTCATCGACCCGGGCGACGTCGTCCTGGCCGAGTCCCCGTCGTACGTCGGCGCCATCGGTGTGTTCCGCTCGTACCAGGCCGAGACGGTCCACGTGGCGACCGACGAGCTCGGTCTGGTCCCGGAGGCCCTGCGCGAGACGATCGCCCGTCTTCGGGCCGCTGGCAAGCGGATGAAGTTCCTCTACACGATCCCGAACTTCCACAACCCCGCCGGCGTCACGATGAGCCGGGAGCGCCGCATCGAGGTGCTCGACATCTGCCGCTCGAACAACATCCTGGTGCTCGAGGACAACCCCTACGGACTGCTCTGGTTCGACGAGCCGGCGCCGCAGGCGATCCGCTCGATCGACGACGAAGGCGTGGTCTACCTCGGCTCGTTCTCGAAGACCCTCGCGCCCGGGTTCCGCGTCGGGTGGGCCCTCGCGCCGCACGCCATCCGCGAGAAGCTCGTGCTCGCCAACGAATCCGCCGTCCTCGCCCCGAACTCATTCGGGCAGTACGTGGTGAACGCGTACCTCGACGCCGCGGACTGGAAGGGTCAGGTCGACACCTTCCGCGGCATCTACGCCGAGCGCCGGGACGCCATGCTCTCGGCACTGGGGGAGTTCCTGCCCGACCTCAGCTGGACGGTCCCGAACGGTGGGTTCTTCATCTGGCTGACCCTTCCGGAGTCGCTCGACTCGAAGGGCATGCTGCCCCGGGCCGTCAAGGAGCTCGTCGCCTACACCCCGGGCACCGCCTTCTTCGCCGACGGCCGCGGCGCCGGCAACATCCGCCTGTCGTTCTGCTACCCCACGCCGGAGCAGATCCGCGTCGGCGTGAAGCGGCTGGCATCGGTCGTGAACGACGAGCTTGAACTGGTCGAAACCTTCGGGTCCGCCAGCCGGTCGAGCACGTCGGTGAGCACGTCGTCGGTCAGCTCACCGCAGCCGAACATGCCCTGATCAGGCTTTTCCCCCGTTTGACCCCGTCCGTAGAGGATCCCGCCCATGGCTGAGTTCGCCCGCCGTCACGTCGTCGTCGTCGCCGGGGGGATCTCCCACGAACGGGACATCTCGTTGCGCTCCGGTCGTCGAGTCGCGGACTCGTTGACCGGGTACGGGTGGCAGGTCGACCTCCGCGACGCCGACGCCTCCCTGTTGCCCGCACTCGCGGCGGACCGACCGGACGTCGTCTGGCCGGCCCTGCACGGCGCCTCCGGCGAAGACGGCGCGCTTCGCGGCATCCTGGAGGCCCTCGACATCCCGTACGTCGGCTCACGCTCGACATCCGCTCGCCTGGCATGGGACAAGCCCACAGCCTCTGCGCTCGTGTCCCGCGCGGGCGTCCGGACGCCGCGCTCGATCACGCTGTCGCACGACGTCTTCCGCGAACTCGGGGCCGTCGGGGTCCTGCAGGCCATCGCCTCCGAGCACCCGGTGCCGCTCGCGGTGAAGCCGGCCCGGGGTGGCAGCGCGCAGGGCGTCACCCTCGTCGAGAACGTCGAGGACCTGCCGCGGGCGATGGTCGCGGCCTACACGTACTGCGAGGACGCGGTCGTCGAGCAGTTGATCCGCGGGACGGAGATCGCCGTGGGGATCATCGACACCGGGGACGGGCCACTGGCACTGTCGCCGGTGGAGATCGTGCCGCGCAACGGGTTCTACGGGTACGAGGCGCGGTACAACGCGGGGGAGACGACCTTCTTCACCCCCGCGCGGCTGAGCGAGGAGCAGTCACAGGCTGCCTCCGCCGCTGCCATCCTGGCGCACCGTGCCCTCGGGCTGCGCCATGTGTCTCGCGTGGACATCATCATCGACGGTGCAGGGACGCCGTGGTTCCTCGAGGCGAACGTGCTGCCGGGGCTCACCGAGACGTCGCTCGTGCCGCAGGCGCTGTCCGCGTCGGGCTTCGACCTCGGGTGGACCTACGCCGAGCTGGCGGAGCAGGCGATCCGGGACCACTCGGCCTGAGGTCGGTAGCCAGTCGGGTCCCTCTGCTTCCGGAGGGTGGTGCGCTCCTGGTGGACTCCGTGGATTGTTCCACGTGGAACATCGCTGCTGGATCGCTACCCGGCGCTGGACGGGCCTCCCGGTGGGATCCTGAGCGTGTGGCAGACGCCGAATGGACCTTCACGACGACGATCCGGGGCTCGTTCTTCAGAGCCGTCAACCCTGCCTTCCGCGAGCTCGCCCTCGCCGGATCACGTTCAGCCGGCCGCTACTCGCGGGCACACGAGCCAACGCCTCACTTGAGTTCGTCGATCGCCGGGGTCAACGCTGCGATGATCGCGCACCGAGGGGCGCGAGCAGAGCGGCTCGACGTCGTCCGGGTGGAGGTCGAGGCGCAGGGGATCATCGATCTGCGCGACACCGAGGTACTGCGAGCGATCGGCATCGACGTCGCTGACGCGGTCGCTCCGTGGCAGGACGATGTCGCTGCCGGTCGGTCACCGCGTTCGTGGGCTGTACGGAACCGCGCCCTCGAGGTCGGCGCCGCGGGTCTCATCGATCCGTCCCGACGGGACCCGGGCCAGTGGCATCTCGTGCTCTTCCGGTGGAACGACGGTGACGCGCTGTCAGTGCGGCTGGGTGACTCCGACACAGTCGAAGCTCGGTGATGCCGCGAGGGCTGCACACGCACTCACCAGATCCGTCAGTTCGGGTAGCGATGCAGCGCGGCACGGCGCCGGTACCGGTCGCCTGATCGTCGCGCCGCCGCTCCAGCACCTGGACACGCAGCCGCAACCACTCAGCAAGTAGTCCGCTCGGGAACTCCGCATCTCGGGGCCTGAGGGCCAGGGAGCTCATCGACTGGGGGAGCGGGGCACTCGGTGACTCGGTGACTCGGTGAATCGGGCAACCGGGCAACCGGGCAACCGGGCAACCGGGCTACCCAGAGACCGGGCAACCGGGCAACCGGGCAACCGGGCAACCGGGTAAGTGGGGCGTCGGACGACGGGGGAACCGGGGAACCGGGAACCGGGAACCGGACGATCGGGTGGCCGGGGACTTGGGCTGCCGTGCGTAGGGGTAGTCGGGCAATCGGCGCTCAGGGCGCCGGACTCAGGGCTCAGGGCTCTCGTACACGGGCAACCGGACCGGGCAGACCTCCACGCGGAAACGCGGACATGCGGGAAATGGGAACGGTGGAACGCGGGGTCGTGGAAACGCGGCCACGGGGCCATGCGGGAAGGCGGGCACGCGGGTACGCGGGTACGCGGAAACGCGGAAACGCGGAAACGCGGAAACGCGGGCACGCGGGAACGAGGGCACGCGGGTACGCGGGATCCCGGGCACGCGGGATCGCGGGCACCCGGGATCGCGGCCCTTCAGCGAGCACAACGCTGTGGGACGCTGTTGATTGATCCCGCGAGCCCCTGAGCATTCGGTCACTCTGCCGCCGGACCACGAGCCCACGTACCCGACCGCACCAGCGCACCAGCGCACCAGCGCACCAGCGCAGGATCACAGGCTCCCGGCGTGAACCATCACCGCCACTTGCGCGCCGCCGCATCGTCACCGGACAGCCGGAAGCCGATAGGCAAGATCACGCGAACGGTCTCCCTCAGGACGGCACCGCGGGAGGTGATGGGTCCCTTGTGGTTTCACGTGGAACATCGTCAAGCAGACCCGGCAACCCGGAGAAAGCCAGAGACGGTCGAGCCACAGAGGACCCTGACGATGCGAGCTTCCTGGCACCGTCCGCCGCGACAGAGCCTCCCATCAGCGAATCGATGGCGTCACCACCAAGCCTGTCCTCCCAAGGCCTGGCAAGCACTGACCTAGCCCAGTGGAAGACAGTTCTCTCCCCACGGTGAGCGCGGCGCCCGGCTGCGATACGACCGCTACCTCCCGCGATCGAGTCGATGTTCCACGTGGAACATCGCCGACTGTCCGTCTGAGCACCTCTGCTCCGGGAAGCGATTCAGCGACACTGCCGGCGACAGAGCGGCAAGGAGGCGAACCGGGCCGCCGATTGCATCCCGCCGAACGCCGAAGACCTGCGAGCACAGCGATTCGGACGCCCAACCGTCAAGACAGCGCCGGACGCTCAGCCCTCGGACCGGAGGAGAGCGGGTGGGCCCTCGCCCGGACAACCGACCGGGGCCCGGGCACCGCTTCTGATACCCCCTGAGGCCCCCGGGAGCTAAAGGGTGGCATCTGTGCCCATCTGCGCGATCTCGGGCGCTCAGACGGGCGCACAGCGCTCGTACCGAACCATTCTCAGCCAGCGACGTCCTGGATGCCGAGTTCTCCGAGGATCCGGGACAGATCGTCGGGGTTGGCGAAGTCGATCGTGACCGAACCCTTCCGGGCACCGACCGCTATCTTCACCCGCGTGTTCAGCCGGTCGCCGAGACGTTCGGCCATGTCGTTGAAGTGGACCTGGCGCTTCGACGGCGCCGCCGGAGTCTTTGCTGGCGTCTTCGTGGAAAGCTGTTGCGCGATCGCCTCGGCAGCGCGAACGGAGAGGTCCTCGTTGACGATCTTCTCCGCCAGGTACTCCATCGCCTCGGCGTCCGGGGCAGCGAGGATCGCGCGAGCATGCCCTGCAGAGAGGACACCCGCGGCGACGCGGCGCTGCACGGGAGAGGGCAGTCGCAGCAGTCGGATGGTGTTCGTGATCTGCGGACGCGACCGACCGATCCGCTGCCCGAGCTGCTCCTGGGTGATGCCGAAGTCGGCGAGGAGCTGCTGATACGCCGACGCCTCTTCCAGCGGGTTCAGCTGGGCGCGGTGCAGGTTCTCCAGGAGCGCGTCCCGGAGCATCGCGTCGTCAGGAGTCTCCTTCACGATCGCCGGGATCGTCGCGAGCCCGAGCTCCTTCGTGGCGCGGAGTCGTCGCTCACCCATGATGAGCTCGTACTGCGGCGCAGTCCCGGCAGCACCAACGATCGGTCGCACCACGATCGGCTGCAGCAGACCGATCTCACGGATGGAGTGCACGAGCTCCTGCAGCTCTTCCTCGCGGAACTCCTTCCGCGGCTGCTGGGCGTTCGGCACGATGTCGAGCGGGTTGAGGTTCGCAAGCCGTGCACCCGGAACGGCCAGCAGCTCTTCTGCCGTGCCGCCACCGGTCGCCTCCGACGCCGAGGTCCCACCCGACGGGAAGAAGACGTCGACGGGCCGCTCCTGCTGCTCGTTCGTGGTGGGGATCAGCGCGCCGATGCCACGCCCGAGTCCGGTCCGCTTGGGTGCCATCAGGCCTTTGCTCCTCGTTCTGCGATCTCGGCCGCGGCCTCCAGGTAGGAGAGCGAGCCGGTGGAGTTGACGTCGTACGACACCACACTCTGCCCGTAGCTGGGCGCTTCACTGACCCGGACTGACCTCGGGATCATCGCCTGCAGCACCTGGTCGCCGAAGTGGGTACGGACCTCGTTGGCGACTTGGTTCGCCAGGTTCGTCCGCCCGTCGTACATGGTCAGCAGGATCGTCGACACAGCCAGGTGCGGGTTGAGGTGCCGCTCGATGAGCTCGATGTTCCGGAGCAGCTGGCTGAGACCCTCGAGCGCGTAGTACTCGCACTGGATCGGGATGAGGACTTCCTTGGCCGCGACGAAGGCGTTGATCGTCAGCAGGCCGAGGGACGGCGGGCAGTCGATGAAGACGTAGTGGAACGGTTCCTCGACGGAAGCGAGGTACTCGTCCAGCGCGGTGCGGAGACGCTGCTCGCGGGCCACGAGCGACACCAGCTCGATCTCGGCGCCTGCCAGGTGGATGGTCGCCGGCACGCACCAGAGCGTCTCGGATTCGGGGGACCGCTGCACGGTGTCCGCCATCGGGGCCTCGTCGACGATGACGTCGTAGATGCTGGCGACCTCCGCCTGGTGGTCGATGCCGAGTGCAGTGGACGCATTGCCCTGCGGATCGAGGTCGATCACCAGCACGCGCGCCCCACCATGCGCCAGGGCAGCGGCGAGGTTCACGGTGGTGGTCGTCTTGCCGACGCCACCCTTCTGGTTCGACACCGTGAAGACTCGGGTCTTCTCCGGCAACGGGAACTGCTGCGTCGCGATCGCGCGCCGGCGTCGATTGAGGTCGGCGATCTCGCGCGCGAGGGGTGTCGACGCGTCGTAGTCAGTGGACGAACTCAACGAGTGCCTCTTCCCCGGTCTGTGTTTCACGTGGAACATCGGGCGGTCGGCACGGCCGTCGCCCCTCGACGCGCTCCGTTGTGCAGCCGTGCGAACACGCTACGACGGAACCCGATCAGACCGGATCGGTGGCGTCAGTCAACTGTAGCCCGGAAGACGCGCGTGGTCTCCTCGACCACTCCGACTCCGAGCTCGAGGACCTCGACGTCTTCCAGACGATTACGGAGGATGACCTTGCGCGCGGCTGCGACCTCGTCGTCGACGCGCGCACCCTTCATGAGGATGAGCTGCCCACCGGACCGGACGAGGGGCACCGTCAGCGGTATGAGTTTCGAGAGCGCACTCACTGCACGCGCGGTCACCTGGTCGAGCACGAGTGCGTCTGCAGCGTCCTCCGCGCGGGCTCGAAGGACCGTGACGTTTTCGAGCTCGAGGCGGTCAGCCTCGGCACGGAGCCAGTCGGTCCGACGCTCCATCGGCTCGATCAGCGTCATGGAGACGTCCGGTCGCGCGATCGCCAAGACCAGGCCCGGCAGGCCAGCTCCGGACCCGACGTCACCGACAGAAGCTCCGGCGTGGAGCAGCGGTGCCACGAGCGCAGAGTTGAGGATGTGTCGGGTCCACAACCGCGGGAGCTCGAGTGGGCCGATCAGCCCGAGCTCCTCCCCGCGGCGGGCGAGCTCGTTGGCGAACGAGCGGGCTCCGTCGATCTCGTCACCGAAGAGCGACGCGGCGACGGCCGGCTCGGCCTCCAGGACAGGAGGCTCCGAACCGGCCGTGACGTGGGCGTCCGTCATCGCGTGATGACGGTGTGACGGTCGCGACCCTCACCCTCGGACTCCGAGTGGAAGCCCTTCTCGGCGACCAGGTCGTGCACGAGCTTGCGCTCGTAGGACGACATCGGGGGCAGTGCTGCCGTCGTCGAACCGGCTTCGATGCGTTCGACGGCGGTGTCGACCAACCGCTGCAGTTCCGTCGCACGGGCGTCGCGGGATCCACCGATGTCCAGGATGAGTCGGCTGAACTCTCCGGTCTCGGCCTGCACCGCGATGCGAGTCAGCTCCTGGAGGGCCGTGACCGTGTCCGGCTTCGCGAGCACGCGCAGGGCGGCTCCGTCGTCCGTGACGGTCAGGTAGACGCGTCCGGCGCGCTCCTCGATCTCGATGTCTCCGTCGAGGTCGCAGATGTCGAGCAGCTCTTCGACGTAATCGGCAGCGATGTCCGCTTCGTCGCGGCTCTCGTCGTCACCGTCCACGTCATCGCCGTCGACGTCGACCGTCGCGTCGGTGGGGGCGAGGTGCTGCTCGTCGTCCGTCGTGTCGACGACCGCAGCGGTGTCCTGCTCGCTCACTTGGTCTTCCCGTTCTTCTTGGCGCGCGACTTGCCGACCGGCTGCTGGCGCTGGTTGTTCACACGTGCTTCGACCTCGGCCATGGAGGCACCGGTCCCGGCGTCGGTGAGGACACCGGTCGTCGCGGGGGTTCCGCGGCGCTGGGCCTTCTTGGCGAGACGGACCTCACGAGCGAGGGCTGCCTCGGAGCCCGGCGTCGGCATGCTGCGGATGACGAAGTACTGCTGCGCCATCGTCCAGAGGTTGGAGGCCAGCCAGTAGAACATGACGCCGAGGGGGAACGACAGACCCGAGATCACGAAGACCAGGGGAAGCACGTACAGCATCATCTTCTGCTGGCGGTACATCGGAGACTCCTTGGTCTCCGGCGACATGTTCTTGGCGACGAGCTGCAGCTGGGTGATGAACTGCGAGGCGGTCATCACGACGATCATGATGCCCGCGATGATGCGGACTTCCCAGCCGGACGCGTTCGTGAACGTCTCGTGCAGGGGGGCTCCGAAGAGCGATGCGTTGCCGAACGACTTGGCGAGGTCGCCGGTGAGCAGGCCGATGCCCGTCTTGTTGATCTGCGCCTCGTGCAGCACCGAGTACAGCGAGAAGAAGATCGGCATCTGGATGAGCAGCGGCAGGCAGGAGCTCAGCGGGTTCGTCCCGGTCTCCTTGTACAGCGCCATGGTCTCGCGGGACATGGCCTCGCGCGAGAACTGGTCCTTCTTGCCCTTGTACTTGTCCTGGATCTTCTTCAGCTGGGGCGCGACCTCCAGCATCCGTCGCTGCGACTTGATCTGTCGCACGAAGATGGGGATCAGCGCGGCCCGGACCACGAAGGTCAGGAAGATGATCGACAGCACCCACGTGATACCCGCAGAGGGGTCCATCCCGAGGTTCTCGAAGACCCAGTGGAAGCCGACCAGGATCGCGGACACCACCCATTTGAGTGGCCAGAGGATCGTACCGATGAGGTCCATGGGGACGGTCACGCCTTTCGAGTGCGCTGGGGGAGCAGCACCGGACGGACCGTGCCGGCCGAGGTCTGCTGTTGCTGCGGGATCGGCGCGAGGACGAACCCGAACCGACTGACGGTGAAGGGGCGGCGACGTTCCCTGACGTCGTCGATCCCGCCGGCTGCCCACGGGTTGCACCGAGCGATGCGCCAAGCGCCCATCGCCGATCCGCGGACCACGCCGTACTGCTGGATCGCCTCGAGCGCGTAGCGCGAGCACGAGGGGTGGTACCGACAGACGTTGCCGTAGAGCGGTGAGATCACCGCACGGTAGGCCCGGAGCACCACGACGCACGCGTTGCGTGGGAGCAACGCGACGACCCAGAGGAACCGGTTCATGCTGCCTTCTCCACACCGCGCGCGAAGGAGCGCGTGATGTCTTCGAGCAGGGTAGGCCATGGGGCCTGCGCGGCGGCTGGCAGTGCACGCACCACCACGTCGTACCCGAGCGGCGCGCTCGGGAGGACTCCGTGCGCGATCGCCTTCAGACGGCGACGCACGAGGTTGCGTGTCACCGCGTTCCCGACGGTCTTCGCCACGATGAACCCGAACCTGGTGGGACCAGGATCGTCATCGAGGCGACGGACCACCGACACGACGGCGTGTGCCGTGGCGCTTCTGCGACCACGACGCACGACCATCCGGTAGTCGTCGCCTCGGACGATGCGGTTGGCTCGGGCCAACACGACGAGGACCCCCGCGGATCAGGCGGAAAGCTCGGTGCGCCCCTTGCCGCGGCGTGCGGCGAGGATGGCGCGGCCGGCGCGGGTGCGCATGCGGGCACGGAAACCGTGCTTCTTGGCGCGGCGGCGGTTGTTCGGCTGGAAGGTGCGCTTGCTCATGATGATCTCCACACGGCTGCTCGCGGCGAGCCGTCACGTATGCGTTGGTTGACACGGAAGGCGCGACCGAACGGCCGCAGTCAACTGGACAACGGTACGTGACGAGGGCTGCCAGGTCAAACACCCCTGGTCCCGCGCGGCCGTGGTGACCACGGCCTCCCGATTCTCCACACTGGGGAGAACTTCCGTTGGGTACCACGCGCTCCAGTCCTTTACAGTTGTGTCACCGCACCGCCGGAAGCCCGGTAGTACGGGGGAGTACCGCCTCGACCACGGTCCGCGCGGCCGTGGAGCAGACTGTGGACAACCCTGTGGGAAGCTCGACGGGGAACGGCGCCCAGAACACCGTGCCGATCGCCTCCGGCCATCCAGGAGGCGCGGGTCGGCCCCGGCGTGGCTCGTACCGAACCCGGACCTTCTGCGCCCGCAGAGTGACGCACCCGAGCAGTGAGACCAGGAGACGAGCACGCCATGACGATGCCGGCCGACCCCGTCCAGGAGCTCTGGTCGTCAGTGCTCGGGATCCTCGCCGACGACGACCGGATCACGCCGCAGCTGCACGGGTTCCTGAACCTCGTCGAGCCGAAGGGCGTCCTCGCCGGGACGCTCTACCTCGAGGTCCCGAACGACCTGACCCGCGGCATGCTCGAGCAGCGCATCCGGGTGCCCATCACCGAGGCCGTTGCGCGCATCGGGGACGACTCGGTCGCCAACTTCGCGATCACCGTGAACCCCGACATGGCCTCCGAGCCGCGGGTCGACGCCGTCGCCATGCCCTCCTACGCCGAGCCGGTGCAGGAGCACGTGCCGCAGACCGCCGCTCCGCGTCAGTACATCGAGGCGCCGTTCGTCCCGAGCCCGGTGGACTCGCCCGGCACGGGCGGCCGTCCGGAATCCCGGCTCAACCCGAAGTACAACTTCGACAACTTCGTCATCGGCGCCTCCAACCGGTTCGCCCACGCGGCGGCGGTCGCGGTGGCCGAAGCGCCGGCGAAGGCCTACAACCCGCTCTTCATCTACGGCGACTCGGGCCTCGGCAAGACGCACCTGCTGCACGCCATCGGGCACTACGCCGAGAGCCTCTACCCGGGGATCCGCGTCCGCTACGTGTCGAGTGAGGAGTTCACGAACGACTTCATCAACTCGATCGCGAACAACCGGTCGAACCAGTTCCAGCAGCGGTACCGCGACATCGACATCCTGCTGATCGACGACATCCAGTTCCTGCAGGGCAAGGACTCCACGCAGGAGGCCTTCTTCCACACGTTCAACACGCTGCACGACCACAACAAGCAGGTCGTCATCACCTCGGACGTCGCGCCGAAGCACCTCACCGGGTTCGAGGACCGGATGCGCAGCCGCTTCGAGTGGGGTCTCATCACGGACGTCCAAGCGCCCGATCTCGAGACGCGCATCGCGATCCTCCGCAAGAAGGCGCAGTCCGACCACCTGCAGGTGCCGGACGACATCATGGAGTTCATCGCGTCCAAGGTGTCCAGCAACATCCGCGAGCTCGAGGGCACCCTGATCCGGGTGACCGCGTTCGCGAGCCTCAACCGGACGGCCGTCGACATGGCGCTGGTGCAGACGGTCCTCAAGGACCTGATCACGCTGGACGAGGACAACGTCATCGCGCCGACGGACATCATCAACCACACCGCGGAGTACTTCAAGCTCTCGGTCGACGACCTCTACGGCTCGTCCCGGTCGCAGGCGATCGCCACGGCTCGCCAGATCGCGATGTACCTGTGCCGGGAGCTCACGAGCCTGTCGCTGCCGAAGATCGGTCAGCTGTTCGGCAACCGCGACCACACGACCGTGATGTACGCCAACAAGAAGATCGCGGAGCTCATGAAGGAGCGTCGCTCGATCTACAACCAGGTCACCGAACTGACCAGCCGGATCAAGCAGGACCGTCGGTACCGGTAGCGCGCACCAGCCCGCCACCCCCCGTCCAGGAGGCCCGTCCCACACTCGGGATCGGCCTCCTTCTGCGTGCGTCCACCATCTGAGACGGTTCCATGCGGCGAATTCCCCACAGTGTGGAAAGCCTGTGGATAACTGTGGAGGACACGCCGCCCGCTTGTACACAGCTGGAGGGGTGCCTGTGGAAACTGGGGAGAGAAGTGGATAGATGAACTTTGCTCATCCAGAGGTCGCTCACACGCCACCAACAAGTCACACGGTTGTAGTTCCCAGTCGGGAAGCGGCATCCCCAGAGTTGTCCACAGTGTGCACAGGCGTTAAGACCATTACTCCTCTCTTCTCTCTCCTTCTCCCTGGGCCAACCTCTGGGGACGGCGAATGACACGGATCGGTGGTCTGCCGCCGCTGTGCCACAATGGGGGCCGCCGGGCAGTCAACCGATCGACAGGGGTCCACGCCGTGAAGTTCGAGGTCAACCGGGACGTCTTCTCCGAAGCCGTCTCCTTCGCGGTGAAGCTCCTCCCTCAGCGAACGACCCTGCCGATCCTGTCCGGTGTGTTGATCCACGCCGACGGCGATCGTCTGACGCTGTCGTCGTTCGACTACGAGGTCTCGGCGCAGACATCGATCGCCGCGCAGATCGACGACCCGGGCACGGTGCTCGTCTCCGGCCGGCTCCTCAACGACATCGCGAGCCGACTGCCGAACGCCCCGGTGAGCTTCTCGACCGAAGACTCCCGCATCACGGTCACCTGCGGCTCGGCGCACTTCACGCTGCTGTCGATGCCCGTCGAGGAGTACCCGACCCTCCCCGAGATCGGTCCGCAGACCGGCGTCATCCCGGGCGACTCGTTCTCCGAAGCCGTCTCGCAGGTGGCCGTCGCCGCCAGCCGTGACGACGTCACCCCGGTCATCACCGGCGTCCAGCTCGAGGTCGGCGAGCACGACGTCTCGCTCATCGCCACGGACCGCTACCGCGTCGCCGTGCGCACGATCCAGTGGGACTCGGGCCGTGCCGGCGACGAGGGCGACGCAGCCACGACCCTCCACGCCCTCGTCCCGGCCCGCACCCTGCAGGAAGTCGGCCGCACCTTCGGGTCGGCCACGACCGTCTCGGTCTCGATCAGCGGCGGCTCGGACCGCGAGCTCATCGCGTTCCACGCCGACGACAAGACCGTGACGTCGCTGCTCATCAAGGGCAACTACCCGCCGGTCCGACGGCTCTTCCCCGAGGCGGTCCAGGACCACGCGGTGATCAACACCGCGGAACTGGTCGAAGCCGTCCGACGGGTCTCCCTCGTCCTGGAGCGCGAAGCAGCCCTCCGGTTCTCCTTCACGGTCGACGGGCTCACGCTCGAGGCGATCGGTTCCGAACAAGCGCAGGCGTCAGAGTCGATCGATGCGTTGCTGACCGGTGAGGAAACGGTTGTCTCCCTGAAACCGGCCTTCCTCCTGGACGGGTTGAATGCAGTGCACTCCGAGTTCGTCCGGATCTCCTTCACCAAGACGGAGAACCCGAACAAGCCGGGCCCGGTGTTGATCACCGGACAGTCCTCGCGAGAGGAACTGGCCACGGACGGATACCGGTACCTGCTGCAGCCCAACCTGCTGCTGCGCTGAGCGCAACAGACATCCAGCGCTGGCGGGTGGAAACCAGCACCAGCGCGACATCGACGAAGAAGAGGAAATCATGCAGATCGGTCTTGTCGGCCTCGGGAAGATGGGCAACAACATGCGTGCGCGTCTGCGCAACGCAGGGATCGACGTCGTCGGGTACGACGCCAACCCCGCCGTCTCGGACGTCCCCGACCTCGGCGCACTCGCCAAGGCCCTCACCGGCCCGCGTCTGGTCTGGGTCATGGTCCCGCACGGGAAGATCACCGACGACGTCATCACCGACCTCGCCGAGGTCCTCGAGCCGGGCGACCTGGTCATCGACGGCGGCAACTCGAAGTGGCTCGACGACGAGATCCACGCCAAGCAGCTGGACGCCAAGGGCATCCGCTACATGGACGTCGGTGTCTCGGGTGGTGTCTGGGGCAAGGACAACGGCTACGGCATGATGGCCGGCGGCGATGCGGCCGACGTCGAGCGCGCCATGCCCGTCTTCGACGCACTCCGTCCCGAGGGCCCGCGCGAAGAGGGCTTCTCGCACGCCGGCGGCATCGGTGCCGGCCACTACGCGAAGATGGTCCACAACGGCATCGAGTACGCGATCATGCAGGCGTACGGCGAGGGCTACGAGCTCCTCGAGGCCAAGGACATCATCACGGACGTCCCCGCCGTCTTCGCCGGATGGCAGCGCGGCACCGTCGTGCGCTCCTGGCTGCTCGACCTCCTCGTCCTCGCGATCAACGAGGACCCGAAGCTCGACGCGCTCGAGGGCTACGTGGACGACTCCGGCGAGGGTCGGTGGACCCTCGAAGAGGGCATCGAGCTCGCGGTGCCGATGCCGGCGCTCTCCGCCGCCATGTTCGCGCGCTTCGTCTCGCGTCAGGGCAGCGCGTCCCCGACGATGAAGGCCGTCGCCGCACTCCGCAACCAGTTCGGCGGCCACGCCGTCAAGAAGGCGTAGTCGGTCGAGGTAACCCCCTCGACCCGTCTCGGCCCGCGTGCACGTCGACCATCTCCAGCTCTCCGACTTCCGGAACTACCGGGAGGCGGACGTCGACTTCGCACGCGGGCCGAACCTGTTCGTCGGCCGCAACGGCCAGGGCAAGACCAACCTCGTCGAGTCCATCGCGTACCTCTCGACCCTCGGGTCGCACCGGGTGCCGACCGACGCCGCCCTCGTCCGGCAGGGTTGCGACTCCGCGATCGTCCGCGCCCGACTGGCGCATGAAGACCGGAGCATCCTCGCCGAGGTGCAGATCAACCGGACCGGCTCGAACCGCGCGCAGGTGAACCGCTCGGCGATCAAGCCCCGCGAGCTCCCGCGCTACTGCACGAGCGTCCTCTTCGCGCCGGAGGACCTCGCCCTCGTCCGCGGTGAACCGTCCGGTCGCCGTCGGATGATCGACGAGCTCCTGGTCCAGATCGCGCCGCGGATGCAGGGCGTCCTGGCCGACTACGACCGGACGCTCCGGCAGCGGAACACCCTGCTGAAGTCGGCGCGGGCGACCGGTGCGAAGGCGGGGGCGCTCTCGACGCTCGACGTCTGGGACGACCGGCTCGTCGAGTTCGGTGCCGAGATCATCGCGGCCCGCGACCACCTCACCCGGCGTCTCGCCCCGTTCGTGACCGAGTCGTACGCGACCGTCGCGGGCGAGCGGCACCAGGCGTCGATCGCCGGCGTGCTCAGTGTCCGGGGTGCCGACCCCGAGGACGCGGCCGCGACCGACCCGGTGCTCGGTACCCCGGAGGAGCCGGTCTCGATCGCGTCCGCGGCCGAGGCGTTCCGCGGTGCCCTCGAGCGTCGTCGACGCGATGAGCTCGACCGTGGCCTGACCCTGACCGGCCCGCACCGCGACGACGTCCTCTTCGAGCTCAACGGGTTACCGGCCCGGGGGTACGCCAGTCACGGCGAGTCCTGGTCCTTCGCGCTCGCGGTGCAGCTGGCATCGGCGACGATCCTCCGCGCAGAGTCGGCGCTCGGCGACCCGATCATCATCCTCGACGACGTGTTCGCCGAACTCGACGAATCCCGCCGGGAACGCCTGGCGGGAGCGGTCGCGGACTACGAGCAGGTCCTCATCACCGCGGCGGTGCACGGCGACGTCCCGGGCCAGCTCGCCGCCCACACCGTGCGGATCGAAGCCGGCACGATCGTGACCGACGAGACGGACGCTGACCGGGCCTCCCGTCCGGACCCGACCCCGGCGGCGTCCTGATGCCCGCGCCCCGGAAGCCCGCCGAACCGTCGCGGGTCTACCAGCACTTCAAGGCCGTCTTCGGCGACCCGTCGAAGCGCGGCCTCGACGCGCGCCGACGCCGAGCCGCCGGCCAGGACCCGGACTCGGTGCCGTACGGCAAGGGCCGCGAGCCCACCGGACTCGGCGACGTGATGGGCGCGCTCACCGCCGAACTCGGCTGGACCGAGCCGCTGGCACGCTCCGAACTGTTCGTGGACTGGCCGAGCGTGGTCGGCGACGAGCTCGCGAAGCACTCCACCCCGGTGACGATCGAGGACGGCGCCCTGGTCATCCGGTGCGACTCGACGGCCTGGGCGACGCAGCTGCGACTCATGCGCGGGACGGTCACGACGACCATCGCCCAGCGGTACCCGGCGGCGGGCGTCGAGTCGATCCGGGTTTCCGGACCCGACGCCCCCACATGGAAACGCGGCCTCAGGTCGGTCCAGGGGCGCGGCCCTCGCGATACCTACGGTTGACCAGACGAAATCATCCATCCGTCTGAGATTCGTCGCTCTGTGGGGCGTACGGCCCCCGGACCCGGGCCTCGCTGCGGTAGACTGGGGAGTGCAGTGTGCGGGCGTTCCGCGCGCAGGCAGGAGCACTCCCGACATGACACCTGAATCTGACGACGACCAGCGAGACCCGCAGAGTGACGAGGCCCAGCCGCAGGAGCAGGCCCCGCAGAGCGAACCATCGTACGGCGCAGACCAGATCCAGGTGCTCGAGGGCCTCGAGGCCGTCCGCAAGCGCCCGGGCATGTACATCGGGTCAACGGGCCCACGTGGTCTCCACCACCTGGTGCAGGAGATCGTCGACAACTCCGTCGACGAAGCCCTGGCCGGGTACTGCGACACCATCGACGTCACCATCCGTGAAGACGGCGGCGTCCGTGTCATCGACAACGGCCGTGGCATCCCCGTCGACATCCACCCCAACGAGGGCATCTCGACGGTCGAGCTCGTCCTGACCGTCCTGCACGCCGGCGGCAAGTTCGGCGGCGGCGGGTACGCGGTCTCCGGTGGTCTGCACGGTGTCGGTTCCTCCGTCGTGAACGCGCTCTCGAGCGAGCTCGACGTCGAGGTCCGTCGTCAGGGACACGTCTGGCGCCAGAGCTACACCGACGGTGTCCCGGTGTCGCCGCTGTCCCAGGACGAAGCGTCCGACGAGACCGGCACCACGATCACCTTCTGGCCGAACGCCGAGATCTTCGAGTCGGTCGAGTTCGACTACGAGACGCTGCGCACCCGCTTCCAGCAGATGGCCTTCCTCAACAAGGGCCTGCGCATCACCCTCGTCGACGAGCGCACCCCGGCCGAGGGCGAAGAGGCCCGCAAGGACTCCTTCCGCTACGAGCGTGGTCTCGCCGACTACGTCGAGTACCTCAACGCCCAGAAGAAGGCCGACCTGGTCCACCCGGACGTCATCGGCTTCGAGTCCGAGGACCCGGAGCGCAAGATCGCGCTCGAGGTCGCGATGCAGTGGAACACCTCCTACCAGGAGAGCGTCCACACCTTCGCGAACACGATCAACACGCACGAGGGTGGTACCCACGAAGAGGGCTTCCGTTCCGCGCTGACGTACCTGGTGAACAAGTACGCCCGCGAAGCGAAGATCATCAAGGAGAAGGACGACAACCTCACGGGTGACGACATCCGCGAAGGGCTCACCGCCGTCATCTCCATCAAGCTCGGCGAACCGCAGTTCGAGGGCCAGACGAAGACCAAGCTCGGCAACACCGAGGCCAAGGGCTTCGTGCAGCGCGTCGTCGGTGCCGAGCTCACGCACTGGTTCGAGAGCAACCCGACGCAGGCGCGCGACGTCGTGCGCAAGGCGATCCAGGCCTCCCAGGCGCGCCTCGCCGCCCGCAAGGCGCGCGAGACCACGCGGCGCAAGGGCCTGCTCGAGTCGGGCGGCATGCCCGGCAAGCTGAAGGACTGCCAGTCGAAGGACCCGACCCTGTCGGAGATCTTCATGGTGGAGGGCGACTCCGCCGGTGGTTCCGCCGTGCAGGGCCGCAACCCGATGACGCAGGCGATCCTGCCGTTGCGCGGCAAGATCCTGAACGTCGAGAAGGCCCGGCTCGACCGCGCGCTCGCCAACCAGGAGATCCAGTCGATGATCACGGCGTTCGGCGCCGGCATCGGTGAGGACTTCGACCCGGACAAGGCCCGGTACCACAAGATCGTGCTGATGGCCGATGCCGACGTCGACGGCCAGCACATCACCACGCTGCTGCTCACGCTGCTGTTCCGCTACATGCGTCCGCTGATCGAGCGCGGCTACGTGTACCTCGCGCAGCCGCCGCTGTACCGCCTGAAGTGGACGAACGCGGCCGACCAGTACGTGTTCAGCGACCGGGAGCGCGACGCCATGCTGCAGGCCGGCATCGCCGCGGGCAAGCGCATCCCCAAGGACAACGGGATCCAGCGCTACAAGGGCCTCGGCGAGATGGACTACAAGGAGCTGTGGGACACCACGATGAACCCGGACACCCGGACGCTCCTGCAGGTCACGCTCGAGGACGCCGCCGCGGTGGACAGCGTGTTCGCCACGCTCATGGGTGAGGACGTCGACGCCCGTCGCCAGTTCATCCAGCAGAACGCGAAGGACGTCCGCTTCTTGGACATCTAGGCCGGGAGGCGCGGCGTGAGCCGCGTCGACCCGACCCGACCCCTCGTGGTCGCGCCCGGCGCGACCAACGGACGACGAGCCTCCAGGCTGTCAAGGAAGGCAACGCAAGCACATGGCTGACGACAACGAGAACGGCGCCGACGAGCCCGAGATCGTGCACGGCGACAGCGGGGACATCGTCGTCTCCGGTGACCGCATCTCGCAGGTCGACCTGCAGCTCGAGATGCAGCGCTCGTACCTCGACTACGCGATGTCCGTCATCGTCGGTCGTGCCCTGCCGGAGGTCCGCGACGGCCTCAAGCCGGTGCACCGCCGCGTGATCTACGCGATGTACGACGGTGGCTACCGTCCGGACCGGGCCTTCTCGAAGTGCTCGCGTGTGGTCGGCGACGTGATGGGGCAGTTCCACCCGCACGGTGACAGCGCGATCTACGACGCCCTGGTGCGCCTCGTGCAGCCGTGGTCGCTGCGGTACCCGCTCGCGCTCGGCCAGGGCAACTTCGGTTCGCCCGGCAACGACGGCGCCGCGGCCCCGCGGTACACCGAGACCAAGATGGCCCCGCTCGCCCTCGAGATGGTGCGGGACATCGAGGAAGAGACCGTCGACTTCCAGGACAACTACGACGGTCGCACCCAGGAGCCGTCGATCCTGCCGGCCCGGTTCCCGAACCTGCTCGTCAACGGCTCCGTCGGCATCGCGGTCGGCATGGCCACGAACATCCCGCCGCACAACCTCCGCGAGGTCGCTTCCGGTGCGGTCTGGGCGCTCGAGCACCCCGACGCCACGCGTGAAGAGCTGCTCGAAGCGCTGATGCAGCGCATCAAGGGCCCGGACTTCCCGACCGGCGCGCAGATCCTCGGCACCCGCGGGATCGTCGACGCCTACCGGACCGGTCGCGGGTCGATCACGATGCGCGCCGTCGTCAGCGTCGAGGAGATCCAGGGCCGCACCTGCCTGGTCGTCACGGAGCTGCCGTACCAGGTCAACCCGGACAACCTGGCGATCAAGATCGCCGAGCTCGTCAAGGACGGCCGTCTCGCCGGCGTCGCCGACATCCGCGATGAGACCTCGGGTCGTACCGGGCAGCGCCTGGTCATCGTGCTGAAGCG
Source organism: Curtobacterium sp. CFBP9011 (assembly GCF_034045095.1). Taxonomy (NCBI): domain Bacteria; kingdom Bacillati; phylum Actinomycetota; class Actinomycetes; order Micrococcales; family Microbacteriaceae; genus Curtobacterium; species Curtobacterium sp. CFBP9011. Next base: position 568,577 of record NZ_JAXCWN010000001.1, read on the forward strand.
TGACGCGGTCGCCAAGGTCGTGCTCAACAACCTGTACAAGCACACCCAGCTGCAGGAGAACTTCGGCGCGAACATGCTCGCGATCGTCGACGGGGTGCCCCGCACCCTGGCGCTCGACGGGTTCATCAGCGCGTGGGTCGACCACCAGGTCGAGGTCATCGTCCGCCGCACCCAGTTCCGTCTGCGCGAGGCCGAGAAGCGTGCGCACATCCTGCGCGGCTACCTGGCCGCGCTCGACGCCCTCGACGAGGTCATCGCGCTCATCCGCCGGTCGCCCGACGTCGAGGAGGCCCGCAACGGCTTGATGGAGCTGCTCTCCGTCGACGAGATTCAGGCACGCGCGATCCTCGAACTCCAGCTGCGTCGTCTGGCCGCCCTCGAGCGCCAGAAGATCCACGAGGAGGCCGAGGCCCTCGAGCTGAAGATCGCCGACTTCGAGGACATCCTCGCCCGACCGGAGCGCCAGCGCACGATCATCATCGACGAGCTCACCGAGATCGTCGACCGCTTCGGGGACGACCGTCGCACCGAGATCATGCTCGGCTTCGACGGCGACATGAGCATGGAAGACCTCATCCCCGAGGAAGAGGTCGTCGTCACCATCACCCGCGGTGGGTACGTCAAGCGCACCCGCAGCGACCAGTACCGCTCGCAGCACCGCGGCGGACGTGGTGTCCGTGGCGCCCAGCTCCGCGCGGACGACGTCGTCGACCACTTCTTCGTGACGACGACGCACCACTGGCTGCTGTTCCTCACCGACCAGGGCCGCGTCTACCGGGCCAAGGCGTACGAGCTGCAGGAAGCCGGGCGTGACGCCAAGGGCCAGCACTCGGCGAACCTCCTGGCCATGCAGCCGGACGAGAAGATCCAGCAGGTCCTCGACATCCGCGACTACGAGGCGGCGCAGTACCTGGTGCTCGCCACCGAGCAGGGTCTCGTGAAGAAGACGGCGCTCACCGAGTACGACACCAACCGCACCGGCGGCATCATCGCGATCAACCTCCGCGAGGGAGACAAGCTCCGGTCCGCACTGCTCGTCGACGAGCACGACGACCTGCTCCTGGTGTCGCGCCACGGCATGTCGCTGCGCTTCACCGCGACGAACGACACGCTCCGCCCGATGGGTCGCTCGACCTCCGGCGTGAAGGGCATGTCCTTCCGCGGGGACGACTCGCTGCTGTCGGCATCGGTCGTCTCGGACGACGGCTTCGTCTGGGTGATGACCGAGGGCGGCTACGCCAAGCGCACCTCGGTCGACCAGTACCGCATCCAGGGCCGTGGTGGTCTCGGCATCAAGGTGGCCCGTCTGGCCGCCGATCGAGGCGACCTGGTCGGTGCCCTGATCGTCGGTGAGGACGACGAGGTGCTCGTCGTGCTGCAATCGGGCAAGGTGGTAAGGTCTGCCGTGGCCGAGGTCCCAGCCAAGGGCCGGGACACGATGGGGGTCGTCTTCGCGAGGTTCGCGGAGAACGACCGGATCATCGCTGTGGCCCGCAACAGTGAGCGGAACCTGGACGACCAGGAGGACGCCGAGATCGAGCCTGCAGGCCCGGTCGAGACCGTCAGCCCGGACGAAGCGGTCGCCGACGCCGCCGACGCAGAGCTCGTGGAGGAAGTCTCCACCGACGCACTGCCCACCGACGCCGCGCCTGTCGAGGCCGGAGAGGACGAGTCAAGCAATGAGTAGTGTCGCCGAGAAGCTCCAGCGGAAGGCGAAGCGGCCCGTCGGGACTCGTCAGGTCCGACTCCGCCTGGTCTACGTCGACTTCTGGTCGATGGTGAAGCTGTCCTTCCTCATCGCCCTGGCCGGCTCGATCGTGATCGTCGTCGCCACGGCGCTGGTGTGGGTCATCCTCAACCAGACCGGTGTGTTCGACCAGATCGACAGCCTGTTGAAGGACGTCACCGGTCAGAACAGTTACTCGATCATGGACCAGTTCTCGCTGGGCCAGGTCCTCGGGTTCTCGATCGTCGTCGGCATCCTCAACGTCGTCGTCGGGACCGTGCTCGGCGCCATCGTCAGCGTCCTGTACAACCTCAGCGTGCGGATCACGGGCGGCGTGCTCGTGGGCTTCACCAACAACTGACCCGGTCCGGGTGGGCCGACTCGCTCGATTTCGCTCCGGCGCGATCGTGGGGTAAGCTTTCATCCGGTCTGAGGGGCTATAGCTCAGGCGGTTAGAGCGCTTCGCTGATAACGAAGAGGTCCAAGGTTCAAGTCCTTGTAGCCCCACCACAATTCAACTCCCGCGTCGGAAGTCTCGGCGTTGCGGCCCGTTCGGTCGCTTCGGGGCCTTAGCTCAGTTGGTAGAGCGCTGCCTTTGCAAGGCAGATGTCAGGAGTTCGAATCTCCTAGGCTCCACTCGAGAAGCCCCTGGTTGCGACTGTGTCGCTGCCCAGGGGCTTCGTTCTGTGCCCATACGCGCCGCCGCCCCTGCGGCGCGGTCGTCGTGGCTGCGTGCGTCCGGTGGGTCAGGTCGCCCGCACTTCGCCGGTCTCGGTGGTCGGCGTGCTCCCCGTCCTGCCGACTCGCCGTGGGTCTGGCGTCGAGCGGTCACGAGTCGTCGGTTGGCGGGCCTCCAGGCGACGGTTTGTGACCGGTGGGCGGATCTCCTGCGGGGTGTCCTGACCGGTCGGGCGGCGCTTATCGCGGGGCGCTGAGGTCGCAGGACCTGCAGTGTGGCCTCGCCGAGGTCGCCTGATCTGCCGGGGCCGGCGACGTGCGGCGGCACGTTGTGCGACGTCGGCGGGTGGGAAGCGGCGTGTTGTGCGACCTCGCGGCGAGGGGCAAGGGGAGTGGGCGGGGTCCGGCGGGCGAAGGCACGCGCACCCCGGGGACGACGAAGGGCCCCGGCGCGGTGCCGGGGCCCTTCGAGCGAACCAGGAGATCAGGCGGCGGGCTTGCCCGCGTTGTCCGCGTCATCGGCGACCCAGAGGTCGTCGTCGGCACGGAGCGTCTGGTACGCGGCGTACGCAGCACCGGCGACTGCCACGACACCGACGATGATGAGGGCGACCCCACCGAAACCGATGCCCTTCTTCGGTGCGACGGCCGGAACGTACTTGCCGGCAGCCTTGCGCGCGGTCTTGCTGCGCTTCTGTGCTTCCTTCACGATCTTCTGCACGCGGGGGTCCTTCGCCAAGTCCCCGACGCTGAGCACGGAGCCAGCGGTGGAGATGAGGCCGGGAACGACCTCCGACTGGAACCGGTGCGAGGCGTTCTGTGCTGCCGAGGTCGCAGCGTGCACCCCGGTCGCGACCGCGGGACGAAGCCCGTTGTCGATCGCGTTCTGCACTCGGGGAGCGAAGTCCTTGCGCGCAGCATCTGCTGCGTGCTCACGGGCCTCGGTCAGGATGGCGTTCGCGTGCTCCAGGACCTTCCGCTGCTCACCGAGCAGTGAGGCGGTCTTGCCCTTGAGCTTCTTGATCTGCTTCCGGCGCTTGCGCGGGATCTCGATCGACATTCGGTACCTCCATGGCTCGACGTGACCCCATCCTGCCACCCGAGCGCCTGACAGGTCACAGAACCCCGGCTGTGGGTCCCGTGCACATCCAGCGGCACATGCGAGAATCGGGTCATGTCTCTGCACACCGCTGTCGCAACGATCCACACCAACAAGGGCGACATCCGCGTCAACCTGTTCGGCAACCACGCACCGAAGACCGTCCAGAACTTCGTCGGTCTCGCGACCGGCACCCAGGAGTGGACGCACCCCGGCACCGGCAAGGTGTCGACCGACAAGCTCTACGACGGTGTCGTCTTCCACCGCATCATCAAGGACTTCATGATCCAGGGCGGCGACCCGCTCGGCCAGGGCATCGGCGGCCCGGGCTACCGCTTCGACGACGAGATCTCCCCGGAGCTCACGTTCCAGAACCCGTACATCTTCGCCATGGCGAACGCCGGCCTGCAGGGTGGCCGTGGCACCAACGGCTCGCAGTTCTTCATCACCACGGTGGCGACTCCCTGGCTGCAAGGCAAGCACACCATCTTCGGTGAGGTCGCCGACGACGAGTCCCGTGCCGTCGTCGACGCGATCGAGGGCGTCCCGACCGACGGTCGCGACAAGCCGGTCGAGGACGTCGTCATCCAGAGCATCGACGTCGAGGACGTCTGAACCGAGTGACCGACTCCACCTCGGCTTCGTCCAACACCTGTTACCGGCACCCTGACCGGCAGAGCTTCGTGCTCTGCCAGCGCTGCGGGCGGACCATCTGCCCGGAGTGCCAGACGCCGGCAGCGGTCGGGGTGCACTGCCCCGAGTGCGTGCGTGAGCAGCGGGCGAAGTTCACCGAGAACCGTCGCGCTTCCGGTCCGAGCAGCCTGACGGTCGCTCGGCGCCGGTTCGCGATGCTCGACCAGAAGGGGACCGTCGTCCTCATCGCGGTCTCGGTCGCCATCTGGTTGCTCGACCGTCTGTCGGGTGGGTTCCTGAGCCAGTGGCTCGCGTACAACTCGGCCCTGCTGCCGACCCAGCCGTGGCGCATCGTCACCGTGCTGTTCGTGCACTCGGGCGTCTTCCACATCCTGTTCAACATGTGGGCGCTGTTCATCTTCGGACGGATGCTCGAGAACATGTTGGGGACGTGGCGGTTCCTGGCGCTCTACTTCATCTCGGGCATCGCCGGTTCGATGCTCGTGACGTTCCTGGCTCCGGGGACATGGGTCGTCGGCGCCTCGGGAGCGATCTTCGGGTTGTTCGCGGCGTTCTTCGTGCTGCAGCGCAGCCTCGGCAACAATGCCGTGCAGTTGCTCGTGATCATCGGGCTCAACCTGGTGATCGGGTTCCTGCCCGGCACGAACATCTCGTGGCAGGCCCACGTGGGCGGTGTGCTCGCCGGCTTCGTGACCGGGTTCGTGTTCTCGCGGACGCGCAACGTCCGGCAGCGCGGGTTGCAGATGACGCTGCTCGCCCTGGAGGCCGTGGTCGCCATCGCGCTCTGCTTCGTCGGGTACGCGGTCACCACCGGCTGACGCCTGGATACACCAGAACGCCCCGTCGCTCTCGCGACGGGGCGTTCTGTCGTTGGTGCGTGATGTTGATCCGTCTCGGGCTCCGATGCCGTGCCGAACGCCGAACGCCGAACGCCGAACGCCGAACGCCGAACGCCGAACGCCGATGCCGTGACGTGCCTGGCTGTGATGCCACGCCACGCCGTGCTGGGTGTGCCGTGATGCCGAGGCTCGCCGTCCCCTCCTGTGCCGTGCTGGGTGTGCCGAGGCTCGCCCTCCCCTCCCGTCCCGGGGCGGGTGTGCCGTGTGGTGCCGAGACCCGCGGTCCCGTCCTGTGTCGGGATGGGTGTGCCGTGTGGTGCCGAGACCCGCGGTCCCGTCCTGTGTCGGGATGGGTGTGCCGTGTGGTGCCGAGACCCGCGGTCCCCTCCTGTGTCGGGATGGGCGTGCCGCATCGTGCGAGACCCGCTGAGTCTCGCTGTACCGTCCCGTCCCGTCCCGGGCCGAGACTTGCCTCGGCGCGCCGTTCCGTCCCGTCTCGTTCCGTGCCGTGTTCCGGCGCCATGCGGGCTGGGCCGTGCCGTGGCGTGTGGTGCTGACACGCACCGAGTCGCGCCGTGCGGTGTTGCGGTGGCGTGCGGGTTGCGCGGTGGCGAGCTGAGCCGTGCAGGTTGCGACGGTGGGACGCGCCGTGCCCTGCAGCGGTGCGGCGCCGGCTGGGCGCGAGTGACGCTTGCCTAGAGCAGACCAGCGTTCGAATGGCGTCCCGACCACGACGAGATCCGGCAGGTCCCGTGCCCACCGCCTCGTTCTCCACACCCCTCCGCCGAGTTGTCCACAGCTGGGGATAGATCGGTGAGTTACACGCGTGTGATTATCCCCACTGTGGAGGAGCCTGTGGAGAACTCCGGGGCGGGGGTGGGGACAACCGTGTGGAGAACATACGGATCTGTGGAGAACGGGGTTGAGCCTCCCGACCGGGACGCCCTCGCGCCGGTTGCTTGTGGACAGAGCCGACCAGAGCTGGTGCTGGCGCGAACGACGACGCCCGCCGCACCGGAACCGGTGCGACGGGCGTCGAGGAAGCGTTCGAGCGGGTGGTCAGCGCCACCGCGTGGTCATGAGGAAGCCGACGAACATGATGCCGAAGCCGATCAGGATGTTCCAGGAGTTCAGCGACGGAACCGGGAGCGTGCCGCCGGAGACGTAGAAGACGATGACCCATGCGAGTCCGATCAGCATGAAGCCGAACATGACGGGCTTGAACCACACGGGGTTCGGCTGGTCCCCCGCGGTGTCGACCGAGTCGGCTCGGGTCGTCCGGGCGGGCTTGGTGCGGTCCTTGTCCATGGCCATGGCCGGTATCCTACCGTCACCATGCGTGAGTTCCGGCCTCGTCGGACGTGACTCACATCCCCCACGAGTACGGTGAACGGCCAATGACCAAGATCCTCGTCGTCGACAACTACGACAGCTTCGTGTACACCCTCAACGGCTACGTCCAGCAGCTCGGCGCGGACACCGACGTCGTGCGGAACGACGCCTTCCCGGAGAGCGAGATCGCCGACCGGATCGCCGAGTACGACGGCGTCCTGCTGTCTCCCGGCCCGGGCACCCCGGCCGACGCCGGCGTCTCGATCCCGACCGTGCGTGCCGCCATCGCGGCGGACAAGCCCCTGCTGGGCGTCTGCCTCGGACACCAGGCGATCGCCGAGGCCCTGGGCGCCACGGTCACGCACGCCGACGAGCTGATGCACGGCAAGACGTCGCAGGTCGACCACGACGACAGCGTGCTGTTCACCGGTGTCCCCCACCCCTTCACGGCGACGCGGTACCACTCGCTCGCGATCGTCGACGGCACGGTCCCGGACGAGCTGACGATCACGGCGCGGACCGCGGGCGGCGTCATCATGGGTGTGCAGCACCGTGGCGCACCGGTCTACGGCGTGCAGTTCCACCCGGAGTCCGTCCTCACCGAGGGTGGCTACCGGATGGTCGGCAACTGGCTCGAGACGGCGGGCCTCAGTGGCGCCGCCGAGCGGGCTGCCGGACTCGGCCCGCTCATCTCCGGACGCTGACCAGCCGACGGCTGACCGCCCGACGGCTGACGATCGGCACGCTCCGGCCAGGTCGATGGAGTCGGCCCGACCGGCCGTTCCGGCCTGACGAGCCGAGTCGGCTGACCGGTCGCGGCGCGCCGGTCGTGTCGGCCCCGCTGTTCGCCTCGGCCTGATCGGCCGCCGTCAGGACGTCCGACCCGAGTGGTCAGTTGCCGCCGTCGCCCGGGTTCAGCGATCCGCCGCCGCCGTTCGTCGCGCCGCCACCGGTGGCCGCACCGCCGCCGTTCGACGTGCCGCCACCGGGTGCCGGCTGGCGCGACGGCTGCCGCTGCGGCTGTGCCGAGGCTGCGCAGTAGGTCAGCGTGACCGTGGTGCCCTGGGGGACGTCGCCCGCGGGGACGCTCTGCTGCGTCACCGTGGTGCCCGTGCAGGCGTACGACGGCGCGGGCTGCACGGTGAGTCCCTTGCCGGCGAGCGTGGACCGGGCGGTGTCGAACGGCTGCTGTGTGACGTCCGGCAGCTGGACCTTGCCGTTCGACACGACGAGGTTCACGACCGAGCCCTTGGCCTGGGTGACGCCGGACGCCGGGTCACTGCTCAGGACCGTGCCCTCGGGCACCGTCGGCGAGTAGTCCGAGCTGACCGCGCCGACCGAGAAGCCCGCAGCGTCCAGGGCCTTGGTCGCGGCGTCCTGCGTCTGCGACCGGACGTCCGGCACGGCGATCTGCTCCGGACCGGTCGACACGACGACCCGGATCTCCTGGTCACGAGCAACGGAGGTCTTGGCGTCCGGGACGGTCCGGATCACGTCGTCCTTGTCGACGCTGTCCGAGGGTTCGTCGTCGCGCGCCGCCTTCAGCCCGCGACGTTCGAGTGTCGCCTGGGCTTGGTCGTAGGTCTGGCCGGCGACGCTCGGTACCTTGATCGACGAACTGACCGGCGGCTTGCCCGGCTCGAGGTTCGCGACGAAGTAGGCGACGGCGGCGATGACCGCGATGGTGAGGACGATCCCGAGCCAGATCCAGGCGACCGGAGGCCGGTTCTGGGTCCGCTGGGGTCGGCGCTCCGAGGTGTCGTCGAGTTCGCGGAAGGCGACGTCGGCGTTGGCTGCCGCACGGGGGTTGACCCCGAACAGCAGGGCGGCGTCGTCCGCCGCCGCGGCCGCGAGCTTCTTCTTCGAGATCGGGACGTGTCCGGCGGCGGCCTGCTGCAGGTCGCGGCGGAACTCCGCAGCGTTCTGGAACCGACGGGTGCGGTCCTTCACGAGGGCGTGCAGGGTGACGGCGTCGAGTGCCGGCGAGACCGTCGACGTCATCGTGGACGGCGCGACGGGCTGCTCGCTGACGTGCTGGTAGGCGACGGCGACCGGGGAGGCGCCACGGAAGGGCGGGTGTCCGGTGAGCAGCTCGAACAGCACGATGCCGGTCGAGTACAGGTCGGTGCGGGCGTCGACGACCTCGCCGCGGGCCTGCTCCGGGGAGAAGTACGACGCGGTGCCGAGGATCGACGTCGTCTGCGCCACGGTGGCCGACGTGTCCGTGATGGCGCGGGCGATGCCGAAGTCCATCACCTTGACCTGGCCCGAGTGGGTGATCATGACGTTCGCGGGCTTGATGTCGCGGTGGACGACACCGGCGCGGTGGGAGAACTCGAGCGCGGTGAGGATGCCCTCGACGATGCGCGCGGCTTCTTCCTGCACGACCGGACCCTCGGCGACGATCTCGCTCAGCGGGCGGCCCTCGACGTACTCCATGACGATGAAGGGGACCTGCACCTCGGCGCCCGAGGACTCGCGCACGGTCTCTTCGCCGGCGTCGTAGACACGGACGATCGTCGGGTGGGCCATGCGGGCCGCCGCCTGCGCCTCCTGCCGGAAGCGCGTGCGGAACGCCGGGTCGTTCGCGAGACTCGGCTTGAGCAGCTTCACGGCCACTCGCCGGCCCAGTCGCGTGTCGGTACCCACGTGCACGGTGGCCATGCCGCCGCGTCCGATGACGTCACCGATCTCGTACCGGTTGGCGAGGAGCGTGATCCCCGCGGTCACACCTTCAGGCACGTACTCCTCCGAATGTCCGTCCGGGCAAGTGTACGGCAGGGGTCTCTGGGGGGACGCTGGCTGGCCGTGCTCCACGAGCAACCGTTACCGGAACGTGGCGAGGCCCCGACACGTTCCGTGCCGGGGCCTCGCGGGGGTGGTGCAGGTGGTGCGTCAGTCCTGCGGCGTCGCCGTCGAGGTCGGCGCGTCCGTCGGCTCGACGGGGGCGACCCACGTGGCGGTGGCCGGGTCCGAGGTGCTCGACGCGGCGAGGTTGCCGCACGTCACCGTGTAGGACAGGGTGACGTCGTCGCCGGCCTGGTCGGCCTGGATGTCGACCGACGTCTCCGAGGTGTCACCGCTCGTGGCGCCGCTGGAGTCCTTGCCGCCGGAGACCGTCCACGAGTACTTCGAGACGGTGTACCCGGTCGGGCAGGTGGCGGTCGACCAGCTGAACGTCACGGCTCCGGTGGCGGAGACCGCGCCGGCGCTCGGGGTGTTCGGCTTGTTGACCGACGGCGGCGCGGTGTACTCACGCAGGGTGATGAGTGCGCCGTCCGACAGGCTGCCGGTGGGGCTGATCGACTGCACCGTGTTCGCCTGCTCGGCGGTCTCGGCCGGGTCGCCGTCCTGCACCTGGACGGCGAAGCCCATGCTCTGCAGTTCCGTCTGGACCTGGTCGGTCGCCCGCCCGATGTAGTCGGCGGGGTTGATCGTCGTCCGGGCCTCGGTCGGGGTTGCCGACGGTTCCTGGCTCGGCGCCTGCGACCTCGTCTGCGACGGAGCACTGCTCTGGGACGCGGACGGGTCGGGGTCTTGGTCTGCGTTCGCGAAGACGAGCACACCGATCACGATCGCCGCGATGAGCACGACGGCGCCGACGAGCCACCAGATCCAGGCCCGGCTCTTCTTCTCTTCGGTGTCGTCCTCGGGACCGGCGGGGCTGTGCGGCGCACCACCACCGACGACGGGCGCGTTCGCCTGGGTACCGATGAGGGCGGTGGCGGCGTCGTTGCCCGGGGGCGGGTTGAACGCGACCGTCCCGGCGCCGCCGATGGCCGGCACCGCCACGGTCGCCGCTGCGACGTCACCGCGACGGAGGGCCTGTGCTGCGCGGGCGAGGTTCGCCGCGGTCGCCGGTCGGTCGGCGGGCTTCTTCGCGATGCAGGACATCACGAGGGCGGCCACCGGCTCCGGGACGGTCCCCGGCAGCGCGGGCGGCTGGTCGTTGATGTGTGCCATCGCGATGGCGACCTGCGACTCGCCCGTGAAGGGTCGACGACCCGCCAGGCACTCGTACGCGACGATGCCGAGCGAGTACACGTCCGTCGACGGCGACGCGGGGTGGCCACTCGCCTGCTCCGGCGACAGGTACTGGACGGTGCCCATGACCTGGCCGGTCGCGGTGAGCGGGACCTGGTCGGCGATCCGGGCGATCCCGAAGTCGGTGATCTTGACGCGGCCGTCCGGCGTGATGAGCAGGTTGCCCGGCTTGATGTCGCGGTGCACCAGGCCGACGGCGTGCGCTGCCTGCAGGGCGTTCGCGGTCTGGGCGACGATGTCGAGGACCTTGTCGACGGGCAGGGTGTGCTCGCGCTCGATCATCGTGGACAGGGCTTCGCCGGGGACGAGCTCCATCACGAGGTAGGCGCTGCCGTCTTCCTCGCCGTAGTCGAACACGTTGGCGATGCCCTCGTGGTTGACGAGTGCGGCGTGCCGAGCCTCGGCGCGGAAGCGCTCGAGGAACCCGGGGTCGCCGAGGTACTCGTCCTTGAGGATCTTCAGGGCGACGGTGCGCCCGATGACGAGGTCAGTCGCCTGCCACACCTCTCCCATGCCGCCGATGGCGACTCGGGAGGAGAGCTGGTACCGCCCACCGAAGGTGAGTCCGCTGGTGGGTCTCATTTGTTCAGCACCGCCTCCATGACCTTCTTCGCGACGGGAGCCGCGACCGTGTTGCCGACTCCGGACTGCCCGAGCCCGCCGCCGTTCCCGACGACCACGGCGACCGCGACCTCCGGGTCCTTGGCCGGGGCGAAGCCCGTGAACCAGAGAGTGTAGGGATCGCCCGTGCCGCCCTCGGCCGTGCCGGTCTTGCCGGCGACGTCGACACCGTCGATCTTCGCATTCGTTCCGGTCCCCGCGTTCACGACGCTCTGCATCGCTTCGGTCAGGTCGGACGCCGCGTCGGACGACAGCGGGGCGCTGTACTGCTTCGGCGAGAACGAGTCGACCGTCTTCAGGTCGCTCGTCTCGATCGACTCGACGAGCGACGGCTGCATGACACGCCCGCCGTTCGCGATGCCGGCGGAGACCATCGCCATCTGCAGCGGGGTCACGCGGTCGCTGGCCTGGCCGAACGAGCTGAGCATGAGCTCGGCCGTCGACTCGGGCTCCGGGTACTGGCTCGGGGTCGCCGAGGTCGGCACGTCGATGACGTTGCCGAAACCGTACTCGTCCGCGGTCTTCTTGATCGTCTCGTAGCCGAGCTTCCGGCCGAGTTCGGCGAACGGGATGTTGCACGAGTACTGGATCGCGACGCGGAGCTTCACCTGGTCGCCGCCGCCACAGCTGCCACCCTCGGCGTTGTTGATCCGCGAGCTGCTGCCCGGCAGGGTCAGGGTCGAGGGGTTCGGCAGTGTCGAGTCGAGCGTGTAGTCGCCGCTCGCCAGGGCCGCGGAGGCGACCACGAGCTTGAACACCGATCCGGGCGTGTACAGGTCGCCGGCGATGGCACGGTTCGCCAGCGGCTTCGAGGCGTCGGCCTCGAGCGCCTGGTAGCGCGCGATGACGTCCTTGGTGTCGTGCGAGGTGAGGGTGTTGGGGTCGTAGCCCGGCTTCGACACCATCGCCAAGATCTTGCCCGTCTTCGGCTGGATCGCGACGACCGCGCCGGTGTTCGCGCCGAGGGCGTCGTACGCGGCCTGCTGCACGTCGGGGTCGATCGTCAGGTTGACGTTGTCGCCCTGGACGTCCTGTCCGGTGAGGATCGCGTTGAGGTTCTGGAAGAACGAGTCGTCGCTGTTGCCCGACAGCACGGCGTTCTCGGCGCTCTCGATGCCCGAGTTGCCCTGGCCGATCGTGAAGTAGCCGGTGACGGCCGAGTAGAGCGCGCCGTTGTTGTACTTGCGCTGGTACTGGTACTGGTCGTCCACCGCGGTGGACTCGGCGATCGGCTTGCCGTCGACCAGGATCGCCCCACGCTTGGTGGAGTAACTGTCCAGGATGGTTCGGGAGTTCCGGCTGTCGGCACGGAGCGAGTCCGCCGCGAAGAACTGGATGGACGTCGTCGACACGAAGAGCGCGACGAACATGAGCACGACGACGGTCGAGACGCCGCGGAGTTGGCGGTTCACCGGCGCTCCTTCCTGGACCGGCCACGGCCGGTGTTGCCCCGCTCCGACAGCGCACCCTGCTGGACGCGCTGTTCGGCGGGGATCGAGTCGGTCAGCCGCAGCAGCATCGCCGCGATGATCCAGTTCGCCACGAGGGACGAACCACCTGCCGCCATGAACGGCGTGGTGAGTCCGGTGACCGGGATGATCCGGGTGATGCCACCGACGACGACGAAGACCTGCAGGGCGATCGTGAAGCCGAACCCGATGCCGAGCAGCTTGCCGAAGTCGTCCTGCGCCATGAAGCCGACGCGGATGCCCCGGGAGACCAGGACCACGAAGAGGCCGAGGATCGCGAAGACCCCGATCAGCCCGAGCTCTTCACCGAGCGAGGCGATGATGTAGTCCGCGTTGGCGACCGGCGTGATGTACGGCCGGCCCTGCCCGAGCCCGGTGCCGGTGATCCCGCCGTTGGCGAAGCCGAACAGGCCCTGCACGAGCTGGTAGCTGCCCTGCGTCTGCCGCAGGAAGATCTGCTGGTCGAACGGGTCGAGCCACTGCTCGAACCGACCCTGCACGTAGACCAGGACGCTCGCCGCGATGAGGGCACCGCCGATGAACAGCACCAGGCCGATCACGACCCAGCTGAGCCGGGCGGTCGCGACGTAGATCATCACGAGGAACAGGCCGAAGTACAGCAGGGCGGTGCCGAGGTCGCGCTGGAAGACCAGCACGCTCATCGCCACACCCCAGATGATGAGGATCGGGCCGAGGTCACGGGCACGCGGGAACGTCATGCCGAGGAACTTCCGGCCGACGATCGACAGGCTGTCCCGCGCGGTGACCAGGTAGCCGGCGAAGAACAGCGCCATCGTGATCTTCGCGAGCTCACCCGGCTGGAACGAGAACGGTCCGATCCGGATCCAGACCCGGGCACCGCCGATGTTCGTGCCGATGCCGGGCAGCATCGGCAGCAGGAGCAGCACGATGGTGAGCAGCATGAAGATGTAGCGGTAGCGCTGCAGGAACCGGTGGTTGCGCACGAGCAGGATCGTGATGATCGCGAACACCATCGCCAGCAGGGTCCACGCGATCTGCTTGACGCCGATCGCCGCCCACCCGGAGACGCCGTTGTGGATGTCGATCCGGTAGATCTCGGCGATCCCGATGCCGTTGAGCACGAGGGCCACCGGCAGGATGAACGGGTCGGCGTTCTTTGCGACGACGCGCAGGATGACGTGCATGACGAGCGCCAGGCCGAGGATCGAGGCCGCGGTCCAGAGCACCGAGGTGTCGAAGACGCGGCCCTTGGTGCCGAGCTGCACGAGCACCATCGCACCGCCGCAGATGCCGCAGGCGATGACGAGCAGCACGAGCTCGAGGTTCCGGGCGCGCGCGGGCTCCCGGAGCTTGATCGTGATCGCCTGGGTCAACGAGGGTGCGGCCGTGGCGCTCATCGTGCGCTCCTCGACGGGGAGGGTGACGGGGACCGGGGCGTTGCGGACCCCGAGGGGGAGGCGGACGGTGACGACGTCGGGGAGTCTCCCGAGCCTCCCGTCCCGCTCTGGTCCTGGCCGGTCTCGGCGGCGGTGCGCAGCCGGTCGACGATCGCGCGGGCGTCCTGCAGGGACGTCGCGTTGATCGTCGAGCGGACGTTCTCACGCGTGTAGTCGGGGAGCTCGGTCAGCGAGATGTCGGTGTCCTCGTAGACGTCGGACAGCGCGACCGGCCCGATCGACTGCTGCACGCCCTTGTAGATCGCCACCGAGCCGCGGTCCGTGCCCACGTAGTAGTGGTCCTGCACGATCCGGTAGCCGAGGAAGAGGGCGCCGATCAGCGCCAGGATCGCGATGACGAGTGCGATCGACCACGAGACCCGACGACGCACCCGGCGGCGGCGGTCCTCGGCGATGAGCTCAGCGAAGTACTGGTCCGACTCCGGCTCGAAGTGCGAGTCCTCCGGAGCGGCCGAGACCTTGAGCGGGTGCAGCAGGATCGTGGGGAGGCGGATCGGCTTGCGGCCGGTCGACGCCTCGAAGGTCAGCGGGGCAGCGGCCGACCCGACCGTGGTGGCCGCGTCGTCGTCCTCGCCCGGCTCGGAGTCGGTGACGTCGAGCACGACGACCGTGACGTTGTCGGGGGCGCCGTGGTCGAGCGTCTCCTTGACCAGACGCTGCGTGACCTGGTTGGCGTCCATCGTGGACGCGAGCGCGTGCCGGATGCGCTCTTCTGCCAGGTACGACGACAGCCCGTCGGAGCAGAGCAGCCACCGGTCGCCCGGGCGGATGTCCATGATCGCGGTGTCGACCTCGGGCGCGGCATCGACGTCGCCGAGCACCCGCATGAGGACCGAGCGGCGCGGGTGCACCGCGGCTTCCTCGGGCGTGATCCGCCCGCTGTCGACGAGACGCTGCACGAACGTGTGGTCGGAGGTGATCTGCTGCAGTTCGCCGTCGCGCCAGCGGTAGATGCGGGAGTCGCCGATGTGCGCGATCGCCAGCTGGTCGCCGACCCGGATCATGGCGCTCACCGTGGTGCCCATGCCGGTGAGCTCCTGGTGCTCGAACACCGTCTCGGTGATGAGCTGGTTCGCGGCGATCAGTGCCGACTGCAGTGCGAACTCGGCGTCGTGTGCCGACGGGAACTCGCGGTCGACCTCTCGGATGCGCCGGATGGCGATCGCGGAGGCGACGTCGCCGCCGGCGTGCCCGCCCATGCCGTCGGCCACCGCGAACAGGTGCTGCCCGGCGTAGCCGGAGTCCTGGTTGTTCGCGCGGATGCGTCCGACGTGGGACACAGCGGCGCTCAGCGTGCGAGCCGTCATCCGGGACTACCGCCGCAGCTCGAACGTCGTCGTCCCGATGGTGATCGGGGTGCGTTCCGCCACGGTGGTGGGGACGGTGACCTTCTGGCCGCCCACGAAGGTGCCGTTGGTCGATCCGAGGTCGGTCAGGACCCAGGCACCGCCCTGCAGGTCGAGGCGGGCGTGGTTCGTGGATGTGTAGTCGTCGCGGATCACGACGTTGCTCTCGCTGGAGCGGCCGATCGTGATCGGGCCGCCGCCGAGGGGCATCTCCATGCCCTCACGGGCACCCTCGGTGATGACGAGACGGGTGGCGACCGGACCCGCGGTGGAGGCGGTGGGTGCGCTGGCCTGACCGATCAGCTCGGTGAACGCACCGGGAGACGCCCCGGAGGCTGCGGCTGCGGTTCCGGCACCGGCCGGCATCGGCGGAGTGGTCGGGGTCGACGGGCCGGACTTGGGGTCGGTGGGGATCGCACGGACGCGTTGGCCGAAGAGGTCGCTGCGCAACGCGAAGACGATCACGAAGACGAAGAGCCACAGCACCGCGAGGAACGCGAAGCGCAGGACGAGCAGGGTCAGGCCCGTGGTCATCGCGCACCTCCGTCGTTCTCCGGGATCACCCGGAACACCATACGGGTCCGACCGATCTCAATGGTTGAGTCCGGCTCGAGGATGGCCTGACTGAAGCGTTCGCCGTTGAGCTTCGACCCGTTGGTGGACCCGAGGTCGTTCACCTGCGCGTGCTTGCCGTCCCAGAGGACCTCGACGTGCTTCCGGCTCGTCCCGGTGTCGGCGACCGTGATGTCGGCGTCCGTGCCGCGGCCGATGATCGTGCGTCCGCGCTTGAGGTGGTGGCGCTGCGACCCGATGTCGAGGACCGCCACCCAGGCCAGGTCGCGCTGCACCGTGGTCGAGTCGATCTCGAGGATGCCGGTGGAGAGGGTGCCGTCCTGCTGCAGGCGGATCGTGACCGGGCCGGAGAACGAGTAGTTCTGCGCCACCGCGTGCTGCTGCACCCGCTGCGTGAGCTCGTCGATGAGGGGCTGCCCGACGTCGTGCATGCGGGTGTGGTCCGGTGGCGCGAGTCGCACCGTGAACTCGTTCGGTACGAGGATGCGCTCGCGGGAGACCACGGCAGCCTTGGTGTCGAGTTCACGCCGCAGGGCCGCGGTGATCTCGACCGGCTGCACACCGGAGCGGAAGGTCTTCGCGAAGGCGCCGTTGACGGCGCGCTCCAACCCTCGCTCGAAGTTGTCCAGTAAGCCCATGGTCTCCACGTTCTCGGTCGCTGACCTCTGCATGGTAGTGGTTGGCTCCTGGCCCCGTCTGTGCGTGGTAGTGTTCTCGTCGCTGGCGCGAGTGGCGGAATTGGTAGACGCGCACGGTTCAGGTCCGTGTGCTGGAAACGGCGTGGGGGTTCAAGTCCCCCCTCGCGCACCAGAGCTCTTCACGCAAGAGCGAGCAGACGAAGGCCCCGATCGAGAGATCGGGGCCTTCGTCGTTCCGGCGGTCGGTCATCCGCCGACACGCCCAGCCAGCCCAGCCACGCCCGCCCAGGCCACCCGGCTCACCCGAGGGCGGCCGCGACCTCCCGCGCCGTGCCCGCCGGGTGCAGACCATGGTCCTGCGACTCGGGGACGACCACGAGCCTCCCGGTCGGCAGCAGCGCGGCGAGCCGGTCGGTCGCGGTGACCAGGAACGGCCAGGTCCGCCCACCCCGCAGCACGGTCACCGGCATCGACACGGTTGCCATCGCGGGGGAGGGCACGGGCGTCTCGCCGGTGATCGTCGCGTCGTACACGGTCGACTGGGCGACGTCGACGAGGGCGGGCCACATCGGTGCGTGCCGGATCTGCTCGATCACCTCGTCGGGGAGGCCCACGGCCTCCCGCTGGAAGAGGACGACGGCGTCCTCGGGCCGACCGGCGTCGACGTGCGCCTGCAGGCGGTCCACCAGGTCCGGTGACTGCGGTGGCCGGGACCCGTCAAAGGCGAAGGGCGGTTCGGAGAGGAAGAGGTGGTCGACGTCCAGCCCGCCGGCCGCTGCCCGGAGGGTCAGGACCGCACCCGACGAGTGTCCGAGCGCAGCCCGGACACCCCCGGCCGCGGTGGCGACGGCGATGAGGTCCTCGACCTCCCGTTCGGGGGCGTACGGCCGGGTGTCGCCGGAGCCACCTCGGGCGCGCCGGTCGAGGACCACTCCGCGGAGTCCCACGTCGGCGAGGGCCTGCGCGAGCGGACGGGCGGCGTCGGCGGTGCTGAACGCACCGCCGGTGATGATCACACCGGGTGCGTCGGCGGAGCCGATCGCCTCCCAGGCGATGGGCGTTCCGTCGGCGGAGTGGGCCTGCTGCATGGCGGCAGTCAACACCCGCCCGAAGCGCAGTGGAAGCGGGGACGGACGCGATGTCGTCCGCGCCCGGGGATCAGACGGTGACGCTGCCCAGGACGCGGTGCGCGATCGAGATCGACTCGCCCGACACCACCGACAGCGGTGACGACAGGAAGGCCACGAGGTCCGCGATCTGCTGCGGGCTGGACTCGCCGCCGGCGCCGGGCCGGACCTCGGCGTTCGGCTCGTCCCGCACGGTCCCCGGGTTCACGACGTTCACGGTCACGCCGGTGCCCGCGGTCTCGTCAGCGAGGTTCTTCGCGATCACGTTCGTGGCCGCGTTGCGCAACGAGGTCGTGATGTTCCCCGACAGGTAGGCGTTCTGCCCGCTGACGACGACGACCCGGCCGAAGCCGGCCTGACGCTGCGCGGGCAGGACGGCGTTCGCCACCCGGAGGAACCCCAGGGCCTTGCCGTCGACGGCCGCGGCGACCTGGTCCGGGTCGGAACGGCGCTCGGGGTCGAGGGTGTTCGCCGCCGGGGCCGCGGTGACGACCAGCACGTCGATCCGTCCGTGCTGCTCGAGCACGTGGGCGACCGCCGTGTCGACGGCGGCCTGGTCGGCGGTGTCCATCGCGACACTGCCCGTCGTGGGGCCGTCGGTCGTGTCGGCGGTGCGGGAGGCGACGACGACGGTCGCACCCTCCTGGCGGAGGCGGTCCACGACGGCGGTGCCGATGTACCCCTTCCCGCCGACGACGAGTGCGACACGGTCCTGCAGCTGGAGATCCACGTCGGTGACGGTACGCCGGTGGCCGGCCGGGTGTCGGACGGGAGGCCCGTGGCGGGGCCGCCCCGCGCCTCCCGTCCGGAGCGTGCCTGCATCGGACCGACGTGACCCGCCCGTCAGTGCGCACGGAGGGTGTCGGTGAGGACGTCCTCGATGCTGCGCGGTTCACGGCCGAGGAGGTCGGCGAGCGTCGAGTCGACGGTGGCGAACTCGCCGTCCCGTGCGGCCGCGAAGAACCCGGTCATCATCGGGGCGAATGCCTCCGGGAGTCCACCCGCGACGAGTGCGGCGCGGTACTCGTCCTCGTCGACGACGGTCCGGGTGACCGTGCTGCCGGTGATCCGTGAGACCACCTCGGCGAGCTCGTCCATGTCCAGTGCACGGGACGCGGTGAGCGGCGGCGTGGTGCCGTGCAGCCGGTCGGGGTCGGTGAGGGCGATCGCGGCGGCGACGGCCAGGTCCGCCTGTGCGGTCCAGGCGACCGGACCGTCGGCGGGCAGCCGGAGCTCGCCGGTCCGGAGGCCCGCGCCGAGCATGAACGGCGCACTCGAGGCGTGGAAGCCGTTCCGCAGGGACGTCGTGGCGATCCCGGTGGCGGCGAGGTCCTGCTCGGTGACGGCGTGCTGTCGTGCCGGGCCGAAGTGTGAGTCGGGCGAGGTCGCCATGTGTGCGGTGTAGACGATGTGCTCGGCGCCGGCGGTGACCGCGGCCTCCACCGCGATGCGGTGCGGCTCGGGGTCGGCCGGGCCGGAGACGATCAGCACCCGGCTGGCGTCCGCGAACGCGGTGGGGAGCGTGTCCGGCTCGGTGAAGTCACCCCGGCGGACCTGCACGCCCCGGTCGGCCAGACGACGTGCAGCGTCCGAGTGCGGGTCGCGGACGCTGACCGCGAGCTCGCGCGCGGGGACCTGCTCGAGGAGGTGGGCGACGACGGCTCCGCCGAGCTGTCCGGTGGCTCCGGTGACGATGATCATGGCTGCTCCGATCGTGTTTCCAGTGATAACACGATGAAGTTACCACTGGAATCACGGGGACGAAACCACCGCTACTGCCCGATCGGTAGCATCGGAACCATGAGTGCCGCACCCGACCCGCGTACCCGCATCGTCACCGCGGCCGCACGTCTGCTCGCCGAGGACGGCGCCGCCGCGGTCACCACCCGGAGCGTGGCGCTCGCCGCCGGCGTCCAGGCCCCGGCGATCTACCGTCTCTTCGGGGACAAGGACGGCCTGCTGGACGCGGTCGCCGAGCACGTCCTGGCGGAGTTCGTCGCCGCGAAGACCGAGCACGCTGCCGCCGAGGCCAGCAGTGGCGGGGACCCAGTGGAGGACCTCCGCGACTCGTGGCGCGTGCAGGTGGCCTTCGGGCTCGCCAACCCCGCACTGTTCCGGCTGCTGTACGCCTCGGACCGGGACGACGACTCCCCGGCGGTCGCCGCCGGCCTGGAGGTCCTCCGCGCGCGGGTGCACCGGGTCGCCGCCGCCGGACGCCTCCGGGTGCCCGAGGAGCAGGCGGTCGCGATGATCCGCGCGGCCGGTGCCGGCTCGATGCTGACGATGCTCTCCAGCGGTGCACCGGAGGGCGGCTCGCCCGGCGCCGGGTCCTCGCTGCCCGAGCTGATGCTCGACACGGTCCTGGCAGCCATCGTCACCGACCCGCCGACCTGGGCGGACGACGAGGGTGCCGACGGCACAGCGGTGCCCCTCGGCGCGCTGCAGGCCGTGCGTGCCGCCGCCCCCGCGCTCCCCGGGCTGACGGACCCGGAGCGGGCGCTGCTGCAGGAGTGGCTCGGACGGGTGACCACGGCCTCCTGACCGGCGGGCACGGCAGACCCGTCCGCGTGATCTGAACACTCCGGACGGCCGTCCAGCGGCCCGCGCCGACCATCGCCCCTGCACGACGACCTTCGTCCAGGGAGCGACATGAGCGATCAACAGCAGCAACCGCCCGGGTCCGAGCAGGCGATGGGGCCGAAGCCCGACCACGGTGAGACCAGCTACCGGGGTTCCGGCAAGCTCACCGGCAGGCGGGCCGTCATCACGGGTGGTGACAGCGGCATCGGCAAGGCGGTCGCGATCGCCTTCGCCCGCGAGGGGGCCGACGTCCTCATCTCCTACCTGCCCGAGGAGGAAGAGGACGCGCAGGAGACCAGGCACTGGATCGAGGACGCCGGTCGGACGGCCGTGCTGCTCCCCGGTGACGTCAGCGACCCGGCGTACTGCCGGAGCGTCATCGACACCGCGGTGTCGGAGCTCGGCGGCATCGACGTCCTGGTGAACAACGCGGCGTACCAGATGACCCACGAGACGCTCGAGGAGATCACCGACGAGGAGTGGGACCACACCCTCGCCACGAACCTCAGCGCCTACTTCCACCTGACGAAGGCCGCGCTGCCGCACATGTCCGCCGGTGCATCGATCATCGGCACGAGCTCGGTGAACTCGGACGACCCCGTCCCGACGCTGCTGCCCTACGACGTGACGAAGGCCGGCATCGCGAACTTCTCGGCCGCGCTCGCGCAGCTGGTCGGGGAGCGCGGCATCCGGGTGAACAGCGTCGCGCCCGGCCCGATCTGGACGCCGCTCATCCCGTCGACGATGCCCGCCGAGCAGGTCGAGCAGTTCGGGACGCAGACGCCCCTGGGTCGCGCGGGACAGCCGGCCGAGCTGGCCCCGGTCTACGTCCTGCTCGCGAGCGACGACGGCAGCTACGTCTCCGGTGCGCGCATCGCCGTCACCGGTGGCACGCCGATCCTCTGAGCTGACACCTCTGACCCGCCCGACTGAACCCACACGGAAACAGGAGAACGATTTGTACTTCCACAAGCAAGAGCTCCAGTTCAAGGCGACCCCCGACAAGCCCGACGCGGTCTACGCGCGGAAGCTCCAGGAGGTGCTCGGCGGCCAGTACGGCGAGATCTCCGTCGCCCTGCAGTACCAGTTCCAGGCGTGGAACATGCACATCCCAGGCAAGTACCGCGACATGGTGTTCGGCATCGGCGCGGAGGAGATGGGCCACGTCGAGATGCTCGCGACGATGATCGCCCAGCTGCTCGAGAAGTCCCCGCTCGGCATCACCGAGGACGCCCTCCAGGACGACCCCACCGTCGCCGCGATCGTCGGTGGCACGGACGTCCAGCACGCCATCGTCGCCGGCGCCGGTGCGCGTCCGGTCGACAGCAACGGGAACCCCTGGCAGGGCTCCTACATCACGGCCAGCGGCAACCTGCTGGCCGACTTCACGGCGAACGAGAACGCCGAGATGCAGGGCCGCGTGCAGGCCGCGCGGCTCTACCACATGACCGACGACCACGGCGTCCGGGACCTGCTGAGCTTCCTCATCGCCCGCGACACGATGCACCAGAACATGTGGGCGACCGCCGCCGCCGAGCTCCGTGAGCAGGGCCTCGAGACCATGCCGGTGCCGAGCAACTTCCCGCAGCACAAGGAGAACCAGGAGGTCAACTACCAATACCTCAACTTCTCCGACGGTGCGCAGGCGAAGGAGGGCTCCTGGGCGAGCGGCCCGTCGTTCGACGGCAAGGGCGAGTACTCGTACCACGACGGCCCCACCACCTCGGTGCCGATGCCGCCGCCCACCCACGCGGACTCGCGTCTGTACGGCACGACCGAGCTGCCGAACACGGTCGAGAAGATCGCCGGCACGGTGCAGGACAAGCTCAACAAGGAGTAGTCCGACCCGTTCCACGCACGAGCCCTTCCTCCGTCGGAGGAGGGGCTCGTTCGCGTCCACCGGGCTCCGCGGTCGTTCGATGCGCGAACTGTACAACTCGACGAACTGTTTGTTGCCCTCATTGTTCACGTCGTGAAATAGTTCTCACGTCCGGACGGACGGACGGACCGACGGCAGACCCTCGACGAGGAAGGCGCACCCATGCAGAGCACGTACCACGGCACGTCGCACGACACCCGGTTCGGCGGCTCCCACCCGCGCGTGGGACTGACCGACCCGGCCGTCATCGAGGCCTGGGTCGCCCAGCGGATCGAGGACCCGTCGCTGCTGTCCCGCCGCACCGAACTGTCCTACGCCGACTTCTTCGTCGCGCCGGCCGCCTGACCCCACCGCCTGACCGCAGGCGCCGGAGCCACCGCGTCCGCCCCACCAGCACGACCACCCGCCCGGACGGGTGAGGGAGACACCGACCCATGCCGTTGACCGTCGTCCGCCGCGAGCACGTCCACCTCTACGCCCGCGAGCCCCGCACCCGGTCCGCCAAGACCGCCGTCGACGCCCTGCTCCGGCTGCAGCACGCCGAAGAGGACCAGCTGGAACGTGCCCGTGGCGAGAGCGGCCTGACGAAGAACGAGTTCCTCTCCGTCCGCTACATGCTGCAGGCACACCGCGACGGCCGGAGCATGGGCCCGAAGGACCTGGCCGTCATGCTGTCGGTCTCGAACGCCTCGGTCACCAAGATCGTCGACGGCCTGGTCGAGAAGGGTGACCTGCTCCGGGTACCGCACCCCACCGACCGACGGGCGCAGGTGCTCGAGCCGACCGTGCAGGCCGCCCGCAAGATCGACCGGTCGTACGAGGTCTTCCACGAGGCCGTCGTCGAGGTCATCGACCACCTCTCCGCCGAGGACAACGAGGTCCTGGCACGCTGCCTCGCGCAGATCACGGCCGCGCTCGACGCCGGCCTGCCGACACCGGTGGACGAGTACACGGTGCCGGAGACCGGGGCTGACGCCGGCGGGCCGGCCGCCGGTTCCTGACACCCGCCGGACGGGAGGCGCGTCACGGGTGGTGATCCGGGCCTCCCGTCCGCCACCGCGACCTGACGCGCCAAGCTGACGCGTCGAGTTGCCCACGCGTGGAGTTGCTCAGGATGCCGCCGCCGCCCTAGCGTTGAGCGCACCCCTGCCCCCGGGGCTCCGGCACCGGAGTCAGCACCCATCGAAGGAACCAACTGAGCGCCGACAGCCGGATGAACGCTCCGGCACCGCTGCGCGCGGCGGTCGTCGTCAACCCGGTGAAGGGCAACCCGGAACGACTCCGGACGCTCGTCGATGCCGAGGCGGCCCGCAGCGGCTGGGCCGAGACCGGGTGGTTCGAGACCGCTGCCGACGACGACGGGCGTGCTGCTGCACGCGCTGCCGTCGGCGCCGCGCCGGACGTGGTGCTCGTGGCGGGCGGTGACGGCACCCTCCGTGTGGTCGCCGAGGAACTGCGCGGGACCGGGATCCCGGTGTCGCTGGTCCCGAGCGGGACCGGCAACCTGTTCGCCCGCAACATCGGCCTGCACCGCAACGACATGGCCGGCGCAGTGCGGGCGGCGTTCACCGGCTCCGACCGGCCGATCGACGTCGGGATCGCCGAACTCACCGACGCCGACGGAGCGACCAGCACGCACGCGTTCCTCGTGATGGCGGGCATCGGTCTCGACGCCAGCATGGCGGCGGACACCAACGCCTGGGTGAAGAAGCGGTTCGGATGGGTCGCGTACTCCGACCCCATCGCCCGGTCGATCGTCGGGAACCGGCAGATCCCCGTCCACTACTCGCTGGACGACGGACCGACCCGGACGATGCACGCCCACACCGTCATCGTCGGGAACTGCGGCAGCCTCACCGCGGGCGTGCTGCTGCTGCCCCGGGCCGAACCCGACGACGGCGTCCTGGACGCCGTCGCGTTCCGCCCCGAGGGCTGGCTCGGGTGGACCAAGATCGGGTACACGCTCTCCCTCAACCGGTTCTTCTCCAGCACCCGGCTCGGACGGGTCATCGCCCGGGTGCTCCCGACCTCCCGAGCGCTCCCGACGACCCGCGCTCGGACCCTGCACGTGGAGCTCGAGACCCCGGAGCGGATCCAACTCGACGGCGACCCGTTCGGCACCGTCCGAGCAGCCACGCTCACCACGCACCACCACGGCCTCCTGCTCCGCTCCGCGCAGTCGGGGAGCGGAGGGACGGCGTCCGGCACCGGTGCGCCCGCATGAGTCCGGCCTCCCGTCCGCTACTGGCCGCGAAAACCTTCCAGCGGTAAGTTGGCACGATGACCGACCCCGTGGACGACGACGCAGTGACGCCGTCGCGCCGCGGCGGCTACCGCAAGGGCACCGAGCGGCGGGCCCAGATCCTCGACGAGATGATCCGGATGGTCGCCGAGCAGGGGGTCGACGCGTCCTCGCTGCGGTCCGTGGCGGACGCCCTCGGGATCACGCACGCGGCGCTCCGGCACTACTTCCCGAGCCGCGACGAACTGTTGCTCGCCGTCTACCGCGAGCACGAGGTGCGCGAACAGGGTGCACCGGAGCGGATGAAGTCCGCGATCGGGGACATGCGCGAGAGTGCCGCCCGCAACCGCGCCGTGCCGGGACTCGTGCAGCTGTACACGACCCTCTCGGCCGACGCCGTGCAGGAGGGGCACCCGGCGACGCGGGAGTTCATGCGCGAGCGGTTCACCCGGCTGCGGGCCGACCTGGCCGACCTCATCCGGCGGGACCAGTCGTCGGGCCGGATCCGGGACGACCTGGACGCGGAGGACCTGGCGAGCCTGAGCATCGCGGTGTCGGACGGGTTGCAGGTGCAGTGGCTGTTGGACCCGGACGCGGTCGACGGGGAGCGGGTGTTGCGGTTGTTGGAGCGGATCGTGCCGGCGGGGGAGTCGCGGAGTGGCGGTACCGCGAACTCGGCTCTGACGTGAACGGGTCGGCGCTGATCCGGTGGGCCGCTCTCGTGATGGCAGTCGTCGCGCTCGTCGGCGGCGCAGTCCTCGGGCAGTCCGACGGTGCGGACGCACAGCTCGTCATCGCCGGGCGTGGGGCCGAGACGATCAGGGCGGCCTGCTGGTCGGTCGGCGCACTCTGTGCGGCCTGTGCCGCCTGCACCTGGGCGTGGCACCTGACGCGGGCGGCACGCCGGGCGGGCAGGACGCCGGTTCGCGCGGCGGCGGTGCTCCTGTCGGTCGGGTTCGTGGCGTGCGCGCTCGGCTACGTCGCGCTCTCGTCCCTCGGCGGGTCGGTGCGGTACGTCGACGTCGGTTCGGCTTCCGGTCGCACGGTGACCGTCGCCGACTACCGGTCCCTCGGCGGACGTCAGCTCCAGCTCGGCTTCCGCGACGGGTGGACCTTCCGCGCCGCCGCGGGAGAGCGGTCCTGGGCGAACAGCAACCAGGTCAGGACGGACCCTGCGTCGATCGGTGGCGTCTTCCACCTGCACGTCGACGGGAGCCGGGTGGTGGTGGAGTACGGCGGCGACCGGCCGCTCGAGGCGCCGCTGCCCCGATGAGCGCTCCTGCGGGCCCGACGAGGGCCACGTGTCCGAGTGCGGTTGCGGTGTCGCCGGTCTTCGCGGCACGCTGATGACCGGGTTCGGGACGGTCCGGACTCGTCGAGTCGATGGGGAACCAGAGTGAGCCACGAGCCCGTCCTCACCGCGGTCGGGCTCGGCAAGCGCCTCGGCCGACGCGACGTCTTCTCTGCCGTGGACCTCGAGGTCCGGCCGGGGCAGGTGGTGGGGATCTCCGGTGGCAACGGGTCCGGGAAGTCCACGTTGATGCGGGTGCTGAGCGGAACCGCTTCCGCGACGGCAGGAGTGCTGCGCACCACCACGGCTCCGAAGGCGATCGTCCCGGAGCGGTTCGTCCCCCCTGACCACTTGACACCCCTCAGTTACCTCGTCCACATGGGACGGCTCCGGGGGCAGCGCCGGGGGCAGACCGAGCCGCGGGCGCTCGCCCTCCTCGACGAGCTCGGGGTGGCGAACGCGCGCTCGTCGATGCTCGATGAGCTGTCGAAGGGCAACGCCCAGAAGGTGGCGATCGCGCAGGCGTTCCTGAGCCCCGTGTCCCTGTGCTTCCTGGACGAACCGAACACCGGTCTGGACGACGACACGACGGTGGTCGTCAACGCGATGATCGAACGGGCGGTGGCGTCGGGTACTGCGATCATCCTCACCGAACACGAGCTGACGAGGACGATCCGACCGGACGTGCAGTACCGACTACAGGACGCGCGGCTCACGGAGGTCACTCCGGAGCGAGCGTCGTCGACCGGCGCCGCCCTCATCACCCTCCGTCCGTCTGATCGGACTTCGTGGGATCGACTCCGAGCGGTCGCGGCGACCGTGTCGCTGCACCGGGACGAGGACGTGCACGACGACGACGTCTCGTTCACCGTGGAGGCCGGCCGTGTCGACGACTTCCTGCGGACGGCGCTCGATGACGGCTGGTCGGTGCGGGCCGTCGGTCCGGTCCCACCCACGGGAGGCAGACGGTGATCGCACTGGCCCGGTACGTCCTGGCCCGGTGCCTGGTGTCGCAACGCTGGGTACCTCCGATCGTGTTGTTCGCCTTGACGGTCGGTGTCTTCTCCTCAGCGGGAGGTGACGCGATCGGAACCGGGTCCATCGCAGCGCTGATCCTGTTCCCCGCCACCACCTGGATCACGATCTCCGCGCTCCACGTGGACGACATCAGTCAGATCACCGTCGTCGGCGTCAGCCACGGGAGCATGGTCCGGGCCCGGATCGCAACACTGCTGACGTCCTTCGGGTGCTCCTGCTCCCTCGCTGTCCTGAGCGTGGGAAGTGTGATCGCGACGGACCCCGCACACGGGGCTGCTGGTGGCGTCGGGAGGACCCTCACCGGGCTCCTGCTCATCAACGGGCTGAGCGCGCTGTCCGGAGTCGCACTCGGTCAGGCGTGCGCCCGACCGTTGATCCCACGCGCCGGCCTCTCCTGGACCCTCGCAGTGGGCGTCACCATCGGGTTGATCGCGATCCCGAAGTCCCCGCTCATCCTCGTCCTGGCCGCACTGTCGGGGGCCGGGCAGACAGCGCCCTGGTCGGAGGCGCTCCCGCCTGCCGGGTTCCTCGTCGTGGGTGACGTGCTCCTCCTCGGGCTGACCCTCTGGGCGTACCGCCGCCGATCTCCTTGACCGCACGGCGAACCCGACCGGCGGAGTCCGCCCTCCGGCTCCAGCGGCGAGGGCGCGTTCGCTTCCGCCCCGAGCGCCGGCAGGTGGGGTGGGAGCGCGGGGTCAGTCGCCGGGGAGACCGATCTTCGAGCCGCGGGGGTCGAGGTTGCGGCGTGCCGGGGTGTCGACGACCGGGGCCGGCTCGAGCGCGAGGGCACGACGGTGTGCGGCGTCGGACCTCCCGATCCCCGTCACCGCGGCGATGAAGGACGCCGACTGCAGCAGCATGAGCATCGGTGGCCAGAACAACACGAGCGGGGAGTCGAGCGAGCCGAGCCCCGACAGCAGCGCCCCCGCCCAGACGAGCGCCCAGGCGATCGGCAGCAGGACGAACCGGGCCGCGAGGGCGACCGACGGTCCGAGGGTGCGCTCGGCCCGAGCCAGGACCTCGTCGCGGTCCTCCGGGAGCATCGCCGGAGGACGAGCGGCGAACTGCCGGTCGATGCGCTCGTCACGGCGCCAGTCGCCGGTCCCGGTGGCGGTGCCTCGGAGGTCGAGATCTCGACGATCGACCCGGACGAACACCCCGACCAGGCACCCGAGTGCGGCCGCGAAGCAGAGGATCGCCAGGAGGCGCAGCGGCAACGGCCCGTCGAAGACGCCCCAGAGCAGATCGGCGATCACCATGATCGTGCCGGAGACGACGGCGACCGTGCCGGTCACGACGGTCCGGCGTCGGAGCCGCGCCGGGTCGAGGAACTCCGACCGCCGTGCGCGCGCGATGCGTCAGCCGGTCGAGAACGCGTTGCCCATGCCGTCATCCTGCTCCCTCGCCGGGGAACACGGAACGGCCGGCCCTGCAGGAGGGCCGGCCGTTCCGGTGGTGGGGCTGCGGCTACTCGCCGGCGGTCAGGACCGCGGCGGCCGGGTCGAAGTCCTCCGGCAGCGGCGGGATCGCGTCGACGGACGACGTGATCTCGACGGCGGAACCCGACTCGGCGGCGTCGCGGATGCCGAGCAGCACGTCCAGGACGTGCAGGGCCACGGCACCGGAGGCGCGTTCCGGTCGGTCCTCGGCGATCGCGCGGGCGAGCTCCACGACCCCGGTGCCACGGCCCCAGGTGGAACCGACGGCGGGCAGGGTCTCGGGCTCGTCGTGCCCGTAGCGCCAGAGGGTCGACTCGCCCTCGAACGTGTTCGGGTCCGGCAGCGAGATGGTGCCGAGGGTGCCGTTGATCTCGACGAAGCCCATCCGCGGCAGCGCGTGCTGGAACGAGAACGTCGACTGGGCGGACTGCCCGCCGGCGAACTCGATGAGCGCTGCGTGGTGCGTCGGGACCTCGACGGGGAAGGTCTCGCCGGCACGGTCACCAGAGGCGATCGTGCGGCGGTCGAGCGACTTCGACGAAACGGCCTGCACGCGCGAAGCGGTGCCGAACGCGTGCACGAGCGTCGTCACGTAGTACGGGCCCATGTCGAACAGGGGGCCGGCGCCGGTGGCGAACAGGAAGTCCGGGTTCGGGTGCCACGCCTCGGGTCCGGGCACGTGGAACAGGGTCGTCGCGGTGAGCGGCTCGCCGATGTCCCCGCGCGCGATGGCCCGCAGCGCCGTCTGGATGCCCGCGCCGAGCACGGTGTCCGGAGCGGTCGCGACACGGAGGCCCTTCGCCTGCGCCGACGCCAGCACGGCCGCGGCCGAGTCGTGGTCGGTGGCGATCGGCTTCTCGCTCCACACGTGCTTGCCGGCGTCGATGATCTGCTGGTCGACCTCGGCGTGCACGGCGGGGATCGTCAGGTTGATGACGATCTGCACGTCGTCACGGGCCAGGAGCTCGTCGACGCTGCCGGAACCGGCGACGCCGTACTTCTCGGCCTGGGCGGCGGCCCGGTCGAGCAGCACGTCGGCGACGAAGCGGACCTCGACGTCGGCGAACTGGGTCAGGTTCTCGAGGTACTGCGTGGAGATGTTCCCCGCGCCGATGATGCCGATGCCGGTGCGGCTCACTTGTCGTTGTCCTTCAGCCAGGTGAGGGACTCGGTGATGCCCTCGAAGACGTCGCCCTTGTACGCGTCGAACTCGACGACGCGGATGGCCTGCGGTGCCGCGGCGAGGATGCCCGCCACGTCGACATCGCCCTGGCCGGCCGGGGTCTGGTTCTCGAAGGCGCGCTGCAGGGCCTCGGGCACGATGAGGGCGCTCTCGGACGAGGGCAGTGCGGTACGGATGTCACCGTCGACCTTGCCGTCCTTGACGTGGATGGCGACGACGCGGTCGCCGAGGCCACGGAGCACGGCGGCGGCGTCCGCGCCACCGACGGTCGCCCAGAAGGTGTCGAGCTCGAGGACGGTCTCCGGCGCGAGCTGCTCGACGAACAGGTCGTAGACCGTGCGGCCGTCGACCTTGTTCGTGAACTCCCACTGGTGGTTGTGGTACCCGAACTGCAGGCCACGGGACGCGGCCTCGGCGGTGAGGACGTTGACGCGCTCGGCGATCTTCGCGACGTCGTCCGCGGTCTGCCAGCGGTCGGTCGGGATGAACGGGTCGATGACCGTGTGGATGCCGAGGCGCTCCGCGGCGTCCCAGATCGGGGCGGTGTCGTCGGCGTCGATCACGGCGACGTGGCCGGAGGGGGCCTTCAGGCCGGTGGCCGCGAACGCACGCTCGAGGTCGGTGGCGCGCTCGACGAACGCGTAGGGCTCGACGTTCTCGTAGCCGATCTCGCGGACCCGGGCGATGGCCTGGTCGAGGTCTTCGGCGATCGCGTCGCGCAGTGAGTACAGCTGCACAGAGGTGGTGGGCATTGCAGAGGCTCCTTCGATCCTGACGTGGTGTGCGGCCGACGGAGACACTGCTCCACGGCGAGACGATCCGACGCTACCGCAGAAACCACCCGCTGTGTAGTTTTCATCCCCGTGTGACGTGATCCGTGCCTCCCGGACCGTCGTACGGTTGCCTGGTGACCGCCGCGACGACCCGTACCTTCCGCACGCCCGTCGGCCGGATCGTCGGCCACCGTGACGGCGGCGTGGTGCGCGCCCTCGGGATCCCGTACGCCCGCGCCGAGCGGTTCGGGCGACCGCAGCCGGTCCCGCCGTTCACGACCGACTTCGTCGCCGACACCCCCGCGCCGGTGCCGCCGCAGCCGGCGACGCCCGTGCTCGAGGAGCTCATCCACCCGATCGAGGCCGAGGTGTCCGAGGACTGCCAGGCCCTGTCGGTGACGGTGCCCGCGGACCTCGGCGAGGACGAACTGCTGCCCGTGATGGTGTGGATCCACGGCGGCTCGTACGTCGTCGGTGGCGGGGACATCCCGATCCACGACCCGCGGGCGCTCGCCGAGGAGCAGCGGGTCGTCGTCGTCGCGGTCACCTACCGACTGGGTGTGCTCGGGTTCCTCGGCGACGGGGAGCGGGTGCCGGCGAACCTCGGGCTGCTCGACCTGGTCGAGGCGGTGCGCTGGGTGCACGCCAACATCGCGGGGCTCGGCGGTGACCCGGACCGGATCACCCTGTTCGGGCAGTCGGCCGGCGGCGACGCGATCGCGCACCTGATGGTCGCCGAGGGCACGGCCGGGCTGTTCCAGCGGGCCATCGTGCAGAGTGCGCCGCTCGGGCTCTCGCGCCGTCGAGCGCGGATGAACCGGGC
This sequence comes from Curtobacterium sp. CFBP9011, assembly GCF_034045095.1. Taxonomy (NCBI): domain Bacteria; kingdom Bacillati; phylum Actinomycetota; class Actinomycetes; order Micrococcales; family Microbacteriaceae; genus Curtobacterium; species Curtobacterium sp. CFBP9011. The sequence continues at coordinate 599,410 of NZ_JAXCWN010000001.1, forward strand.
GATGCTCCGCGCGGTCGGGACCGTCGCACCGGACACCGCGTTGGACGACGTGCTCGCGCTGCAGGCGGCCGCCGAGAAGGTGGCACTGCCGTACGGGCTGCGCGGCGGGATGCCCTTCGGCACGCAGTACGGGCACGCACCGCTGCCCGCCGAACGCGACCTGCCGGACGCCTGGCGCCGCGCGGCCCCGCACGTGGAGGTGCTCATCGGGTCCGCCACCGACGAGGCCGCCCTCTACGTGCCGATGATCCCGGGCCTCCCGGCCGTCGCGCGCACCCGGATCGGCCGGGCGCTGCTCCGGTGGTGGCTCGTCCGTCCGCTCAGCGAGGTCATCTACGGCCGCGACGCCCGGGCCTTCGCCGCCCGACACCGCGCCGCCGGTGGTCGGGCCGTGGTCTACCGGCTGCACCGCGGGGTGACCGTCCGGCCGACGGGGGCGGTGCACATGAGCGACGTGCCACTGCTGCTCGGCGACCGAGCGGCGTGGGCCGGCAGCCGCTTCGTGCCGGAGCAGGACTGGGCCGCCGTCGAACGGCGCGGGCCGGGTCACCGGGCGATCTGGGCGGAGTTCGCGCGCACCGGGCAGGTCACCGCGGTCGACGACGAGACGCTGACGTTCGACCGAGGCTGACGGTCCACACCCCTCGAACTGGCGGTCGCGCCACCCGGGCCCGGGCCGGATGATCGTCCTCATGCCCGCGCCCGATGCCGACCTCCGTCCCCGCATCGTCCAGGCGGCGATCGAGGCCTTCCGGCGCTCGGACTTCCATGCCGTCGGGCCCGCCGAGGTCGCGGCGCTCGCCGACCTCACGCCCGCAGACGTCACCGACGCCTACCCGGTGTGGGAACTGCTCGTCGTCGCCGTCATGAACCGCTGGAACAACGGCGACCGAGCGTCCCTGTGGCCGATCGCCGAACAGCACGGCGCTGCCGCGTACCTCCGCGCCCGCCTGCAGTCCGGGCTCGCCGATCCGGGGCTCGTCCGCATCCGGATCGCCACGCTCAGTGCGGCCTCGGCGCCGTCGCACCCGGCCGCCGGGTGGTTCCGGAGCCAGTACGTCCACTCGTTCGAGGACATCACCCTCGCCCTCGTGCGGGACGTCGTCGCCGGTCGCGAGCCGCGCGGGACGTCGCCCCGGCATGCCGCCGAGCAGCTGGTCGCCCTCTACGAGGGGTTGCAGGTGCAGTCGCTGATGCGCGACGACAACGACCTGCTGTCGGGGTGGGACCGGGCCGTCGCCCGCATGCGCGCCGGGTGGGGTGCGGTCGCGCTCGTCTGAGTTCTGCGCGATCGGGTGCCCCACGATCAGGCTCGTCGCGCTACGGTCGAGGGTCGCCCGGCCACCGCGCACCTGACCACTGATCTGGAGGACCCATGTCCGGCAGCACGTTCGGAGAACTGTTCCGCGTCACCAACTTCGGCGAGTCACACGGTCCTGCCATCGGGTGCGTCGTCGACGGATGCCCCCCGGGGATCCCCCTGACCGAAGCGGACATCCAGCACGACCTGGACCGGCGGCGCCCCGGGACGTCCCGGCACGTCACCCAGCGACGGGAGCCCGACCGGGTCGAGATCCTGTCCGGGGTCTACGAGGGGCGGACGACGGGCACGCCGATCGCGCTGGTGATCCGGAACGAGGACCAGCGGAGCAAGGACTACGCGGACCTGCTCGACACCTTCCGTCCGGGCCACGCCGACTACACCTACTGGCGCAAGTACGGCCTGCGCGACCCTCGCGGCGGGGGCCGTTCGTCCGCCCGGTTGACGGCGCCGATGGTCGCGGCCGGTGCCATCGCCCGCCAGTGGCTCCGCAGCGAGTGCGACCTGCAGATCGTCGGGTGGATGAGCCAGCTCGACGACATCGTCGTGCCCTTCGTCGACGAGTCGCAGATCCCGCTGAACCCGTTCTTCGCCGCGGACGCCGCGGTCGTGCCGCAGCTCGAGCAGCGGATGGACGAACTCCGCGCCGCCGGTGACTCGTGTGGTGCGCGGATCGACGTCGTCGCCCGCAACGTCCCGGCCGGTCTCGGCGAGCCGCTGTTCGGCAAGCTCGACGCCGACATCGCCAGCGCGATGATGAGCATCAACGCGGTCAAGGGCGTCGAGATCGGTGCCGGGTTCGACAGCGTCAGCCAGCGCGGCAGCGAGCACGGCGACGAACTGACTCCGGACGGGTTCGCGAGCAACAACGCGGGCGGGGTCCTCGGTGGGATCTCGACCGGTCAGGAGCTGCGGGTCTCGATCGCGATCAAGCCGACGAGCTCGATCCGGACCCCGCGCCGTTCGATCGACCGCGACGGAACACCGACCGTCGTGGAGACCAAGGGCCGGCACGACCCGTGCGTCGGGATCCGGGCCACGCCGGTCGTCGAGGCGATGCTGGCGCTCGTGCTGATGGACCACATGCTGCTCCACCGGGCGTACGACGGGGCGGTGTCGTTGCCGGTCCCGCCGATCGAGGGCCCGGTCTGGCCGAGCGCATGACGACCCGATGACGACGACGACGCCCGGGACGGTCCGGAGCTGGAACGGCGAGGAGGGGTGGGGAGTCGTCGACCTGGACCCGGACGTCGGAGGCGACCCGGGCCTCCCGGCAGTGGTGCGTGACGTCTGGGTGCACTTCAGCGCGGTCGTCGGGCGCGACTTCGGGCACCTGGTACCGGGCGAGCGGGTGTCCGTGGTGTGGGACGAGGTCCCGGACTCGCCGCACGGGAGGCAGGCGAGCGCGGTCGTCGTGGCCGACGGCGGGTCGGGTGACGGGCCGATCGAGGCGTCGGACCCCGGCGCGATGAGCAGCATCCTGACGATCAAGTGGGACGACGGCTCGACGAGCTGACCGGCGGTCCGACCGGTCGTCCTCGGACGCGTCGTCCTGGTCCCAGGTTGGTCACGACTGCCCGCACCGGTGTCGCCACCGGGATCCGATCTGCGAGCATCCCAGCATGAGGGGTACTCGAGTCACCGCCGTCGGCATCGCTTCCGCTGCGATCGTGTTCCTGGCCACCGGTTGCGCGGTCGCCGGGGCCTCGCCCGGTGCCGAGCAGCCGGCACCGTCCGCGACGCACGTGCAGACACGGACGCAGGCGACGCCGACGCCGACGCCGACGCCGACGCCGACGCCGACGCCGACCGCGGACGCGGCTGCGGCGCCCCCGGCGCTCTCGGGTGTGATCGCGACGGGGACGTTGGCCTCGTCGGACGGGAGCACGTCGGGGACGATCGTCCTCACCGCCGCCGACGGCGTGGTGACCGCGACCATCGACGACTTCCACTCCACCGCGACCGGTCAGCTCGACCTCGACCTGACGCCGTACGCCACGACGGCCACCTGCCCGAGCGACTCGTGGCGGTTCGTCATGAACGGCGTCGACGCCGAGCCCCACACCTGGTCCCTCCCGATCAGCATCGAGGGTGGTCCCTTCGAGGTCGACCCGTCCTACCTCCGCAGCGCCGTCGTCCACGTCGACTCGGCGACGGGCACCGCCGGACCGGACGGGTGCATCACCCCCGTCCTCGCGGCGGCACCGCTGACCTGGGACGTGCCGGACACCCGCGCGGGTCTCGTCGTGGCCGACCACGGCGCCCGCGCTGACGCGACCGGGACGACGACCTCGACGAACGGTGTGCCGTCGACCTACACCGTCGCTCCGGGCGACGCGTTCCCGGCGATCCGGCAACGCTTCGCCCTGACCAAGGACGACTTCGAGTACCTCAACCCGTTCACCGCGGACGCCTCGGATGGAGCACTGCGGTACGGCACCGTGTACAACCTGTCTGCGGCGGACCGGGGCGTGCCACCGGCGTGACGGGCAGCATCCTCACGATCAGGTGCGACGACGGCTCCGCGAGCTGACCGTGCCGCTGCCATACTGACCCCATGACGACGGCGCAGCCCGTCATCGGGCGTGAGCGGGAGACCGCCGCCCTCCGACATGCCGTCGGTCACGTCACCGACGGCGGTGCCGCGTTCGTGGTCGACGGGGAAGCCGGGATCGGCAAGTCGTCCCTCGTCGCCGACCTGGTCGAGTACGCGGACGGTCGAGGTCTCCGGGTCCTGACGACGACCGGCACCCTGGCCGAGTCCAGCGAGCCCTACGCCGCGCTCCACCTGCTCCTGTACCCCCTGCGGGCGGGCATCCCGGACCTGCCGCAGCCGCAGCGACGGGCGCTCGACGTCGCCTTCGGGGTCACGTCCGGGGTGCAGCCCTCGCCGCTCCTCGCCGGACTGGCGGCGCTGACCCTGCTCTCCGACGCCGCCGCGGCACGTCCGCTCCTGGTCGTCGTCGAGGACCTGCACTGGATGGACGTGCCGTCGCGGTGGGCACTCCGGATGATCGCCCGCCGGGTCGGCGAGGACCCGATGGTCATCGTCATGACGACGCGGGACTCGGACGCGGCCGAGGACCCGGGCGTCCGACGGCTGCACCTCGCGTCGCTGGACGCGCCGGCCGCCGACCTGCTGCTCGACGGCGTCCCCGGAGCGCCGCGGGGGCAGGCTCGGCGAGACCTCGTGCTCCGCGCCGAGGGCAACCCGCTGGCGCTGCGCGAACTGGGCCGGTCGGCGTCGGAGGAGCACGCTCGCGACCGTCCGGTGGTGGGCCGGGTGGAGCAGGAGTTCGCCGGTCGCTTCGCCGGACTCGAGCAGTCGGTCCGCTTGGCGGTCCTCGCCGTGGCACTGTCCGGCAGCACGGGTGCGGAGGAGACGGCACGGGTGGCTGCCCGGGCGTTCGGGAGGTTCCCACCGCCGACCTGGACGGAGCAGGCGTCGGCGTCGTCGCTCCTGGTCTGGGAGGCCCCGCGCGCGATCCGGTTCCGGCACCCCCTCGTCCAGTCGGCGGTCCTCGCCGTTGCGTCGCCGACCGAGCGCACCGCGGTCCTGCGGTCGCTCGTCACCGAACACGAGGACGATCCGACCCGGACGGTCTGGTGGCGTGCCGAGCTCACGACCGGACACGACGACGCCCTGGCCGAGGAGATCGCCGCACTCGGTGCGGGACGGACGGCGATGTCCGATCCGCTCGTCGCGAGCCGCGCCTACGAGCGAGCCGCCGAACTGACGTCGGACGTCGTCCGACGCGTCGAGCGACGCATCACCGCGGCGGAACTCGCCGGGCTGTCCGGCCGGATCGCCGACGCGGCGCTCCTGGTGCAGCGAGCCCGCGACGAGGCGCCGGACCGGTTGCTCGCGGCGCGTGCGACCTGGCTCGCCGAGATCCTGCCCACCGGCCGGACGGGGCTCGCCGTCGGCGACCTCGGACCGGCACTCCGCGCGGTCTCCGAGATGCAGGCGGCCGGCGGCGTCGAGGACGCCACCACCGCCCTGCTGCACCTCGCCGCGATCGCCTGGGACCACACCGCCGAGCCCGACCCGGGGGACCCGATGCTCGTCGTGGTCGAGGCACTCGCGCTGCCCGACGACGACCCGCGGGCGATCCTCCTGGCCGCGCGGACGGAACCGGTGGTCCGCGGCGACCACGTCATGGAACGCGCGCTCGCAGCGGCTCCGACGGCCGAGGACGAGGAGTCGGCGTGGCTCCTCGGCTACGCGCTCAACCTCGTCGGCGAGGTCGAGACCGCCCGGGTCCTGCTCGACCGGGCCCTCGCGAGCATGCGGGCTCGTGGTGAGTTGCGGACGTTCCCGCAGGCACTGATGGGCACCTCGATGACCACGTACCTGGCCGGGGACGTCGCGAAGGCCCGGTCCCTCGCGGAGCAGGCCGAGTCGCTCGGCCGTGACCTCGGTGACGCCGGTTTCTCGGCGGCGGCTCGTTGTGCGCTCGCCTGGTTCGACGCCCTCGAAGGGGTGATGCCCGACGCCGAGCAGATCGCCGGCGGGACCCAGGCGGGTGCGCAGGTCCTCCGGTCCGGGGCGATGCGTGCGACGCTGCGTGGGGCTGCGGGGCTGGTCGACCTGCTCGCGGGCCGTGCCACGGAGGCCCTCGAGCGCCTCCGTGGCCTGTCCGACCCGGCTCACGACGGGTACCACCCGTGGTTCGGCGTCGCGACCTCGCACGACTTCGTCGACGCCGCGCTGGAGTCGGGCCGACGCGGCGACGTCGAGCAGCGGCTGGCGGACCTCGAGCAGCTCCACGCGCGCTGGCACGCACCGATCGTCCGGACCGCCGTCGACTACACCCGGCTCGCGCTGGTCCCTGACGACGAGCTCGAGTCGGCGTGGGTGACACTGCAGCACGAGCGCTGGGCGATGCCGTACGTCCAGGCGCGTGCGCTCCTCCGGCTGGGCCGCCGACTGCGCCGAGCGCGCCGGACGACGCTCGCCCGGGCGGTGCTGCACGCGGCCCTCGACCTGTTCGCGGCGATGCCGGCACCGACGTGGGAGGAACGGACGCGCGACGCCCTCCGTGCCGCCGGCGAGCGGTTGCCGGCCGCCGGGGCACGTGACGTCGAACTGCTGACCCCGCAGGAGCTCCGCGTCTGCACCCTCGCGTCGCGCGGGATGAGCAACCGGGCCATCGGTGAGCACCTGTTCGTCTCACCCCGGACGGTCGGCGCGCACCTGTACGCGGCGTTCCAGAAGCTCGGGATCTCGACCCGCCAGCAGTTGCCCGGTGTGCTGCCGACCGAGGACGACGGCGACGCCGTGGACCGGGCCGCTCGTCCCTAGGTCATCCGGCTGCGGATCTCGGTCATCGTGACCGATGTGCACCGGTCGTGCCCGCTCGTACCTTCTGAGCGGAACCCCACGGTCACCACCGACGCCGGGCCGCGCCACGGGCTGCGGACCGGGAAGGAGCGAACGCACCATGTCCGGAGCCCCCACCATCGTCCTGGTCCACGGCGCCTTCGCCGACGCCGCCAGCTGGGCACCCGTCACGAAGCTCCTGCTCGAGCAGGGCCACCGGGTCCTCGTCCCGCCGGTCTCCAACCGCAGCCTGTCCGCCGACGCGGCGTACATCCGGTCCGTCGTCGAGCAGGTCGACGGTCCCGTCCTGCTCGCCGGACACTCCTACGGAGGCGCGGTGGTCACGGTCGCCGGTGCCGCCGAGAACGTCGTCGGGCTGGTGTTCGTCGCCGCGTACGCACTCGAGGAGGGCGAGAGCCTCGGCGAGCTGCAGGGCGGCTTCCCGGACAGCGACCTCGCCGCCGCCCTCGTGTACGCGCCGTACCCGGTGGACGGTGCCGAGCGCGGCACGGACGTCTCGGTGGCCATCGAGGCCTTCCCCGCCGTCTTCGCGGGCGGCCTCGACCTGGAGACGGCGGAGGTCCTGGCGGTCTCGCAACGCCCGCTGTCCGCGGTCGCGTTCGGTGAGCCCGCGTCCGTCGCCGCGTGGAAGAGCCGCCCGTCCTGGGGGATCGTCTCCAGCGCCGACCACACCATCAACCCGGACGTCGAGCGGTTCGGGTACCAGCGCGCCGGGGTCCGCCGGGTGGTCGAGATCGACGCACCGCACCTGGTGATGCAGACCCACCCCGCCGAGGTGGCCGCCGTCATCACCGACGCCGTCGCCGAGCTGGCCTGACCCCACACCGACCCACCCAGCACACCGCACGACCACCACACCGCACGACCACCACAGGAGGGCACCACACATGGGCTACATCACCACCGACGACGGGGCAGAGATCTACTTCAAGGACTGGGGGAACCCCGACGCGCAGCCGATCGTGTTCCACCACGGCTGGCCGCTGTCCTCGGACGACTGGGACGCGCAGATGCTGTACTTCCTGGCCGAGGGCTACCGCGTCGTCGCGAGCGACCGGCGTGGTCACGGCCGGTCGTCGCAGATCGGCACCGGCCATGACATGGACCACTACGCCAGCGACGTCTCCGCCGTCGTCGAGCACCTCGACCTGCACGACGCGGTCCACATCGGTCACTCCACCGGTGGCGGCCAGGTCGCCCGGTACGTCGCCCGCTACGGCCAGCCGCAGGGCCGGGTCGCGAAGGCCGTCCTGGTGTCCGCCGTGCCGCCGCTGATGCTCAAGACGGAGTCCAACCCGGAGGGCACCGACATCTCGGTCTTCGACGGGTTCCGAGCGGCGCTCACGGCAAACCGCGCCGAGTTCTTCCAGGCCGTCGCATCGGGCCCGTTCTACGGCTTCAACCGGCCCGGCGTGACGACGTCGGAGCCGGTGGTCGCCAACTGGTGGCGCCAGGGCATGACGGGCAGTGCGATCGCCCACCTGGAGGGCATCAAGGCGTTCTCGGAGACCGACCAGACCGAGGACCTGCGGGCGATCACGGTTCCGGTCCTGGTCCTGCAGGGCGACGACGACCAGGTCGTCCCGTACCAGGCAGCGGCCCTGAAGCAGGCCGAGCTCCTGAGCGACGCGACCCTCATGGTCTACGAGGGCTACCCGCACGGGATGCTGACCACGCACGCGGACGTCATCAACCCGGACATCCTGGCGTTCATCCGCAGCTGACGTCGCTGCGGCTGACGTCGCCGACGCTGCGTCCGCAGCGGACCGGACGGGAGGCGCGGTACCGGTGGGCCGACCAGCGCACCGGCACCGCGCCTCCCGTCCGTCACCTCGTCGCCGACGTGCGTCGACGTGACAGGTCGTCGGCGTGGCAGGGTGGCGTCATGCAGGAGTGGGGGAACGCGAGCGGAGCACCGGTGTGGGGCGCACCGCCGGCCGCACCACCGCGTCGTCGCGGCTCGGCCTGGGCCGTCGCGGGGATCGTCGTCGCCTCCGTGGGGTTCGCGGCCTCGTTCATCGGCGCGGTGCTGGGAGTGTCGGCGCTGCTGGGTGCCGGGCTGGTCTACGCCGCCAGCCAGGGCGAAGCCGGACACGGCGGCCTGTTCCGCGAGATCACTCGGATCGGGGACCTCTTCGTCGTGCTCCCGCTGGCACTGGTCGCCGGGGCGTGCACGGTCGTCGCCTGGCGACGCACGCGTGGACCGGACCGGTCACGGGTGACGACCGTCGTCGCGACCGTCCTGGCCTCGTGCCTGCTGCTGCTGTCGCTGGTCACCGCCCTGTTCGTCGTCTGACCGCCGGCATCACTCCAGTTCGCTGACCAGCCGCTCGCTCGCCGCCCGGCCCGTGGCTCGCGTCCCGGAGGACCGGCCGGGCGGGTCGCCAGGACGGGAGGCCCGGCGCGGCGCTCCGGCATCGGCCCGGTCCCTGGGATGGTCGGGTCATGGAGTACACCGACTACGACACCCGGCTGGCGTCCTACGCCGTCGTCACCGACGGGGACCGGGTGCTGCTCGCCCGGTTGAGTTGGCCGGACGCCGGGCTCTGGACGTTGCCGGGCGGCGGGGTGGAGCTCGACGAGACCGTCGAGGAGGGCGCCGTCCGCGAGGTGCTCGAGGAGACCGGGTACGACGTGGTCGTCGAGGAGCTGCTCGGGGTGCGCTCCCACGTGGTCCCGCCCGAGCGTCGGAAGACCCGGAACGGCCGACCGATGAAGGCCGTGCAGGTGGTGCACCGGGCCCGGGTCGTCGGGGGCTCGCTGCGCCACGAGGCCGAGGGGACGACCGACCAGGCAGCCTGGGTCCCGATCGCCGAACTCGGGTCGCACCGCCATGGGTTGCTCGTGGCGCAGGCCCTGCGGTGGGCGGGCGTCACGACGGAGTGAGCCGCGCCTCCTGTCCGGTCGGTCAGTGCCCGGCGACGAACGGGTCGAGCACGGCCCAGGTCGCCTCGGGCGCCTCGAGGTGCGGCAGGTGTCCGGCGGCGGGGACCTCGGCGAACACGGCACCGGGGACGGCCGTGGCGACCGCTCGGCCGTAGGTGGGGGTGACGACGCGGTCGCTGGCGCCCCAGACGACGAGGGTCGGCACGGTCACCGCCGACAGGCGCCCGAGCAGGGTCGGGTCGCTCATCGCCCGGCCGGCGAGCACGGCCATCGTCTGCCCGTTCGCCTGCAGGACCGCGCGCTGCTCCTCGGTCACGAGTGCCGGGTCCTGGTGGCCGCGCTCGGGGTCGTGCCAGGCGACCTCCGCGAGTCCGCGGGCGTCGAGCGCGAAGAAGTCCGCGATCGGTTCCCCGTCGACGACGACCCCGACGGTGTCGATGACGACCACGCTGCCGAGGACCCCGGCGTACCGGTCGTCCGACGCGGCCTGGACGGCCATCTCGAGGGCGGTCCAGCCGCCGATCGAGGACCCGACCACCAGCACGTCGCGCTCGCCGTGGTCGAGGAGCCGGGTCAGGTAGGCCGACGCCAGGTCGGCGATCGACGCGATCGACTCCGGCCGCGCGGTGCCGTCCCAGCCCGGGTGCGTCGGGGCGTGGACGTGTCGGGTGGCGGCGAGGTGCCCGACGATCGGGGCGACCGTCCGGGGTCCACCGCCACCGTGCAGCACGAGGGCGGTCGGTGCGGCGGGGTCGCCGGCGCGGAGGACGGGCAGGTCGTCGGGGAGGGTGTTCGGCATGGTGGGACTCCTGAATCAACATGTTGATCTAAACGTGTTGATACCGTAGCACCATGACGACGGACCTCGAACGCCTCGGCCAGGCGGTCAAACGCGCGCAGTACCGGAACCACCGCACGATGGACCTCGCCCTGCAGGACGTCGGGGTGAGCCTGGTGCAGTGGGACGCCCTCCGTGCCGTCGACCGGATGCCGGGGGCGTCCGGTCACGACCTGGCCGTCGCCACCTTCCAGAGCGACCAGGCGTTCGGCACGCTGGCGTCCCGACTCGTCGAGCGCGGGCTCATCGAACGGTCGGCAGGACGCGGGCGTCGGCTCGTGCACACCCTCACCCCGACCGGGCGCGAAGCACTCGACGACGGACACCGGGTGGCCGCCCGGGTGCTCGACGAGCTGTTCGCCCCGCTCGACGAACCGGGCCGCGCGGCACTGATGGCCGCGCTGACCACCCTCACCGTGGGGGAGTGACGACCTCGGTCGGCTGCGGGTCGTAGCGGACCGCGAGCACCGTGACGTCGTCGGCGTGGTGGCCCGCACGGCCGAGCTCCTCCAGGCGGGACACCAGGCGTTCCGGGTCCGGCTCGGTCAGCGTGAACGCCTCGAACCGGTCCAGCGCGTCGAGCCCGTCGCCGAAGAGGTCGAGGACGCCGTCGCTGACGACGAGGACCACGTCGCCGCGGTCGAGCACCGTCTCGTGGGTGGTCCAGCTCGTCCCGACGCCGATCGGGGTGTCCGTGCCCCGCAGCCACTCGTGGCCCCCGCCCGCTCGGAGCACCAGCGCCAGGCCGTGCCCGGCGTCGACCCACCGGGCGACCCCGCGGACGTCGAGGTGCATGTGGAAGCACGTGGTGAACTGCTCGGTCGCCGGCGCGTCCAGACCGACGTCCAGGCCGGTCGCCGTGCGGCTCACCGCTTCGTCCGGCGCCCCCTCGCGCACCGACGAGCGGAGGACCGACCGCACCACCGCGGCGATCATCCCGGCACCGACGCCCTTGCCCATCACGTCCCCGAGGGTGAAGGCCGCGCCCGCGGTGGTCGGGAACCAGTCGTAGAAGTCGCCACCGACCGAGCGCGTCGGCAGGCACACGGCCCGGACGGTGAACGCCGCGGGCAGGTCCGCCGTCGACACGGGCAGCAGGGACCGCTGGACCAGGGCCGCCTGGGAGATCTCCGCCTCGGCCTGCCGTCGGAGCTCCTGCACGGTCTGCAGGCGGACGGAGCCCTGCCGGGCGAGCTCGTTGGTGACCCCGGCGACGGCGGTGAAGACCACGAGCACGACGACGAGCCGCACGACCTCGCTCGCGCCCAGGTCGGCGTGCCCGAGGAGCACCGGCACCAGGAAGGTCGCGGCGGTCCCGACCAGGGGGAAGAGGACGTTCTGCCGGCCGGGTCGGGCGGCGATCCAGATCACCGGCAGCAGGACCGCGGCGAGGAACGGGGACCGCGCGTCACCCGTGCCGTACCGCAGCAGGCCGATCGCGACGAAGTCGAGCGCCGGCACCAGGAGCTCGAAGCGCATCAGCGTCGGTCGGGCCGCGAGCAGTCCGGCGAACGCCAGCCCGACGACCGCCAGAGCCGTCCCGGTCCACATGCTCGTCGCGTTGGTCACCGTCAGCCAGGGCAGCAGCACGCTGCACACAGCGGCGATCACGGACACCACGACGATGACCGCCTGGTTGACCACCGGGTTCGCTCTCGCCCCGGTCCGCCCGGAGGCGGCGTCCGCTCGGTCGACCGCGGTGTCCGGGACGACGGTCCGACCGGTTGGCGTCTTCGTCATCAGGAGCTGACGCTACCGGCAGCAGGGGCCCGTGGGAACGCGCCCGTTCGTGGGGCAGACGGCCGGTCCGAGCGGCGTGCCACGGGCCTCCTGGCTCGTCGCCGACGGGTCACGAGTCGGTCTCGTACCGGTCTCGATCCCGCATCGAGCCGTCGACGGCCCCGGCCGGTCCGCCAGGATCGTCCGCATGGGGAACCACCGAACCGTCCGGATGTCCGTCGTCGCCGTCACCGTCGCACTGCTCGCGACGACCGCCCTCGCCGGGTGCTCCGCCGACGACGGAGCGGGCGCGGCGCCGAGCCCGTCGCGCACACCCTCCGCCGCCGCGGCGGCCGTGGACCCGGAGCAGGCGACCCCGGAGCCCATGGACATGGACCAGGACGACAGCGCTGCCGCGACGTGCGGCCAGGTCAGCGCGCTCGAGACCGTCGCGCACAACGCGCACGTCGGCCTGTCCCGCGGGGAACTCACGCAGGCGCAGTTCGACGCGCTGGCGGCGTCGGTGCGGTTCGGGTTCGAGCACCTCGTCACCTCGGACGTGAAGGTGTCGCCGGCCGTGGACTGGGCCCAGCGGTACCTCGAGGAGCACCCGGGGCCGACGATCGACGACACGACGGCGGACTGGGACCTCCGGGTCCGGACGATCAGGACCGCCTGCACCGAGTCCGGCTCCAACATCGTCGTGTCGGCGCAGTACGGCGGCTGACCGGCGTCAGCCACGGCGGCTGAGCGGTGTCAGCGCGGCGTCAGCCCTTCCACACCGAGACGGCGCCCGCGTGCCCGATCACCACGACCTCGATCAGCGAGACCACGCCGACGACGACGAGCAGGACCGGGCCGACGACCGCGACCGCTCGGACCGCACCGCGGTTCGTGATGCGCTCGGTGCCGAAGCGGTGCCACCCCCACCACAGCACGAGCAGCGCGAAGACCGCGATCGACCACGGCAGCAGGCCGTCGGCGAGTTCGGTGTGCCGCTCGAGCAGTGCGGTCTCCTTCTCGCGTGACTCCAACCACTCACCCGACGACGTCGCGAGCGGCACGGAGACCAACGCCACCAGACCGATCAGCGGTGCGCCGACCGTCAGCCACCGTCGCGCGGCCGGCCAGACCGCGACGGCGATCGCGACCAGCGCGGCCACGGGGACCGCGACCGAGGTCAGGTGGACCAGGAGGGGGTGGAGCGGGAGTCCGCCGAGTTGCCAGTCCATGTCAGACCTTCCGTGCCGGGGCGACCAGGGTGGCCGCGCCGTTCCAGGCAACCGGAGCCCGCCGCTGGTGGACTGCGCGCCGGAGGGTCGGTTCGTTCGAGACCACACACGAACACCCGTCCGCGCTCGGGTGGGTGCGGTCCGGGCTGCCGCTGCCGCATGATGGTGCTGCGGGCGACCGTGCGCGGCCGACCGGGCGGAAGGGATCCACGTGGCGAACATCCTGGTGGTCGAGGACGACCCGGAGATGGGTGCCCTCGTGGCACAGGGCCTCGGCGACGAAGGGCACGTCGTCACGGTGGTGACCGACGGCATCGCCGCGCTGACCGCCGCACGCGCCGAACCGTTCGACGCCGCGGCCATCGACGTGATGCTGCCCGAGATGTCGGGGTTCGAGATCTGCCGGCGGCTCCGCGAGATGGGACAGGACCTGCCGGTGATCCTCGTCACCGCCCGGGACGCCGTCGACGACCGGGTCTTCGGACTCGACGCCGGCGCGGACGACTACCTCACCAAGCCCTTCGCGATCGCCGAGCTCAACGCCCGCATCCGTGCCCACCTGCGTCGCCGTGCCGCCGGGGCCACGGTCCTCGAGGCCGCCGACGTCCGGCTCGACGTCGTCACCGTCCGGGCCAGCGTCCGTGGCCGGGACCTGCCGTTGAGCGTCAAGGAGTTCTCGCTCCTCCGGTACCTCATCCAGGGCTCGCCCGAGGCCCGCAGCCGCCGTGAGGTGCTCGACGAGGTCTGGGGGAGCGCCGACCACTTCGACCCCACGATCGTCGACCAGTACGTCAGCTACGTCCGCAAGAAGCTGCTCGCGGCCGGTGCCGGGGTGCGCATCAGGACCGTCCGCGGTGTCGGGTACGCGCTCGAGCTCGGGACCGCCGGGTGAGACTGCTGCGCCGGCTGTCGGTCCGGGCACGGATCACGCTGGGCAGCCTGCTGGTCGGCGCGGTCGTCCTCGCCGGCGCCGCGGTCGCGCTGCACCTGCAGATCGCACACGCCACGCTGGAGACGGACCGGTCGCTCGCCGCCGCCGACGCCGCACCCTTCGTCTCCGACCTGCGCGGGAACCCCGGGGAAGCGCCGGACCGGCCGGCCGCGGGGGTCCTCGTCGGGATCCGCTCGGCGGACGGCGACTGGGTCGTGGACGCCCTGCCCCGCGCGGTCAGCCGTGCCCTGCCGACGACGGTGCCGGGCGACGAGGTCACCCTGCGCCTCCGCACCCCGCGCGGCCCGGTCACCGTCGTCGGCGTCCCGGTCCGGAGCGCCGATCGGACCTCCGTGGTCTGGGCGGCGCGGGACGGCCGCGCCGGGCACGAGACGCTCGAGCGCATCGACCGGTCGCTCGTCGTCGGCACGCTCCTGGCGCTGACCGCGTTCGGCCTCGCCGCGTGGCTGCTGTCGACGATCGCGCTCCGCCCGGTGTCACGGATGCGTCGGGCAGCTGAGGACCTCAGCGTCGGGCGGACCGCGGGGCACCTGCCGGTCGGGCCGTCGGACGACGAGCTGGCGGACCTCGCCCGGACGCTGAACACCTTCATCGACCGGCAACGCGAGAACACCGAGCGCGAGCGGCGCATCGTGTCGGACGCCAGTCACGAACTCCGCACCCCGCTCGCCGCCCTGACCGCGCGCCTCGAGCTCGCCCACCGGTCCGCCGGCGACGCCGTGGCGCTCGAGGGTGCGTTGACGGCAGCCGAGGCGGACGTGGCGCGGTTGACGTCACTCGCGCAGACCCTCCTGGAGCTCAGTCGGCTCGACGAAGCGACCGACACCGGCCGTGCACCCGCCGTGACCACGACGGCCGAGGCGCTCGTGACCGAGGTCATGCAGGGCGTCGACCGGGCGCGGATGACCGCCGGTGCCGGTGGCGGTGCGCGGGACGGCGTGGGTGCCGCGCCGGTCGACGTCGACTTCACGGTCGACCTCCTCGACCCGACCGTCGGGTACGGCATCGACCCCGCCGCGTTCGGGCGCATCGTCGACAACCTGGTGACGAACGCCCTCGCGCACGGCACCGCGGCGACCGCCGTCACGATCGAGCTGGCGCAGACGCCGGACCGGGCGCTGCGCCTGGTGGTCGAGGACGACGGTCCCGGTGTCCCCGAGACGTTCCTGCCGGTCGCCTTCGAGCGCTTCGCCCGTGCGGACACCGCCCGCCGAGCCGGAACCGGCGGGGCGGGTGGCGCCGGCCTCGGCCTCGCGCTGGTGCGCGGGCTGGCCGGGCAGGCCGGCGGGACGGCCACGCTGACGAACCGCCGGACGGGAGGCGCGTCCGCCGCCGTCGTGGTCCCGCCGGCCTGACCACGTGGTGCGTCCACCCCCGATCACTCGAGATCTCGAGCGATCCCCAGTGCTCGTTCCGGGTAGATCGAGAGGGGCGGTGCCGATGCTGAACGGCACCTGATCACACGCTGGAGAGGAACGAGCCGATGATCGACACCGCTCGCCCCGCACCGAGGACCGCCCCGGTCCCACGGTCATCGCACCCATCGACACCGCACCCGCCGGCCGTCGTCGAGCCGTGGGACGTCGCCGCACGTCGCCGCCGCCGCTCCGGACGCCGCCGCCTGGCGATGGCGGACCTGCTCGTGGTGGCGACCTGGGCCTCCGCCGCGGTGGCCGTCGCCCTGTGGCTCGTGTCACCGGGCTCCCACACCGTCACCGGCGTCAGCGGCGTCCTGACCGACGCCGGGATCGTCGCCGGCCTCGTCGCGACCGACCTGGTCCTCGTGATGCTCGTCCTGGCTGCCCGCGTCCCGCTGCTCGACCGCGTCGTCGGCCAGGACCGGGCGATCGCGGTGCACCGCTCCCTCGGCAAGCCGGTCCTCTTCCTGCTGCTCGGACACGGGGCGCTGCTCACCCTCGGGTACGCGGCGGCGGACGGGTCCGGTCCGGTCGCCGAGACGATCGCGCTGTTCTCGAGCCCGGACATGCCGCTGGCGTACCTGGGCCTCGGGCTGTTCGTGCTCGTGGTCGTCAGCTCGCTCGTCGCCGTCCGTCGACGCCTGCCGTACGAGGTGTGGCACGGCATCCACCTGCTCAGCTACGCCGCCGTCCTGGTCGCCCTGCCCCACATGCTCAGTGCCGGCAGCGTCCTGGCCCACGGCTCCTGGCAGCGGGCGTACTGGATCGCGCTGTACGTCCTGTCCCTCGGGCTCATCGCGGTCTACCGCTTCGTCGTCCCGGTCGTCGTGAGCCTGCGGCACCGGATCCGCGTCGTCGCCGTCGAACCCATCGCCCCCGGCGTGGTCTCGATCCACCTCGCCGGACGGGACCTGGACCGGCTCGGCGCCCGCGGCGGGCAGTACGGCGTGTGGCGGTTCTGGACCGGCACCACGTGGTGGCACGCCCACCCGGTGTCGTTCTCGGTGGTCCCCACCGTTGACCGCGCGCGCATCACCGTCCGCGACCTCGGTGCGGGCTCGGCGCGACTCGGTCGGATCCGACCGGGTGCCGCGGTCTCGCTCGAGGGCCCGTACGGACTCTTCACGACGCACGCCCGGACCGCGCCGTACCTGGCGCTCGTCGCGTCCGGCATCGGCATCACGCCGGTCCGTGCCCTGCTCGAGGACACCGACCTGCGGCCCGGCGAGGCCACGGTGCTGTTGCGTGGCAGCGACGACCGGCAGCAGTACCTGTGGCGGGAGACCGCGGCGCTCGCCGACGCCTCCGGCAGCGCTGTCTGCGCGATGGTCGGGCCGCGCGCCCGGTCCCGGCCCAGCTGGATGACGGAGGAGGACCTGCGCCGCGGGGTCACCCTCGGCTCGGTGTTCCCGCACCTGCTCGAGTCGGACCTGTACGTCTGCGGCCCGCAGTCCTGGGCCGACCTGGTCGTGCAGGACGCCCGACGAGCCGGGGTGCCCGCGCATCGGATCCACCACGAGCGGTTCGGCGCATGAGGGCCCGGGCGGTCCTCGGCGGCGTGCTTTCCTCGGTCGCCGTGCTCGTGATCGGGTGGCAGGTCGGCGGGCAGACGGCGACGACGGCGAGCCCGCCGACGTCGACCTCGGACACGAGCGGGTCGGGTACGAGCGGGACCGACGCGAGCGGGTCGGGTACGAGTGGGTCGGGCACGAGCGGGACCTCCGGGTCGGCAGCGTCCGGGTCCACGACGTCCGGCACCTTCCTCGGTGCCGTCGCCCAGACCCGCTACGGACCCCTCCAGGTGCGCATCGTCGTCAGTGACGGCACGATCACCGACGTCACCGCACCACAGCTCACCGACGCGGACGGCCGATCGGTGGCGATCAGCGCCCAAGCTGCCCCGGTCCTCCGCCAGGAGGCCCTGCAGGCGCAGTCCGCCCAGATCCAGGCCGTCAGCGGTGCGACCTTCACCAGCGAGGGCTACACGACGTCCCTGCAGTCCGCGATCGACCAGGCCGGACTGTGACGGTCCCCGCCGTCCCGGTCCGGACCTTCCCGACGATGGGCACCGTCGTGAGCCTGCGCGGCGCGGACGCCGAGACGGCCGCGCGGGTCCGGGCGGTCTTCGCCGGGTACGACCACCGGTACAGCCGGTACGACCCCGCTTCGGTGCTCAGCCGGGTCGCCGCCGGGACCCTCCGCCTCGCCGACACCCCCGAGGAGGTCCGTGACGTCTACGCGCTGGCCCTGACCTGGCGGGACCGGACCGCGGGTGCCTTCACCCCGCACCGCCCGGACGGGACCATCGACCTGTCCGGCGTCGTCAAGGCCCTCGCCGTCCGCGACGCCGGCGTGCTGCTCGACGCCGTCTCCCCGGACTGGATGCTCAGCGCCGGCGGTGACGTCCTGGTCCGCGGCACCCACGACGGTGCACCCTGGCGGGTCGGCGTCGTCGACCCGGACCGGCGCGACGCCCTGGCCGACGTCGTGCAGCTCGACGCGCCCCGACGTGCGGTCGCGACCTCCGGCACCGCCGAACGGGGGGAACACGTCTGGCGCCGCTCGGTCCCGACCTTCGCGCAGGTCACGGTCGTGGCCGACGACATCGTCACGGCCGACGTCCTCGCCACCGCGGTCCTGGCCGGGGACGAGGCCGACCTCGCCCGCACCACCGCCGACGGCAAGGTCGACGTCCTGGCGTTCGGCGTCGACGGCCGCGCCTGGGCGACACCCGGACTCACCGCCCGGTCATGCAGCAGGATGGGGGCGTGAGCACGCCGGAGCCGCTGTCCGCCGACCAGGCCGTCGCACGCGCGGTGGCGCTCGCCGGGGCGGGTGGCCGGAGCGTGCTCGGCATCGCCGGTGCTCCCGGCGCGGGCAAGTCGACACTCGCCCGCCGTGTCGTCACCGCGGTCACCGAGCAGCTCGGCCCGGGCGTCGCCGTCCAGGTCCCGATGGACGGCTTCCACCTGGCGAACGCCGCACTCGACGCCCTGGGCCGGCACGACCGCAAGGGCGCGATCGACACCTTCGACGCGGCCGGGTACGTGGCGCTGGTCCGACGGCTGGTCGGAGGTCCGGACGCGGAGGGCGCCGAGACGATCTGGGCGCCGGACTTCGACCGCCGCGTCGACGAACCCGTCGCCGGCAGCATCGCCGTCCCGCCGGAGACCGTGCTCGTCGTCTCCGAGGGCAACTACCTGCTCGACCAGTCGGCCCCGTGGCGCGAGCTGCCCGGACTGTTCACCGAGACCTGGGCCTGCGTGGTCGACGACGACGTGCGCATCGACCGCCTCGTCGGCCGGCACATGCGCCACGGCCGCGACCACGAGTCCGCCCGGGCCTGGGCCGTGCAGGTGGACGGCGTCAACGCCGCACGCGTCACGGCGGACCTGCACCGGGCCTCCGTCCTGGTCCGGACCTGACGCCGGGCACGAGACGGACCCACACCACCGCACGACCCCCGCACCGCACGACCCCCGCACCGCCCGACCCCCGCACCGCCCGACCGACAGGAGCACGACGTGACCATCGCCATCACCGGGGCCACCGGCAACATCGGCGGCGCCGTCGCCCGCGCGCTCGCCGCGGACGGCACGCCGTTCCGCATGGTCGTCCGTGACGCCGCCCGTGCCCCGGAGCTGCCCGGCGCCGACGTCGCGGTCGCCACCTACGCCGACGCCGAGGCGGCCCGCGCCGCGTTCGGGGGCATCGACGTCCTGTTCCTGGTGTCCGGGGCGGAGGCCCGTGACCGGCTCGACCAGCACCGCACCGTCATCCGGGCCGCGGCCGACGCCGGGGTCCGGCACGTCGTCTACACGTCGTTCCAGGGCGCGGCCGCCGACGCCACCTTCACGCTCGGTCGTGACCACTTCTGGACCGAGCAGGCGATCCGCGACACCTCGATGGCACACACGTTCCTGCGGGACTCGTTCTACCTGGACTTCGTCGAGGACCTGGTCGGCGAGGACGGCGTGATCCGCGGTCCGGCCGGCGAGGGTGCGATGGCCGCGGTCGCCCGTGCCGACGTGGCACGCGTGGCGACGGCCGTCCTCCGCGAGCCGTCGCGGCACCTCGACCGCACGTACGACCTGACGGGTCCGGCCGCGATCACCCTCGAGCAGGCGGCGTCGGTCGTCAGCGAGGTCCGTGGGCGCCCGGTGTCGTACCACCGCGAGTCCCTGGAGGAGGCCTACGCCTCCCGGCAGCGCTGGCAGCCCGAGCCGTGGCAGGCCGACGCCTGGGTCAGCACCTACACGGCGATCGCGGACGGGTCGCTCCGCAAGGTGTCCGGTGACGTCGAGCGGGTCACCGGCCGTCCGCCGATGACGCTCCGTCAGGTCCTGGAGGCCCGGGAGGACTGATCCGCGCCGGTCCCGTCAGCCGCACTGCCAGAGGGTCCAGCCCGTCTGCCGGTGGTGGGCCGCAGCACCGGACGGGTGGCGGGCCTCCCGGTCGGCCGGACCCGCGTGTCCGCCGGACCGGAGGTGCGACGGATCGAACGACCCGGGCCGCCCACCGGGCCCGTCCTGCCGGACCAGCCGGCAGGGGTCGTGCGCCACGTACTGGCGGACCGGGTCGTCCGCGGAGGCTCCGGTGCGCTCCACGAGCAGCCGGACTCCCGAGCGGACCTCGGCACCGACCTGCCCGACCGTGAAGACGGGGACGCGTCCGGAGTAGCCGCCGTCGGTGAGCACGGCCCGACCGGTGGTGGCGATCACCCCGGCGGAGACGCGCCACGAGTCGGACAGGAACAGCGGCCGACCGTCCCGCCCGCCGCCGAGCGCCAGCGCGGTCCGGACGAGCACGCGGGTGTCCGACGGCACCGGTGTCGTCCCTCCGGTGACCGCCGGTGCCGACACGTGGAAGACCTCGCGGTCCTCGTGGGTGCCGCGTGCCGCCAGGCCGTCGACGGTCCCGACGGACGCGTCCTCGCCGGAACCGTCGCGCTGGGCGTCCAGGGCCTGCAGCGAGAACGCGGCCGGTCCGGCGAGCAGTGCGGCGGCGGTCGCGACGGCGACCAGGCTCCGCGCGCGCCGACGGACGGGCCGGCCCTCCGTGCCGGCACGGCGTGCGGACCACCGGTCCGGGGGGACGACCGCGAGCACCAGTGCGACGGCGGCGGCCGCCAGGCCCGCGAGGACCGCGGGCAGTGCCAGGACCTCGGGCGTCCCGCCGGTCCGGTCCAGCCACCGCCACCAGACCGTCTCGACCAGCAGCAGTGTGGCGAGCGTGTACCGGGGCACCGGCCGGGAGGCACGGAGCAGTCCGACCGCCCCGCGCCACCCCGAGGCGGCCAGCAGGCACAGCTGGACCCCGACCGCGGCGACGTACGCGGTGTGCGGGAGGTGCATGACCGACAGGACCGCGGTGGCCGTGACGGTCCAGACGAGCACGGTGACCGCCGTCGCCCGGGCGGCCCGACCGGCCGCGCCGGTGTGACGCGTCCCGTCCGCGCCGGTGTGACGGGTCCCGACCGCGCCGGTGCGGGGCCGGAGCGAGGCGAGCGCGAGCACCGCACCGAGGACCGCGGCGGGCAGCAGCCACCCGATCTGCGTCGCGTACTGCGGGTCGACGAGCTTCGTCAGACCGGTCCCGTGGCCCGCGCCGGGGATGGGGTGGATCCACGGGGAGCCGCCACCCTCGGCGGGCACCGCACCCGGGACCAGCCCGGGCAGGAACCGACCCAGCCCGTTGTAGCCGAACACCATGGCGAACGGGTCGTCGTCCGTCGTGCCGTCGATCCACGGCCGCTGGCCCGCGGGCGCGAGCGCCAACGCGACCGTCCACGACAGCGACGACACGACCGCGACGACCGCCAGGACCGACGTCCGCACGACCCGTCGTCCAGAGGCGGAGCCGAGCCAGGTGCCGAGCAGCAGGGCGGGGAGGACGAACCACGCCTGCAGCATCTTCGCCTGGAAGCCGACGCCGACGGCCAGGCCCGCGGCGACGAGGGGCCACCACCTCCCGGTCAGCACCGAGCGCTGCCAGCAGCAGAGCGCGACCGCCAGGGCCGCCGTGACCATCGCGTCCTCCATCGGGTGCGCGAACATCGACACGAACACGGGCGTCGTCGCCGCTGCGGCCGCGGCGACCAGGCCGGTGCCCGGACCCGCCCAGCGCAGTCCGACGAGCGAGCACGCCCAGATGGTGACGAGCCCCTCGACCACCTGGGGGAACGCGAGTGCGGCGGTCGAGTCCCCGAGCAGCCGCAGGCTCAGGGCCTGCGGGACCGCGAAGCCGCTGAGCTTGTCGAGCGTGACGGTCGCACCGGGGTCGAAGGCACCGGAGGCCAGCGCTGCCCAGGACTCGGACATCGACCGCGCGGCCGACTGGTAGAAGGTGAAGTCACCGCCGCGGCCGAGGTTCCAGCAGAACAGCACGAGGGCGCCGACCAGGATGCCGACGAGGGTCCAGCGTGCGCTCGGGCGTTGGTCGCGCCACCGGGCGGGTCTCGTCGTGTCGTCCACGTCCGGGAGGCTGTCGGTCCAGTCGATGGACCAGCCGCGGTGGTGCCGTCAGATCGCTGCTGATCATCGGCGGACACTGAGACGACACCCAGCGGACACCGAGCGACGGACCGGTCTTCCCAGCCCGGTCGCCCCGGTCAGCGGACCTTCCGCGCCGCCACCGACCCGACGACGCCCAGCAGCAGCACCGCGACCAGCACGGTCAGCAGCGGCGCGGTCCAGCCGCCGGTGGCCCCGTGCAGCGCGCCCGCGACGAGGGGCCCAGCCGAACCGAGCAGGTACCCGCCACCCTGCACGAACGCGGACATCCGGCGGGCGTCGTCGTCGTTCGACACCAGCCGGACGATGACGATGAAGATGATCGTGATGCCACCACCCTGGGCCGCGCCACCGAGCACCGACCACAGCAGCCAGAGCTGCGGGGCGACCAGGAGCCCGAGCGGCATCGCCAGCCAGAAGAACGCGACCAGGACGATGATGACCCGCGGCCGGAACCGGTTGGCGAGCACCGGGACCCCGAGCGCCCCGACGACCGCGAGGATCTGGAACACCGACGAGCTCGCGCCCGAAGACGCCGTGTCGAAGCCGATCTCGTCGTGCAGCAGCGTCGGGATCCACGCGGTCAGGGCGTAGTACGAGAACGCCTGCCCGCCGAACGCGAGCATGAGCCCCCACGTCACCCAGCGCTTGGCGGGGTGCGGCAGGGTCTCGACCTCGGCCGGACCCCCGTGCGACGTGACGGTCCGCACCGACCCGGTGTCGAGCACCTGGTCGATCGGCCCGGTGACCGGCAGTGGCTCCGGGTCGTGATCGGTGCCGCGCCAGGCAGCGCCCGCGCCCACCGTGTAGGTCCAGGCGGCGGCCGCGACGATGGCCAGGACACCCCAGACCGCGATCGCGACGGGCCACCCCCAGGCGGCCGCGATCGGTGCGGTGCCCAGCGAGGTGATCATCGACCCGACGTTGAGCGCCGACGTGTACACACCGGTGACCAGGCCGACCCGCTCCGGTGACGTGTCGCGGCGGATCACGACCGGGATCACCACGTTGCCGATCGTGATGCCGATACCGATCACCGCGGTGCCGATGAGCAGCGCGGCCTCGTGCGGGATCGACCGGACGACGGTCCCGACCAACACGATGACGAGCGACAGGGACACCGCACGCTCCGCGGTGAAGCGGGCGATCACCCAGCTGGCGAACGGCGTCGCGAGGGCGAAGCAGAGCACCGGGATCGTGGTGAGGAGCCCGGCGACCGTCGCGCTCATGCCGAGGTCGGCGCGGACGTCGCCGATCACCGGCGCCGGGGCGACGATCGGCCCGCGGAAGTTCAGGGCGACCAGGACGATCGCGGCCGGCAGCAGCCAGGCGGCTCCGCGCAGGCCGGACCGGACCCTGCCGGTGGTCATGCGGTCGGCAGCAGGATCGGCAACAGGTCGAGCGGGGTCGCCGCCTGCGCGATGGTGTCCGCGGCCTCGGCGGGGGAGCCGTAGCCCCACTCCGCGAAGACCGTCGGGACGCCGTGTGCCGCGGCGCCCTCGACGTCGTGCAGCCGGTCGCCGACGAGCACCGGGCGGGACACGTCGAACCCGCGGGCACGCAGGCGACGCAGGGCCTCCTCGACGACGTCGGCCTTGGCGGAGCGGACCTCGTCGTCGCTCGCTCCGGTGATGACGTCGATGTCCCCGGTCAGGCCGTAGTGCTCGAGGATGTACGTCGCCGGCGTCTCGGGCTTGCTCGTCGCGGTCGAGATCGGCACGCCGGCCTCGTGCAGGGTGTGCAGGACGACGTCGATGCCCGGGTACATCAGGCTGTCCAGGGCCCCGTGCGACAGGTAGTGCTCGCGGTACACGGACAGGGTGCGTTCGGTGAGCTCGTCGTCCATGCCCATCGCGATCCGGAACGTGTCGAGGATCGGCGGCCCGACGAACGACAGCAGGGTCTCGTGGTCCGGCACCGGGACGCCGACCTGCTGGAACGTGTACGTCAGGCTCTCCAGGATGCCCGGCGCCGAGTCGCTGATGGTGCCGTCGAGGTCGAACAGGACGGCGGTGAAGGGGCGCTCCGGGCTGCTTGTCATGACCTGTCCAGCCTAACCGCGGCGGACCGTCAGGCCGCGACGGACGGCCGGGCCGCGACGCGGGGTCGGGCCGCAGCCGGATGCCGGGCCGGGCGTGCGGGGCGGGGCCGGGACGGGCCTCCCGTCAGAACAGGCGGGCGTGCCCGCCCTCGATGCCGCGCATCTCGTCGTAGTCCAGCACCAGGCAGCGGATCCCGCGGTCCTCGGCCAGGGTGCGTGCCTGCGGGGCGAACGACTGCGCCGCCAGCACGCCCTGCACCGGTCGCAGGTGCGGGTCGCGGTTCATCAGCTCGAGGTAGCGGGTGAGCTGCTCGACCGCGTCGATGTTGGCGTTGCGCTTCATCTCGACCGCGACGCTCGCACCGGCGTCGTCCCGCGCCAGGATGTCGACCGGTCCGA
Organism: Curtobacterium sp. CFBP9011; assembly: GCF_034045095.1. NCBI lineage: Bacteria > Bacillati > Actinomycetota > Actinomycetes > Micrococcales > Microbacteriaceae > Curtobacterium > Curtobacterium sp. CFBP9011. The sequence continues at coordinate 624,072 of NZ_JAXCWN010000001.1, forward strand.
TGGCGGTCATGTACTCGCGGCGGACCAGCGTGTGCCCGTCGCCCAGGAGTTCGATCTGCTCGGCCAGGAGCTGCTGCAGGTGCGCCTCGACCCCGTCCTTCACCAGACCCGGGTCGACGCCCAGGTCGTGGGACTCGTCGGCGAACACCTCGTGGATGCTGACGATCAGGCGGTCCTGCGTCTTCTTCTGCGTCACCGTCCACACCTGGGTGATGCCGGCGGCGGCCTGGTCCTCGTCGGGCTCGGCGATCGCGACGGAGCACGGCGGGCTCATCCAGTTCAGCGGCTTGTAGCTGCCGCCGTCGGAGTGGACGAGCAGCGAGCCGTCCGCCTTCAGCATGAGCAGGCGGTTCGCGAGGGGCAGGTGTGCCGACAGGCGACCGGCGTAGTCGACGGAGCAGCGGGCGATGACGAGACGCACCCGGGAAGCCTAACCGGGATCCGGTGCTGCCCGGCGGGTTGCGGGTGCGTGTGGCGGTCGGTTCACGGGGCGGGGCCCGTGTCAGCGGCGGTCGGCGTCTGCCGTCTCCGCTTTCGGGTCCGCGTCGGCCGACTCGGTCTTCGGGTCCGCGTCGGACGGGAGGCGCGCCCTACTCCCACCGTGCGCGTCGCCTGCCTGGGCGGTCGGCGTGGCAACCGCACCCACCCCGGTCCGCTCGCGCGCTGCGCCGGACGCCAGGCCCGCCGCGATGATGAACACGAACACGATGAGCAGCCCGTGCAGCAGCCCGACGTGGTCCCCAGCGAACCCGATGATCGGCGGCCCGGCGAGGAACGCCACGTAGCCGATCGTCGCGACCGCGCTGACCCGGGCCGCGGCGGTGCGGGGGTCGTCAGCCGCGGCGGACATGCCCATCGGGAAGCCGAGGGACGCGCCGAGCCCCCAGAGCACGACGCCGACGATCGCGAGTGGGACACTCGGCACGAAGATGAGCATGCCGAGGCCGACCACGGCGACGGCCGCGCTGACGCGGAGCACCGGCACGCGGCCGAACCGGTCGATGAGCGGGCTGCCGGCGATCCGCCCGGCGGTCATGGCGGCGAGGAACACTGTCAGCACCGCGGAGCCGCCGTCGTTCTCCAGGCCGTGCCCGTCGATCATGGCGAGGGGCAGCCAGTCGTTCGCGGAGCCCTCGGCCAGCGCCATGCCGAGCACGATGACGCCGATGAGGAGCGTCGACGGCTGCCGCCAGACCGCCCAGCGCGAGACCGGCAGGGCGACGGGGCTGGTGTCGGTGGCCTCGGGCTCGACGTGTCGGTCGTCACCGAACCAGCGGATCGCGACGATCATCGCCAGGCTGGTCAGTATCCCGACGACGATGAAGTGCAGGGCGACCGGGATCTCCAGGCGTTCGGCGAGGGCGCCGAGGCCGGCGCCGGCGAGTGTGCCGACGCTGAACGCGGCGTGGAACAGCGGCATGATCGTCCGGCCGCCGAGCCGTTCGGCCGTCGCACCGGCAACGTTCATCGACACGTCGCACAGGCCGTTGCCGAAGCCGAACGCGATCAGGCAGATCCAGATCGCGGCGAAGCCCCAGCCCAGGGTGACGGCGACGCCCGCGGCGACCAGGCCGAGCGCCAGCGCTGCCGACGCGACGAGGACCCCGCGCCGGGCACCCAGGCGGGCGACGATGTGGCCGGCGAAGGTGAGCCCGCCGATCGACCCGACGGACATGCCGAGGACCAGCAGCCCCATCGTCGAGGGCGAGGCGTGGAGCGAGTCGCGGACGCTCGGGATCCGGCCGAGCCAGGTGGCGATGTCGAGCCCGGAGAGCGTGAACACGACGAACACCGCGTTGCGCCAGGCGCGCGTCGTCGGTGCGGTGCGGGTGACGGCCGTCGTCATGGGTCTGTCCGATCGAATCGATTCGAGCTGGTCTGCCCGTTACGCTAACCAGCGATGGACGACACGGCAAGCGACCCCGGCGAGTCGGACGACCGCGCCCCGGTGCCCGGCGCGAGCAGCCCGACCAACCCGGACGGCGCGGCCAGCCTGACCCTCGCGGCCAGCCCGGCCAGCCCGGCCGGCGTTCCCCGCCCGCCGCGGTCGGACGCGACGGGCGGGACCCGGGTGGGGCGTGCCTCCCGGCCGACGCTCGCCGCCGTCGCCCGCGCTGCCGGCGTCGCCCCGTCCACCGCGTCCCTGGCGTTCAGCGGCAGCGGCCCGGTGTCCGAGGACACCCGCCAGCGCATCCTCGCCGTCGCCGCCGAACTCGGCTACGACGGCCCCGACCCCCGGGCCCGATCGCTGCGCCGCGGACGGTCCGGCGTGATCGGCGTCGTCCTCGACGACCGGCTGAGCGACGCCTTCCGCGACCCCGTGAACGTCCTGACGCTCGACGGCATCGCCGAGGTCGCCGGGGCCGCCGGGGTCTCGCTCCTCCTGGTCCGCAGCCCCCTCGATGACGAACGCGGCATGGCCCCGCTCGTCGACGCACCCATGGACGCCGTCATCCTCATCGGCTGCAACGTGCGGATCGACCCCGCGGTCGCCGTCCTCCGCCGTCGCGCGATCCCCGTCGTCGCGATCGAGGCCGACGTCATCGAGGGCGCCGTCCCGATCCACCTCGACAACCGCGACGCCTCCCGCCGGGCGGCCGCGTACCTCCGCGAGCTCGGCCACGAAGCCGTCACCGTCGTCGCTCTGCCGCTCGACAGCTCGCGCGAACGCGGACCCGTCGACGCGGAGCGAGAGCGCTCGTCCACCGCCTTCACCACGATGGAGCGCCTCCGTGGCGTCCGCGAGGTCTACCCCTGGGCACCGGCCGTCGTCACCACCGGCAGCTCCGTCGAGGAGGGGCGGATCGCCGGCGCCGCGCTCTTCGCCGCCGGACTCGAGGCCCCCACCGCCGTCGTCGCGCAGAGCGACCTGCTCGCCGTCGGGGTGATCTCCGCCGCACTCGAGGCCGGTCTCCGCGTCCCCGAGGACGTCAGCGTCGTCGGCTTCGACGGCATCCACGTCGACGACAGCCTGCTGCACCGCTCGCCGATCCGGCAGCTGACGACGCTCGTGCAGCCGTTCGTACCGAAGGGCGAGGCGGCCGCCCGGGCCGCGCTCGCGATGCTCGAGGGCGAGGCGCCGGAGCCGGCCTCGTTCCGCTCCGAGCTGCAGATCGGCGACACGACGGCGCCCCCGCGGGGGTAGGCGCGCGGCGCGTGCGCTTCGCGCCCGTGGTTCCGTCCGGCTGCGCCCAACCGAAGCCACCCCGAACCGCGGGATGCCGCGGTTCGCGCGGGCGACGGTTGTGCGGGTCCGCCCCGAACCGCGGCCCTGACCGCGGGCGCTGCCGGCCGCGGGGCGCGGCACAGCCGCTCACGCGCGGGCCGCGGCGTCTGACGGGAGGCGCGGACCGGGCTGGACACGCGCCTCCCCTCCGGCGGCGGTCGGCCCTGGGAGCGGCTTCGGTACCCTCGCAGCCACACGACGGAGGGGACCGAGATGGACGTGCAGGCGGCGCTGGGACGGGCGCGACAGGTGATCGCGGTCGTCATGACCCCGAAGCTCCTGGCGGGGATCGGGAACGATCGCGCCCACGAGCCCGGGGACGAACGGACCCGGGAGGCTGTGGCCCGGTTCGACTGGATCGGCGCGGACGGAGCCGTGGACGCCCGACTGCTCGGCCAGGCGAAGGACGCGGTCGAGCTGCTCCGGTCCGACCGGGCGGTGTTGCACGTCGGCCGGATCACCGCGCTGCCGCTGGACGCCGGTGCGCGTCAGCAGGTGTCGACCGCAGTCGTCCGGCTCGTGTTCGACCGACTCGGGCCGTCACGCCGTGTCCCGGAGAGCACGCTCAACGCGGCGCTGGCGATGCTCGTCGCCGACGTGGCGCTGGTCCGGCGGGACGCAGTCGACGCGGGTGTCCTCACGCGGACGACGGACGGCTCGGCGTACGCGCTCCGCACGGAGTGACGGAGTGACGGAGTGACGGAGCGAACGGCCCGACCATGCCGCGGTGGGTGTGGTTGGTCGGGCTCGTGACCACGACCGCGAGCGCCCCTCCCGCGGCGACCTCCGACGCCGCGATGCTCGAAGCGGCCCGTCGTGCCGATCGGCTCGCCGAGCACGGGCCGACCGTCCACGGGCCGTCTGCCACGGGTGTCATCGCCGTCGGCGCGGTGCTCCTGACCCTCGCCGTACCCGTCATCGTGTTCGGCGAACGCTGGTGGCCCGGGCCGGTCACGGTTGCGGTGCTCGGCACCGTGCTCGCCGTGCGGAACTGGTTCGTCGCCCGTCGGCATCACACCCTGCAGCCGTTCCGGACCGCCGCCGACGAGCGTCCGTTCGCGGTCCTCGACCGTGAGCAGCGGCAACGGACGGGGCGTCAGATCACCGGTCGCGAGCCGGTGTCGGCGGACAGCGCGCCCCTCGTCCGCGCCTTCCTGCAGTGGCAGCGGCGGTCATCGCGGGCGGCCGTGCCGGGTCTCGTCGCCCTCGGAGCCGTCATGGTCGGGTCGGCCTGGGGCCTCGCTCTGTCGTCCGGCGACGTGTGGCTCCTCGCGTTCCTGATCGTGGTGGCCGTGCTCATCGGCGCGATGGGCGCGGTCGAGGCACGTCGCGCGGAACGTGTCCTCCGGTCGTTGCCCGACTCGTCGCCGTCGACGGATCGATCGACGGCTCCGGCCACCGGTCCGGAGGCCTAGACCTGCCGTCCGGCGTACTCCGGTTCAGCGGGCGAGCGCTGCCGCGATCCACCCCGGCCGGTGTGCCCGGACCCCGAGCGTGACCGCGCGGATGCCGATGTAGCCGAACGAGAAGACCGCCCACAGCGACGCCAGGTCGTCCCCGAGCCACCACAGTAGCGGCAGGTACACGGCCAGGTTCACGACACCGGCGAGGGCCAGGTACCGGGCATCCCCGGCGCCGATGAGCACCCCGTCGAGCACGAACACGTACCCGGCGACCGGCAGCCCGGCCGCCAGGAGGACCAGGACGAGCGGCAACGCTGCCCGGACCGCACCGGAGTCGGAGAACACCGGCCCCAGGATGCCGCTGACGGCGAGGGTCAGTACCCCGAGCAGGACGCCACCGGCGATGCCGAGGAGGACGAGCCTCCCGGTCACCAGCCGGACGCGCTCGGCGTCCCGTGCCCCGAGCGCGTGACCGACCAGTGCCTGGCCGGCGATCGCCAGCGCGTCCAGCGCGAACGCGAGCGTGCTGAACACCGTCAGCCCGATCTGGGTGGTCGCCAGCCCGATGGTGCCGAGGCTGGTCGCGGACGCGATCGTGGTGAGCATCGCGATCCGCAGCGACGCGGTGCGGAGGAACAGCCAGGCGCCGGAGCGCAGCGCCCGGACCACACCCGATGCACCCGGTCGCAGCGGCGCACCGGAGGCGCGCGCTGCCCGGATCGCGATCCAGACGTACACGGCGGCCATCGCCCACTGCACGACGACGGTGCCGGCCGCGGACCCCGCCACGCCCCACCCGAGCCCGTAGATGAGGAGGGCGTTGAGCAGGCCGTTCGCGATGAAGCCCACGGTGGCGACGACGAGCGGGGTCCGGGTGTCCTGCAGTCCGCGGAGCAACCCCGTCGACGCGGTCACGACCAGGATGCCGGGCAGGCCGATCAGCGAGACGAGCAGGTACGTGGTCGCGGCTGCGGACACCTCCGGCGCGGCGCCGAAGAGGTCGATGAGGGGACCGGCGAGCGGCCAGCCGACCAGCGCCAGGACGACACCGAGGCCGAGCGCGAGCCACATCCCGTCGATGCCGGCGTGCACCGCGCCGCGGCGGTCACCGGACCCGAGAGCGCGTGCGACGGCCGGGGTGGTGGCGTACGCCAGGAAGACCAGGAGGCCCGTGACCGTCTGCAGGACCGCGCTCGCCACGCCGACTGCCGCCAGTGACGTCGCCCCGAGGTGCCCGACGAGGGCCGTGTCGGTGAGCAGGAAGAGCGGCTCGACGACGAGTGCCCCGAGCGCCGGCAGGGCGAGCCGGACGATGTCACGGTCGACCGAACGACGATCCCGGCGCGCATCGATCGCCGTCACGACGACGGTCGCGGTCTCGTCCTCGGAGTCAGGGGGCACCAGGACATCCTGCCAATGGCTACGGTCGAGGTGTGGACGTCGTCGCACTCGTCCCCGCCGTGGTGGGGATCGCACTCAGTCCGCTCGTGATCGCCTCGGTCGTGTTCCTGCTCGGCCACCGGGGTGGGTACTCCTCCGCTGCCGCGTGCGCCACGGGGTGGGTCCTCAGTGTGGCCACCGCGCTCGTCGTCGCCGTCCTGCTCGGCGAACGGCTGCCGTCTCCCACAGCCGGGAAGACCGACGTCCGAGCCGTGATCGAGGTCGCCGCCGGTGTGCTGCTCCTCGGACTCGCGCTGTGGCAGTGGACCGTGCGTCGGCTGCCCGACGGCCGTCCGCGCAGCGCCGGGTGGTCGGACCTGATGGCGGCGATCGGGCCGGCGCGGGCCTTCGGCGTCGGTGTGGCCTGGTTCGTGACGAACCCGAAGGCGTTGGTGCTGTCGTTGACGGCCGGTCTCGTGGTCGGCGACGCGGACCCGTCGGTGGCGGGCCTGGTCGTCGCGGGGACCGCCTACGTGGTGCTCGCGGGGTCCACGGCCGTGCTGCCGATCGCGGTCGCGGCTGCGCTCGGGCGCCGAGCCGAACCGGTCCTCGTGGCCACGAGGCGGTTCATCGCGAAGCGCGGCTCCGTCGCCCTCGTCGTCGTCCTCGTGGTGCTCGGCGTGGTGCAGCTCGTCACCGGGGTCGTCGGGCTCCTCTGAGTGGTCGTGCCTGGGCCGTCGCATCTGAGCCGTCGCGCCTGGCCCGTCGTGTCGGGCCAGTCGTCTCCGGCCGGTCAGCCGCGCTTCGCGTTGTCCGGGCGGGGTTCGACGGGGACACCGCCGGTGGCCGCCCGCTCGGTGTCCGTCGCCGCGGGGCTGGCCGGGTCGGTGCCACGAGCCCGACCGATGAGGTCCATCAGGTGGTAGACGACGATCGCCGCGATGGTGCCGATGATGATGCCGCCGAACGTGGCACCACCGAAGTGGAACGTGAAGTCGGCGATGCCCATGATGAGCGCGATGCCCGCGGTCAGCTGGTTCTTCGGCTTGGCGAAGTCGACGCGGTTCTCGACCCAGATCCGGATGCCGATCACGCCGATCAGACCGTAGAGGGCGGTGGTCGCACCACCGAGGACACCGGCCGGGACGGTCGAGATGACCGCACCGATCTTCGGCGACAGTCCGAGCAGCACCGCGGCGATCGCAGCGACCCAGTACGCCGCCGTCGAGAACACCCGCGTCGCCGCCATCACGCCGATGTTCTCGCCGTAGGTGGTGGTCGCCGATCCGCCACCGACACCGGCCAGGACAGTCGAGATGCCGTCGGCGAAGAGTGCGCGTCCGGTCAGCGGCGTGAGGTCGCGTCCGGTGAGCTGCCCGACGCCCTTCACGTGGCCGACGTTCTCGGCGACCAGGGCCAGGACCACGGGCAGGAACCCCAGGTACACGGCCATCTGTGACGGGTCGAACGCGGGTGCCGTGAAGGTCGGCAGGCCGACCCAGTCCGCCTTGGTGACCGCGCTGAGGTCGACCTGTCCGCCGATCAGTGCCGCGACGTAGCCGACCACCACACCGACGACGATCGACAACCGGCCGAGCAGTCCCCTGAAGAGGACCGTGCAGAGGACGATGGCCGCCAGCGTGATCACCGCGACCACCGGGGCGGCGACGAAGTTCTCCCGCGCGGCCGGAGCCAGGTTGAAGCCGATCAGGGCGACGATCGCACCCGAGACGACCGGTGGCATCAGGCGGTCGATCCAGCCGGCGCCGGCCAGGTGCACGATGAGCCCGACGACGGCCAGCAGTGCGCCGACGACGATGATGCCGGACAGGGCGAGCGGGATGCCGCCGATCTTCGTCGCGGCCCCGACCGGCGCGAGGAAGGCGAACGACGAGCCGAGGTAGCTCGGCAGCCGGTTGCCGGTGAGGAGCAGGAACAGGATCGTGCCGATGCCGCTGAACAGCAGCGTCGTCGACGGTGGGAAGCCCGTGATGAGCGGCACCAGGAACGTGGCGCCGAACATCGCGACGACGTGCTGCACCCCGAGCCCGATCGTGCGGGGCCAGGTGAGGCGCTCGTCCGGCGCCACGATCGTCGCAGCGGAGACGGTGCGGCCGTCGCCGTGCAGCTTCCACGGAAGTCCCATGCGATGACCGTAGCGGGCAGACGGCCAGCGCGGCGGTCTGGGTTCGACCGCTGTGGAGAACGACTCGAGGCAACCGACGTGCCAGATATGGTGTGTGGAACGTCACGAGGAGCACCATGCGTCTGAACCACCCTGTCCTGGCCCCGACCGCGGTCGCTGCTGTCCTCGCCCTCGGCGCGCTCACCGCGTTGCCGGCGCTCGCCGCGGAGCCGGCGGCCGCAGCGGGGCAGCGTGCTCCGGGGACGTCCGGGGCCCAGCACCACGAGGGGGCCGTCGGCGTCACCACCGACTTCACGGCGGCCGTGCACTCGATCGCGCACGGCCCCGGCATCGTCACCCTCCGGGGGACGGTGGACCGCGGCACCAGCGTCGAGGTGGGCGGTGACGTCGTCGACCCGGTCTGGACCGAGGGTGACGCCGACGGACGTTGGGAGGCGCAGGTCCGGGTCCGCCGTGGCGAACACGTCATCCGGGTCACCTCGGCGGTCTCCGGGCAGGTCCTCGAGGTCCCGGTCGACCTGCTCATCCTGTTGCCGCCCGACATGCTGGCGACCGTCGACGGCATCGACCGGTCGATCGCGCTCGAGGGATTCGCGTACCCGGACGCGCACCTCGTGGTCCGGGAGTCCGACACCGTCCTGGCCGAGACCGATGCTGCGGAGGACGGCTCCTGGCAGGTCGTCCTCCGTGACCTGGCCTTCGGCGCGCACCACATCGAGGTGGCGCAGTACTTCGACGGGACCCAGAACGGCGGCGTCGACGACGTCTACCAGGTGTCCGGTGCCGCGGTCGTCGAGACCACCTCGGTCTCACGCGAGACCGGGCGCATCACGCTGGCCGGCCGCGCCCCGGTCGGTACCACCCTCACCTTCGCCGACACCGCCGGCCCGGTGACGGACGGGGACGGCTCACCCCTCGTCGTCGAGCCCGGCCGCGACACCGGATGGCGGGCCTCGTTGCCGATCCCGGACGACGTCCGCTTCGACCGGATCACCGTCGTCACCGCGGACGGCGACGACGAACTCGGACGCACCGAGACCCGGGTGACCATCCCGATCGCGCTCGCCGGCGGCGTCGAGGAACTGCCGGACGGTCGGGTGCGGCTGCACGGCACCGGTGAGCCCGGCGGGACGGTGACGCTCGAGGACCAGGCCGGGACCGCGATCACCGACATGGCCGGAGCGCCGATCCGGACCGACATCGCGCGGGCGTGGGAACTCGTCGTGCCCCGAGCGGAGCTCCCGGCGGGCAGCGTCATCGCACGGCAGCGGGTCGGGGGCGTCGAACAGGGTGCCCTCCGCCTGGTCCTGCCCGCGCTGCCCGAACGCCCCGGATCCGGATCCGGGGCCGGATCCGGGGCCGGTAGCGGGCCGGGTGTCGGCACGGGCGCCGGGGGTGGTGTGGTCACCGGCCCGGGTGTCGGCCGGCCCACCGCTGGCCGGTTGCACGCCGACGTCCACAGCACTGCCGCCGGTCGACTCGCGTACACGGGCGCCGAACTCGTCCGCCCGACGGTCACCGCCGGCGCGCTCGTCCTCCTCGGCGTGCTCGCGCTGCCGTGTGCCGGGGTGCTCCGCCGACGCGCAGCCCGACACCGATGAGCGCCGACCGGGTGGCGGACGGTGCCTCGGTGGCTATCGTGGTGAGCATGACCGACGTCGCAGGCACCACCGGAATCCGTACCGACGAACTCGACGAGTCGGTGCGGCCGCAGGACGACCTCTACCGGCACGTCAACGGCAGGTGGATCGACGAGACGCCGATCCCGGACGACAAGGCCCGCTACGGCTCGTTCACCGTCCTGGCCGAGGAAGCCGAAGCCGCCGTGCGCACGATCATCGAGCGCGCACAGAGCGCCGCGCCGGGCACCGAACAGCGCAAGGTCGGCGACCTCTTCACGTCCTTCACCGACGAGACCGCGCTCGAGGCACTCGGGTCCGCCCCGATCGAACCGCTCCTCGCCGACATCGCCGCGATCGAGGACAAGGACGACGTCCTGCGCATGGTCGGCCGCTTCGAACGACTCGGTCTGCCGAGCTTCATCCAGCTCTTCGTCGACAACGACCCGGGCGACCCGGACGCCTACGTCGTGTTCCTCGAGCAGTCCGGCCTGGGTCTGCCCGACGAGTCCTACTACCGCGAAGAGCGCTTCGCCGACATCCGCGAGAAGTACCGCGAGTTCGTCGGCTCGATGTTCCCGCTGGCCGGCTACGACGAGAGCGGCGACCGCACCGAGCACGTCATCGCCCTCGAGACCGCCATCGCGTCGGCGCACTGGGACAACGTCGCCACCCGCGACAGCCAGAAGACCTACAACAAGCTGCCGTGGGACGAGGTCTCGGCGCTCGCCGAGGGCGTCGACCTGCGGCTCTGGTGGCAGGCCATCGGCGCACCTGCCGGAGCGTTCGACACCGTCGTGGTCCGCCAGCCGTCGTTCCTCACCGGTCTGGCGCAGCTGTTCCGCGAGCAGCCCCTGCCGGTCTGGAAGGACTGGCTGTGCTGGCAGGTCATCCGCGCGTCGGCGCCCTACCTGACCAGTGCGTTCTCGGCGACGAGCTTCTCCTTCTACGGCACCGCGCTCACGGGTGCGCCGAAGCAGCGTGACCGCTGGAAGCGCGGTGTCTCGCTGGTCGAGGGCGCGATGGGCGAAGCGGTCGGTCGCATCTACGTCGAGGAGCACTTCGACGAGACCTCGAAGGCGACGATGGACGACCTCGTCGCCAACCTGGTCGAGGCCTACCGCCAGAGCATCGCGGGCCTCGAGTGGATGACCGACGAGACCCGGGCCCGCGCGCTCGACAAGCTCGAGAAGTTCACGCCGAAGATCGGCTACCCGGTGAAGTGGCGCGACTACAGCGCCCTGCCGGTCACCGCCGACGACCTGCTCGGCAACGTCCGGGCGATCGCGTCGTTCCAGGTCGACCGCGAGCTGGGAAAGATCGGCAAGCCGATCGACCGCGACGAGTGGTTCATGACCCCGCAGACGATCAACGCGTACTACAACCCGGGCTTCAACGAGATCGTCTTCCCGGCCGCGATCCTGCAGTTCCCGTTCTTCGAGGCCAGCCGTGACGCCGCCGCCAACTACGGCGCCATCGGTGCGGTCATCGGCCACGAGATCGGGCACGGCTTCGACGACCAGGGCTCGCAGTACGACGGCGACGGTCGCCTGCAGAACTGGTGGACCGAGGCCGACCGGCAGGCGTTCGAGGAGCGCACGAAGGCCCTCATCGCCCAGTACGACGCCCTGGTGCCGACCGAGGTGCCGGACGGCCACGTGAACGGTGCCCTCACCATCGGCGAGAACATCGGCGACCTCGGTGGGCTGTCGATCGCGTGGAAGGCCTACCTGATCTCCCTCGACGGGGCGGAGCCGCCGGTGATCGACGGTCTGACCGGTGCCGAGCGCTTCTTCCTCAGCTGGGCGCAGGCCTGGCGGATGGCGATCCGCCCGGAAGAGGCCGCACGGCTGCTGAGCATCGACCCGCACTCGCCGAACGAGTTCCGCTGCAACCAGATCGTCCGCAACATCGACGTCTACTACGACACCTTCGACGTCTCGGACCGTGACGCGATGTACCTGGCCCCGGCCGAGCGCGTCGCCATCTGGTGATGACGGAGCCGGACGCGCCGCACTCGTCGCGCCGGCGCCGCCCCGGACGCCCCGCTGACGACGGCTCAGCGGGGAACGGTCCCGTCGGCGGTGGTCGAGCCGGCGGTGGCGGTCGGAGCCGTGGCAAGCACCGCGGCGGGGCGGACGAGCGCTTCACCGCCACGACGGAGGCGCTCGGCACCATCGCGCAGGACGGTGCCGGGGTCAGCGCCTCGATCATCGACACCTCGACCGGTCGTGCCCTGCTGGCGATCGACGACCGGCTCGTGCAACCGGTCTCCGGGCTCGGACGCGTGCTGCTCCTCATCGAGGTCGCGGCACAGCTCGAGGACGGTCGGCTGCACGGCGACCGTCTGCAGCGCATGGCCCGGGACACCGCGACCGGGGCCGGCCTGTGGCAGTTCCTGCAGGAACCGACCATGCAGGTGTCGGACCTCGCCACGCTGGTCGGTGCGACCGCGGACGCCTGGGCGACGAACGCCCTGCTCACGACGGTCGGGATCGACGCGGTGCGTGCCCGTGCCGAGTCGCTGGGTGTCGAACGGTCCGCCCTGATCGACCGGGTGCGGGACCGCCGCGGTCCGGACGACGCCCCGGACGTGTCGGTCGCTGCCTCGGGGGAGCTCAGTTGGCTGTTCCGGGGGTTGGCGCTCGGCGAGGTCGTGGACCAGACGGTGTCGAACCGGGTCCTCGGGTGGCTGTCGCTGGCGGCGGACCTGTCGCTCGTCGCCGGGTCGTTCGGTCTCGATCCGTTGGCGCACCGAGCGTTGGACCACGGCCTCCAGTCCGTCGCGGTGACCGGGTCCGGGCCGGGCATCCGGGCTGAAGCGGGCGTGCTCCGTGGCCCGGCTTCGTCGGTCTGTTACGCCGTGACGGTGCGGTTCGAGGACGACTCGCTGCAGCGTCGACTGGCGGTGGTCGAGGCGATGCGCACGATGGGCACCGAGGTGCTCGAGGTCGTGCACGCCCCCGCCGAGCGCTGAGCGCAGACCCGCCCAACGCAGACCCGCCCGCCCAACGCAGACCCACCGACTGCGGCGCCCCCAGCACAGCAGCGTTCAGGACGCCGCGTCCCCGCGCTGCCGGTCGTAGTCCCCACGCATCCGCCACCCGGCCATCGCGCGGGTGACCTTCCCGTGTGGTGAGCGGGTCAGCACGGACCAGAGCGCCAGCACGACGAGGACGATCGGGACCGTCGCCGCGGCGAGCACGATGCGTCGGGCCACCGCTCCACCGTCGTCGAGCCACCCGACGTGCACGAGGTGCAGGAGCAGGAAGGCGAGCGTCGAGACGACGGTCACGATGCTGGTCCGCCAGTACCGACGGACGGCGTCGCGGAACCCGGTGTCCAGGACCGTGCCCTCGGCGAGTTGCACGGTGTCCCCGACGGTGAAGGTGTGCGCACCCGCCCGGAGCACCGTGCGTTCGTCGTCCGGTACGGCCGGCCGTCCGCGGCGCGGGCGCTGCCAGTCGACGTCCTCCAGGTGTTCGACCTCGTCGTCGATGACGAACCACCCGCCCTCGAGGTCATCGGGCCCGGTCACGATGCGGTGGCTGCTCACCGCCCCATGATGGCGGACCGCGACGAGCCCGCGGACCGCGACGAGCCCGCGGACCACGACCAGCCCACCGCCAGCACTACCGCTGCTGCTGCCCCTCCGGCACGAACGCCCGCACGGACAGCAACTCCGCGGACTGCTGTCGGCACGCCGTGTACGCCGTCGACGCGACGAACAGCGACTGCTTCGACCCGGGCGGGTAGACGCGGAACCCGTCGGGCTGCTGCGTCGTGCAGTTCCCCGGCTCGAGGTTCCTGGCCTGCACGATGCGGAGCGGCGCGTACGCCGTCTGCCCGGCGGCCAGGGTGACGGTCGGGTTCGCCCCGCTGCGGTCGAGCTTCGCCGATGCCCCGATCTGCGTGCCGTTCCCGTCGCCCACGAAGGACACCCCCGGCCAGCCCTGCAGCGTGCACGAGGCGTTCCCGGTGTTCCGCAGCGCCAGGTTCAGGTACACGCTGCCGGCACCACCGCCACCGCCGTCGACGATCGACCCGGCCAGCGTCGACACCGCGCAGGTCCCCGCCCCGGAGGCCGTGCCACCGTCCGCCGGACCGGCCGCGGCAGCACCCGTCGAACCGGCACCGCCCGACGCGGCCGGAGACGACGCCGCAGGGGACGACGACGGCGCAGTCGACACCGGCGGCGCCGACGACGAGGGTGCCGACGACGAGGGTGCCGACGACGAGGACGGCGCCATGGTCGACACCGGTGTCGAGGACGCACCCCCACCGCCACCCGACCCGCCCGTGCACCCGGTCAGCGCGAGGACGACCGCCCCCGCCAGACCCACCGTCCCGACCAGTGCGCGCACCGGGCGCGATCCGGTCACGTTCCTCGTGATGTCTCGACTGCTCTGTCCCATGGGCGCCACACAACCACTTCCATCGTGGAACTGTCTCGCACGTCCTCCCATTGACGCACCACCCTCCAGGGAGTTCGGGCAGGATCGGCATCGTGCACGTCGACGACGACGTGCGGACACGGAAGGCACAGACCGATGGCAGCAGGCAAGCACGAAGCAGCACGCGGCGACGACGAGCGGGCGGACGGCGTGGACGCACGCGCCGGCCAGTTCGTGGACAGCGACATCCCCGGTGAGCACCGCGTCACCGACGACGAGCCGGCCGGCGAGTTCGTGTCGAGCGACATCCCCGGCGAGGCCCGTCCGGAGCCCGACGGCGAGTCGGGCGAGTACGTCGAGTCGGACATCCCCGGCGAGTCGCAGCCGGCCGGACCGGAGGAGACCGGGCACTACACCGACCGCGACCAGTAGCGGCCGGTCACCCGGTAACTCGGCCACCCCGCCGGTCGGTCAGTCGACGAGTCCCGCCTGCGTCAGCAGGCGGAGGGTCTCGACCCCGGCCGGCGGGCAGCGTCCGGCGTCGTCGGAGGTGACCCACTCCACCTCGTCGACCTCTGCGGAGGCGACGGGCGTGGCGGTGTCGAGCGTGCCTCCCGGCCGTGCCAGGAAGAGCGTCATCGCGACGATCGTGCCGGGTGCCTGCCCGTGGGCCGGTTCGGTGACGACGGCGAACTCGTCGACGTCGTCGGCGGCGAGCCGCAGGCCGGTCTCCTCGTACGCCTCGCGAACGGCGGCGTCGACGGCGGACTCGCCGGGTTCGACCTTGCCGCCGGGCAGGTACAGGACGTCGCGCCCACGGGCGCGCACCATCAGGACGCGGCGGTCGCGGACCAGCAGGAGCGCGCTGACGTCCAGGACGGGCACGGCCGGGAGGCCCGCCCCACCCGAGCCGGTCAGCTCGCGTCCGCCTCGTCGTCGCGCACGCGCGAGGCCAGCGGCACGACCGCCGAGGGCACGTCCGCGACCGGCTCCGGGCGCACCCCGAAGAGGGCGTCCAGCGCCCCGGTGAAGTCGTCGCCGCGACCGGCACGGCCGAGTTCCCGGGCCCGCACGGAGGGGCGGTGCAGCAGCACACCGACCAGGTGCCGGAGCGCCCGTTCGGTCTGCTCCGCGGACTCGGGGGTGGTGTCGCCGCGACGCTTCACACGGTCGATCTCGTCGTCCAGGATGCCGAAGACGTGCTTGCGCAGGGCGACGAGCGCCGGGGTGGTCGACTGCTCGAGGGCCTGGGCGCGGAACCGGGAGACGGCGTCGTCGACGATGGCGCGGGCCTCGGTCTCGGCGTTCAGCTCGGCGATCGGCGCATGGATGCTGATCGTCTCGAGGTCGAGCAGCTCGACGCCCTCGACGTCGGCGGCGTCGGGGTGCACGTTGCGGGGGAGCCCGAGGTCGATGACGATCCGTCGGGCACCGTCGTCGAGGTCGCACGCCTCGACCACCGGGACCTCGCTCGAGGTGCAGGTGATGACGACGTCGCTCGCACCGATCGCGGTGCGCAGGTCGGTGGCGGCGACCAGGTCGTGCTTGGCGGCGAACCAGGGGGCGCGGCCGGAGGGCGAGAAGACCTGGATCTGCTCGGCACCGCGGTCGCGGAGGGCGGCGATGGTGGTCGCGGCGTAGCTGCCGGTGCCGACGAGCAGCACGCGGGTGGCGGCCCAGTCGGTGATCCGCGACGAGGCGAGCTCGAGTCCGAGACGGACGAGCGACCGGCCGGCGGCGCCGATGCGGGTGCGGGTCTTGACCCCGCGTGAGGTGTGCGCGGCCTCTTGGAAGAGGCGTTCCAGCTCCGAGGTGGTGGTGCCGTTGCGGCGGGCGTCCTCGAGGGCCCGTCGGACCTGGCCGGAGATCTCGGTCTCGCCGACGACGACGGACTCGAGCCCGCTCGACACGGCGAAGAGGTGCTGCACGACGTCGCCGCCGCCCAGGACCTGTACGGAGTCGAGGACCTCGTCCGCCTGCAGCTCGCTCGCTGCCGACACGGCCTCGACCGTGGCGCGGACGGCGGCCTCGTCGTCACCGGCGATGTCGAGGTAGGCCTCGAACCGGTTGCACGTGGCGAGGACCACGGCGCCGTCCAGGACGTCCGAGTCCGTGACGAGGTGGCTGGCCGCCGCGGGTGCTCCGATGCTCAGACGCTCCAGGAGGTCGAAGCTGGCGTTGCGATGCGACGCCGTGAGACAGATGAGCACGTCTTCAATCGTAACCCCGCCGTCCCGAGTGCCAGATCGGAGATCCGCCCTGTTCGCGGTGGGAGAATCACCGGGTGACCGACGCGCTCCCGACCACCCATCCGCTCGCCGACGGCCGCACCGCGGGCTCGCGGCTCGTCCGGGCCCTCCGGGGCGACCGCCCGGAGACGCTGCCGGTCTGGTTCATGCGCCAGGCGGGCCGTTCGCTGCCCGAGTACCGCGACCTCCGGGTCGGCACGGCCATGCTCGACGCGTGCCTCGACCCGGCCCTGGCGTCGGAGATCACCCTGCAGCCGGTGCGCCGGCACGGGGTCGACGCCGGCATCTTCTTCAGCGACATCGTCGTGCCGATCAAGCTCGCGGGCGTGGACGTCGAGATCGTCCCCGGTCGCGGCCCCGTCCTCGGTTCCCCGGTCCGGACCGCCTCCGACGTCGACGCCCTCGGTCGCCTCGAGCCGGAGGCCCTGGCACCGATCTCCGAGGCCGTCGCCCGCACGGTCGCCGAGCTGGGCAGGACGCCGCTCATCGGCTTCGCCGGTGCCCCCTTCACCCTGGCCGCCTACCTGGTCGAGGGCGGTCCGTCGAAGGACCACATCCGAGCCCGTACGATGATGCACGCCGACCCGGAGACCTGGTCGCGCCTGCTGGACTGGGCCGCCGACGTCTCGGGGGCGTTCCTCCGGGCCCAGGTGCTCGCCGGTGCCTCGGCCGCGCAGCTCTTCGACTCGTGGGTCGGTTCCCTGTCGCGGGCGGACTACGTCGAGCGGGTCGCACCGCACTCGGCGACCGCGCTGTCCCACGTCGCTGACCTCGGCGTCCCGCGCATCCACTTCGGTGTCGGCAGCGGTGAGGTCCTGGCCGACATGGCGACCGTCGGCGGCCACGCCGAGGCGGTCGACGCGGTCGGCGTGGACTGGCGCCTGCCGCTCGACGAGGCCGTGCGGCGCGTCGGCACGGGCGTCACCGTGCAGGGCAACATCGACCCGGCGATGCTCGCGGCACCGTGGGAGGTCCTCGAGGCCCACGTCCGCGCGGTCGTCCGCCGCGGTGGGGTGGCCCGGGCGCACGTGGTGAACCTCGGCCACGGGGTGCCGCCGGAGACCGACCCGGACGTGCTGACCCGCGTCGTCGAACTCGTGCACTCGCTCGGCGACGGTACCGGCGACACCGACGGGACGGACCAGGCCCGGAGCGCCGCGGCATGACCGACGTCGTCGTGGTCGGTGGCGGAGTCGCCGGGCTCGTCGCCGCGCGGGACCTGGCGAAGGGCGGCGCACACGTCGTGCTGCTCGAGGCGTCCGGAGAGCTCGGCGGCATGATCCGCCGGCACACCGTCGCCGGGCTCGACCTCGACATGGCCGCGGACTCGTTCGCCACCCGGACGGACGCCGTGTCCTCGCTGGCGATCGAGCTCGGCCTGGGCAACGACATCGTCTCGCCGGACCCCCGCGGGGCCTGGCTGATGACCCGCGACGGCCGGACCGCCCCGATCCCCTCGACCGGACTGCTCGGGATCCCGGGCACCCCGATGGCCGCGGACGTCATCGCCGTCGTCGGTGGCCCGGCGGCGCTGCGTGCCCAGATGGACGCCCTGCTGCCCTCGCCGGTCGGTGCCCGTGCGACGTCCCTCGGCACGCTGGTCCGGCGGCGGATGGGCGCGAAGGTCCTCGACGACCTGGTCGTGCCGATCGTCGCCGGCGTGCACTCCACCCACCCCGACGACCTGGACCCGGACCGGGTCGCCCCGGGGCTGCGTGCGGCACTGCAGCGCGAGGGCTCGCTCGCCCGTGCGGTGCTCGCGCTCCGGAAGCGTGCCGTCGCGGGTTCCGCCGTGCAGGGCCTGCGTGGCGGCATCGCCCGCCTGGTCGACGAACTCGTCGCCGACCTCGACACGTACCGCGTCGACGTCCGGCTGCACACCCGGGCGACGCGCGTCGAACGTGCCGCGGTCGAGGCCACCTCCGCCGACGGCCGGACCGAACGACTGGCCGCGGACCACGTCCTCGCCACGGTCGCCGACCCGGCCCGGACGGCGGCGCCCCGGCGGTCCGGCATCGAGCTGCTCACGCTGGTGGTCGACCGGCCGGAACTGGACGACGCCCCCCGCGGGACCGGCATGCTCGTCCACCCGGCAGCCGCCGGCGTCGCCGCGAAGGCGCTGACGCACGCGACCGTCAAGTGGCCGTGGCTGGCCGAGCGTGCGGCCGGGAGGCACGTCCTCCGTCTCAGCTACGCCCTGCCCCCGGCAGGTGCCGGCCAGGCGACCGGCGCTGCCGACGCGACGGGTGCGGACCCGGTCGCCACGAGCCTCCCGGTCGACCCCACCGGACCGGTGAGCACGCGCGCCACGACCGACGCGTCCGCCCTGCTCGGCCTCCGCGTCGGACCGGAGCACGTGGTCGGCGCCGCACGCGTGCTCTGGCACGGGCCGGACGCCGAGGCGGCCGGACTGGCCGAGGGCGTCGTCGGCATCGGCGAGGCGTCGTCGGGCCGGGGCCTCTCCGGCATCGTGACCGCCGCCCGCGCCGCGGCTGAGCGCATCCTGGATTCCTGAGCGGACCGCCGACCCGCCGAGGGCTACTGTTGGGGGAACCGTCGGACACATGCCGATCGGTGCATGACCCCGCAACGGTGCATCACCAAGCACACTGACCCAACGGAGGAAACGCTCATGCGTGGAAAGCTCCTGTTCGTCGCCGGCGCAGCACTCGGGTACGTCCTGGGATCGCGAGCCGGACGGGCGCGGTACGAGCAGATCAAGTCCGTCAGCGGCAAGGTCTGGAACAGCAACGGCGTGCAGAAGAGCGTGCACGACGTCGAGGGCTTCGTGCAGGACCGCACGCCCGACGTCGCCGACTTCATCGGTGAGCAGACCAAGAAGGTCGTCCGCAAGGTGAGCTCGAAGGCGTCGTCCAACAAGGGCTCGCAGATCTCATGACCGACACACGCGACCGGAAGTCGCGGTCGCTGTTCGGCCTCGTCAAGGACCTGCCCGACCTCGTCAAGGACCTGGTGAAGGGCGAGATCTCGCTCCTCAAGGCCGAGATGATCGGCAAGGCGAAGGTCTTCGGCATCGCCGCGGGCATCCTCGTCGCCGCCCTCGTCGTCGTGCTGTACGCGATCGGCGTGCTCCTCACCGCCGCGGTGATGGGCCTCGCCACCGTGATGCCGGCGTGGCTGGCGGCACTGCTGCTCGGTGTGCTGATGCTCATCGTCGCGGGGATCCTGGGTCTCGTCGGCTGGAAGCGCCTGAAGAAGGGCCTGCCGATCACGCCGAAGCGCACGATCGCCAGCGTCAAGAACGACGTCAACGCCGTCAAGGGCCTCGGCAAGAAGCCGACCCCCGAGACGCAGCGCGGCTCCCGCAAGCCCGACGTCGACGGCCGGTTCTGACCCCGTCGTCCTCTGACCCCCGTCATCCCCACGACCCCACCGGAGGACCAGTGACCGACCCCAAGGACGAGCACGGCGCCATCGCCGACCGCGTCGCCGCCACCCGTGCCCAGCTCTTCGACACCCTCGACGCGATCGAGGACAAGCTCAACGTCCCGAAGCAGCTCGGCATCGCGGCGTCGAAGGTCAAGCGTGGCGTGGACGAGAACCCGGTGCCGTACCTGGCCGGGCTCGCAGCGGGAGTGGCAGTGGTCGGGGGTATCGTCGTAGCGGCGCTCCGACGACGGTGAACCACAGGCGGCGAGCCACCGCGAGCCACTGTGGAACGCAGCCCCGGACGCCCGCTCGGCGACGGGGACGGGCGACCCACACCCCTGGCAACCGTGCCGCTGGCGATCGTGCTCGCGGCCACCGTGGAGGACGACCGATCCATGAGCACTGACGTGCCCACACCAGCAGGAACCGCCGCCGCGCACAGCGCCGCGGCACACACCGACGCAGCGCACGAGACGGATCCCGCTTCCGGAATCGACCCGAACCTGCTCACTGCCTACGCGCTCTGGGCGGTGTTCCGCCGTCCGGTCGGCGCGGTTGCCCGTGGCGGTGACGACTCGGTCGCCGAACTCGATGCGGTCGTCGCGGCCGGTGCCGAGCGCGGTGTCACCATCCGTGGCTTCTACGACGTCTCCGGCTTCCGCGCCGACGCCGACGTCATGATCTGGCTGCACGGCGACGACGCGCAGGCGATCCAGGCGGTGCTGCGGGACATCCGTCGCACGGCGCTGTTCCAGGACGCCGAACCGGTCTGGCACGCGATGGCCATGCACCGCGAAGCCGAGTTCAACAAGCGGCACACGCCGGCGTTCCTGCGCGGCAAGGACCCCGAGGCCTGGATCACGGTGTACCCGTTCGTCCGGTCCTACGAGTGGTACCTGCTGCCCGAGGACGAGCGGTCGAAGATGCTCCGCGACCACGGTGTCGCCGGTGCCAAGTACCGGCGCGTGCTCACCAACACCATCGCCTCCTTCGCCCTCGGCGACTACGAGTGGATCCTGCCGCTCGAGAGCCCCGACCTGGTCGACCTCGTCGACCTGATGCGCGACCTCCGCTACACCGAGGCCCGCATGCACGTCCGCGAAGAAGTGCCCTTCTACACGGGTCGTCGCGTGACGACCGCCGAACTCCCGGAGGTGCTGTCATGACCGACACCAGCATGATCACGAACGGACAGACCGTCCTCGCCGCCACCCCTGCGGCGGCGTCCGGCCCGGAGCACGTCGAGGAGCCGACCGCGTACGACGCGATCCTGCTCGCCGGCTTCGGCGGACCGGAGGGCCAGGACGACGTCATCCCGTTCCTCCGCAACGTCACCCGCGGCCGCGGGATCCCGGACGAGCGCCTCGAAGAGGTCGCGCACCACTACCGGCACTTCGGCGGCGTCAGCCCGATCAACGCGCAGAACCGTGCGCTCAAGGCCGCGCTCGAGACCGAGCTCGCGTCCCGCGGCATCGACATGCCCGTCCTCTGGGGCAACCGCAACTGGGAGCCCTACCTCGAAGAGGCGTTCACGGAGGCGGCCGACAAGGGCTACACGAAGCTCGTCGCGATCGCCACGAGCGCGTACTCGTCGTTCTCCAGCTGCCGTCAGTACCGCGAGGACTACGCCCGCGTGCTGAACGAGACCGGCCTGATCGACACCATCCAGATCGACAAGATCCGGCAGTTCTTCGACCACCCCGGCTTCGTCCGGCCGTTCATCGACGGTGTCCGCGACGGCATGGCCCGGGCGATCGCCGAGAACGACGGCCTCGACGTCGCGACCGAGCTGCAGGTGCTGTTCTCCACGCACTCGATCCCCTCGACCGACGCCGCCCGGTCCGGCCCCGACTTCCGCGGGTTCGACGAGCACGGCGCGTACGAGGCCCAGCACCTGGCCGTCGGCGAGGTCGTCCTCGACCAGGCGTGGGCAGAGCTCCTCGAGCAGCCCGAGCACGCCCACCTGCAGGGCACGTCGAAGCCCGCCTGGAAGCTCGTCTACCAGTCGCGCTCCGGCCCCCCGACGCAGCCGTGGCTCGAGCCGGACATCAACGACTACATGAACGAGGACCTCAAGGGCGGCCCGACCCGCGCCGTCCTCATCGTGCCGCTCGGCTTCGTGAGCGACCACATGGAGGTCATGTGGGACCTCGACGAGGAAGCCACCGAGACCGCTGGCGAGCTCGGCTACTGGTCGCTCCGCACGCAGACCCCCGGCATCGACCCCGCGTACGTCTCCGGACTCGTCGACCTCGTGCTCGAGCGGGTCAACGGCACCCCGAAGGCCGAGCGTCCGCACATGACCGACATCGGCCCCTGGTACGACGTGTGCCGCCCGGGCTGCTGCGAGAACGTGCGAGCGGGGTTCAAGCCCGCCGCCGCCGGCGTCGCTCCGTGACCGACGGCTCCACATCGAAGGACCCAGCAGTGCAGGACCCCGCAACACCGAAGACCCCGGGTGACAGGCCCGCGATCCGGCTCGGCACCCGTGCCAGCCGGCTCGCGGTCGCCCAGTCGCAGGACATCGCCGACCGGCTCGCCAAGGCGTCCGGTCGGCCGGTGGAACTCGTCACCGTGACCAGCGAGGGCGACACGAACCGTGCCTCCCTGGCGTCCCTCGGCGGCACCGGCGTCTTCGCGTCGGCTCTCCGTGAAGCGCTCCTGGCGCACGAGGTCGACGTCCTCGTGCACTCCCTCAAGGACCTGCCCACCGCGCCGTACCCGGGCCTGACCATCGGGGCCGTGCCGAAGCGTGCCGATGCCCGTGACGTCCTGGTCGCGCGGAACGGTGCGACGGTCGAGACCCTGCCCGAGGGTGCGACCGTCGGCACGGGGTCACCCCGCCGGGCCGCGCAGCTCCGTGCCGACCGACCGGACCTCGACGTCGTGGACATCCGCGGCAACATCGACACCCGGCTCGCGCGGGTCGAGGACGACCTCGACGCCATCGTGCTCGCCGCCGCCGGACTCGGGCGCATCGGTCGACTCGACGCCGCGACCGAGCTGCTCGACCTGGGCTTCTGGCCGAGCGCTCCCGGACAGGGCGCCCTGGCCGTGGAGATCCGTGCGGACGAGGACGACCGGAACCTGCTCGCCGCGCTGCGGAAGATCGAGCACGCCCCGACCCGGCTCACCGTCACGGCGGAGCGCGAGGTCCTGGCGAAGCTCGAGGCCGGCTGCTCCGCTCCGATCGGGGCGACGGCCGTCATCGACGCCGAGATGCTCCTGGTGTCCGCGACCGTGTACAGCCCGGACGGGTCCGAGTACCGCACGGCCTCGCACGCGGCGATGCTCGACGGCTCCGCGCAGGACCGGCTCGACGAAGCGCTGTCGGTCGCCGGCCGGGTCGCCGACGAACTCCTCGAGCACGGTGCCGCCGAACTCGCCGACCTGCCCGCGACGAGCGGCCCCGGCACGGACGAACCGGACACCGGGCACACCGCCGGCCCCGGGCTGGCGAGCCCGGCCGAGTAGGGCGGGCACCACGGACGACACCCGGAGCTCCTCCGACACCGCTGCCACGGACACCGCTGCCACCGACCGCGCTGTCGTGCTGGTGCCGCGTGGCGGTGGCTGGGGCACCCGGGTCGCCGAGTCCGCTCGGGCGCGGGGACTCGAGCCCGTGCTGGTGCCGCTCATCACGGACGAGCCGCCGGCCGACACCGGTCCGCTCGACGCGGCGATCGCGCAGCTCCGCGCGGCAGCCGCCGCCGGTACGGGCCCCTGGCTCGTGGTGACCAGTGCGACCACCGTGCGCGTGCTCGTGGGACGGATGGCGGGCCTCCCGTCCGGCGTCCGCGTCGCCGCCGTCGGCACGGCGACCGCACGCGCTTCACGCGCGGCCGGCTGGCCCGTCGACCTGGTTCCGGACGACGCCTCGGCAGCGGGACTCGTGGCCGCCCTGCCGGACACCGACTCTCTGGTCGTGCACCCACGCTCCGACCTCGCCGCCCCGACCCTGGTCGACGGCCTGCGGGAGCGGGACATCCTGGTGGTCGATGTGGTCGCGTACCGTACCGTGGGCACCGGCGACAGGCCGATCACCCTCGACCCGGCGCCGGACGTCGTCCTCGTGACGAGCGGCAGCGTCGCCCGCGAAGTCGCCCGCCGCCTCACCCCACTGGACCCGCGGACCCGGATCGCCTGCATCGGCCCGGGTACCGCCACCGAGACCCGCGATGCCGGACTGCCCGTGCACGTCGTCGCGGCCGAGCGGTCCGCCGAATCCCTGCTCGACGCCGTCGTCGAGACCCTCACCCCACACCCCGAACAGGAAGGTCACTCGTGACTGGACGCTTCCCCCAGGTCCGCCCCCGACGTCTCCGGACCACCCCCGCGATGCGTCGACTCGTCGCCGAGACCCGGCTCCACCCCGCCGAGCTCGTGCTGCCGATGTTCATCCGCGAAGGCGCCACCGACGCCATCGACATCACGAGCATGCCCGGGGTCCAGCAGCACTCCCTCGACTCGTTCCGCCGCGCGCTCAACGAGGCCGCGTCGGTCGGCGTCGGCGGCGTGAACCTGTTCGGGGTGCCCGAGCACAAGGACGCCGTCGGGTCCGGCGCGACCGACCCGGACGGCATCCTCAACGTCGCGATCCGGGTGGCGAAGGAAGAGGTCGGGGACGCGCTCGTCGTGCAGTCCGACCTGTGCCTCGACGAGTTCACCGACCACGGCCACTGCGGCGTGCTCGCGAGCGACGGTTCGGTCGACAACGACGCCACCCTCCTGCGGTACCGGGACATGGCCGTCGCGCAGGCCGAGGCCGGCGCCGAACTGGTGTGCATGAGCGGGATGATGGACGGTCAGATCGCCGCCGCCCGCGATGCCCTCGACGGCTCCGGCCACTCCGGAACGGCGCTCCTCGCCTACGCCGCGAAGTACGCCTCCGCCTTCTACGGGCCGTTCCGGGAGGCCGTGGCCTCGACCCTGCAGGGCGACCGCCGCACCTACCAGCTCGACTCCGGCAACGGACGTGAAGGGCTGCGCGAGGTCGAGCAGGACATCGAGGAGGGCGCCGACATCGTCATGGTGAAGCCCGCCATGAGCTACCTCGACGTCCTCGCCCGCACCGCTGACTCGTCGCCGGTGCCGGTCTGGGCGTACCAGATCTCCGGCGAGTACGCGATGATCACCGCAGCCGCCCAGAACGGCTGGATCGACCGGGACGCCGCGGCGATGGAGGCCCTCATCGGCATCAAGCGCGCCGGGGCCGACGCGATCCTCACCTACTTCGCGGTCGACATCGCCCGCAAGCTCAACGACGAAGCGGGCCTGCGCGCCTCCGGCAGCACCGCGGACGTCGCCGGCATCGCCACGACCGGGAAGGCACCCGAATGACCCCGACGACGACCAACGACCAGCTGTTCGGCCGCGCGAAGAACAGCATCCCGGGCGGCGTGAACTCCCCGGTCCGTGCCTACGGCTCCGTCGGCGGCACCCCGCGGTTCCTCGTGAACGCGAAGGGGGCGTACGTCACCGACGCCGAGGGTCGCGAGTACGTCGACCTCGTCGCGTCGTGGGGTCCCGCGATCCTCGGGCACGCCCACCCCGGCACGGTCGAGGCCGTGCAGCAGGCTGCGGCCCGCGGGCTGTCGTTCGGCGCCTCCACCCCGGGCGAGACCGAGCTGGCCGAGCTCGTGAAGCAGCGGGTGCAGGTCGACGGAGACGGTCCGATCGAGAAGCTCCGCATGGTGTCCACCGGCACCGAGGCGACGATGACCGCGATCCGCCTGGCCCGCGGGTACACCGGCCGCGACCTGCTCGTGAAGTTCGCCGGGCACTACCACGGCCACTCGGACTCGCTGCTGGCCGAGGCCGGCTCGGGTGTCGCGACGCTCGCCCTGCCCGGCAGCGCGGGCATCACCGCCGAGACCGCCGCGCAGACCCTGGTGCTGCCGTACAACGACCTCGACGCCGTCCGCCGCGCGTTCGAGGAGCACTCCGAGCGCATCTCCGCCGTGATCGTCGAGGCCGCCGCCGCGAACATGGGCGTCCTCGCTCCCGACCGCGGCTTCAACCGGGCGCTGTCGCAGATCACCAGCTCGAACGGTGCGCTGCTCATCGTCGACGAGGTCCTCACCGGCTTCCGCGTCGGACCCGCCGGCTGGTGGGGTCTCGAGGCGTCGAACACCGTCCCCGACGGCGCCGGCTGGAAGCCCGACCTGGTCACCTACGGCAAGGTCATCGGCGGCGGCATGCCCCTCGCCGCACTCGGTGGTCGCCGCGAGGTGATGGACTTCCTCGCCCCGCTCGGCCCGGTGTACCAGGCGGGCACGCTGTCCGGGAACCCGCTGGCGGTCGCCGCCGGCATCGCCACGCTCCGTGCTGCGACGGCGGACGTCTACGCGCACCTCGACCGCACCGCCGACGTGGTGTCGCGGGCGACGAGCGAGGCGCTGTCGGCCGAGGGCGTCGCACACACCGTGCAGCACGCCGGCAACCTGTTCTCGTTCGCGTTCACCGACACCCCGCCGCGGAACTACGACGATGTCCGCGCGCAGGACGTCTTCCGCTACGCGCCGTTCTTCCACAGCATGCTCGACTCCGGCATCACGCTGCCGCCGAGTGTGTTCGAGGCGTGGTTCCTGACCGCGGCGCACGACGAGCGTGCGGTGTCGCAGATCCTCGACGCCCTGCCCGCCGCCGCGAAGGCCGCTGCTGCCGCCTGAGTCCCCGGAACGGTCGGACGGGCGGGAGGCGCGGGGCGGCTAGTCCGCTCGGCGTGCGTGCCAGCGCCCACCGCTGCGCTCGACGGCCAGCGGGAAGTCGAACGCCGCCGACACCCGCGCCGAGGTGATGACCTCGTCCGCGCGCCCCTGTGCCACGACCGCGCCGTCCCGCAGCAGCATGGCGTGCGAGGTGGACGCTGGCAGGTCCTCGAGGTGGTGGGTGACCATCACGCTGCCGAGCTCCGGCTGCCGGACCCGCAGCGCGTCGACGGTCTCGAGCAGGTGTTCCCGCGCCGCGACGTCGAGCCCGGTCGCCGGTTCGTCGAGCAGCAGCAGCCGCGGTTCGGCCATCAGCGCCCGGGCGATCAGTGCCCGACCCCGTTCACCCTGCGACAGCACCGGCCAGCGGGCGTCCCGGCGGGCGGACAGTCCGACGTCGGCGACGTGCTGCTCGGCACGGGCGACCTGCTCGGCGCTCGGCTCCCACCGCACCATGAGGTCGGTCGTGCCGGTCAGCCCGGTGAGCACGGTCTCCAGGACGGTGAGCGGCGAGAGCATCCGGTGCCGCGGGTCGACGTGGCCGATGTGTTCGCGCAGCTCCCGGACGTCGACCCGCCCCAGGCGGTGCCCGAGCAGCTCGACGGTGCCCGCGGAGGGGTGTCCGGTCGCGCCCAGGACGGCGAGCAGCGTCGACTTGCCCGCGCCGTTCGGGCCGAGCAGTGCCCAGTGCTCGCCAGCCCGGACGGTCAGCTCGACGTCGTGCAGCAGGTCGCGGCCGCCGCGGGTGACGCGGAGTCCGGAGGTGCGGAGGAGAGCGTCGGTCATCCCGTCATCCTCGCGCACCCCGGTGGACCCGACGGCGGTCAGGCCTTCGCGGCCCGGGCGGTGGCGAGGTGCTCGGCCATCCCGCGACCGAGTCCGCGGACGAGTGCTCCGCCGGCCTCCCCGTCGCGACCCTTCGCGGCGGCGCGGAAGCCGTCGAGGGCCTGTTCGACGTCCCAGAAGACGAACTCGGGCTCGCCGATCCGGACGAACTTCGCCCGGTTCAGCAGCGATTCGCTCGTCTTGAGCAGCAGTTCGTTGCCGGACTTCTGCACCATGAACGCGATCGCGCGGTCGATGTCGTCGTTGAGGGCGCGGTCCTCGGCCTTCGCGTGGGCGCGCATGTCGTCGAGGATGGCGCCGAACGCCTTCACGTCGGCGTCCTCGAAGCGGGGGAAGGACCAGCGCGCGGCGAGTTCACCGAAGCCGAAGAGCATCTGGAAGGCGTCGTCGTAGGCTTCGCGGGTCGGGGAGGCGACGCGGGTGTACCGGTTCGCCTCCATCTCGACCAGGCCGTAGTCGACGAGCTTCGCGATCGCCTCGCGGATCGGGGTGCGACTCACACCCAGCCAGGCCACGAGCTCGTCGTCGTTGAGGCGTTCGCCGGCCTGCAGGGTCCCGTCCTGGATGGCCGCGAGCATCTTCTCGAGGACGACGTCCCGGAGGAGCTTGCGCGGCGAGTTCTCGACGGTCGACTTGGGTACCGGCATCCGGGTCTCCTTCAGAAGGTGTTCGGTATTCAAATCCTAACGTGACATTGCGCAAACGGTTGCAAATTCACGGGCGGGAGGCGCGGATCACCGCCGCACGTCGACCACCGTCCGCCCGTGCACCCGTCCGGCGACCACGGCAGCGCCGACCTCGATCGCCTCGGCCAGCCCGACGGTCCGCGTCACCGCCCGGAGCAGCGCCGGGTCGAGGTCCGTCCCCAGCCGTGCCCACGCCCGCTGCCGCAGGTCGAGTGGCGCCGCGACCGAGTCGATGCCGAGCAGGGACACCCCGCGCAGGATGAACGGCAGCACCGTCGTCGACAGTGTGGTGTCCTGCGCCAGCCCGCACGCCGTGACCGCCCCGCCGTACCGCGTCGCCGCGAGGACGTTCGCCAGGGTCGCACCGCCGACGCTGTCCACCGCACCCGCCCAGACCGCCCGCTGCATCGGCTTGCCGGGGTCGGCGAACTGCGCACGGTCGACGACGTCCGTCGCGCCGAGGGCCCGGAGCGAGTCGCCGTTCTCCGGCCGACCGGTCGACGCCGTCACCCGGTACCCACGAGCCGCGAGCAGGGCGATCGCCACCGTGCCGACCCCGCCGGAGGCCCCGGTCACCAGGACCGGTCCGTCCTCGGGCGCGACCACCCGCTCGAGCGCCAGGACGCTGAGCATCGCCGTGAAGCCCGCCGTGCCGATCGCCGCCGCCAGGTCGTCGTCGATGCCGTCCGGCAGCGCGACGAGCGAGTCCACCGGGACCACGCACTGCTCCGCCCAGCCGCCGTGTCGGGTCTCGCCCGAGCCCGCGCCGGTGAGGACCACGCGCTCACCGACGGCCACGTCCCGCACGTCCGACCCGACCGCGGCGACGGTGCCGACCACGTCGATGCCCGGCACGAGCGGATCGGTCCGCACCACGCCGGGGTCGCCGGCGACGGCCAGGCCGTCCTTGTAGTTGACGCTCGACCTCGTGACGGTGACCAGGGCCTCCCGGGCGCCGGGGGCGGGCAGGTCGACATCGGTGACGGCGGGGGCGGCGGAACGGGACACGAGGACGGCGCGGGTCATGCGCGCGACGCTACCCCGGGCCTCCCGGCCGGGTGCGGGCCTGGTGCGTGCCGGACGGTTCGCGCTCAGCGACACCGTTCGCGCCCGTTCGCCCGAGCAGTGTCGCTGAGCGCGAGACGCGCCCGCCCGCGGGCCGCCCGCGATCAGCCGAACATGATGGCGGCCTCGTCGTACCGGTCCTGCGGCACGGTCTTCAGCTCGCCGAGCGCGTCCGCGAACGAGACGTGCACGATCTCGGTCCCCTTCAGGGCGACCATCCGGCCCCAGCGCTCCTCGACGACCGCGTCGATCGCGGCCAGCCCGAGCCGGGTCGACAGCACCCGGTCGTACGCCGTCGGGGTGCCACCGCGCTGGATGTGGCCCAGCGTCGTCGCGCGGGTCTCGATGCCGGTCATCTCCTCGATGAGCGGGGCGAGGCGCTCGCCGATGCCACCCAGGCGCGGCCGGCCGAACGCGTCCAGGCCGCGCTCGGTGTGGGCGGTGTCCTCGTGGTCGGGGACGAAGCCCTCGGCGACCACGACCAGGGGTGCGCGTCCGCGGTCGTAGGCGGCCTGCACCCACTCGCCGATCTGCGCCAGCGACGTCTTCTGCTCGGGGATGAGGATCGCGTGCGCGCCCGCTGCCATGCCCGAGTGCAGGGCGATCCAGCCGACGTGGCGGCCCATCACCTCGGCGACCATGCAGCGGGAGTGGGACTCGCCGGTGGTGCGGAGGCGGTCCATCGCCTCGGTCGCGATCGCCACCGCGGTGTCGAACCCGAACGTGTAGTCGGTGGCGCCGAGGTCGTTGTCGACCGTCTTCGGCACGCCGACGATCTGCAGGCCGGCGTCCGTGAGGCGCTTCGCCGCGGCCAGGGTGCCCTCGCCGCCGATCGCGACGACGGCGTCGATGCCGTGCCGCTCCAGCGTCTTCGTGATGTTCTCGACGCCGCCGTTCGGACCCTCGAAGGGGTTCGTCCGGCTGGTGCCGAGGATCGTCCCGCCCTGCTTCGCGATGCCCTGGATGTCCTTGCGGCCGAGCGGCACGATGTCGCCCTCGACAACACCCCGCCAGCCGTCGCGGAAGCCGACGAACTCGTGGCCGTGGATGGCGATGCCCTTGAGCACGATGGCGCGGATGACCGCGTTGAGGCCGGGGCAGTCGCCGCCGGAGGTGAGGATGCCGATGCGCATGGTGACTCCCGTGGTCGGGTCCGGAGGGACGTGCCCATCATGTCTGACGGCGGTTCCGCTTACCATCCCTGCATGCCCTCCGTCCGTCCCGTCGCCGCCGCTCCGGCGGTCCGTCCCGGCGCGGACGACGGTGCGGGTCGCGTGGACACCGTGTACCGGCCGGGAGGCCCGGTGGACGTGGTCGCGACGCTGCGGCCCCTGTCGCGCGGCTCCGGTGACCCGGCCCACCGGGTGGTCGGCTCCGACGTGTGGCTCGCGCTCCGGACGCCTGATGGGCCTTCGTCGGTGCTCGTGCGCCCCGTCGGCGACACCGTCGCGATCAGTGCCTGGGGTGCCGGAGCGTCGTGGGCGGTCGCGCACGGACCGGACCTGGTCGGCCGCGGGGACGACTGGACCGAGCTCGACGTGTCCGCGCATGCCTTCCTCGCCCGGGCTCGACACCGTCAGCCGGGGTTACGGCTGCTGCGGACGAACACCGTCGTCGCGATGCTCGTGCCGGCGATCATGGAGCAGAAGGTGACCTCCCGCCAGGCCTGGCGGGCGTGGCGGTACCTCGTGCAGCGCTTCGGCACGCCCGCTCCCGGACCGGCTCCGGCGGGCATGGTCGTCCCGCCGGACGCCGACACCTGGGCGCGGATCCCGAGCTGGGAGTGGCACAAGGCCGGCATCGAACCCGGACGGTCGGCGACGGTGATGCGCGTCGTGCAGGTCGCGCCGGCGCTCGAGCGGACGCTGACCCTGGGCCGGGGCGGCGAACTCGTCGCGAGCCGGCTGCAGTCGATCCCGGGCGTCGGGCCGTGGACCGCTGCCGAGACGGCGCAACGGGCGCACGGTGATCCGGACTCACCGAGTGTCGGGGACTACCACGTGCCCGCCCTCGTCGGGTGGGCGCTCACCGGCGGACCGGTGGACGACGACGGGATGCTCGAGCTGCTCGAACCCTGGCGGGGGCACCGGGAGCGGGTCGTGCGGTTGATCGCGGGCTCGGGCTTCCGGAAGCCGACGTTCGGGCCGCGGATGACGATCCAGGACCACCGGGGCCACTGAACTCAGGGGTGGTGGGTGCCCTCGCCGGCCAGCACCGCGCGGTAGCCCTCGCGGAAGGTCGGGTAGCGGAACGCGAAGCCCGCCGAGCGGAGCAGCGCGTTCGACAGGCGCTTGTCACCACCCGCCTGCCGGTCCGATGCGGGGCCGTGCTCCGGTGTCGGCAGACCGAGTTCGTCGGCGAGGAACCGCAGCACGTCGTCGAGGCGGACCGGCTCGTCGTCCGTGCCGAGGTACGTCGGCGCCGGGTCGTCCAGCGTCGCGAGGTGCACGATCGCGGCGGCGGCGTCGTCACGGTGGATGCGGTTCGTGTGCGGGGACGCGGCATCAGCCGGAGCGAGCCGGGCGCTGCCGGAGCGCACCTGGTCGATCAGCCGTTCGCGGCCGGGGCCGTAGATGCCCGACAGCCTGAGCAGCACCGCGGCGGCGGCCCGTTCGCGGAGCAGTGCCTCGGCCTCGACCAGGACCCTCGCCGTCGGGGTACCGCCAGCGGCCGGGGTCGCCTCCGTGACCTCGCTGCCGTCGGACACGTCGTACACGGCGGTCGAGGACACGAGGACGACCCGCGGGCTCGCCCCCGATCGGTCGATGCCGTCGAGCACGTTCCGCAGGCCGTCGACGTAGGTCGCGCGGTACTCGTCCGGGTCGCGGCTGCCCGCGGCCAGGGCCACGACGACGACCGCGGTGTCGGGGTCGATCTCGGGGACGTCACTCCGGAGGTCGGTGCTCCGGCCCTCGATCGGCGCCGGCAGGAGTCCAGCGCGACGACGGAGGCCGACGACGCGGTACCCGAGGTCGGCGAAGCGGAGGGCGGCCTCGGTGCCGAGGTCGCCGCACCCGGCGATGACGACGGTCTGGTGTGCTGACATCTGTCGACCTTCCCACGGATGCGGTCACGGCATCACATCGCCGGAGTTGGGTCCGAGCGTCTGCCCGGTGTACAGGTCGCCCGCTGGTGAGGAAGCGAGCAGCAGGGCGGTCGGGGCGACCTCGTGCGGGACACCGAACCGCCCGATCGGGAGTTCGGCTGCCTTCTCCGCCCGCCACTGCGGCGTCATCCGGTCGGTCATCGGCGACACGACCGGACCGGGCGCGATCGCGTTGACGAGGACACCCCGCCCGCTCCACTCGATCGCCGCGCTCTTGGTCAGCGCGATGACGCCGGCCTTCGCGGCTGCGTAGTGCGCGATCTCGGACCCGCCCTTGATCGCCAGTTGCGAGGCCAGGTTGATGATGCGCCCACCGCCGTCGCGGAGCATCAGACGACCGACCGCGCGCATCATCAGGAACACGCCGGTGAGGTCGACGGCGACGATCCGGTTCCAGTCCGCGGTGGACAGCTCCTCGAGCGGCGCCTGGGAGAGGACACCGGCGGCGTTGACGAGGACGTCGATGCCGTCGAGTTCCGCGTCGACGGTCGCGACGACGGCCTCGACGTCCGTATCGTCCGTGACGTCCAGGACGACGGTCAGGACGTCCAGCCGCCGGGCGACCGCTTCGAGGGCATCGACGTCGCGGTCGGCGACGGCGACCCGTGCACCAGCGGTGACGAAGGCCTCGACGATCGCGAGCCCGATGCCGCTCGCACCGCCGGTGACGAGCGCGGTGGCTCCGTCGAGGTCGAACACGTCGCCGCGCATCAGTCGGCCATGAGGATGGTCATCCCGCCGTCCACGACGAGCTCCTGTCCGGTGACGTACCGCGCCTCACGGCTGAGCAGGAAGCGGATCACGGCCGCCGCCTCCGCCGCGGTCCCGACACGACCCCACGGGATGCGGGCGCCGGCTGCCTGGAGGCCCGCCGCTCCGAGCGAGTTCGTCGCGTCCGTCGACTGCGGTGTCTCGATCAGGCCGGGGATGACGGTGTTCACGCGGATCCCGCGCGGTGCCAGTTCGGCGGCGGCGCTCCGGGCGAGCCCGATCACCGCCGCCTTGCACGCGGCGTAGTGGCTGTGCGCGACCCAGCCGTAGATGCCGCCCGCGATCGAGGAGACCGCCACCATCGACCCGCCGGCGCCGAGGTGGCGCGCGCCGGCGCGGAGGGTGCGCATCACGCCGTTGAGGTCGACCTGCACCATGTCGTCCCAGGCGGCGTCGGTCATGGTGTCGAGCGGCTGCCGACGGAGCACGCCGGCGCCGGCGACGACGTGGTCGACACGACCCCATCGGTCGAGCGCCGCCTGGAACACGGCGTCGACGTCCTCGGTCCGTCGGACGTCGGCGGGGACGGTCAGCGCTCGACCCCCGGCCGCCTCGACGGCTGCGACGACGACCGAGGCGTCGTGCGGGTCACCGGCGAACACCGGGATGACGATGTCGGCCCCGTGCTCGGCGAGCTGGACGGCGAGTGCTGCGCCGATCCCGCTCGCGGCGCCGGTGATGACGGCGACCCGTCCTGCGAACTCGGAGTACACGGCCTCCGACGGCGGCGTGCTCAATGCTCGATCACCGCCACGCGCTTGGTCGCGAGCATGATCAGCCCGGAGAGGACCATGCCGCCGGCGCCCACGACGACGGCCGCCGGTCCGAGACCGACGTTCCCGGCGACGAGGGCGGTGAGCACGGCGGACCCGATGATCGATCCCGGCTGGCCCATGGCGGTGACGAACGCCGAACCGGTGGCGCGGCAGCTGGAGTCGAAGCACTCCGCCTGCAGGAACAGCAGGGAGGCGTACGGGCCCAGCAGGAAGAACAGCGTCAGCATGTACGTGACCAGGACGTACCCGAAGTCGTCCGGGCCGAGGACGAACAGGGTCCAGCACACCCCGGCGAGCAGCCAGCCGCCGACGATGGTGGTCTTGCGGCCGATGACGTCCCCGAGCCAACCGTGGAACAGGTACCCGGCGGCGCCGACGACGTTGGAGAGCACGATGATCAGCAGCGACATGCTCGTGTCGACGCCCTTCACGTCCTCGAGCATCGTGGTGCCCAGCACGCTCGTCGTGGTGATGCCGAAGTAGTTCACGATCCACGCGATCGAGAGCACGACGGTGTTGCGGGCGTAGCGCTTGCCGAAGATCGCCCGCAGTGACGGTCGCTCGTCCTCGACGACCCCGAAGCGGGCCGCGATCCGGCTCGCCTCGTCGGCGCGACCGGACTTCCGGAGCTGCCGCAGGTACGTGTTGAGACGGTGCTGCGGGGTCTCCTTGATGCCCTTGCGGAGGAACAGCACGAACAGCGCGGGGACGGTGGCGACGAGGAACGCGATCCGCCACGAGTCGGGTCCGAACAGCCCGTTGATCCCGGCGATGAACGCGGCGGCCAGCAGCGCACCGATCGGCCATCCGGTCTGCACCAGGCTGTAGAAGAAGCCGCGGCGCTTCCGGATGCCCTCGATCTCGGTGAGGGCGAAGACCTCGTTGAGGTAGGTGGAGTTGACCGACTGCTCCGCCATCCCGAACCCGCTCAGCGCGCGGAAGCCGACGAGCGAGGCGACCCCGGTCGAGGCCGCCGTCAGCAGGGACGACAGCGCCGCGCCTCCGATCGTGACCATCATGCCGCGACGGCGACCGAGCCGGTCGACGAACAGCCCGACCAGGATGACGACGACGAAGACCCCGACGCTGACGAGGGTGTTCGCGAGCAGCGCGGTCTGCTGGTTCCACCCGAAGTCCTCGGCGATCCGGGGCAGGAGCGTGCCGAACATGATGAAGTCGTAGACGGCGAGGGTCCAGGCGAAGAACGCCAGGGTGGCACCGCGTTTGGTCTCGGCGGCGCCGATGGCCGGGAACGTCCCGGTGTCGAGCTGGACGTCCTCCGGCTCGCGGATGGTCGTGGTGGACATGGTCTTCCTCTCGATGCTGCGGTGCTGGCGGATCGGGTGGGCCGTGCGTGGTGGTTCCGTCCGTGGATCAGGAACGGGGATCAGGAACGGGGATCAGGAACGGTGCTGCGGGAGGAGCCCCGGCCGCGCGCGCGGAACTCCGCGTGCACCCGGTCGTGTGGAGCATCGACGGCGAGCAGCACGGCGAGCAGCAGACGGGACTTGAGTCCGTCCAGGTACCCGGCGGGGACGAGTCCGGCGGCGAGCAGGTCGATCTCGCCGCCGGGGAAGCCGTAGGTCGCGGCGAGGGTGGGCCCGGCGCCGGTCCGCGACGCCATGACGACCGGGATCCGCCGGGCCAGCGTGCGGACGGCGTCGAGGGTGCGTTCCGCCACGTGCCCGCCGCCGAAGCCCTCGATGACCGCGCCGCGGTAGCCGAGGTCCCCGAGCGCCTCGAGGACGCGTCCGTCGTCGTCGAGGCTGACGCGGTGCAGGGCGACCGGCGGCAGCGGGGCGACGTGGTCGGTGACGGCGGGTGCCTGCTGTGCGGGTGCGTGGAAGACGGGCAGCCCCTCCGCGACCCAGCCGAGTGGCCCGGTCCCGGGGGAGGCGAACGCCCCGGTCGAGGACGTGTGCGCCTTCCGGACCGTGCTGGCGGCGTGGACCTCGTCGTCGAGCACGACGAGCACGCCGCGCCCCCGTGC
The DNA here is from genome assembly GCF_034045095.1 of Curtobacterium sp. CFBP9011. Lineage (NCBI taxonomy): Bacteria > Bacillati > Actinomycetota > Actinomycetes > Micrococcales > Microbacteriaceae > Curtobacterium > Curtobacterium sp. CFBP9011. Next base: position 659,829 of record NZ_JAXCWN010000001.1, read on the forward strand.
GGCCGGTTCCGCGGCCACGCGCACCGCTGCCAGCAGGTTCGCCGGCCCGTCCGCGCCGAGAGCGGACGCGTGGCGCATGGCGCCGGTGACCACGAGCGGTTCCGGGCGGTCCCAGCCGAGGTCGAGCAGGTAGGCGGTCTCCTCGATGGTGTCGGTGCCCTGCGAGACGACGACACCCGATGCGCCGGCCTCGACCGCTCGCCGTGCGGCTCCGAGGGCGCTCTGCACGTCGTCGAAGCCCAGGGACGGCGAGGGGACCAGGGTGAGCTGGTGGGCGTCGACCCGGGCGGTCCGTGCGATCGCGGGCACGCCTGCGAGCAGCTCGTGGGCGTCGAGTCGCGGGACCGCACCGGGCCGGTGAGCGGGGCCTCCCGTGTCTCCGGTGCCTCCGCTCGTGATGCTCGCGATGGTCCCGCCGAGGGCCAGGTAGGTCACCGTCGGCAGCGTGGTGCCGATCACAGCGCCGGCTCCCACCGTCGGGCCACCGCCGACGCGAGGCTCCGGTACGTCCAGTCGGCGTCGTCGTCCGGACGGGAGGCACGCAGCCGCTCCGCCACGACGGTCCAGTCGGTGGTCCCCGGCCCGACCCGGTCGACCGCGTCCAGCACCCCGTCGACGCCCTGCGCGAGGACACCCTGACCGGTCGGTCCGACGACGAGCACCCGGACGGTCCCGGGCGCCTCGTGCACCCGGACGTGTTCCGGGGCGAACAGGCGAGCACCCCAGGCGACCAGCGCCAGTTGCGCCCGCTTGCGTGCTGCCGGCGAGTCCTCGACACCACGGGCGTACCCGTCGCGCGTCCCGCCGGCGCTGCCGCATGCGCCGCACATCAGTACTCGCGCGGACGCTCGGGACGGGCGAAGGGGAAGCGGACGCGGAAGTCGTCGGCGATCTCGTTCATGGTGACGAACCGGACGCCCTCGTGTCCGCCGATGTACTCGATGAGCCGTTCGATCATGAGCAGCACCTGCGGTCGTCCGGACACGTCGGGGTGGATCGTGATCGGGAACACGGCGTAGTCGAGCTCGCGGTACACCCAGTCGAACTGGTCCTTCCACATCTGCTCGACGTCGCGGGGGTTGACGAAGCCGTGGCTGTTCGGGCTCGACTTGATGAACATCATCGGCGGCAGGTCGTCGACGTACCAGTTCGCGGCGATCTCGACGAGGTCGATCTCGTGGCCGTGCACCAGCGGGGTCATCCAGGTGTGCGGGTCCTGGGCGTAGTCGATCGGCGTCCACGAGTCGCCGACGATCGAGTAGTACGGCACGAAGTCCTTGTGCTGCTGGCTGTGGTCGTAGCTGAACCCGAACTTCTCCAGCAGCGTCGGCGTGTACGCGCTCAACTCCCACCAGGGGGCGACGTAGCCGGTCGGCTGGGTGCCGGTGAGCCGGGTGATGAGTTCGACCGAGCGCTCCATGACGGCGTCTTCCTGCGCCTCCGTCATCGCGACGGGGTTCTCGTGGCTGTACCCGTGGGCGCCGATCTCGTGCCCGGCGTCGAACAGGGCCTGGCACTGCTCGGGGAAGGTCTCGAGCGAGTGGCCGGGGATGAACCACGTCGCCTTGATGTCGGCACGGTCGAACACGCGCTGCAGTCGAGGCACGCCGGTGCGGCCGGCGTAGATCCCGCGCTGGATGTCCGACGGCGAGTCGGCTCCGCCGTAGGAACCGAGCCAGCCCGCGACGGCGTCGATGTCGACGCCGAAGGACACGAAGATCTCTTTCACCATGGGGCACCCGTCTCTCGTCTGCTCTGCAAGATGTGCAATCGTTTGCAACTGGTGAGAGCGTGCCATCCGACTGTTTCCGTCAGCGTCGGCGGACGTAACGAACGTGTTTCGCCAGATCGGCAACCGGGACGGTACGTGCACGGTTGCAACCGTTCGCTGCGGCGCTGGCGCGACGATGTGTCACTTACACTGAGCGGATGGGCAGCACGGACGACCAGGTCGGGCACGAGCCGCCGGGTCGTCGCGGCGAGGTCAACCTCCAGGCGATCGCGGGGCGCGCCGGGGTGCACGTCTCGACCGCGTCGCGGGTGCTGCGACAGACCGAGCCGGCCCGGGGCTGGAGTGCTCCGGCCCAGCGCGTGATCGCAGCGGCAGCGGAGCTCGGCTACCGCCCCAACCGGCTCGCCTCGTCGTTGCGCACCCGGCGGTCGAACACCATCGGCGTCGTCATGCCGCGGCTCGCCGACACCGTCATCGCGTCGATCTGCCAGGCCGTCGAGTCGGCTGCCCGTGCCGCCGGCTACCAGCTGCTGCTCACGACGCCGCCGGACGAGATGGGCGCCCAGCTCGAAGCCGTCGACTTCCTGCTCTCCCGCCGGGTCGACGGTCTCATCGTCAGCTCCCTGCACCTGTCGTCGCAGATCCCGCGGCTGACCAACCTGTCGGTGCCGATCATCGCGACGAACCGGCACCCCGGCGACTGGCTGCCCGCCGTGGTCGCCGACGACGTCGAGGGCGGCCGCCTCGCCACCGAGCACCTGCTCGCCCTGGGACACCGGCGCATCGGCGTCGTGGCCGGTCCTCGTCACGCCAGCACCGCGGTGGAGCGGGTCGCCGGCTTCCGTCTGGCGCACGAGCAGCGGGACCTGCCGATCGACGAAGCGCTCGTCGTCCACACCGACTTCGAGGTCGAGGGCGGCGTGGTCGGGGCGCACACCCTGCTCTCGCTCGCCGACCCACCCACCGCCGTCTTCGCCGTCAACGACACCGCGGCCATCGGCGTGATGGGTGCTGCCCGCCAGCGCGGCCTGCGCGTCCCCGAGGACCTGTCGATCGTCGGGTACAACGACATCGCGGTGGTCGCGCAGCTCCCCACGCCGCTCACGACCGTGCACTCCCCGCGGGCGACGATGGGGGCCGTGGTCGTGGAACGGCTGCTCGCCGCGATCGGCGGCGGAGCGGTGGACGGCGCGGTGCTCCCGGTGTCGCTCGTGGTGCGGTCCTCGACGGCGGCCCCGGCGCACTGAGCACCGACGTCCAGGCATACCCACCCGCGTCCAGATGTCCGACCACACATGTGGCGGGCCTACCGTCAGGACTGGTTGTCGGTCCCGGTGAGCGGCGCAACAGGAAGTCGGCGCTCGTGGATCGTATGCAGGCCATCACATGGCGGAACGACGCGGGTGGGCACTGGACCGCCCGCCGCGACGGGGTCGTCGTCGGCACGATCGACCAGGGCCAGGGGTTCGAGTTGCACTCCACGGACGGCACGGTCCACGGATCGCACAACTCCCTCGGCAACGCGCAGGCACAGCTCGACGCCTGGGCCGCGTGGGGGACCGGGCCGCAACACCCCTAGGGCAGCTCCGGCGGTTCCGTCGGGGCGACGTGCACCGTGACGAACTCGGACGCCCGGAAGGCCGCCAACTGCTCGTCGGTCGCTCCGTCGTCGGTGACGAGCGACCACGGCCGCTCGATCCGCGTCCACCAGTGCGACGACGCGACGCCGAGCTTCGAGGCGTCGGCCAGCACGTAGAGCTCCCGCGCCCGCTCGACCATCACCCGTTTGAGTGAAGCCTGCTCGGGGGTCTCCTCGCAGAGCCCGTGCGACGCCGAGACCCCGTCGGCGCTGAGGAACGCCACGTCCGCCGAGACGTCCGCCATCACCCGCTCGGCGAAGGGCCCGACGAACCCGGAGCTGATGTGGCGCAGTCGCCCGCCGACGACGATGAGCTCGATGCCCGTGCTGTGCTCGAGCACGGTGGTGGTGGTCAGCCCGTTGGTGACGACGGTGACGCCCTCCCGGTAGACCAGGTTGCGGGCGAGGGCGCCGACCGTGGTGCCGGCGTCGAGGACGGCGACGGCCCCGGTGTCGATGAACGAGCTGGCGAGTCGTCCGATGGCGGCCTTCTGTCGGATCGCGATGGACTCGCGTTCCTGGAGGCTGCGCTCCGGCCCGCCGATCGTCCGCGCCCCGCCGTACGTGCGGACGATGTCCCCGTCCCGCGTCATGGCGTCGAGGTCGCGCCGGATCGTCGACGCGGAGACCGAGAACACCGCTGCGAGCTCGTCGACGTTGACGGGCTTCTCCTGCAGCAGGTGGCCGATCTCGCGTCGGCGGTCGCGGGCGTTCACGTCAGCCGGCGCGCTCCGGGGAGAGGTCCGCGGCCTGACGGAGCGCTTCGAGCAGCGGTTCGTGGTCCACGATGTCCTTCCCGGCGATGTCGAACGCCGTTCCGTGGTCGACCGAGGTCCGGACGAACGGCAGGCCCACGGTGACGTTCACACCGTTCTTCAGCCCGAGCACCTTGACCGGGATGTGGCCCTGGTCATGGTACTGGGCGACGACCAGGTCGTAGTCGCCGCGACTGGCGAGCATGAACAGCGTGTCGGCGGGCAGCGGTCCGATGACGTCGAGACCCTCGGCGCGGGCACGGTCGACCCCGGGCTGGATCTTCTGCGCCTCTTCGTCGTTGCCGAACAGGCCGTTCTCGCCGCCGTGCGGGTTGATCGCGGCGACGGCGATGCGCGGGCGCTCGTTGCCGGAGCGGACGAGCAGGTCGTTGCCGCGGGCGATGGTGCGGTACACGCGGTCGCCGTCGATCGCCGCGACGGCGTCGACGAGTCCCAGGTGGGTGGTGACGTGGATGACGCGCATGTTCGGCGCGGTCAGCATCATCGAGACCTCGTCGATGCCGGCGAGGGACGCGAGCATCTCGGTGTGGCCGGGGAACTGGTGGCCGCCCATGTGCAGCGCGGCCTTGTTGAGCGGTCCGGTGCAGATGGCGTCGATGCTGCCGGCCATTGCGAGTTCGACGGCCTTCTCGATGAAGAGGAAGGCGCCGTGCCCGGCCTCGGCCGAGAGCGCACCCCAGGCCAGGTCCTCGGGGATGCACGGGATGTCCAGGACGTCGATCGTCGACGGGTCTTCGGTCACCTCGGACGGGTCGTTGATGCGGTGCAGGGTCAGCGTGCTCGAGACGACGTCCATGGCGAGCTGCAGTCGGCGCAGGTCGCCGATGACGAACATGGTCGCCAGCGACCGGGTCGCCTGGTCGGCCATCGCCTTGGCGATGATCTCGGGTCCGACGCCGGCGGCGTCACCCATCGTGATCGCGATGATCGGTTTCATGGTGTTCCTCACTTCTCGTTGTGCTGCTGTCGGAGGGCCCGGACGGCACGGGCGAGGGTGCCGGCGTCGCCGAACGCTCCCGCCTTCGTCACGAGGACCGGCCGGTGGTCGGGGTGGCTGCTGATGACGACGCCGGGTTCGACGGTGCCGTGCACGCGGACGGTGTCGATGTGGAGCGCGTCCAGGACGGCACGGGCGGTCTCGCCGCCCGTGAGGACGAGGGCGCCGAACCGGTGGGCGCTCCGGGCGACGGTGGCCGCCAGGGCCGCGGCGACGTCGAGGGCGTTGTCCTTGTCCACCGGGATGCCGAGGTCGGGTGTGACGACGACGTCACCGGGAGCGCTCGTGATCTGGTCCGTCGCCGCCTGCTGGCCGTCGTCGCGGTGCCGCAACTCGACGTGCTCCGCGCCGCGGCGCACGAGTTCGTCGATCTGTGACCGCGCCGGTCCGGAGTAGCTGCCGACGACGACCAGCACGCGGTCGACCGACGGCAGGGACGGTGCCGGGACCGTCGCGGGGTCCGTCGGCACCATGTGCGCGGCGAGTCCGCCGGACCCGGTCACCAGGGTGGGGCCGGTGACGAGCCGGGAGGCCCGTGCGATCGTCTCGAGGTCGGCGTCGGTGACCGCGTCGAGCACGACGGCATCCGTGCCGGACGCGTGGAGGTCGTCGAGTCGGGCGGCGAGGTCCGCGGGGCTGTCCGTCGGACCGGGGGCGAGCCTCCCGGCCCGGAGGCCCGCGGCGGTGAGCGAGGCGGCCACGTCACCCGAGAACGGTCCCTCGGTGTTGCGGACGCCGTCGACGTGGACGAGCCCGTCGACGGTGGTGCGGCCCGTGCCCGGGAAGGCGGGGGCGACGACGGCGAGGGCGCGTTCGGCGCCGGCGACCACGGCCAGTGCCGCGGCGACCTCGGCGCCGACGTTGCCGCGGAGCAGCGAGTCGATCTTCTTGAAGACCGGACGGCCGAGCGCGACCGACCGGCTGGTGACGGCGGCGACGAGGGCCGCGGCCTGCTCCTGGGGGAGGTACCGGCTCTCGGTGTCGACGGCCAGGACCTCGGCGGCGGGCCACGGCACGTCCGGGCCGAGGACGACGGCGCTGGTCCGGGCGGCCCCGTACCCGCCGGCGGCGTCCGCGGCCCCGGTCAGGTCGTCGGCGATGATCGTGAGGCCGACCGACGGGCTCATCGGGACGCCCCGTTGTCAGCGCCCTCGACGGCGACCGTGGTGGCCGTGCCGTCGCCGGTCCGCTTCGCGGCGAGGCGGCGGGCGTACCAGGCGACGATGAGCGGGGTGCCGATCGAGGTCACCACGATGGCGGCGGAGACGAGGACGGTCGCGGGTCCCGCGGCCTCCTCGTAGGCCGGGTTCGCGGCGGCGACGAGCATCGGCACGGCGGCGGCGTTGCCCGCGGTCGACGACGCGGCGAGGCCGCCGAGGCCGGTGCCCCCGGTGAGGCGGTCGGCGAGGAACAGCACGCCGCCGCTGAGCAGCAGCACGACCAGACCGAGCAGGACGCCGAGCAGGCCGGCGCTGAGGACGGTCTGCAGGCTGATGCCGAAGCCGAGCGCCAGGCCGAAGAAGAAGATGAGGACGGGGGACGCCGCGGAGAGGAACTTCCGCATCGCCGGGTCGAGCGACCCGAGGACCATGCCGAGCACCAGCGGGATCACCGCACCGACGAGCGCCTGCCACGGGAACGCCGACAGGCCCGCGACGCCGAGGATGAGCATGGTGAGGAACGGGCCGGACTCGATCGTCATGATCGAGTACGCGGCGACGTCCTTGGGCTTGCCGTACTGCCCCATCAGCGCCATGTACAGGCCGCCGTTCGTGTCGCTGAACGCGGCGACGAGGGCCAGGACGGACAGGCCGGCGAGGAGGCCGCCCTGCACCGGGAGCTCGGACATGAACTGTCCGGCGACGACGCCGATGACGACGGCGAGCAGCACCTTCGAGCCGAAGAGCGCCCCGCCCTTCTTGAGGATGTACGGCGTCGCCCGGAGGTCGATGCTCGCGCCCATGCAGACGTAGAAGACGGCCAGGATCGGCGTGCTGCCGGTGAGGAGGCCCCCGGTGAAGGAACCGAAGAAGTCCGCGGTGCCGGGGGCGAGGGTCGCGAGGACGGCACCCGCCAGCAGCGGGACGAGCATCATGCCGCCGGGGACCTTCTCGATGGCGGCCTTGATCGGAACGGACATACGCAACTCCATCGTTTCGTTCCGGGTCGTTCCGGCCCGGTGAAACCAGAGTTGCACACAACGCGCATCTTCGTGCGTGTTGTGTGCGGATAACGAGGCAGAGGATGCTCGTTGTGCGCAGTTCAGGCGGTCGGCGCACCACCTTCGGCTGTTGCATCTGTCGCTGCCGCACCCGTCGCCGGCGCCTCGGCCAGTGCCGGGTTCGCCGGCTCCGCGACCGACACCGGCGTCACGCGGCGGACGACCTCGTCCGCGCCGGCGATCCCGAGACCGGTGAAGAGCGCCGACCAGAGGTCCCGGAGCTGGAGTTCGGTGGCCTCCACCGTGCGCGAGCTCGCCCGGGTGCGCAGGACGCCGAAGGTCGACGAGATCACCAGGTCGGCGGCGCGGACGGCCTCCGGGTCGTCGACGTCCAGTCCTCGGGCGACGGCGAAGTGCTCCAGCGTGTACCCCCGCCACGTGAAGGCCCGGGGGAGCGGCTGCCCGGCCTCGCCGAGCTCCTGGCTGACCCGGATCGCCCCGGCGGCGACCGGGCACCGCAGTGCGTCGAGGCACGCGGACAGCAGCATCGTCACCAGGTTCGCGAGGCCCGCGGGCTCGGTCGTCCGGGCCGCCATCTCGAGCCAGCGCGCCTGCTGCTGCTCGACGACGGCCGCGGCGAGGTCGAGCTTCGACGGGAACAGGTGGTACCCGACGGCCGACTTCGGACGGTTCATCGCGGCGGCGACGCTCGCGAACGAGGTGCCGTCGTAGCCGTGCTCGGCGAACTCGGCAGCGGCTGCCTCGACGATCTGCTGGCGTGTGCGGGCCTTCGCGGCCTGGCGTTGGTTCATGCTGCTCCTCGCCCGACGATCCCGGGTGGTTCGTGCCGCTCGATACTACGAGCCCGGTACCACTGTCGCAGGTCGGGCCCGACTGAGCAGTTCATCAGACGATCGTCTGGTGGAACTCGGCACTTTCCCGTGTTCGGACGCCAGGTTGGCAGCCACCTCAGCCGCTGCGTCGCGCCCGCGCGCCCTGCGGCTCCGTCGACCTGGAAGGCACACCGTGCAGATCTCCCGCCGCACTGCGCTCCTCGGCCTCGCCGCCTCCGTCCCGATCGCCTCGGCCGTCCTGGCCACCCCCGCCGAAGCGGCGACGACCACGACCGCCACGTCCGCGGCGACCACCGCGTCCGACCCCGGCGTCCTCGCCGTCCAGAAGTGGCTCAACACGACCTTCGGCCACGTCGCCGGCTGGGTGCACGTCACCGAGGACGGCCAGACCGGAGCCGGGACCGTCACCGGTCTCGCCCAGGCGACCCAGTCCCTCCTGGGCATCACGCCCGTCGTGCCGACGGTGGGACCGGCCACCAGGAAGGGTCTCGAGCAGCACGGGGACGTCGGCCACGAGGTCGGACCCGACGCTGAGACCTGGCGGAAGCTGGCCCAGGCCGGGCTCGTCTGCAAGGGCTTCCCGACCGTCGCGACGACCGGCACGTGGGACGCCCCGACCGTCGCCGCGGTGCAGGAGCTCCGGACCGAACTCGGTGTGGCCCTCGGCGTCCCGACGCTCTCCCCCCACCTGTACGGTGCGCTGCTGACCACCGACCTGATCCGGCTCGCCACCGATGGCTCGTCCACCATCCGCTCCGTCCAGCAGTACCTCAACCGCACGTACGCCGAGGCGGACGGCGGGGCGTACGGCAGCACGAGCGGCCTGGTCGACACGAGCACCGCGTCCGCTGCCGTCCGGGCGATCCAGATCGCGTCCGGGTCCGCGTCGGTCGACGGGGTGTGGGGGCCGGGCACCGCAGCCGGTCTGCGCGCCGCGTCCGCCAGCGTCGTCGGCGTCGGCGCGAGCGGGCCGTGGGTCCAGCTGGTGACGGCGCTGCTCGTGCTCAACCGCGAACGCGTCCCCTTCGACGACGTCTTCACGGCGGCGGACGCCGACGTGGTCCGCGCGTTCCAGCAGTTCCAGGCGTTCCCCGTCGCCGAGCAGACCGGCACGTGCGACTTCGGCACGTGGGCCGCGCTGGCCGCGAGCAGTGGCGACGCCGGCCGCGCGACGACCGGTGCCGACATGGCCACGAAGCTCGACGCTCCCCGGGCCGCGGCGCTGGCCGCCGCCGACGTCCGGGTGGTCGGGCGCTACCTGACGAACTCGCAGACCTCCGGTGCTCGTGACAAGGCGCTGACGGCCGAGGAGCTGCGGGTGATCGGCGACGCCGGACTCGGGCTGTGGCCGATCTTCGAGGAGGGCGGCGACGAGGCGTCCTGGTTCACCTTCGCGCAGGGGATCGTCGACGCGCACCGCGCCCAGGACGCCGCGAAGCACCTCGGGATCCCGAAGCAGACGACGCTGTACTTCGCCGTCGACCTCGATGCCAGCACGGCCCAGATCGACGACGCGGTGCTCCCGTACTTCCGGGGCGTGGCCACGGGCCTCCGGGACCGCGGGAACGTCCACAAGGCCGGTGTGTACGGCTCCCGCGCCACCTGCTCCGCCGTCAGCCACGCCGGACTCGGGCACTTCTCGTTCGTCGGCGGGCTGTCCACCGGGTGGACCGGCAACCAGCTCCAGCCGCTGCCGTCCAACTGGTCGTTCAACCAGATCCAGGGACGCACGATCGGCTCGGGGGGTTCGGCCACCGAGATCGACGCCGTCGTGGTGTCCGGCCGGGACCCCGGCGTGCCGGCCGCGCACCTGCGTGGACACTGACACGGCCATGCGGATCCCACCCGCCCCGGTCCCGCCCGAGGACCGACCGCCCGCGGTCCCGCCCGTCGGCCCGCCGACCGGCCCGTCGCAGTCGTCCGCGGTCCCACACCAGGTGCTCTACGTCTTCGCCGACTTCCAGGAGATGGTGCGCGTCGACTGCTGGTGCAGCCACGACGGTGACCACGTCGACGCCTACCCCTTCCACGAAGAGATCATCCGTCCGCTCATCGACACCATCGTCCGGCGCGTCCGCCGCCGCCCCAGGAGAGGCCAGACCCCATGAACACCATCACGCCCCCGAGCCCGCTGGGCACCAACCGTCGCAGCCGCACCCAACGTGCCGTGGTCGTCGTGCTGGCCGTCGCCCTGGTGGCGTCGACCGGCGTCCTCGCGGTGCTCGCCGCGACGCCCGCCAGCGCCGCCACGATGACGAGTGCGTCGACGACCACGTTCGAGCAGCAGGTCGCCGCCGCGGACCAGACGGACTCCACACACCTCGACGCGGTCGGCTCCCTGGTGCTCCGCCGTCTGCTGCTCGCCGACCCGGTGGCGCAGTCGAAGTGGCTGAGCGGCAAGCCGATCGCCGACCCGGTGCGCGAGCAGGCGGTCGTCGACGAGGCCGTGTCCCTCGCCCGACAGCAGGGCGTCGACCCGGACCTCGTCACCCGGGTGGTCCGGTCGCAGATCGCGGCGAGCAAGGTCGTCCAGCGCGGCCTCATCACGTCGTGGACGCACCACCCCGCCACCGCTCCGACGACCGCGCCGGACCTGGCGACGATCCGCCCGCAGCTCGACGCGATCGACACCGACCTGGTCGCGGCGATCGGCGCCGCTCAGGCGACCGCCGCCAGCCCGCAGTGCGCGCACCTCGTGGTCGCCGAGCGGAAGCGCCTGTCGGCGGACCTCGACCCGCTGCACCGCAAGGGCATCCGCGACGCGCTCGCCGGGTTCTGCACCGCCTGACCGACGGCTGCCGCGGGGCGGTGACGAGCCGAGCCTCCCGTCCGTCGTGATGACGGACGGGAGGCTCGGCTCGCGTCGTGTGGGTCGGCGTGCGTTCGCTACTGCACCGCCTTGTCCGAGTACCGCGTCACGGTCTGCGGCTGCCCGGACACCGCGCCGGTGGCGGCGGAGCCCTGCCCGTTGACGACGTGGTCGATCGTGCCGGCGTTGGTGTTGAGCGCGACGGTGGTCATGTCGTGCAGCACCACGCCCGGTCGGTCCGGCACCTCGAACGACTGCGTCGCGTGCAGCGACGGGTTGACGTTCGTGAAGATGTAGCTGCCGAGACCCCACGCTTCGTGCGTCTTCACCTTGTCGGACACCTTGTACGCGGCCCAGCCGTTCACCTTCTGGTGGCGCCAGGAGGCCTGGTCCGGAGCGTCGTACGGCAGCTCGTTCTGGAAGAACACGGTCCGCCCGCGCTCGCCGTTCCAGACCACGTTGTACTTCTGGTAGTGCTCGACGAACAGGCCGGTGGCGGTGACGTCGTCCCCGTTCACGACCACGCCGGTGTCGGCGGTGTTCACCGTCCAGCCGACGGAACCGGCGACACCGTGGTCGGCACGCCAGGCCCAGATGTCGTCGAGGATCGTGTGGCTGCTGTTGACCTCGAGGCTCGTCGTGGCCTTGCCGACGTGCGGGCCGCCGATGCGGAAGAACACGTCCTGCAGGGCGGTCGGGTCGGCGGCGCTGCCGGCGGTGGCCGGGTCGCGGTCGACCTTGTGGTGACCACTGCCGATGCGCAGCAGCGTCGGGGAGTTGACGGGGCCGGCGTCGAAGGTCAGCCCGGCGATGTCGACGCCCCGGACGTCACCGACGACCATCGGGACGGCACCGGCCTGTGCGGTCAGGGTCGCCATCCCCAGGCCGAGCACCACGGTGTCGGCACGCTTGACGGAGATGCTCTTCGCGACGTCGTAGACGCCGGGCGTGACGAGCAGGTGCTTGCCCTTCGCGAGGGCGGCGTTGATCGTCGCGACCGAGTCCGAGGGGTGCGCGACGAAGAAGTCGCTGAGGGGCAGCGACCGACCGGGGGTGTGCCCGTTCGCCCAGCTGGTGCCGACCGAGTTCGTCGCGGCGCTCGGGACGAACACGCGGTACGCCCCGCTGTCGTCGACGTACAGGTACGGCTTCTCGCGGGAGACCGGGGTCGCCGTCAGTGTCGTGTACGGCGGCACCGGGAAGGACTGCGCGGGGGCGTTCAGGTCGCCGGAGAACACCTGGTTCCAGACGCCGTTCGACCATCCGGCACCCAGGTCGGTGTTCCGGACGTAGAACTGCTGCTGCGAGCCGTTCAGCGCCCCGCCCTCGAGCTCCGAGTCCGCGACGAAGCCGCCGCTGGCGTAGTTGGGGTCCTCGCAGTAGGGCATGAAGGACGTGTAGTCCTTGACGTCCACGCGTCGCATCGGCGCGGCCTGCGAGACGGCCCACATCTCGTTGCCGGTGTGGCAGGCGTCGGCGGTCGGCACCACGTGGATGGTCAGGTTCGACACCGACCGCCAGAAGGTGTCGAGCGAGCCGCTGCCGTTGCGGCCGGTCGCGGTCACACCGCCGTTGATCGTCACGCCGCTCGGGTCCTGCCCGAGGCCGTCGACCTCGGTGGAGTACCCGACCCGGATGTCGAGCGGGTTCGCCGCCGAGCCGTAGGTGCCCGGCTTGAAGAAGAGTGCGTACCGTGCGGTGCCCATCTCGTTGTCGACCTGCTTCTCGTAGACGGCGTCGACCTTCGCCTGGATGTCCGCCTGGGGCATGTCCGGGGAGAAGACGAGGACGTTCGGGCCGAGGTCGGTCGTCGGTGCAGCGGCCGGGGGTGCGGCGACGGCGGTCTGGGTCGTGGCGAGGACGCCGAGCGCTGCTGCGCCCACCGCCACCGTCGCGCCGATGACGCGTCGGCGGGTTCGGGCCCGTCCGAGGGGCGCTGGGGAGAGGGGGTTCACCGTGACCTGCTTCCTTGCAGATGTGCGGACACCGTCGGGCCCGGGGCGACGTCGCTGTCACCGGGGCGGACGACGACGGCCGCGCTGGTTGGGGTGGCGAGAGCGTAACGCCGTCGAGGCACTGCACAGGGGACGGATCCGGGCGCCTTCGTTGTGCGGATGATCCGGCCCCGTCATCCGCCCCGGGCCTGTGGTAGACCCCTCACCATGAGCAGTCCTTCGTTCCTCGATGTGGAGACGACGAATGCCGACGAACTCACCGAAGCGATCAGTGCGGGGTTCGGGTACCGCGTCGTCGCGACCTCGGACGTCGTCTCGCACCGGCAGCGCGTCATCGTCGGTGACCCGGTCACCCTCGCCGAGTTCGAGTGGGGCGCCGAGGTGCACGTCGCCATCGACGCCACCGACGAGCTCATGTTCGTCGAGGTCCGATCGGGTGCCTTCGCGTTCAACCCCTGGGGCTGCGACGAGGTCATCGGCGAGGGCGATGCGTTCGTGATGCCGCCCGACCAGGAACTCGAGTTCGTCGTCGACCACGCCATCGCCTCGACCTGCTCCTTCTCGGCGCAGCTGCTCCGCCGGGTCGCCCGGGAGGTCTGGGACGACGACGGCGTCTGCCTGGCGGAGGGCACCCTGCGACCGGTGGACGCCGGTCGGCACTGGCTCTGGCGCCGGACCGTGCAGGAGTACCGCCGCCAGGTGCTCGAGACGCCGGACGTCTACGGCAACGAGCTGCTCCGCGCCGAGGCGTCACGGTTCGTCGTCGTGAGTGCGATCTCCGCGTTCGGTCTGGTCACCGAACCCCGGCGGGAGGCGTCCGTGAGTGCTGCCGTCCGCCGCGCGACCGCCTGGGTGGACGAGCACCGGCGGGAGCCGATCACCGTGCCGGACATCGCCGCCGCGGCACGGCTGTCGCCCCGGGGGCTCTCGCTGGCCTTCCGGCGGGAGCGTGGACAGACGCCGATGGAGTACGTCCGGCTGGCGCGCGTCGACGGTGCCCGGGCGGACCTGGTCGCCGGGGACCCGACGCGGGGGGACACCGTCGCGGGCATCGCTGCCGACTGGGGCTTCAGCAACGCCGGACGCTTCACGGCGCTGTACCGGCAGACGTACGGCGAGCCGCCGCGTCGGACGCTGATGCGCTGAGGGCGGGGGTCGGTGAGGCCCCCGCCCTCTCGTCCCAGGACCCTGATCCGACCTCTGGGGCATGCCCATCGTGCCAGCAGGGCGACGGCGTCGCAGGGTGTTCGTCCACCAGAGGAACCGATCGCGCGCACCGCGTGCCCGATGTGTCCAGGTGCTACCGTCGGCGTCACGTCCTGGCCCTCGGGCGAGGCGTCCGCGGGGCGGGGTGGCTCCTGATCCGCCACCTCGTCCCACCCCTCCCGTGTCCCATCCCCGCCGTGGCCGCGGGCGGAGGCCCCGTCGCTCGGCATCCGTCTCGATCCGGCAACGTTCCGCCGCTCGTACCCGTACTCCCGCACGGACACGAGCGTCGCTCGGTAGGTTCCCCACGGGGGTACCGCGCTGGACGCCCTCGACCACCGCTGACGAGGGGAGCCAGACATGCGCCGGACCACCGTGTGCACCGTGACGGCAGTCCTCGCCGTCGCACTCGCCCTCGCCGGCTGCACCCAGGACCAGGGGGCCGGGCCCGACCGGACCCCGTCGGCGACCGACGCTGCCGCCACTCCGGCCTCGACCGTGACGCCGGACGTCACGGCGGGCCCCGCCGCGACCCCGACTCTGGGCCCGACTCCGACCTCGGCCGCGACCCCGACGACCGCCGCCGACGCGAGCGGCACGGTCCCCGCGACGTGCCAGGGGCTGCTCACCGCCGGCAGGTGGGACGACTCCTTCGCATCCGCACCGCTCAACGACCCGGCCGTGGTCGGCGACCCGGTCGCCATCCCGAAGAGCGGCTTCACCGACGTGCTCCAGCCGAACGGGAAGCGCCTGTACTGCGTCTGGCGGGACCCGCGGGCAGACATCTCGTACCTGTCCATCCAGGTCGACCAGGTCGACGCATCGACCGCACGCGGTGTGCTGGACGCGCTGAGCGGGTACGAGTGCACCGACGTCCTCCAGGGGCGCAGGTGCCAGAAGACGTCCCAGGACCCGCAGTACCCGGTGATCGACGGCGACACGTACTTCACCCGCGGTGACGTCGCCGTCCGGATCTCGCAGGCGAGCGTCCCGACGAACCGGCTCCTCGACGACGTGGTCGCGCATGTCTTCTGAGCGGACGATCGGACGACCGATGGTGGCGCTGCTCGCCGCGGTGGGTGTGCTGGCCCTCGCCGGCTGCACCCCGGAGCCGGTCGACCCGGCCGCCGTCGATCGATGGAGCGCCTCGAGTGACGCCGCGGTGGAGCACGACGACGACCTGCTCGCGGTGCTCAGTGCCCAGGTCGGCGCCGGGAAGACCGAGGAGCGCGAGCGTGGGTCGGTCGCGATGACCTTCGCGGCGCCGGCGGAGGTCGACGCGGTGGAGTTCTCCTGCTTCGGGGACGGCACGATGTCCGGGATGCTGCTCCTCGACGCCCGGTCGACCTCCCGGTCCCTCGGACTCGAACCACTGCAGTGCGGCGATGGTCCGCACCGCCTGCGGGTGCCGGCGACCTGGCGCCACCACGTCGACCGGGTCTCCTTCGGTGCCGGTGACAGCACGGCCGACAGCGCCTGGCAGCTGACCGTCCGCGGCTCCGGCGGCGCTGCGGACTGACCCGCTGCCGCGGTCCGGCTCAGTGCGAGCGGCCCCGCAGCCGTCCGATCCCCAGGACGATCCCGACGACGACCATGCCCAGCACGAGCCCCGCGATGGCCGAGACCGCGGTGTCCACGACCCACGTCACGACCGGTCCAGCGCCCTCGACCGCGTGTTCGACGTGGTGCAGCAGCTCGTACGGCCCCGCCCAGAACGTCTCGGCGAGGTTCGCGATCACCAGGTGTCCACCGACCCAGAGCATCGCGACCGTGCCGACGATGCTGATCACGCGGAACACGGCCGGCATCGCGCGGACGATCCGGGCGCCGGCACGACGGGTGCGGCGGACCGGGTTCTTCATCATCTGCAGGCCGATGTCGTCGATCTTCACCAGCAGCGCGACGGCGCCGTAGACCAGCAGGGTCATGCCGAGGCCGATCACCGCGAGCGCCCCGAGGGTCTGCCAGAAGCCCAGGTCGGTGTCCAGGCTGGCGAGCCCGATGAGCATGATCTCGGTGCTGAGGATCAGGTCGGTGCGGATCGCGCCGAACACCAGCTTCGGTTCGCTCGCCGCACCGTCCGCGGCGGCCTCGTGGTGCACGCCGAACCACTCGGTGACCTTCTCGGCCCCCTCGAAGCACAGGTAGGTGCCGCCGATGACGAGCAGCCACGGCAGCACCCAGGGGGCGAACGCCGACAGCAGCAGCGCCAGCGGGATGATGATGACGAACTTGTTGAACAGGCTGCCGAGGGCGATCCGGCCCACGACGGGCAGTTCGCGTGCCGGAGCCAGGCCCTGCACGTACTGCGGGGTGACGGCGGCGTCGTCGATGACGACGCCCGCGGTCTTCGCGCTGGCCTTGAGGGCTGCGCTGAGGATGTCGTCCACGACGGCGAGCAGTCCGACTGACATGGGTGGTCTCCTCGAGCGTCCGCGCGGTGTCCGGACAGCGTCCGGGCAGGCTGTCCGACCGCTCAGGCTAGTGGGCCCAAGGTGGGCGTTCCCGCTGAGCCGACCGATCCGTGAACGATCCCGACGGCGGTCTCGTGTCCTGGGTATGGGTATGGGAATGCGAACTCGTACCAAGGTCATCATCGGCATCGCGGCGGGCGTCGTCGTCATCGCGGGGGTCGGCGTCGTCGTCGGCCCGCGCCTCTACGCGGACGCCGTCAACGGTTCCGCCGCCGCCGCACCGTCGCTCTCCCCGAGCGCCGCGGGCAAGCTCGACGCCGCGTCGGCCGACGGCACGTGGAAGTCCGGCACCGGTTCCTACGCCGGGTACCGGGTGCACGAGGTCCTGCAGGGGCAGGATGTCACCGTGGTCGGACGGACGAAGCAGGTGGAGGGCACGGCGACCGTCGCCGACGGCAAGCTCTCCGACGCCACCGTCACCGTGCAGGTCGGCAAGATCAGCACGCCGGAGGCCGCGCGCGACGCCTACTTCCGTGACAAGGCCCTGCAGACCGACCAGTTCCCGACCGCGACGTTCCGCGTCACGAAGCCGGTGGACGTCTCGACCGCCCTGGGCGGCTCGACCCAGAGCGTCACCCTCAGCGGCGACCTCACCATGCACGGCGTCACGAAGTCCGTGAGCGCCGACGCGCAGGTCGCGGTCGGCAAGGACGGCGACGTCCAGGTCGCCGGCAAGGTCCCGGTCACGTTCCAGGACTACGGCGTCACGGCACCGTCGCTCGGTTTCGTCACGGTGGACCCGAAGGGCTCGGTCGAGTTCTCACTCGACCTCGCGAAGTGACGATGGCCGCATCGGGACCGGACGAGCTGCTCGGCGCGCTGTACCGCGAGCACGGCGACGCACTGCTCCGGTACGTGCGGCACCTCACCCGCGACGCCGCCCACGTCGACGACATCGTCCAGGAGACGATGGTCCGCGCGTGGCAGCGGCCCACCGTGCTGGAACGGGAACCGGACGCCGCCCGCGCCTGGCTGTTCACGGTGGCGCGCAACCTGGTCGTCGACGACGCCCGGTCCGCCCGGAACCGCCGGGAGCACGGCACCGAGCACCCGGTCGACCGGGTCGAGGCGGACCGGACCGACGCGGTCCTCGACCGCATCGTCGTCGCCGACGCCCTGGCGTCGCTGTCGTCGGAACACCGCCGGGTGGTCGTCGACGCGTACTGGCTCGGGCACACCGTGCCCGAGATCGCCCGGCGACACGACCTCCCGGAGGGCACCGTGAAGTCACGGCTGCACTACGGGCTCCGAGCACTGCGGCTGGCCCTGCAGGAGAGAGGCGTCACCCGATGAGCGACGACCGCTACGCCGAGTGGGACGCGGCCTACGTCCTCGGCTCACTGCCGCCGGCCGAACGCCTGGAGTACGAGCGCCACCTGGAGCACTGCGATGCGTGTCGCTCGGCCGTCGCCGAGCTGGCCGGTCTGCCGGGGTTGCTGGGGCGCCTCCCGGCCGACGCCGCGGTGGAGATCGCGGAACCGGACGGGAGGCCCGTCACCGGCCACGAGAGCACCCTCGCCTCGGTCGCGCACCGCGTCCGGCGTCGTCGGCGTCGGCGCCGCGCGATCGTGTCCGTCAGCGCCGGCTTCGCCGTCGTCGTCGCCGTGGTCGCGGGGCTCGGGGTCGGCCTGCGTGCCGACGCACCGGGCACCGAGGCGGCCGCGCCGACCGTGTCGACCGGATCCACCGCGGACCGCTACGCGCTGACCGGCAAGTCCGGGTTCGACGTCGACCTGGCGGTGCGCAACGAGGCCTGGGGCACCCGGTTCGACTGGGGCTGCTCGTACGGCGGGCGTGACTGGTCGGCGGACGGTTCGGTGATGTACGACCTGGTGGTCGTCCGCACCGACGGGACGGACGAACGGATCGCGTCGTGGACGGCGTCCGGGCGGGAGGCCCACGGGCTGTCCGCCACGACCGACGTGCCCCGCGCCGACATCGCGAGCGTCGAGGTCCGGCTGCGTGGCGAGACGGGGACGCTGGCGCGGACCGACCTCTGACGCGCTGGCACGGCAGGATGGTCCGGTGACACGTGCGCAGACCGTCCGCGATGCCGTCGTCGACGAGGTCGCCCGCACCGGCTTCGTCGCCCACGGCCTGCACGTGCGCCTCGGTGACGACGTCGCGGAGCACCACTGGGTGCCCGACGTCCGCCGCGACGTGCAGTCGGTCGCGAAGGGCGTCTGCGTCCTGGCGGCCGGCATCGCGGCGGACGACGGGCTGGTCGACCTCGACGAACCGGTGTCGGCCCTCCTGCCCGGCTGGCGGTCCGGTGACGGCGTGGACGCCGTCACCCTGCGGCACCTGCTCAGCATGACGAGCGGCGTCGACCTGCCGTGGACGCCGACGCTCCTGACCGACTGGCCGGACCTGGCCGTCGAGTTCATCGGGCGGCCCTCCCGCGGTCGGGTGTTCCAGTACGCGAACGCCAGCACCTACACGGCGATGCGCGTGCTCGAGACCCGGGTCGGTGACGTCGGCCGCTTCGTGCAGGACCGGCTGCTCACCCCGCTCGGCATCGCGGACGCCGAGTGGGAGCGCTGCCCGCTCGGCTTCGTCGCGGCCGGCGGCGGGCTGTGGCTGGACACCGCCGAACTCGCGCGCCTCGGCCGGTTCGTCCGCGACCGCGGCCAGGTCGACGGTCGACAGCTCGTGGCGTCCCGATGGGTCGACGCGCTGCACACCGACTGGGTCGTCGCGGGGCGGAACCCCGGGTACGAGCGGTACGCGCTCGCCGGGTGGGACGGTCCCGCGCAGCTGTGGCGGTTGCACGGCGCGTACGGGCAGATGCTGCTGTTCGACGAGGCCAGGAGCGCCGTGGTGACCGTCACGGCGGACGACCACGCCGGGGCGGACGCGGTGGCGGTGTTCGTGGCGGCGGCGCTCGCCGCGGACGCCTGAGCCCCCGCCGACGCGCCCGCCGACGCCCCCGCCGACCTTCCCCCGAACTGGGGTCGTGAATCCGGCTCAGGTCCGCACTTCCGCCGACTGACGGCCGGCGACCCCGTCAGTACGGTCGTTCCGTGCCACGACGCCACGCGGAACGACCGCGCAGAAGCAGCTCCTCGCCCCGCTCCATCGCGACGTCCGGGGTCCTGGTGATCGCGGCGGTCATCGCGCTCACCGGACCCGCGACCGCTGCGCATGCCGCTGATCGGGCGGCCGGAGCGTCGGACACCGCGCAGTCGACCCCGGCGGCGCGGCTGGCCAGCACCGCGCTGCCGAGCCCGGCCGCGGTCCCGGCTCCGCCCGCCGACGGCACCCGGGTCGGCTCCGGGTCGTTCGCACCCACCCCGCCCGCGACGATCAGCGACAGCGCCGACGTGCAGAAGACCGTGGACCAGCACCTGTACGTCGACCCGTCGCAGGCAGGGAAGCCGGCGCCGACCAACCAGTGGTGGACCGACCTGCTCGTGAGCAAGTACTCCGGCGACATGTGGGCGTACCCGTTCGTCTCCTCGAACAGCAAGGACGGCACGAAGCTGACGTCCCCGACGCGGTGGAACAGCGACGGCACCGCCATGCAGCTCGAGTCGCCGGTGACGGTGAGCGGCACGGTGACTCCGGAGGCGGACCCCTCGGACGAGCTCCTCGCGGACTTCGAGCAGGGCATGCCCGACGGGTGGACGAGCACCGGCACGGCATTCAGCCGGGCGACCGGGACCCCGGCGGGGCAGAGCGAGGTGTCGGGGTGGCTCGGCAACGGCTACCTGACCTCCTGGGGTGCCGCCAGCGGCACCACCGCCGGCGACAGCGCCACGGGGACCCTGACCTCCGGGTCGTTCGCGATCGACCACGCGCACCTGGCCTTCACGATCGCCGGGGGCCAGCACGCCGACCAGGAGGCCGTGCAGCTCGTCGTCGGCGGGCAGGTCGTCGCCTCCGCCACCGGCGCGGACAGCGAGCAGTTCCGCTGGGTCGACTGGGACGTCAGCAAGTGGGCGGGGCAGCAGGCGCAGCTCCGGGTCGTCGACTCGTTGCCCGCCGGCTGGGCGCACGTGATGGTCGACCAGGTGCTCCTGACGGACGAGCCGGACGGGGTCGCGCAGCGGTTCTCGACGGCGTTCTCCGCGACCGAGGCGGACGCGCTCCGCTGGGGCGACTGGAACGTCAGCTGGCGGATGCCGCAGGCCGGATCGGGCGGCCAGTACATGGACGTCACGAGCGTGCAGGGCAACCCGTACGAGTGGTTCGAGTACCACGGCATGACCCCACGGCTGACGGTGCAGTCGGGCGCGACGATCACCGACGGTGACGGGGACCCGATCAGCTTCCCGTTCACGGGCGACCGGTTCGAGATCCGGCAGGGCGACCACGTGTACGGCGTGCACGCACCGGACGAGACCACCTTCACGCGGAGCGGCACCGCCATCGACCCCTCCGCCGGGACCCGGTACCTCGTGCTCAGTGCTGTGCCGACGAGCGGGCTGAGCCTCGACGACCTGCAGCGGACCGCGTTCGCCGTGCCACGGAACACCACGATGGACTACTCGTACGACCCCGCGGCGGGGCAGGTCGAGCAGCGGTGGTCCGTGCAGACGGACACGCTGCAGGGCTCGGACCACGACACCGTGCAGGGCTGGCTGCAGCACCAGTACGCGGAGTCGACGAACGACCTGCACTTCACCGGAGCCACCTACGCCACCCCGCGCGGCACGATGGAGACCACGATCGGGCACGACGGCTGGACCCTCGACTACGCCTTCACCGGCCTCACCCCGACCGGTGCGCCGCCGCAGGGTCAGGACGAACGGGACGTGCTCCGCACGTACCTGGCCGACTACGCCGAGAAGACCACGTACGGCGGCGACACCTACTGGGGCGGCAAGGACGTCCAGCAGCTCGCCGAGTACATGACGGTGGCGCAGCAGATCGGCGACACCGCCGACGAGCAGGAGCTGCAGGCCACGCTCACGAAAGCGCTCACCGACTGGTACACCTACTCGACGGGGGAGAGCGAGCACTTCTTCGCCATGTACCCGACGTGGAAGGCCCTGATCGGCTTCGGCGACTCGTACGGGTCGGCGCAGTTCAACGACAACCACTTCCACTACGGGTACTTCGCCGTCGCCACGGCGCTGCTCGGGGCGGTCGATCCCGGTTGGGCGAAGCGGTACGAGGGCATGGCCACCCTGGTGACGAAGCAGTACGCCAACTGGGACCGCGACGACGACCGGTTCCCGCACCTGCGTACGTTCGGCGTGTGGGAGGGGCACTCGAACGCCGGCGG
Source organism: Curtobacterium sp. CFBP9011 (assembly GCF_034045095.1). Lineage (NCBI taxonomy): Bacteria > Bacillati > Actinomycetota > Actinomycetes > Micrococcales > Microbacteriaceae > Curtobacterium > Curtobacterium sp. CFBP9011. Next base: position 681,662 of record NZ_JAXCWN010000001.1, read on the forward strand.
TGTCTCGTCACCGGGCGGCAACAACCAGGAGTCGTCCTCCGAGGCGATCCAGTCCGAAGCGGGGCTGTTCCTGCTCGGCACCGTCCTCGGCAACGAGGAGATGCAGGCCACCGGCGCGATGGAGTACGTCACCGAACGTGCCGCGGTCCGCGACTACTACCAGAACGCCCACGGCAACCCGGCGTCGAAGGCGTACGACGGCAACGGTGCCTTCCCGGACGCGTACCGGCACGGCCAGGCGGGCATCCTGTTCGACTCCGGCCAGGCCGAGGCCACGTACTTCTCCGGCGACCCGGCGTGGATCTACGGCATCCAGTGGATGCCGACCGCTCCCTGGTTCGACTACTTCGGCTGGGACCCGGACTTCTCGAAGGCGATCATGCGGCAGATGATGCAGGCGCGCCCGGCGGTCGTCGGGCAGGACGGCGTCGTGGGGGGCAACGCCGCGCACATCCAGATGCTCACCAAGAAGTGGTGGGGCGTCGGGACCTACGGCAACGACGTGATCGCGCAGGACCGGAACGCCGCCATCGGCGAGCTCGAGGACGCGATCCGCGCCGCCGAGCGGAACCACCCCGGCTACGTCACGGCGAAGACGGCCGCCAACCCGCTGTACGACCAGGCGACCGGCACGCTCGTCGTCAGCACCGACGCGGACGGCGAGGTCGTCTTCCCGGCGGAGTACTGGACACCGACGACCCTGCCCGCGTCCCTCGTGCCCGCGGAGCTCGACGGGCCGACCGCGGACCGGCAGCCGAAGGACTGGCCGACGAAGTCGCCGCTCCTGTCGTTCCTGTCCACGGGCTACACGGCGGACGAGACGACGATCGACCGGCTGTACTCGGTCGACCTGACCCACTACCGGCCCGGCATCGACACCGCCCACGCGGCCGCCGTGTTCAGCGACATGGGGGACGCACTCGGCAACGTCGTGCTCGGCTTCCTCGCGCAGTACGACCCGGACGCGTACCTCGACATCCACCAGGCGCTCTGGGCGGCGGAGGACCCGGCGGTCACCGGCCAGTCGATGGCCGGACTGGTCTACCACCAGGCCGTGTCGAACCGCACGGTGGGCACCGAAGTCACCGACCGGCACACCTCCGACCCGCTCAGCCAGGTGTTCCGCGCGGCGGACGGCACCTACTCGTACGTGCTCGACAACACCGACGACGTCCAGCACTCGTACGACGTGTACGACGGCCAGCGGGTCATCGGCCAGATCGCCGTCCCCGCGCACACCCAGATCACGTCCCACCTCGACGCCCACCTGGCCGAGATCGTCGTCGACACGGCGGACAGCCCGACGACGCTCGTCCCCGGTTCCACCACGCGGTTCACGGCCACCGGGTACGACCAGTACGGCGCGACCATGCCGCTCGACGGACTGTCCTGGGACGCCAGCACCGGCAGGATCGCCGCCGACGGCACGTACGAGGCCACGGAACGCGCCGCCAGTGCCACGGTCACCGCCTCGGTCGGGTCGGTCCGTGACACGTACCGGTTCCGGGTCGCGCCGGCTCCCGAGCTCACGTCGATCGCGGTGACGCCCGGGTTCGAGCAGCTGGTGGTCGGCACGCCGGCCGAGTTCGCGGCCGCCGGCCACGACCAGTACGGCGACCCGATCGACCTGTCCGGTCCGGTCACCTGGGCCACGACCCTGCCGGGAGGCACGACCGACGCCGGCAGCGTCCGTGCGGCCGGCAGCGGGGCCGGCCACGTCACCGCCACGAGCGGCGGGGTGGAGGGCAGCGCCGTGGTCTCGGCGGTCGCCACCGTCCCGGACCAGGCGCGCCACGCCACCGCCGTCGCGACCTCGAGCGACGGGGGGAACACGCCGGACAAGGCGCTCGACGGCGACCCGACGACCCGGTGGGAGAGCGCGCACGGGCAGGACGCCGTCGACTACACCGTCGACCTCGGCCGCGCGACCGACGTCACCGACGTCGACGTCACGTGGGAGGGCGCCGCCGCGGCGGAGTACGACCTGCAGGTCGCCGACTCCGCTGACGGCCCCTGGCGCACCGTGCGGGACGTGACGAAGACGTCGGCGGCAGCCGACCACGTCGCCGTCGGCAGCACCGCCCGGTTCGTGCGGATGCACGGCATCGACCGGCTCACGCAGTACGGCTACTCGATCTGGTCGTTCGAGGTCCACGGCACCCCGTCGGTCTCGGCGATCACCCCGTCGACGGTGCTGGTCGGACCGCGTGCCACGCGCCTCCCGGCCGGCGGCAGCACCACGTTGACGGCCTACGCGTTCGACGCGGACGGCAACGGCGGACCGGTGACGGCGGCAGCCGGCACCGACGGTGCGCCGACGTGGACGATCGACGGCGGCGGTTCGGTCGCGGGCGACGGCACGGTCACGGCCGCTCCGGCCGACGGTGTCACCGCCACCGTGCACGCCACGCTCGGCGGCGCGTCCGGTCAGGCGACGGTCACGACCGTGGCGGACCATGACGCCGCCGACTCCGACCCGGGTGCCGACCCCGGAACGGAGCCCGGCGACGGCGGGCACGCCTCGCGGGACATCGCGGTCGGCAAGCCGGTGACGACGTCCTCCGACGAGCGCGGTGACCTGTCCGGTGACCAGGCGGTCGACGGCAGCCGGACCACCCGGTGGGCCAGCCGCGCCTCCGACGACCAGTGGATCGCGGTCGACCTGGGCGCCGTGGTCCCCGTCGACCGGGTGGAACTCGACTGGGAGGCCGCGTACGCCGACCGCTACCAGGTCCAGGTGCGCTCCACGACCGACGAGGTCTGGCGCACCGTCGCCACCGAGGACCACGGGGCCGGCGGGACCGCGGTCCACCAGCTCGACGGGGTCCGGGCGCGGTACGTGCGGATGCTCGGCGTGCAACGACACACGGAGTTCGGGTACTCGCTCCACGAGTTCCGCGTGGACTCGACCGAGGGCGCCCCGACCCCCGACCTGGCGCGGAACGCCCCGACGACCTCGTCGGCGGACGAAGCGGTCGGTGTCACCGCGCGGAACGCCACGGACGGGGACCCGGGCTCCCGCTGGGCGAGCGGCCACACCGACGACCAGTGGCTGGACGTCGACCTCGGCTCGGCGGAGCCCCTGCACCGCGCGAGCCTGCAGTGGGAGGACGCGTACGGCTCCGCCTACCGGATCGAGGCGCGGAACAGCGCCGACGACGCCTGGACCACGATCGCGACCGTCAGCGACGGCGACGGCGGGACCGACACGGTCGACCTGTCCGGCACCTGGCGGCACGTGCGGTTCCAGGGCGTGCACCGGGCGACGGAGTACGGCTACTCGCTCTTCGCGTTCGAGGTGCGCTGACCCGGGCGGGGACGACCAACGCGTTCCGCGGACAGTTCGGGGGCTGATCGTGAACGGACATCGCGCCTCCCAGCTGAGCGGGGCATGCTGACGCCAGTTCGTTGTACCTGTTCGGGTCAGGAGCACGAGCGCTCGTGCTGGTGCCTGGTCTCGGGTACCAGCACCTGCACGCTGGCCGGTCAGTGTGCGTCGCGAGCCAGGACGGTCAGGGCGCGTCGCGTGCCAGAACGGTCACGGTGACGTCGTCCTCCGCCTGCTCGGCTGCCCGCAGACGGACCGTCTCGAGGAACGCGGCCGTGCTCGGCGCCCGACGGTAGGTCCGCCCGATGTCCGTCAGGGTGTCGATCGTCCCGTCGCCCAGGTCGAGTGCGCCGTCGCTGGCCACGAGCAGCGCGTCGCCCGGTTCGAGCACCAGGGACCCGAGGCGGAAGGGGACCCCCTGCGGGTGCAGGCCGAGCGGCAGGTCCCGCGACCGCCGGATCTCCGACGTGCCGTCCGCGTGCAGGTGCACGACGAGCCCGTGCCCGGCGTCCACGAAGTCGAGCCGCCCGGTGCTCGGCGTCAGGCGCGAGTGGAAGAGCGTCGCGAACGCGGAGGCCCGACCGAGGTCCTCGCTCATCCGCGGCTCGACGGCCCCGACCGCCGCCACCGGGGGCAGGTCCTCGTGCTGTCGGAGCGCGGCCCGCAGTCCGGCCGCGAGCAGCGCGGCGGGCTGCTCCTTGCCCATGATGTCGGCGAGTGTGAAGGTCACGGCGTCGTCGGCGACCGTCCAGTCGTGGACGTCACCGCTGAGGTCGCCGTACGGCACGCTCAGTCCGGCCAGCGTGTAGCCGGGGACGTGGACGGGTGGCGGGGTGAGGGCCTCGACGACCTCGAGCAGCCGGTCGTGCTGCAGCCCCTTCGCCAGGGCCTGCTCCGTCCACCGCCCCAGGTCGATCAGTGCGGCCTCGTCCTGCGGAGTGAACTCCCGCGGCTGGACGTCCATCAGGCACAGGCTGCCGATCGTCAGCTCGCCCGGCATGGTCAGGGGGACACCGGCGTAGGAGCGGATGCCGCGGCTGGTGACACCGGGCAGGTCGGCGGTGCGCGGGTCAGCGAGCGTGTCCGGCACGACCGTCGGCCCGGGGCGCTGGACGGTGAGCTGGCAGAACGACCACTCGAGCGGCCCGGACGTCGGCTCGCCGGCCAGGTTCGGCGTCAGCGTGTGCAGCAGGGTGTCGTCGAGCAGGTTGACGTACGCGAACGGGACGTCGAAGACCTCGCGGGCGATGCGGACGATCCGGTCGAAGCGCTCGGACGGCGCGAGTCCGACGATGTCGAGCGCGGCGACGAGGGCCGCCCGCGCCGAGCGTGAACCGTCGGTGTCCATGCGCTCTCCCCCCCCACAGATCGGTCCCCGGCATCCTCCCACGACGGGCGGCGCGGCTGTCAGGTCAGGCGTCCCCCTGGACGACGTCCGCGCCCGTGTCCACCGGACCGAGGGCGTCGAGGACCCGGTGCGAGACGGCCCGCAGGGTGTCCGCGTCACCGGCCACGGGCCTCCAGAACAGCTGTTCCAGCGCCGCCGTGTGTGCCCGGATGCCGGCGAGGACCGCGCGCCGACCGTCCGGGGTCATCACGATCCAGCTGCCGCGGCCGTCGGAGGGGCAGTCGGCACGCGCGACCAGCCCCCGGGAGACCATGCGGGTGACCTGGTGGCTGACGCGGGACTTCTCCCAGCCGATCCCGGCGGCCATGTCGCGGACGCGCAGCCGGTGGTCGGGATCGCGGTGCAGGCCGATCAGGATCTCGAACTCGGGGATGGAGATGCCGGCGTCCCGCTGCACGGCCACGTCCAGCGCCCGGTCCAGCCCGCGCCAGACGTCGTGGAACGCGTCCCACGTGGCCCAGTCGTGGCCGTCAGCGCCGTGCTCCACCATCCGGCCAGCGTATCCGTGAGCACAGCTCGTCGGCCCGGGATCATCCGTTCGGCTGACTCCTGGACGGCACACGGCCGCCTCCGAGGAGACGTCGGGGGAGCGGCCTACGATCGAGTCCATGCCGCCCGCACGCCTCCAGGACTGCACCGACGACGCATCTGTCCTCGTCGGCCGCTGGCTGGACGCCTCCCGCGGGGTGAAGCCCGACGCCCGAGCGGCCCGGCTCGCCGAGGTCCTGCGTGACGAGCGCGGCCTCGACTTCGCCCGCGGGTTCATCGACAAGGTGATCCGCCCCGACGACCCGAAGGTCGCCGCCCGCAACCTCGAGAAGGCCAGCCGTGACGTGCCGGACTTCCTCGCCTGGTACCTCCGCGGCGCCGTCACCGTCGGTGGGGGCTTCGCGACGATGGCGCCGTGGGCGGTCATCCCGTCCGCGCGGCGGGTGCTCCGCCGACTCGCCGGACACCTGGTGGTCGACGCCCCGTCGGCCCGACTCGGCTCCGCGCTCGGCAAGCTCGCCGGCACGGGCACCCGCCTCGACGTCCTGCCCCTCGGCCCGACCGTGTCCGGTCCTGCCGAGAGCGACCGTCGACTGGCGTGGACCACCGACCTGGTCGGACGCGACGACGTGCCCGCGGTGTCCTTCGCGGTGGCGGACGTCGTCCCGCCCACGTCGCCGTGGTCGCTCGAGGACGCCACCGTGCAGGCGGTCGACCGGCTCGTCCCGGTGTTCCGCGCAGCCGTCGCCGGGGGCACCACCGTCACGCTGCTCGTCGACGGCCCGCACGACCTCGACCTGACCGTCGCGGTGTTCCGGACGCTGCTCGACACGGACGAGTTCACCCACACGACCGCCGGCATCACGCTGCCCGCGTCGCTGCCGGACAGCCTCGGCGTCCTGGCGTCCCTGACCGACTGGGCGACCGCGCGACGGTTCCGCGGCGGCGCACCCATCCGGGTCCGGCTCGTCGACGGCGCCCACCTGGCCGAGGAACGCGCCGACGCCCTCGTGCACGCCCGCCCCTCGGCCCTCTTCGCCACCCGCCAGCAGATCGACACCGCACTCCTGCGCCTGCTCGACGCCGCGCTCACGCCGGAGCACACCGACGCCGTCCGGATCGCGCTCGCCGGACTCGATCCCGTCCTGCTCGCAGCCGCCCGCGTGCTCGCCGACCGTCGTGGGGTGACCGACGCGCTCGAGGTCGAGATGCTCCTCGGCATGACGGGCACCGTCCTCGACGCCGTCCGCGCCGACGTCGGCACGGTCACCCTCCTCACCCCCGTCGTGCACCCCGACCAGTTCGACGCCGCGATCCCGTACCTCGCCCGCCGGTTGCGCGAGGGTGCAGCAGCGTCGCCGTCCCCCTCGGGCGGCAGCGACGACGACCGAGCCGCAGCCGTGCAGCGCGGACACGACCGGCTCGTGGCCGCCGTCGCCGCGCTCGACGAACCCGCGCCGGTCACCCTCCGCGTCCAGGACCGCCGAGCACCCCTCGGCGCCCCCGAGATCCGCGCCGTGCACCCGCCCGCCGTCGACACCGACGCCGGGGTGGACGCGAACCGGCAGTGGGCCGCCGACCTGCTCCGCCGCGTGCCCCGCTCGCAGCTCGGCACCGCCACCATCCGCGGCGCCCGCGTCACCGACCGTCCCCGGCTCGAACGCACCATCGCCCGCACCGCGCAGGCCGGCGTCAACTGGGGTCGGCAGGACCCACAGGACCGCGCCGAACTGCTCGACCTCGTCGCGCACGAGCTCGAGGTCCGCCGTGCCGACCTGGTCGAGGTCGTCGTCGCCGAGACCGCGATGACCCTGACCGAGGCGGACCGTGAGGTCAGCGGTGCCGTCGACGCTGCCCACCACGCCGCCGACCGGGCACGTCACCTGGTTGACGTCGTGGGGGCCACCTTCGTCCCGCCACGGCTGACGGTCGTCGTCGCCCCGTGGAACTCGCCGCTGACCACCCCGGCGGACGGCGTGCTCTCGGCGCTCGCCGCCGGCAGCGGGGTCGTCCTCAAGCCGTCCCCGCTCGCCAAGCGGTCCGGTGCGGTGCTCGCCGACGTCCTCTGGAGCGCCGGCGTCCCGCACTCGCTGCTCCAGCTCGTCGACCTCGACGTCAGCGAACTCGGCCGCGACCTGGTGGCCCACCCCGCCGTCGACCGGGTGCTGCTCACCGGCTCGCCCGACACCGCCCGGTCGTTCCGGTGGTGGCGGGCCGGTCTGCCCCTCCTCGCCGACACCGGAGCGGTCTCGGCCGCCGTCGTCACCCCCGCGGCCGACGTCGACCAGGCCGTCCGCGACGTCGTCGCCTCGGCGTTCACCCAGTCCGGGCAGGCCGGCGCAGCGATCTCGCTCGTCGTGCTCGTCGGCTCGGTCGGCGAGGACGGTGCCGACAGCCGCTTCCTCCGCCAGCTCGCCGACGCCACCCGAGCACTCCGGGTCGCGTGGCCGACCGACCCCGCGGCGCAGCTCGGGCCGCTGGTCGTCGAGCCGACCGGGGCCGCACGCGCCGCCCTGACCGAGCTGGCACCGGGGGAGTCCTGGCTCGTCGAACCACGGCCGCTCGACGAGTCCGGCCGACTCTGGTCCCCGGGCGTCCGCGTCGGCGTCCGTCCCGGTAGCGCGTCCACCCACCCGGAGGCCGGCGTCCCGGTCCTCGGGGTGGTGCAGGTCGAGACGCTCGAGCAGGCGATCGCGCTCCAGAACGGCGGCGACCACGGGTTGGTCGAGGCGCTGCACACCCTCGACGTCGACGAGGTCGCCCGCTGGACCGACCAGGTCGCCGCCGGCACCCTGGTGGTGAACAGGGCCACCACGGACACGACCGTCGTCCGGCAGCCCGCCGGCGGCTGGGGGAGCTCCGCGGTCGGTGCCGGGGCCAAGCGTGGCGGCCCCGACTCGGTCGCGATGCTCGGGCACTGGGAACCCGTCCCGCGCACCGTGCACAAGAGCATCCAGCTGCACGGGTTGCCGCCGCGGGTCACCGCGCTCATCGAGGCGTCCCGCAGCGGGCTGTCCTTCGAGGAGTTCGACCAGGTCCGTGCCGGCGCCACCAGCGACGCCCGGGCACGGGAAGAGCGCTTCGGCCGGTCCCGCGACACCGCGGAGCTCGGCGTCGAGCGCAACGTGCTCCGGTACCGCCCGCAGTCCGTCGTGGTCCGACAGTCCGCCGACGTCAGCACCGGGGACCTCGTCCGCACCCTCGTCGCGGCGACTGCAGCACGTGCCCACGTGCTGCTCAGCACCGCCCGGGCCCTCCCCGGCCCCCTGACGCAGCTGCTCGCGAGCGGCCGCTCCCCGCTCGACGTGGTCGACCACCTGGTGGAGACCGACGCCGAGTTCCTCGACCGCGCGGCGTCCGGCGCGCTCCTGCGCGAGCAGTGGTCGGGCGGCACGGCGGAACCGCAGGACGCCATCGACCTGGTGCTGTCGCAGGGCTTCGAGCCCCGGCCGCACAGCGCCTTCGGTGGGCCGGGCTCGCGGATCCGCCTGCTCGGTGGCGACCCGCTCGCGCTCGAGGAGGCGCTCGGCGCCGGCATCGACACCGCCATCCACGACGCCCCCGTCGTCGAGGCCGGTGTCGTCGAGATGGCGCACTACCTCCGGGAGCAGACGGTCGTCGTCACGGCACACCGGCACGGGGACCTCGACCCCGAGTTCGCCCGCCTGCGCCTCTGACGTCGGGCGTGCGTGCCGGACGGGAGGCTCTGCCAGCGTCCGGTGCGTCGCGGACGTGATCCGGGCCTCCCGTCCGTTCTCCGCACGACCTGGGGTGCGCCCGTGAGGCGCACCCGGGTGCGGCGTAGCGTTCGTGCCATGAGTGCAACAGAGCGTGACAACGGCGTCCAGTCCGAGCCGATCATGGACGGTGCGACCGACGCGACGAACGAGGAGAAGCTCCACGGTCTCGTGCAGCAGGTCCAGCACGACCACGGCGACGAGGGTGCCGGCGTGATGGCCGACCACCTCCGTGACCGTCTCGACGAGACGGGTGTCGAGGCCGAGGACCCGGCGTCCGAGGTCGAGTAGCAGCGCGGCAGGACGACGACGGGAGCCCCGCCGACCATGTGGTCTGCGGGGCTCCCGCGCGTGTGGGGTGGTGCCTACCCGAGCACGGTGAGTGCCTGGTTGACGGTCCGTGAGCCGACGTTCTGCCGGTCGGCGATGTACTTGACGGTGATGACGTGCGAGCCGACGGCCAGCGGCACACCCTGCTTCCAGTTGCCCTTGCCGACCCGGAAGCGCGCGATCTGCTCGGACTTGCCGAGCCTGGTGATGACGACCTCACCGGGTTCCGCGGTGCCGGACAGCTGGGCGAGGCCGTCGATGGTCTGCTTCTTCCCCGGGTCGACCGAGAAGACGATGCTGGACGTCCGCGGCACGGCGACGATCCGGGTCTCCTTGGCGAGCTCCTGGCCGCCGGGGGTGCCGGGGGTGCCGCGGAGCGTGACGCCGAAGACCGCGTGGTCGTCGCCGGCGTACGACACGTCCTGCTTGCTCGTCCAGCGGCCGTCCACGACGGGGACGGTCTCCGTCGATCGGCGGAAGGAGTTGTTGACGATGGTGACCTCTCCAGCGGTGGCGGTGCCGCTGATCGTGGTCGCACCGTCCTCGACGACCACGGTCGCGCCGTTGGCCAGGTCGATCCCCCAGGCGGGGTCGGCGGCCTCGATGCTCGAACGCGGACTGACTGCTGAGCTCGGCGTGCCGGTGGAGGCGGAGGCCGGGGACGCGGCGAGGGAGGGTGCGAGGAGGCACGTGCCGATGAGGGCAGCGGCGCCGAGGGCGACGGGACGGAGTGACATGAGCCGACTTTCTCTGGGGGACGGTGCGCTCAGTATTCTGTATTCCACTCCTCGAACAGCCTCTGAGTGTGATGACCACCCGCGCCGCTGCTCTCGCCCGTGGGGGGCGACCGGCAGCGCCGGACGACGGGAGCCCCGCCGACCATGTGGTCGGCGGGGCTCCCGTGTGCGTGGTGCAGACCTACTCGGCCACGGACAAGAGGACGTTCCGAGACGTCGACGACACGTTCGGGCGGTCCGAGATGTACTTGATGGTGATCGCGTGGCGACCAGCCGCCAGCGGCACGCCCTGCTTCCAGGCGCCCTTGCCGACCGTGAAGCGCGCGACCTCGCCGGGCTTGTTGCGTTCGGTGATGACGATCTCGCCGGCCTCACTGGTGCCGGAGAGCTGCGCCAGGCCGTCGACGACCTGCGGCTCGGGGTCGAGCGTGAAGTCGACGATCTCCGACTCGGGAACGGCGAAGGTGCGGGTCTCCTCGGCGGACTTGAACGCTCCGGGGGCCTCGCGGAGGACGAAGTCGAAGGTCATCTTGTCCGTCCCGAGGTAGGGCACGTACTCCGTCGCACTCCAGCGGCCGTCCACGACCGGGACGGTCTGCGTGCTGTGGTAGTACCGGTTGACGATCGTGACCTCGCCCTTCGTGGCGGTGCCGGTCAGCGTCGTCGTCCCGTCGTCGACGGCGACCGTCCCGCGGTCGGCGACGTCGATGCCCCACGCGGCGTCGACCGGGCCGCGCTGTTCCGTGATCTGGATCGAGCGGCTCTCGCGACGGACCTGCTCGCCGTCGACGGTCAGCAGGAACGTGAGGGACTGGTGCCCGTACTCGCTCACCGGGTAGTCGACGCTCCACTTGCCGTCGTGCACCTCGGTCTGCACGACGTCCTCGCGGTTGCCGTTCCGGACGGTGACGGTGCCGTCGGGTGCGGTACCGGTGAGGGCGACCTTGCCGTCGAGCGCCTCGAAGACCTGTCCCTCGGTGACGTCGAGCCCCCACTTGCCGGCGACCGGGGCAGTCTCGGCGACGGTCGTGACCTGGCGCTTGACGGTGTTCGTGACCGGGCCGCCCTCGGTGGCGCGGAGCTGGAACGTGACGGTGAAGCTGGCACCGAGCCAGGAGGGGAGGTCGGCGGTCCACTTGCCGTCCGTCACCGGGACGGTGGTGGTGGCACCCAGGCCGGTGACGGTGACCTGACCGGCGGTCGCGGTGCCGGTGAACGTCACGGTGCCGTCGTGCAGTTCGACGTCGGAGCGGTTCGGGGTGTCGACGGCGAAGGCGCTGTCGGCGGGGACGGTGACGTCGACGGTGCGTTCGTCCTTGCGGACCTGCTCGCCGTCGACGGTCAGGGCGAACCGCAGGGTGAGTCCGCCGGCGGACCGGACGGGGACCTCGACGCTCCAGCGGCCGTCGCGTGCTTCGGTGGTGGCGACCGTCTCGCCGCTGAGGTCCTTCGCGGTCACGGTGCCGTCGGGGGCGGTGCCGGTGAGGGTGACCGTGCCGTCCTTCGCCGTGACCTTCTGGCCCTGGGCGAAGTCGAACCCCCACTTGCCGGCGATGGGGGCGGTCTCGGCGACGGTGGTGACCTGGCGCTTGACGGTGTTCGTGACCGGGCCGCCGTGGGTGTGGCGGAGCTGGAAGGTGACGTCGAAGGTGGCGCCGAGCCGGGCCGGGAGGTCGGCGGTCCACGTGCCGTTCTCCACCGGCACGGTGGTGGTGGCGCCGAGACCGGCGACGGTGACCTCACCGCTGGTGGCCTCGCCGGTGAACCGGACCGAGCCGTCGTGCAGCTCGACGTCGGAGCGGTTCGGGGTGTCGACGGCGAAGGCGCTGTCTGCGGGGACCGTGACGTCGACGTACCGGTAGTCGCTGCGGACCTGCTTGCCGTCGACGGTGAGGAGGAAGCGCAGGGTGGTGGGGCCGGTGGCGGCGACCGGGACCTCGACGCTCCAACGGCCGTCTCGCGCCTCGGTGCTGGCGATCGGGGTGCCGTTGTGCGACGTGACGTCGACGGTGCCGTCGGGGGCGGTTCCGGTCAGGGTGACCTTGCCGTCCTTCGCGGTGACCTCCTGGCCCTGGGCGAAGTCGAAGCCCCACTTGCCGGCGACCGGGGTGACCTCGGCGACGGTGGTGACCTGGCGCTTGACCGTGTTGGTGACGAGGCCGCCGTGGCTGGCGCGCAGCTGGAACGTGGCATCGAAGGTGACACCGAGTCGGGCGGGGAGGTCGGCCGTCCACTTGCCGTCCTCCACGGGGACGGTGGTGGTGCCACCGAGACCGGCGACGGTGACCTCGCCGGTGGTCGCGGTGCCGGTGAACCGGACCGAGCCGTCGTGCAGCTCGACGTCCGATCGGTTCGGGGTGTCGACGGCGAACGCGCTGTCGGCGGGGACGGTGACGTCGACCCGTCGGTAGTCGTGGCGGACCTGCTTGCCGTCGACCGTCAGGATGAAGTGCAGGTGGGTGAGCCCGGTGGACTCGACCGGGACCTCGACGCTCCACCGCCCGTCGGCGGTCGTGGTGCTCGCCAACGCGTCGCCGTAGGTGCCCTTGACGGCGACCGTGCCGTCCGGGGCGGTGCCGGTCAGGGTGATCTTCCCGTCCTCCGCGGTCACCGCCTGGTCCGGTGCGAAGTCGAAGCCCCACTTGCCGGCGACGGGGGTCGTCTGTGCGATCGTGCTGACCTGGCGCTGCGCGGTGGCCGTGACCGGACCGCCGTCGGTCGCGCGGAGGTCGAACCGTGCCGAGATGGCGACCCCGACCCGGGCGGGCACGTCCGCGGCCCACTTGCCGTCGCGGACCGGGGCCGTGACCGTGGCGCCGCGGGTCGTGACGGTGACGGTGCCTGTGGTCGCGGTCCCGGTGAAGGTGACGACGCCGTCGTGGACCTCGACCTGGGCCTCGTTGGCGGTGTCGACGTGCCAGGCGTCGTCGTGGTCCTGGACGTCCGAACGCTGGCTCGCGGCGGAGACCGGTGCGGCGGCGGCGAACGACGGGGACGGCAGGAAGGACGGTGCGAGCAGGCAGGTGCCGATGACGGCAGCGGCACCGAGGATGACTGGACGGGGTGTCATGTTCCGACTTTCAGTGGAGGGACAGTACATCCCGTATCTTGTGTTCCACTAGCCGAAGAGCCTCTGCATGCGATGGTCACCGGTGTCCAGCCGGGTCCCGTCCGGTCCGGTCCCGTCCGGTCCCGCTGGTCTCAGCGGCGACGCCCCGTCCCCACGAGCCCGATCTCGAGCACCGTCAACAGCAGGGCGATCCAGACCTGGCGGGCCGCGAAGGGCCGCGACCGCCGATCCAGTGCCAGCAGCGGCACCATCGACAGTCCGTGTGCGGCGTCGACCGCAGCGCTCAGCGTGTGGGCCTCCGGCGTCGCGGCACGGGCCACGAGACCGGCCTGCACCAGCTGTCGGACGCCCAGGACCCGGCCGAACACGGCGACCCGGCCGCTCGCGCGCTGCGCCCCGACCAGGTGCGCGACACCGATGGCCGCGCGGAGGACCTCGACGACCGCCGTCCGGTCCCGCTCCCGCCCGCGGCTCATCGGCGGCGACCCGCAGCCGTGGCGACCGCGAGCCCGGCGACACCGAGCGCTGCGCCGATGAGCCCGTTGCCCAGGCGACGGTGCTCCACCCACCAGGTCTGCGGCGACCACTCGTGGGCCTGCTCGTCGAAGATGCCGTGCGCGCCGTGGTCGCCCGGCACCGGTTCGTAGAGGTTCGACGGCAGCGTCTCGTCGCCGTCCTTGTCCTCGGCCTGCTGTCCCTGCACCAGGGTCTTCGCCGCGTACCAGTCCGCGAACCGGCCGCTGATCCGGTTGCCCAGGATCGTGTACACCGTCGACTCGCCGACCCAGGTCCGGCGACGGGGGCGCTCGGCGGTGGCGGCGATCGCGCGGGCACCGACCTCCGGCTGGTAGATCGGCGCGACGGGCTGCGGGTGGTGCGGCAGCTTCGTCTTCACCCAGTTGAACTGGATGGTGTTGAGGGCGGGCATGTCGACCCGGCTGACCTGCACCTTGCTGCCCTGCTCGAGCAGCTCGGACACGACGGACTCGGTGAAGCCGACGATCGCGTGCTTCGCGCCGCAGTACGCCGCCTGCAGCGGGATGCCGCGGAAGCCGAGCGCCGAACCCACCTGGATGACCTGGCCACGGTCGCGGGGGACCATGCGGGTCAGGGCCGCGCGGGTGCCGTTCACGAAGCCCAGGTAGGTGACGTCGAGCGCCCGTTCGAAGTCCTCCGGCGCGGTGTCGAGGAACTTGCCGAAGACCCCGACCATGACGCCGTTCACCCACAGGTCGATGGGGCCGAGCTCGGCTTCGACGCGGTCGGCGGCGTCCTCCACGGCCTGGCGGTCGGAGACGTCCGCGACGAGCGCCAGGCCTCGACGACCGGCGGCCTCGACCTCGGCGACGGCAGCGTGCACGCCGTCCGCACCACGTGCCAGGACGGCCACGTCCCAGCCGCGGGACGCCAGTTCACGGACCGTCGCCCGTCCCAGTCCAGCCGAACCACCGGTCACCACAGCCACACGAGTCATGCACCCCTTCTACGCGGTGCGGGCGCCCCGGCGGTCAGCCGCTGTCCCCCGCCGGGCGGCCGGCGGCGGCCGTGCCGGCGCCGAGCCTCGGCTGCGCGGACAGTTCGCGGCGTCCCGCGGCCGCAGAGTGTCCCCAGGGCCGAGCCTCGGGCCGGCCTCGGCCCCGCCTGGCGGGCCCGCCTCAGGCCGGCCAGGCCGGCGCCGTCAGGCGCGCGGGCCCGCGAAGCGCGTCACGACACCGGGGGAGTACAGCACCGAGTCCGGCTCGAGCTCCGTCAACGCCAGCGGCAGCCCGGCCGCGCCGATCAGGTCGTCCCGCAGTCGGGTCAGGGACGCCCGGTGCACCACCCACGAGTCGTGCTCGTTCGGCCACCACGAGGTCCGACCGGCCCGCCCGACGTGCATGCCCCACCGGGCGGTGAGGAACGACTCGAGCGGGGTCGGTTCCGTGATCGGCTCGCCGACCTCGACCTCGAGCAGGGACCGCAGGCGGGAACCGTGCCGGTGCACGGCGTACGCCGTCCGGTCGCCGTGCTGCCGCCGGGCGACCCGCGCCCAGTGGTACGGCGTGCCGGTCACGACACGGGCTGCGGCGGCGGGCAGGAACTTCCCGGCGTCGAGCGACAGGAACACCACCCCGCGGCGGCCGGAGTCGTCGCGGGTGTAGACGCGGACGTTGACCTCGAGGAAGTCGCCGACGCTGCCGGTCCGGCCGAGCGGGCCGAACGGCGGGAACCGGGTGTCCTCGAAGCTGAACGCGATGAGGCCCACCCACGTGGTCGTGCCGTCGTCGGAGCCGTCCGGCGCCATCGTGTCGGGCCGGGTGCCGGTGGGCAGCAGTGGCGCCACCGCGGACACGTCCACCCGCCAGTGCACGAAGACGACGTCGCGCCAGGCCTGTTCGATCCAGGGTCGCCCCGGCAGGGCGGGCGCGGTGGGCGTCACGGCCTGGAGGCTCGGGGCACCCCCGTCGGGCAGCGTCGCGGTCATCAGGTGGTCCCGTCCGTCGTCGTGGTCGGGTCCATCGTGCCCTGCTCCGCTGTGCCCTGCCCAGCTGGTCCTACCCCGCTTAGCCCGACCCCGTCGGGCTCGCCGACCCCACCGCGGGCTGGTCGTCCCAGCCCTGCTGCGGCGTCGCGCACGTGCCGCGGAACACGTACTGCGAGGGTCGCTTCCGCTCGTTCGACACCCAGTCGATCGCGGGTCGTCGTCGTTCCGGCGGCAGGTACCCGATCCGGTACACGGCCATCAGCTCCAGCTCCGGCGGGACCTCGAGCAGCCGTTCGACCTCGTGCCAGGACTCCTCGATCTCCATCGGGAAGGACACGAACTGGATGCCGAGGCCGAGCTCCGTCGTCGTCAGCCAGACGTTCTCCATCGCGGCGCCCATGCTGAACACCGAGTAGAAGGCGTTGCGGGCCTCCTTCCGGTACTCGTCGCGGTCGAGCATCACGCCGAGCAGCAGGGGTGACCCGGCGACGAGCTTCCGGTTCTCCTCGCCCAGGGTCTGCGGCACCCGCAGGGCGTTCATGAGGAACTGCCCCCGCTTCGTGAACACCTGGTTCGTGAACGGACGCAGCGGCTTCGGCAGCTTGTCGAACAGCATGCCGTCGCGGCGCTCGTCCATCTCGGCCTGCGAGAACCGGAAGTACGGCCGGTACCGCTCGAAGAAGCTGCCCGCGGCCATGGTCTGCGTCATCGCCCGGCCGCTGATCGCCGCGATGCGGTCGATCGTCTGCCGCTCCTCGACCAGGACGAAGCGCCACGGCTGGCTGTTCAGCTGCGAGGGCGCCCGTCCGGCCAGCTCGACCAGCAGGCGCTGGTGCTCCTCGGACACCGGGTCCGGCAGGAACGCTCCGTTGGTGGTGCGTCGGCGCCGGATGGCCTCGATGAGTTCCACGGGTGTCCTTCCGCCTCGGCGTCGAGCGGTCAGCGCCGGGCCAGGACCGCCCCTAGGTAGGACGGTGCGGCGGCGACCGCGGTCTTCCAGTGTGCTCCGGTGCGGGGGTTCGTCCGTGGAGCAAGGGCCAGGGGGACCAGTGCCGGCAGCAGGAACAGTGCGTCGCGGGACCGCGTCCAGAGCGGGGTCGTCGCGGCTGCTCCGGTGAGGACGGCGGTCGTCACGAACAGGCCGTGGTGCACGACGCGCAGCTTGCGGGTGCGGATCGGGCGCACCGCGACCGCGGTGCCCCACAGGCAGTTGACGACGTACGACGCGGTCGCAGCGGTGACCAGCCGCCGGGCGGCCACCGACCCGGGAGGCCCGCCGCGCCTCCCGACCGTCGTCCCACGTCCCATGCACGCGAACCTACCCGCCCGCGACTCGCAACCCGGGCGGCTGCGCGCACGGGGACACCGCTGCGCGATGACGCCCACGTTGCGTTCCGCGGGAGAGGAGGTCAGTCGGAGCCGCGGCTGACGAGCTTCGACAGCACGATCGCGGAGCGGGTGTGGTCGACCTGGGGGGCGAGGCGGACGCGGTCCAGTGCCTCCTCGAGCGCGGGCAGGTCTCGTGACCGCATGTGCACGACCGCGTCGGCGCTGCCGGTGACCGTGCCGGCGTCGACCACCTCGGGCACGGCGTCGAGCAGGGTGCGCAGTTCGTCGGGGGAGACCGTGCCGCGGCAGTACAGCTCGACCCAGGCCTCGGTGCCGCGGTCGTCGACGGCCGGGTCGACCTTGATCGTGAAGCCCTGGATCACGCCGTCGGCCACGAGCCGGTCGACGCGGCGCTTCACGGCGGAGGCGGACAGCCCGACGACCGAGCCGATGTCGCCGTAGCCGGCGCGGGCGTTCTCCCGCAGCTGGTCGAGGATGCGGTGGTCGAGCGAATCCATTGTGACCATCTTACGCGTGGTCGTTGCGAGCAGACACGGATCGACGCACGAAACGTGCGCCCAGTGCGGGGGTGCGGTGCTGTGTTCCGTTCCCATCCTGTGGTTGACTCTCGCTCAGGCGTCGACCTGGTCCGCCTCCGGCGAGTGAGCCTGCATCTCGTCGGAGCTCTCACCGTGGTGGTTCCTGGCAGGCTCGGGCCCCGGTCCTGGAGGACCTCGTGTCGAACACCGCACCCCAGCCCACCACCGCCCTGCAGCGCACGGCCACACACCGCACCGTCCTGATGTGCAAGCCGATCCACTACACGGTCAGCTACCGGATCAACCCCTGGATGCACCCGGAGGAGCCGACCGACACCGCGAAGGCCGTCGCGCAGTGGCAGAGCCTCGTCGACGTGTACGAGCAGCTCGGCTTCGCGATCCACCAGATCGAGCCGATCGAGGGCCTGCCGGACATGGTCTACGCGGCCAACGGCGGCTTCGTCCTCGACGGTGTCGCGTACGGCGCGAAGTTCCAGTACCCGGAGCGTCAGCCCGAGGGCCCGGCGTACATGGACTGGTTCCGGCAGGCCGGCCTGACCGTCGCCGAGCCCGAGGAGACGAACGAGGGCGAGGGTGACTTCCTGCTCATCGGCGACACCATCTACGCCGGCACCGGGTTCCGCTCCGACAGCACCTCGCACGAGGAGCTCGCCCGCGTGTACGGCCGCGAGGTCGTCACCCTGAAGCTGATCAATCCGAACTTCTACCACCTGGACACCGCGATCGCTGCCCTCGACCCGGTGCCCGACGCGTCCGGCCGCTCCAACATCGCCTACCTCGAGAGTGCCTTCGACGAACCGTCCCTGGCCATCCTCCGCGAGCGCTTCCCGGACGCGATCATCGCGACCGAGGAGGACGCCGCGATCCTCGGCCTGAACTCGTACTCCGACGGGTACAACGTCGTGATCGCCGCACGTGCCACCACGTTCGCCGAGCAGCTGCGCGAGAAGGGCTACAACCCGATCGGCGTCGACCTGTCCGAGCTGCTCCTGGGCGGCGGCGGCGTGAAGTGCTGCACGCTCGACCTGCACCCGATCGGTACCGGCACCTCCGTGGCGCGCTCCTGATGGCCGGCGCGCTCGGCGTGGCCACGGCTGCGGCGCTCGCCGTGGAGGACCGTGCCCTCGCCCACAACTACAGCCCGCTCCCGGTGGTCATCGCCTCGGGCCACGGGGCGACCGTCACCGACGTCGACGGCCGCACCTACCTGGACGGACTGGCCGCCTACTCGGCGGTCAACTTCGGACACGGCAACCCGCGCCTCCTGACCGCGGCCCGCGACCAGCTCGACCGCGTGACCCTGACGAGCCGGGCGTTCGTCAACGACCGCCTCGGCCCGTTCGCCACCGGTCTGACCGAGCTCACCG
The DNA here is from genome assembly GCF_034045095.1 of Curtobacterium sp. CFBP9011. Classification (NCBI taxonomy): domain Bacteria; kingdom Bacillati; phylum Actinomycetota; class Actinomycetes; order Micrococcales; family Microbacteriaceae; genus Curtobacterium; species Curtobacterium sp. CFBP9011. The sequence continues at coordinate 700,481 of NZ_JAXCWN010000001.1, forward strand.
GCACCGAGATGATGCTGCCGATGAACACCGGCGCCGAAGCCGTCGAGTCGGCGATCAAGGTCGCCCGCGCCTGGGGCTACCGCGTCAAGGGCGTCCCCGCCGGACAGGCGACCGTCATCGTCGCGAGCGGGAACTTCCACGGCCGCACGACGACGATCATCTCGTTCTCGGACGACCCCGACGCGCGCAACGACTTCGGGCCGTACACGCCCGGGTTCCGCACCGTGCCGTACGGCGACGCAGCGGCACTGCGGGAGGCGATGGACGAGACCGTCGTGGCCGTCCTGCTCGAGCCGATCCAGGGTGAGGGCGGCGTCGTCATCCCACCCGCCGACTACCTGCCCGCCGTCCGCGAGGTCTGCGACGAGTTCGGCGCGCTGTTCATCGCCGACGAGATCCAGTCCGGCCTCGGGCGTACCGGCCACACCCTGGCGGTGCAGCGGGTCGGCGTGACGCCGGACCTCGTCACGCTCGGCAAGGCCCTCGGCGGCGGGATCGTCCCGGTCTCCGCCGTCGTCGGTCGCGCGGACGTGCTCGGGGTCCTGCGTCCCGGCGAGCACGGCTCGACCTTCGGCGGCAACCCGCTCGCCGCGGCCGTCGGGTCGGAGGTCGTCGCGATGCTCGCCGAGGGGACCTTCCAGCAGCGGGCACTCGACGGCGAACCGGTCCTCCGCGGGTTCCTCGACCAACTCGTCGGGCACGGCGTCCTCACCCACCGGGTCGCCGGACTCTGGGCCGGGATCGACATCGACCCCGCGCTCGGCACCGGCAAGCAGGTCGCGAAGGAGCTCGCCGCGCGCGGGGTGCTCGTGAAGGACACGCACGGGTCGACGATCCGCTTCGCGCCGCCGCTCGTCGTCACCGACGAGGAGATCGCCACCGCGATGCAGGCCCTCGGCGCGGTCCTCCGCGACCTGGCGTAGCCCGTCCGCGGAACACCGGTGTTTCCGCATCACATCGCGTGATTCGGCGGTGTGATGCGGAAACACCGGTGTCTTCGGGGTCAACCCGCCACGGGCGGACGGGAGGCTCGTGGCGGGGCCGCCCCGCGCCTCCCGTCCGACAGGTGGCGCTAGACGCGACCCGGCGCGTACGCCTCGGCGAGCCGGTCCATCAGCGCGTCCTTCTCCTCGTCGACGACCTGCGCCTCCGGGTGCGCGTCGTACCAGGCGACCAGTTCACGGGCGCCCTCGCGGAACGAGGTGCGCGCCGCCCAACCCGGCACGAGCGTCCGCACCTTGCTGTTGTCGAACACCATGCTGTTCGCCTTGTCGCCGACCACACCCGCGCCCCACTCCGGATCCGCGGCCATGATCGCGTCCGCCGGCACGTGCACGATCTGCGGTTCCGGCGCCCCCGCGGCGGCGGCGACCTCCTGGTGGATGCGGTCCCACGTCGGCGACTCCTGGCCGGTGATGTGGAACGCCTCGCCGATCGCCTCGGCCCGGTCCAGCACCCCGACGAACGCGACCGCGAAGTCCCGCGCGTGCGTGATCGTCCACAGCGAGGTCCCGTCACCCGGCACGACCACCGGCTTGCCCGCCCGCATCCGCGCGACGACCGTCCAGCCGCCGTCGAACGGCAGCAGCGTCTCGTCGTAGGTGTGCGACGGCCGGATGATCGTCATCGGGAAGTCGTCCTGCCGGTACGCGGCGACCAGCAGGTCCTCGCACGCGATCTTGTCCCGCGAGTACTGCCAGTACGGGTTCTTCAGCGGCGTCGACTCCGTCACCGGCAGGTGCGTCGGCGGGGTCTGGTAGGCCGAAGCCGAGCTGATGAACACGTACTGGCGGGTCTTGCCGGTGAAGAAGTCGATGTCGGCCTGCACCTGGTCCGGGGTGAACGCGACGAAGTCGATGACCACGTCGAAGGTGCGGTCGCCGATCGCCGCCGCCAGGGCGTCCCGGTCTGCGACGTCGGCCTGGAGGCGCGTCACCGCATCCGGCAACGCCCGCTTCTCCGTCGTGCCCCGGTTGAGCACCGCGACGTCGAAGCCCTGGTCCACCGCCTCGCGCACGCAGGCGGCGCTGATGATGCCGCTCCCGCCGATGAACAGCACGCTGGATCCGGTCATGGATGCTCCCTTGCTCCCGGCGGTGCGTCCGCGCACCGCGCCTCTTGCGATCCTGCACCGTCGGGGCCGCGTACCGTCACGGGCGTGCCGCATCGACGCGGCCACGACAGGAGTGACAGACACATGGAGTACCGCTACCTCGGCAACTCGGGCCTCAAGGTCTCCGAGATCACCTACGGCAACTGGCTCACCCACGCCTCCCAGGTCGAGAACGACGCGGCGATCGCCTGCGTCAAGGCCGCCCTCGAGGTCGGCATCTCGACGTTCGACACCGCCGACGTGTACGCGAACACCGGCGCCGAGACCGTCCTCGGCGAAGCCCTCAAGGGGGAGCGTCGCCAGTCCCTCGAGATCGCGACGAAGGTCTTCGGGCCGACCGGTCCCAAGGGCCACAACGACACGGGGCTGTCGCGCAAGCACATCCTCGAGTCCATCGACGGCTCGCTCGGCCGCCTGCAGACCGACTACGTCGACCTGTACCAGGCGCACCGCTACGACCACGAGACCCCGCTCGAAGAGACGATGCAGGCGTTCGCCGACGTGGTCCGTGCGGGCAAGGTCCTGTACGTCGGCGTCTCGGAGTGGACCGCCGACCAGCTCCGGGCCGGTGCGGCACTGGCGAAGGACCTCGGCTTCCAGCTCATCTCGAACCAGCCGCAGTACTCCGCGCTCTGGCGGGTCATCGAGGAGGAGGTCGTCCCCACCTCGAAGGAACTCGGCATCTCGCAGATCGTCTGGTCCCCGATCGCGCAGGGTGTGCTCACCGGCAAGTACCAGCCCGGTCAGCCGCTGCCCGAGGGGTCCCGCGCGACCGACGACAAGGGCGGCGCGAAGATGATCTCGCGCTTCATGAACGACGAGGTGCTCACCGCCGTGCAGGAGCTCAAGCCGATCGCCGACGAGCTCAGCCTGTCGATGGCGCAGCTCGCCGTTGCCTGGGTGCTGCAGAACGAGAACGTGGCGTCCGCGATCATCGGTGCCTCGCGACCGGAGCAGGTGCACGACAACGCCGGCGCTGCCGGAGTGCAGATCCCCGCCGAGCTGATGTCCCGCATCGACGACGCCCTCGGGGCTGTCGTCGAGCGTGACCCGGCGAAGACGAACGACAGCAGCCCGAAGACCCGCGAGGCGTAGGCCGCGCTGCCCAGCCGGGACGAGCCTCCCGGCTGGCTGCCGCACAACAGGAAGCGGCTCGGACCACGGGAGTGCGTGGTTCGAGCCGCTTCCTGTTGTGCGTGGGCGATCCGCGCCGCGTCCGCGCGATCCCGCCGGCGCAACGCAAAAGAGCCCCTCACCGAAGTAAGGGGCTCTTCACCGTGGCTGGACGCGGCGTCGATCCGCGGACCTTTCGATTTTCAGTCGAACGCTCTACCAACTGAGCTACCCAGCCGTGGCGACCCTGACGGGACTTGAACCCGCGACCTCCGCCGTGACAGGGCGGCACGCTAACCAACTGCGCTACAGGGCCATATGGAATTGCTTGTGTTGCTTCGGTGTCGTTCTGTTCTGCTTGCTGTCCCCCGATGAGGAGTGACCCCAACGGGATTCGAACCCGTGCTGCCGCCGTGAAAGGGCGGTGTCCTAGGCCACTAAACGATGGGGCCGCAAGCAGTGCATCGCGCTACCGATGGACAAGCATACGGACGGTCGGCCCTCTTGCCAAATCGAGCCCGCCGAACGCTCCGCTTGGGCGTGTCGCGCCGCCTCCACGGACCCTCAGGGAGTGACCGGAGCGGGCTCCCGAGGGGCGGTCGACACCGATGGGAGCATCGCTGCTGACCTCTCACCCTCGAACGGGGTGTTCCTGGGCTGACCCATGTTGTTACTGTTACGTCTGTTGACAGTGTGACGTGCGCCACGCCGGACTGTGACGAAAACGAGACTCATGTCGACTCCTTCCCTCCTCCCCGCTCGCCCCCGCCGCCGCTTCCTGGCCGCCGGGGTCGCTGTCGTACTCGCCGCCGGGGCCCTCGTCGCCCTCGTGCCGTCGGGTGCCGCCTCAGCCGCCAGCTACCCGAGCTGGGACGACGTGCAGGCCGCGAAGCAGTCGCAGTCCGCCCAGGCCGCCAAGGTCACCGAGATCAAGGGCCTCATCGCGCAGCTGCAGTCGCAGTCCGCCGCGAAGGAGGAGGCCGCCGCCGCGGCCGGTACCGCGTACCAGACCGCCCAGACGGACTACGACCGCAAGGCACTCGAGCAGCGCAAGCTCCAGTCGCAGGCCGACGACGCCGAGAAGACCGCCCGGGCCTCCGAGGCGCAGGCCGGCCAGCTCGCCGCCCAGCTCGGGCGCTCCAGCTCCGAGGACGTCACCACGGACCTCCTCACCAAGCCCTCGGCCTCCGGCGACCTGCTGTACGAGCTCGGCGCGATGTCGAAGCTGTCCGAGCAGGCCGACGGCATCTACTCCGAGGCGAGCCAGGACCGCGGGACCGCCCAGGCCCTCGCCGACAAGTCGAAGACCGCCGAGGACGCCCTGGGCGAGCTCGCCGCCCAGGCCCAGACGAAGATGCGCGCCGCACAGAGCGCGGCTGACCAGGCCCAGGCCGCCGTGTCCGCCCAGGCCGACAACCAGGACCGTCTCGAGGCCCAGCTCGACCTCCTGACGTCGAAGACGAAGACGACCGAGGCCCAGTACGAGAAGGGTGTCCAGGTCGAGAAGGCACGCCAGGCACGTCTCGCTCGAGAGCGGGCCGCCGCCGCGGCTGCCGCAGCAGCAGCCGCCGCGCGTGCGCTCCCGCCGGCAGCGACCGCGGGTGTCCCGGCCTCCGGTGGTGGCGGGGCCTCCGGCGGAGGGTCTGCGAACGCGTCCGGCTGGGTCCGCCCGGCCGCCGGCTTCCAGTCGAGCCCCTACGGCCTCCGCGTCGACCCGTACACGCACGTCTACACATTGCACGCCGGCGTGGACCTCGCCCCGGCCTGCTACTCGCCGATCTACGCCGCGGCGTCCGGCACCGTGACCTTCGCGGGCAACGGCGGCGGCTACGGCAACGAGGTCATCATCGACAACGGTGGTGGCATCTCGACGGCCTACGGGCACATCGTCAACGGCGGCATCATGGTCACCGTCGGCCAGCACGTCACCGCCGGACAGCAGATCGCCCAGGTCGGTTCCACCGGCTGGTCGACGGGCTGCCACCTGCACTTCGAGACCCGGGTGAACGGCGCCGCCGTCGATCCCGTCCCCTTCATGGCAGCGCGGGGGATCTCGGTATGAGCACGAGCACTGCCAGGAGGCACTGACCCGCATGAAGAAGCCTGCACGTTCCCTCGTCTGCGGTCTCGCCACCGTCTCGATGCTCAGCCTCGGGCTCTCGCTCGTGGTGGCCGTCCCGGCGCAGGCGGCACCGTCCGCCCCGTCGTGGAAGGACGTGCAGGCGGCGAAGGACGACCAGGCCGACAAGCAGCGGACGGTCGACGCCCTGACGGCCCGCATGTCGAGCCTCCAGTCCGCCGTGGACCGGACCGGGGCCACCGTGCAGGAAGCCGGCCAGCAGTACTCGCTCGCTGCGTCGCAGCAGCAGGAGGCGAAGGACGCGCTCGACGCCCTCACCGGCCAGGCGAAGCGTGCCAAGGCCGCGGCGAAGCAGTCCGCCGGCCAGGTCGCAGCCCTCGTCGTGGAGCTCTCGCGCTCCGGCGGTGGCGATCTGTCCACGTCGATGCTCGTCGACTCCCGCGACGCGAAGGACCTGCTCTACCAGGTCGGCACGATGACGCACCTCTCCGAGCGTTCCGCGACCGTGCTCGACAAGGCGCAGTCGGACCAGCGCACCGTCGACGCCCTCGCCGCCCAGCAGCGCCAGGCGACGAAGGCCCTGAGCGCAGCGACCACCAAGACGAAGGACGCGCTCGACAGCGCCAACGACGTCGCGGCGAACGCGGAGTCCGCGCTGGCGTCCGGGCAGGCGAAGCAGGACGAGGTCCTCAAGCAGCTCGCGTTCCTCAAGGGCACCTCGGTCGCCACGGAGCAGGCGTACTGGTCGGCGCAGCAGGCGAAGCAGGCCGAGATCCAGCTCGCGGCGCAGGCGAAGCGCGATGCGGCACGTCCGGCATCGGCCGACGACGGCGGCACGACGGGTGGCAGCGCCGACTCCGGCAGCGGTGGTGGTTCCGCTGGTGGGGACGACTCCGGCGGCTCGACGAGCGACGACCCGCCCGCGTCGAACCCCGTCGCGTCCAAGCCGTCGAACTCCGCGCCATCGGGCAGCACCCCGGCAGCGCCGAAGCCGTCCGCGCCGAGGCCCGCAGCCCCGCAGCCCGCTCCCCAGCCGGCCGCCCCCGCCCCGAAGCCCTCGACGCCGAAGCCCGCCCCGGCCCCCGCGCCCGCTCCGGCCCCGGTCGTCAGCAGCCCGTCCAAGGCCGCCGGCGCGATCTCCTACGCGCGCGGACAGCTCGGCAAGGCGTACGTCCTGGGCGGTGCCGGCCCGAACGTCTGGGACTGCTCCGGCCTGGTGATGATGGCCTACAACTCGCAGGGCATCACGACCGGCGGACACAACGTGGTCTGGCAGTACAACTACTTCGGCTCCATCGGCCGTCTGGTGCCCCTGTCGCAGCGTCAGCCCGGCGACATCCTGTTCTACTCGAGCAACGGTGCCGCTTCCGGTGGGTACCACGACTCGATCTACACCGGCAACGGGATGATGGTCGAGGCCGCACGTCCGGGCGTCGGCGTCGTCGAGCGTGCGGTGTGGACGCCGAGCCAGCTCCTGCCCTACGTCGCCCGCCCGAGCGGCTCGATGTAGCCCCGGACGCAGCAGAACGGCTCGGCCCCCGCGAGGGGACCGGGCCGTTCTGCGTCAGCGAGAGCGCGCCAGCAGACGCGCATCAGCAGACGAGCGTCAGTGACCGCCGGGCACGTACGCGGCCTGGCCGGCCGTGACGATCGCCTCGGCCTCGGCGGCGTCGCCCCAGCCCTCGGCCTTGACCCACTTGTTCGGCTCGAGGTCCTTGTACCGCTCGAAGAAGTGCGCGATCTCGGCCTTCGTCTGGTCGTCCACGTCCGAGATGTCCTGGATGTGGGCCCAGCGCGGGTCCTTCGTCGGGACGACGAGGACCTTGGCGTCGATGCCGGCCTCGTCGCTCATCTTGAAGACGCCGACCGGGCGGACCTTGACGCCCACGCCGGGGAAGGTCGGGTACTCGAGGAGCAGCAGCGCGTCGACGGGGTCGCCGTCGTCGGCCAGGGTCTTCTCGAAGAAGCCGTAGTCCGTCGGGTAGACGAACGAGGTGAAGAGCACGCGGTCCAGGTACACGCGACCGGTCTCGTGGTCGACCTCGTACTTGTTGCGGCTGCCCTTGGGGATCTCGACGACGACGTCGTACGCGGCCATGTGCACTCCTAGTTTCCTCAGGTGGTGGGTCTGTCGGCCGTCGGGACGGCCCGGCTAACGTTACCGGGTGAACACCGAGCGTCCCCGGCTGGACCCCGCCGTCGCTGCCGTCCGTCTGGCGGTCCGCACCATGCTCGCCCGCGCGCTCGACGAACAGGTCGTCGCGCCGGGCAACCTCGTCCTCGTCGCACTGAGCGGCGGGGCCGACTCGCTGGCCCTCGCGGCGGCGACCGCGTTCGAGGCGCCGAAGCAGGGTCTGCGCGCCGGCGCGGTGATCGTCGACCACGCGCTCCAGGCGGGCTCCGAGGCGGTCGCGGCACGGGCCTCCCGGCAGGCCGCCGAGCTGGGACTGGCACCCGTCGTCGTGGACCGTGTCGACGTCGGCACCGCCGGTGGGCCGGAGGCCGCCGCCCGGGAGGCCCGCTACGCCTCCGTCACGTCGGTCGCGGCCGCCGAGTGGTCACCCCTCGTGCTCCTCGGGCACACGCTCGACGACCAGGCCGAGACGGTCCTGCTCGGCCTGCTCCGGGGGAGCGGGCCGGACAGCCTGACGGGCATGGCGTCGCTCGTGCGACCGGACCGGCCGGGGCCGTCCCTGGGCCGGCCGATGCTCGCGCTCCGGCGCGCGACGACGCGGCAGGCGTGCGCCGCCTCCGGACTCGTGCCGTGGGACGACCCCCAGAACGACGACCCGGCGTTCACGCGGGTGCGGGTGCGGAACGCGCTGATGCCCGTCCTCGAGCGCGAGCTCGGACCCGGCGTGCCCGAGGCACTGGCCCGGACCGCCGACCAGCTGCGCGAGGACTCCGTGGCGCTCGACCACTTCGCCGAGGAGATGGCCGAGGACCTCGCCGAGCACTCCGAGGCCGGCATCTCGCTGTCCGTGCCGCAACTTGCCGCGAACCCGCCGGCGCTCCGGCAGCGACTGGTCCGACTGGCGGTCGAGAGCGAGTTCGGTGTGACGCTGTCCCGGCTGCAGACGCTCGAGGTCTGCCGGCTCGTCACCGACTGGCGGGGGCAGGGGCCGATCGACCTGCCCGGTGTCCGGGCCACGCGGACGGGTGAGCGGGTGTCCTTCGCCGCCAGGGAGCCGCACGCGGGCGGTTAGGCTGGAGCGGTGGAACTCTCCGACGTGCAGGCCGACCTCTCCGAAGTGCTCTTCACCCCCGAGCAGATCGACGACAAGATCGCCGAACTCGCCGCGGCGGTGGACCGTGACTACGCCGGGCGGGACCCGCTCCTGGTCGGCGTGCTGAAGGGCGCGGTCATGGTGATGGCCGACTTCTCCCGACACCTGAAGATGCAGGCGCGGATGGACTGGATGGCGGTGTCGTCCTACGGCTCCGGCACGAAGTCGTCCGGTGTGGTGCGGATCCTCAAGGACCTCGACACCGACCTGCACGACCGCGACGTCATCATCGTCGAGGACATCATCGACTCCGGCCTGACGCTGTCGTGGCTCAAGCAGAACCTGCAGTCCCGCGGGGCCGCGAGCGTCGAGATCGTCGCCCTGCTGCGCAAGCCCGAGGCCGCCAAGGTCGAGGTCGACGTCAAGTACGCCGGCTTCGAGATCCCGGACGCGTTCGTCGTCGGGTTCGGCCTGGACTACGACGAGCGCTACCGCAACCTGCGCGGCATCGGCGTCCTCGCGCCGCACGTCTACTCCTGATCCACCGGGGCCGGCATCGGCCCTGACCGGCGGCGACGGGCGTCGTCCACCAGGCGACACTGCTGATCTGTGGAGTTCGCCCGCAGAGGACACCCATTCTCGCCACAGAGTCGCGGCCGTATGCTGAGCGGCACGCACTTCAGGCAGCAGAAAGGTGTCGGGCCGTCGGGCCCGGATCACATGGACTTCAAGCGCATCCTCCGCGGGCCGTACATCTGGATACTGCTCGCAGTCGTGGGGATCTTCGTCGGATGGACGTTCATCGCCCAGTCCGGCACCCAGGAGATCTCCACCCAGAAGGGTCTCGAGCAGCTCTCGGACGGCAAGGTCTCCTCGGCCGTCGTCAACTCCACCGAGCAGCGCGTCGACCTGACCCTCCGCAACGACGGCGGCACCGAGCAGTTCTACTACTCGACCCCCCGTGGCACCGAGGTCGTCGAGGCGGTCTCGCAGGCCGACCTGCCCAAGGGCTACAACGACCACGTCCAGCAGTCGAACGTCCTCGTGTCGCTCCTGCTGACGCTGCTGCCGTTCCTGCTCATCGGCGCCCTCTTCTGGTTCCTGCTCTCGAGCGCCCAGGGTGGCGGCTCGAAGGTCATGCAGTTCGGCAAGTCCAAGGCCAAGATGAACAACAAGGAGAACCCGCAGGTCTCCTTCGCTGACGTCGCCGGTGCGGACGAGGCCATCGAGGAACTGCACGAGATCAAGGAGTTCCTCAAGGAGCCCGCGAAGTTCCAGGCCGTCGGCGCCCGGATCCCGAAGGGCGTGCTGCTGTACGGCCCTCCCGGAACCGGCAAGACCCTGCTCGCCCGTGCCGTCGCCGGTGAAGCCGGTGTGCCGTTCTACTCGATCTCCGGTTCGGACTTCGTCGAGATGTTCGTCGGTGTCGGCGCCAGCCGTGTCCGCGACCTCTTCGACCAGGCGAAGCAGAACTCGCCCGCCATCGTCTTCATCGACGAGATCGACGCCGTGGGTCGTCACCGCGGCGCCGGCATCGGCGGTGGCAACGACGAGCGCGAGCAGACGCTGAACCAGCTCCTCGTCGAGATGGACGGCTTCGACGGCAAGACGAACGTCATCCTCATCGCCGCGACGAACCGTCCCGACGTGCTCGACCCCGCACTGCTCCGCCCGGGCCGCTTCGACCGGCAGATCGGCGTCGACGCGCCCGGACTGCAGGGTCGCAAGCAGATCCTCGAGGTGCACGCGAAGGGCAAGCCGCTCGCCGCGAGCGTCGACCTCGAGCTCCTGGCCCGCAAGACGCCGGGCTTCACCGGCGCCGACCTGGCGAACGTCCTCAACGAGGCCGCGCTGCTGACCGCCCGGTCGAACGCGCAGCTCATCGACAACCGCGCCCTGGACGAGGCCGTCGACCGCGTGATGGCCGGCCCGCAGCGACGGACCCGCATCATGTCCGACCAGGAACGTCTGATCACCGCGTACCACGAGGGTGGACACGCCCTGGCGGCCGCAGCGATGCGCCACACGGACCCGGTGACGAAGATCACGATCCTGCCGCGTGGTCGGGCCCTCGGCTACACGATGGTCCTGCCGCTCGAGGACAAGTACTCCGTCACGCGCAACGAACTGCTCGACCAGCTGACCTACGCCATGGGTGGCCGCGTCGCCGAGGAGATCGTCTTCCACGACCCGACCACGGGTGCGTCGAACGACATCGAGAAGGCCACCGGCACCGCCCGCAAGATGGTGACCGAGTACGGCATGAGCCAGGCCGTCGGTTCCGTCAAGCTCGGCTCCGGGTCCAGCGAGCCGTTCGTCGGCCGTGACATGAGCGGCGGCACCGGTCGCGACTACTCGGAGAACATCGCCGAGACCGTCGACGCCGAGACCCGCGCCCTGCTCGAGGCCGCGCACGACGAGGCCTACCAGGTGCTCAACGCCAACCGCGACATCCTCGACCGCCTGGCCGGCGAGCTCCTCGAGAAGGAGACGCTCGACGCCCCGGAGCTCGTGGAGATCTTCAAGGACGTCCGCAAGCTGCCCGAGCGCCCGCAGTGGCTCTCGAGCGACAAGCGTCCGGTGAGCGACCTGCCGGCGATCGAGGTGCCGGGCAAGGCCGCCGCGATGGCCGAGGAGCCCGTCGGGATCGACGCCTCCAAGCCGCGTCGTCACCGCCCGTTCGGCAACCCCGGTATCGCCCCCGCGTAGGCCGGCATGACCGACCTGCCGACGAGACGGTCGCGTCGGCTCGCCGAGGTGAGCCGGGCCCGCGAAGCAGCAGCAGCGCCGGCGACGGTCGCGATCGATCTCCGAGCACCCGCACCGGTGCCCGAGATCGTGACCGGCCGTCGCCGCGGTCACTCTGCCCCCGAGGGCACCCGCGTGATGGGGATCCTCAACGTCACCCCCGACTCGTTCAGTGACGGCGGGCTGCACCTGGCCGTCGACTCGGCCCTCGAACACGCGCGGCACCTGGTCGCGGCCGGAGCCGACCTGGTCGACGTCGGCGGGGAGTCCACCCGGCCCGGCGCCGAGCGGGTCCCCGTGGACGTCGAGCAGCAGCGGGTCCTGCCGGTCGTGCAGCAGCTGGCGTCCGAGGGCATGGCGGTGAGCGTCGACACGATGAACGCCAGCACCGCCGAACGCGCGGTCGAGCTGGGCGCCGTGATCGTCAACGACGTCTCCGGTGGGCTCGTCGACCCGGACATGTCGCGGGTCGTCGCGGAGACCGGAGTCGGCTTCGTCGTCATGCACTGGCGCGGCCACAGCGACCGGATGTACCGCAACGCCGAGTACGCCCACGCGGTGGAGGAGGTCCGGCGCGAGGTCGAACTCCGGGTCGCGGAACTCATCGTCCTCGGAGTGCGCCAGGAACAGGTCGTCATCGACCCGGGCCTGGGGTTCGCCAAGCGGGGACAGCAGAACTGGGAGATCCTGGCGGGCTACGAACGCTTCGCCTCGATCGGCCTGCCCGTCCTGGTCGCCGCCTCTCGGAAGCGGTTCCTGGACGGCGTCGGCAGCACGGCCGGGGCACCCCCGGTCGAACGAGACCTGGCCACGGCGGCGATCAGCCTGCTCGCGGCCGAACGCGGCGCCTGGGGCGTCCGCGTGCACGACCCGGCGCCGACCCGCGCCGTACTCGACGTCTGGGACGCCTGGAGGGCAGCTCGATCATGAGGGACACCATCCGCCTCGTCGGAGTCCGCGCACGCGGACACCACGGGGTCTTCGACCACGAACGCGCCGACGGACAGGACTTCGTCGTCGACGTGGCCGTCGAGGTCGACGCGACCGCCGCCTCCGACTCCGACGACCTGGCGGAGACCGTGCACTACGGCGTGCTCGCCGAGCAGGTCGTCGCCGAGATCGAACGCGACCCGGTCGACCTGATCGAGACCCTCGCCGAACGCATCGCCGCGGCGGTCCTGACGCACCGGGCCGCGCTGGCGACCGAGGTCACGGTGCACAAGCCGCAGGCCCCGATCACCGTGCCGTTCACCGACGTGTCGATCACCATCCGACGCGAGTCCCCGGTGTCGACCGACGACCCGACGACCGATGACGAGAGCGACCCGCTCGAGGAAGAAGAGTGACGCGCGCCGTCATCGCCCTCGGTGCGAACCTCGGTGACCGGGGGAGCACCCTCCGCGCCGCCGCGGCCGCCGTCGCCGCGCTGCCCGGGGTCCGACCGGTGGCGTCCAGCCGCGAGGTCGAGTCCGTCGCGCTCACCCTGGACGGCCTCGACACGACGAAGCCGCGCTACCGGAACGGTGTCGTGGTCGTCGAGACCGACCTGGAGCCGCAGGAGTTGCTCGACGCCCTGCACGGCATCGAGGACGAGCACGGCCGCACCCGCGAGGTCCGCTGGGGCGACCGGACGCTCGACCTCGACGTGATCGCCGTCGACGACCGCCGCATCGACACCGCCACGCTGACCGTCCCGCACCCGCGGGCCCACGAGCGGGCCTTCGTGCTCGCGCCCTGGGCGGACGCCGACCCGGAGGCGGTGCTGCCGGGCCACGGGGCCGTCGCCACCCTGCTCCAGGCGTTGGGCGACGACACCGAGCGGGTCGACGAACCGCGACTGTTCGAGACCGCCGAGCCGGAGCCCACTCCGTGAAGCCGACCCGGGCCTCCACCCTGATCGGCGTCGCGGTCGTCGCGGCCGTCGCCGGGTTCGCCCTCGACACCGCCCTGACCGCACGCCAGTCCCCGACGCTCCTGATGTCGGTGCCGCTCGGGCTGACGCTGGTCTTCATCGGCATCGCGCTGCTGTTCATGGCCTCGCCGATCCGCCGCCAGACCCGAGGTCGGAACGACGGTCGCCGGGTGGACCCGATGTACGCGACGCGGGTCGTGTTCCTGGCGAAGGCGTCGAGCATCTGCGGGGCGCTGTTCGGGGCGTTCGCGCTCGGGTTGCTCGTGTACCTCCTGTCCCGGTCCGTCCTGCCTTCGCTAGGCTCGACCCTGCCGAACGCGGTGGCGTTCGGCGGCGGGATCGTGCTCACCGTGTGCGCCCTCGTCGCCGAGCGGATGTGCATCGCGCCGCCGCCGGACGACGACGACCACGACGGTCGGGGCACCACCACGGTGTGACCGGCCCGGTCGGTCGACGATGACCGAGCAGCGCAGGCCGACCGAGCAGCGCAGACCAGGAGACCCGATGCCGACCCAACTGGACGAACCCGGCCGGATCGACGACGGGCCCGCCGACAGCCGGCCCGGCGGTGGCCGCCGACTCGACGAACCGGGCCTCGGCCTGCACGACATCACGTGGACGCGGGTCTCGGCGAAGCTCGTCTGGACCGACCTCATCGCGGCGATCGTCATCGGCGGCGTCGTCACCGCGGGCCTGGTGCTCATCGGTGTCGCCAGCGGCGGGACGGGTGGCACGGCCGGGCTCGTCTGGTTCGTCATCGCCGCGGTGGTTGCCGTCATCGCGATCGTCACGGCAGCGCTCACCCCGCGACGGATCCGGTCGATCGGGTACGCCCTGCGCGACGACGACCTGGTGCTCCGCCGCGGACTCATGTGGCAGCGCTTCACCGCGGTGCCCTACGGCCGCCTGCAGCTCGTGGACGTCAACCGGGGGCCGCTCGACCGGGTCCTGGGCATGAGCGAACTGAAGTTCGTCACCGCGGCCGCGTCCTCGAACATCCGCATCCCCGGCATCCCCGCCGCCCAGGCCGACGAGTTGCGCGACCGACTCGTCGAGCTCGCCGAGTCCCGTCGCGCCGGACTGTAGGCCGCACGTGTCGTTCCGACCGGACGCCTCGATGCCCGCGCCGCCGCGGAAGGGCGACGCCGCCGCGGCCGCGCCCCTGACCGACGGCGAGTGGCACCGGCTGCACCCGCTGACGCCGCTGCTCAAGGGCGGCATCTTCCTCGTCGTGATCCTGGGCTACGTGCTCAACAACCTCCGTGACCAGATCGTCGAGGTCTTCATCCCGGGCGAGGGCGGGCCGCAGGAAGAGGGCGACCCGGTCCGCTACGTGTACGAGCACGGCGTCGTCGGTTGGGTCCTGCTCGGCATCGTGGTGCTGCTCCTGGTGCTGATCGGCTTGTTCTACCTGTCCTGGCGGATGCACGAGTTCCGGGTCACCGGCGAGATCGTCGAGGTCCGCTCGGGCGTCGTCTTCCGCACGCACCGCAAGGCCCGGCTGGACCGGATCCAGGGCATCAACATCTCGCGGCCGCTGATCCCGCGGCTGTTCGGCACCGCCAAGCTCGAGGTCGCGCAGGCCGGCAACGACGCCAACGTGCAACTCGCCTACCTCGGGGCCAAGGCCGCGGACGACCTGCGGCAGCGCATCCTGGTGCTCGCCTCGGGCGCGAAGGACACCGACCGACCCCGGTACGCCGGTGCGAGCGGCGGCCTCCTGCAGGACCGGGTGGACGAGTTCCTGGCACCCGAGCTCGACCCGGACGCGGTGCACGCCACCCGCGTCGTCCGCGTCCACCCCGGCCGGCTGATCGGGTCGATGCTGCTCTCCGGCACGACCGTGGTGATCCTGCTGCTCGTCGTCGCGATCATCGTCAGCATCAGCCTGACCGGGCAGTACTTCCTGCTCGTCTCGCTGTTCCCGGCCGTGATCGGCGCCGGCGGCTACTACGTCCGCAAGTTCTCGAAGTCGCTGCGGTACACGATCGCCGACACCCGGGACGGCATCCGGATCGGCTTCGGCCTGTTCTCGACGTCGAACGAGACCCTGCCGCCGGGCCGCATCCACGCCGTGAGCGTCGCGCAGCCGCTGCTCTGGCGTCCGTTCGGCTGGTGGGACATCCGCATCAACCGGGCGACGAACGCCGGCAACGGGGCCTCCACGAACCAGCAGGTCTCGTCGATCGTGCTGCCGGTCGGCACCGCGGCCGAGGTCCGGCAGGTCCTCGAGATCATCCTGCCCGAGCTGGTCGGGTCGGCCGTCGTCGGCCCGGAGGCGTCGATGGAACGGATGCGCGAGGGCTCCGCCGAAGCGGTCGGGGTCGTCGACGACAGCCTCACGACGAGCGGCGACCGTGGCGGCTTCGTGCACTCGCCGCGTCGCGGTCGCTGGCTGCGCCCGCTGTCGGCGTCCCGCAACGGCTACCGCTTCGTGCCGGGCGCCGTGCTGCTCCGGCTCGGAGCCGTCTGGCGCTCGCTCGTGGTCGTGCCGCTGCCGCGCGTGCAGAGCGTCAAGGTGACGCAGGGTCCGCTGGAGCGTGCGCTCCGCCTGGCCTCGGTCCACGTGCACACCGTCAGCGGTCCGGTCTCCGCTCGCGTCGGGGCGCTCGACGCCGGGGACGCGCAGCGCCTCTGGTCCGGCACCACCGAGCGGGCCGTCGAGGCTGCCGCCACCGACACGTCGCACCGCTGGCGTGACGGCCAGGAGGCACGACCCACCGCCGGTACGCCGGGTCGCCACGCGCAGGCGCCCACGTCGGCACCCGGGCCGTGGCCCGGGCAGTGGGCCGGTGCCGCGCCCGCCGCACCGGCGTGGCTGACGCAGGACGGGCCTCCCGTCTGGACCGGTGTGCCGGCACCGGAGGCCGTGCGATGAGGGCCGGCCGGCTCGGCATCGGGATCATCGGCGCCGGACGCGTCGGACCCGTGCTCGGTGCCGCGCTCGCGAACGCCGAACACGCCGTCGTCGGGATCACCGCCGTCTCCGACGCCGGACGCGACCGCGCCGAGGCGATGCTCCCCGGTGCGCCGGTCCTCGGCACGCCGGAGCTCGTCGAGCGGAGCGAACTCGTGCTCCTGGCCGTGCCGGACGACCAGCTGCCGTCGCTCGTGCAGGGGCTGTCGGACGCGGGGATCTGGCAGCCGGGGCAGCTCGTCGTGCACACCAGCCCCGACCACGGGGTCGACGTCCTGGCACCGGCGATGCGTGCCGGAGCGATCCCGCTCGCGATCCACCCGGCGATGGCCTTCACCGGGACGAGTGTCGACCTGTCCCGGCTGCGCGACGCGTACTGCGCCGTGACCGCGCCCGGGCCGGTGCTGCCGATCGCCCAGGCCCTGGTGGTCGAGATGGGGGCGGAGCCGTTCGTCGTCGCCGAGCGTGACCGGCCCGCCTACGCCGACGCGGTCCGGGCGGCGGTGAGCTTCTCGACGGCGATCGTCGACCAGTCCGCCGGCACGCTGTCGGGCATCGGGGTGGAACACCCGGGGCGGGTGCTCGGGGCACTCGTCCGGTCGGCGGTCGACAACGCGCTGACGGCGGCCGACGGCCAGTCCGTGATCTGACGCGGGGAGTCGGGCTGCGGCGCCCGCTCCGCGGTCACCGCCGACGGCCCCGAGGCCGACCGGTCGCAACTCCCCGCTCACGTCCGTCGAGTGGTCACCATCTGTCGCTCGGGACGGGCTGAACCGACGTTCTGCGACCGCTCGTGGGCCGGAGGCGGCGGGCACGGCCGGACCGGTAGCATCGACGCGATCCCCCACGACCTCCGGAGCCGCACCCGCATGACCGACGAGACCGCCCCCGCCACCACCGAGACCGCGGTCGCCGCCGCCGCCGCACTGGCCGAGCAGGAGACCAGCGAGCAGCGTCAGGTCCGGCTGGACAAGCGCGCGCGCCTGCTGGAGTCCGGGATCGAGGCCTACCCGGCCGAACTCCCGATCACCACGACGATCCCCGCGGTCCGCGCGCAGTACGAGCACCTCGAGACCGGCGAGGAGACGCAGGACGTCGTCGGCGTCGCCGGCCGCATCGTGTTCTCGCGCAACACCGGCAAGCTCTGCTTCGCCTCGCTGCAGTCCGGCGACGGCTCACGCATCCAGGCGATGGTGTCCCTGGCCGAGGTCGGCGACGAGTCGCTGGCCCGCTGGAAGGAGTTCGTCGACCTCGGTGACCACGTGTTCGTGCACGGCCGGGTCATCTCCTCCCGCCGCGGCGAGCTGAGCATCATGGTCGACGACTGGGCGATCGCGGCGAAGGCGATCCTGCCGCTGCCGAACCTGCACAACGAGCTCAACGAGGAGACCCGGGTCCGCCAGCGCTACCTCGACCTCATCGTGCGCGAGGACGCCCGCAAGACCGTCCGGGCCCGCGCTGCCGTGATGTCCTCGCTCCGCGACACCTTCACGTCGCACGAGTACCTCGAGGTCGAGACCCCGATGCTGCAGACCCAGCATGGTGGTGCCTCTGCCCGGCCCTTCGTCACGCACTCGAACGCGTTCGACACCGAGCTGTTCCTGCGCATCGCGCCGGAGCTGTTCCTCAAGCGTGCGGTCGTCGGTGGCATCGACCGGGTCTTCGAGATCAACCGGAACTTCCGCAACGAGGGTGCTGACTCGTCGCACTCGCCCGAGTTCGCGATGGTCGAGGCGTACCAGGCGTACGGCAACTACGAGCAGATGGCCACCCTGACCCAGGAGCTGGTGCAGAACGCCGCCCGTGCGGTCACCGGCGGCTCCCTGGTCGTCACCCTGCCCGACGGCAGCGACTACGACCTCGGCGGCGAGTGGGCACGACTCGACATGTACGAGTCCCTGTCGGAGGCGTCCGGTCACGAGGTCACCCCCGAGACGCCGCTGTCCGCGCTGCAGGCGCTCGCCGACGCCGAGGGTGTCGAGGTCGCACACGCCACGCACGGCAAGTACGTCGAAGAGCTGTGGGAGCACTTCAACGGGGACAAGCTGTACGCCCCGACGTTCGTGATGAACTTCCCGGTCGACACCTCGCCCCTGACCCGGCAGCACCGCACCCGCCCGGGCGTCGTCGAGAAGTGGGACCTCTACGTCCGCGGTTTCGAACTCGCCACGGCGTACTCGGAGCTCGTCGACCCGGTCGTGCAGCGCGAGCGCTTCGTCGAGCAGGCCACGCTGGCTGCCGGTGGCGACCCCGAGGCGATGCGCGTCGACGAGGAGTTCCTGCGGGCCCTCGAGCACGCGATGCCGCCGTCGGGTGGCATGGGCATGGGTGTCGACCGCCTGCTCATGGCGATCACCGGCCTGGGCATCCGCGAGACGATCCTCTTCCCGCTGGTCAAGTAGGGACCCTCGTCAAGGAGGGCCCTCGTCGCGGAGGGCCCAGCGGGGCGACGTACGATGGGACCATGCCGCATGGAATCGTCTCCGGAGTCGTCTTCGCCCTGACCCCGACGATCCTGCTGGGCGTCATCTTCTGGTTCATCATGCGCGCGATCATCCGTGCCGACCGGACCGAGCGTGCCGCGTACACGAAGATCGAGGCCGAAGAGCGTGCCCGGTTCGAGCGTGAGCGCAGCGTGACCACGACCGCGCCTCCGACTGCGGACTGACCGTATACAGGCTGTTCTGCCCCGCCTGATCCAGGCGAGACTGCTCGCAGCCCGGAACGGTTCACACGGCCCCTGAGCAGGGCTTTTCTCGGCTGGACTAGAGTCCACGGCCGCGCTTCATCTGGCTGAAACACGCGTTCATGCGATCGAAACGCGGAACTGTATACCGTTTCGCTCGTGCCTCTCGCCCCGTTCCGCCTCGTCGGAGTCCTCCACCTCCCGCCCCTGCCCGGCGCCGTGAACTACGCCGGCGTCCCCGTCTCCGCGATCGCCGAACGGGCCGCTGAGGACGCCGCCGCGCTCGTCGCCGCGGGCTTCACACACGTGATGGTGCAGGACGCCAGCGACATGCCCCAGGCCGTCCGCGTCGACGCCCCCACCGTCGCCGCCCTCGCCGTCGTCGGCGCTGCCGTCACCCGAGCCGTGGACGTCCCGGTCGGCGTGGTCGTCGGCCACAACGACGGTCCGAGCGCGGTCGCCATCGCCCACGCGATCGGCGCGACGTTCGTGCGGGTCAAGGTCCTCACCGGCGTCTCGGTCGGCCCGACCGGCTGGATCGAGGGGTGCGCCCACGACGTCGCGACGATGCGCCGCCGACTCGGTGCAGACGTCGAGGTCTGGGCGGACGTGCACGAGGCCACGAGCCTCGCCCTGGCCGGCAGCCCCGCGTGGGCCGCGAAGGAGGCGCACGACTTCGGGCTCGCGGACGTGCTCGTCGTCACCCGGGACAGCGGGGTCGCCGACGCCCTGGACGACATCGAACGACTGCGCGCCGTCGCCGACGTGCCGTTCGTCGTCGGTGGTCGGGTGACGCTCGACACCATCGACGACACCGTCCGCCGGTCCGACGGCGTGGTGCTCGGCAGCGCCATCAAGCGCTCGAGCGCCCCGGACGCCCGCATCGACCCGGAGACCGCCGCCCGCTTCGGCCGGGCCCTCGACACGACAGGACACCGCGCATGACCGCCACCCCGCCGAGCCCGTTCATCGGTGTCGACAGCCCGCTCGACGCCCGGCAGCAGCAGGTCGTCGAACGCGTCTCCGCCGCTGAACACGCGTCCATCGTCGCCCTGCCCACCGACCACCCCCTCGACCCGAAGCGTCGTGCCCGGGACGAGGCGACCCTCCCGGAACTGGTCGCCCAGCCGGACCGGATCCGCGAGACCCTCGCCGCGAACGACGAGGACCTGGACGAACTCGCCGCCCTCATCGCCCGGTCCGAGGTCGACCGCGTGTTCGTGACCGGCGCCGGGGACTCGCTCGCCGTCGCCATCGCGGCCCGGCAGGTGCTCGAGCAGATGCTCCGGGTGCCGGTCGAGCCGGTGCAGAGCCTGGAGCTCGCCTACTACGGCGCCCCGCTCGTCACCGAGCGCAGCGTCGTCATCGCCCTGTCGAGCTCGGGGGAGACCACCCGCACCGTCGAGGCCGCGCTGATGGCCCAGCACGCCGGTGCCCTCGTCGTCGCGATCACGAACACGACGGGCTCGACCCTGGACGTCGAGTCCGCACGCACCCTGCGGCTCCGGGCAACACGCGTGGGCTGGCCGACCCAGTCCTCGACGACCGCCCTCGCGCTGCTGCTCGACCTCGCCATGCGGGTCGGTGTGCTCGGCGGGGTAGCGGCGGCCGAGGGGCTCCGACGTGAACTCGCCGCGGTGCCGGAGCTGATGGAGCACGTCATCGCGACCACCGAGCCCCGCCTCCGCGCGATCGCCGAGCGGGAGCAGGGCGCAGGCACCTTCCTGTTCTCCGGCGCCGGCCCGAGCTGGGGCAGCGCGATCATCGGCGCCGCGAAGGTCAAGGAGTGCACGCCCGACCACGCCGAGGCGATCCAGGTCGAGGAGTTCCACCACTACAACTCGCTGAAGCGCGGCGAACCGATCTGGGTCATCGCGCCGGCCGGCCCGTCCGTGCCGCGGGCCGTGCACACCGCCAGCGAGGCGAAGCGGTTCGGCGGCTCGGTGTACGTCGTCACGACCGAGGGCGTCGACGCGTTCGACGCGATCGCGGACGAGGTCGTCGTCGTCCCGGCGCTCGCCGAGGCACTCAGCCCGCTGCTCACCGTCCTGCCCGCGCAGCTGACCGGGTACCTGCTCGCGATGGCGCAGTTCACCACCGCCGAGGCTCGGCATGGCTGACTCGCTGCTCTGCATCGGGAACCTGACCATCGACGACCTCGTGGTCGGTGGGGCGACGACGACCGCACTCGGCGGCGACGCGCTCTTCGCCGCCCTGGCCGCCCGTCGCGAGCTGACGGACGTCCGCATGCTCGCACCGGTGGGGACGGACCTACCGGCCACGCTCCTCCAGGCCGTCGTCGACCGCGGGATCCGCGTCGAGCCGACCCGCCCG
Organism: Curtobacterium sp. CFBP9011; assembly: GCF_034045095.1. Taxonomy (NCBI): domain Bacteria; kingdom Bacillati; phylum Actinomycetota; class Actinomycetes; order Micrococcales; family Microbacteriaceae; genus Curtobacterium; species Curtobacterium sp. CFBP9011. The sequence goes on from NZ_JAXCWN010000001.1 coordinate 721,611, forward strand.
CGTGCCGGCCGTACGGTCCGGAACCGCGTGACCTACGCACCCGACGGCAGCCGCACGTGGGACCTGCTCGACGGCGAGGCGGCGTTCGACGGCATGTCGGTGTACCCGGCGGACGTCGGAGCCGACGCCCTGACCGCCAGCGGCGTCCTGGTGTCCGCGATGTCGCTCGGCGCGCAGCTGGCGCTGGGGCCGTGGCTCCGTGAGCGGACCGACGCCACCGTCCTGCTCGACCTGCAGGAGGACTACGTGCTCGGCCACGAGGACGAGCTGCTCGCACTGCTCGCCACCTGTGACGTGTTCCTGCCGAGCGAGGTGGAGGCCGTCCGGCTCGCCGGGACGACCGACCTGGAGGCCGCGGCTCGGCGGTTCCTCGAGGCCGGCCCCGACGTCGTCGTCGTGAAGACCGCCGAACGCGGCTGCCTCGTCGCGACCGCGGGAGGCGTGACCCGGGTCCCGACCGACGCCGTCGAGCCCGTCGACTCCACCGGAGCCGGGGACGCGTTCTGCGGGGCCTTCGCCGCTGCGACCGTCCGTGGGGCCGAGCCGGTCGAGGCCGCGCGGGCCGGTGCGGCCGCGGCGCGCGTCGCGATCGGCGCACACGGGGTGGCGGGGCTGCTCGCCGAGACCGAACCGACCCGAGCGGGCGCAGCGACGACCACAGCAGCGACGACCACCGCAGCGACGACGGGAGCGGTCCGGTGACCGAGGTGCGCATCGTCAACCCGAACACGAGTCAGCCGATGACGGACGCCGTCGCGGCCGCGGCCCGCGCCGTCGCCCGCCCCGGCACCACCGTCACCGCCAGCTGCTCGACCACCGCCCCCGCGTCCGTCGAGACCGCCGTCGACGAGGTCTTCGGCGCCGCCGGCGTCCTCGCCCAGGTCGAGCGCGGCGAGGCTGACGGTGTCGACGGCTACGTCATCGCCTGCTTCGGTGACACCGGCATCGACGCCGCCCGCGAACGCGCCGCCGGCCCCGTCGTCGGCATGACGGAGGCCGCACTGCAGGCCGCCGCGCTCGTCGCCCACCGCTTCACGGTGATCACGATGCCGCCGCGGACGATCGCGATGACCGACCGCGTCGTCCGCGCACTCGGGCTCGGCCACCGCTGCACCGTGCGGGCCGTCGACGTCGCGGTCGCCGACATCGAGTCCGGCGCCGGCCCGGCCTACGCCGCGTTCGCCGAGGAGGCCCGCACCGCCCTGGTCGCGGACGGTGCGGAGGCCGTGGTGCTCGGGTGCGCCGGCCTCACCGATCTCGTCGGTGCGCTCCGCACCTCGCTCGGGGTACCGGTGATCGACGGTGTGGCCGCGGCGACCGTCGCCGTCGAGGGCCTGCTGGCGCAGGGCATCACGACGTCCCGCGCCTGCACCTTCGCCGAGCCCGTCGGTTCCGCCGCCACCCGGGAGGTGTGGGGATGAGCGTCCTGTTCACCGACGTCCTGCTGTGGGCGCCCGAGGAGCCCTCCGGCATGACCGGTCCGACCGACCTGCTGGTCACCGGCACGACCATCGCGGTGGTGGGGCCGACCGCGCGGGCCGCGGCGCCCGCCGACGTCCGGGTGGTGGACGGCCGCGGGCACCACATCGTGCTGCCCGGGCTCGTCAACGCGCACTTCCACTCGCCGGCGAACCACCTCAAGGGTGCGTTCCCCAGCCGGCCGCTCGAGACCTTCATGCTCTACGAGTCCCCGTCGGACCCTGCCCTGACGCCGACCCCGCGGGAGGCGTACCTCCGGACGATGCTCGGCGCGCTCGAGATGCTCCGCACCGGGACGACCAGCGTGCAGGACGACGCGTTCCTCATGCCGACGCCCGACCCCGAGGTCATCGACGCCGTCATGCAGGCGTACGCGGACAGCGGGATCCGGGCCTCCGTGGCGCTCGACCAGCCGGAGCTGCCCGACGTCGAGAAGCTGCCGTTCCTCGACGACCTCGGGCTCGACGGCCTCGGCGCCGACGAGGCGACGAGTCGCGCGCTGCAGGCCCCCGCCCCCGCATCGGCCGCGGAACTGCTCGACGCCTACGACCATCTGTTCCGGACCTGGCACGGAGCAGCCGACGGTCGACTCACCGCGGCCGTGTCGATCTCCGCACCGCAGCGGGTCTCACCGGAGTACTTCGGCGCACTCGACGACCTCAGCCGCACCCACGACGTGCCGCTCTTCGCCCACATGCTCGAGACCCGCACGCAGCGTGCCCTCTCGCACCCGTCGAGTGGCCAGCCGCGGTTCGCCGGCCGGAGCCTGGTCCGCTACACGGCGGACCTCGGGCTGCTCAGCGACCGGGTGAACGTCATCCACGCGGTGTGGGTCGACGACGACGACCTCGACCTGATCGGCGCGGCGGACGCGGTCGTCGCGCACAACCCGGTGTCGAACCTGCGGCTCGGCAGTGGTGTGATGCCGTTCCGTGCGATGCGGGACCGCGGCATCCGGGTGGCGCTCGGCGTCGACGAGGCGATCTGCGACGACACCGTGAACACCTGGGGCGTCGTCAAGCAGGCCGGTCTCATCCACACCGTCACCGGCGACGACCCGGACCGCTGGCCACGACCGGCCGAGGTGCTCGAGGCGCTGTGGGACGGCGGGGCCGCGGCCATGCGCCGTGACGGCCGGAGCGCGCTCGGAACGGTCGGCCGGATCGCGGTCGGGGCGGAGGCCGACCTCGCGCTCCTCGACCTGCACGCGCCCGCCTTCACCCCGTTCAACGACCTGCGGGGCCAGCTCGTGTACTGCGAGTCCGGCACCAGCGTCCGGATGACGGTCGTCGCCGGGACGGTCGTCGCCGAGGGAGGCCGGGTCACCTCGGTCGACGAGGACGCCCTGCTCGCCGAGGCCCGCGAACTCCACGCCGCCCGCCGCCCCGCCCTCGAGCGCACCTGGGCCGACGCCGACCGGCTCCGCCCCGCCTACGCCGCCGTCGTCCGCCGCGCCGCCGCGACCGACCTCGGCCTGCCCGACCGCGGCATCACACCCGCACACCGGACCACCACGAACGGGATGACCGCATGACCGCCGACGACACGCTCCGGACCACCGCGCCGGGGCACGACCTCTGGCCCTACCGGCCGATCACCGCTCCCGGCGGACCGGCCTGGCCGGACGGCAAGCGCCTGGCCGTCTACGTCGCGGTCGGGCTCGAGGAGTACCGGTTCGGCGTCGGCCGGACCGAGGACATCGTGCCGGACGTCGCCGCCCCCGACCTCGTCAACACCTCGTGGCGCGACTACGGCAACCGCGTCGGGGCGTTCCGGCTGCTCGAGCGACTGGACCGCGCGGGCATCCCGCCGACCGTGCTCCTCAACACCGCCGTCTACGACACCGCCCCCGAACTGATCCGGGCCGCGCGGGAGGTCGGCGCCGAGTTCATCGGGCACGGCACGTCCAACTCGGACTCCCTGGTCGGGATGTCCGCTGCCGGCGAGGCCGCGTACGTCGCCGGGGTCGCCGCGCGCATCACCGCGGAGGAGGGTGCCGCCCCGGGCGGGTGGTCGAGCCCCTGGCTCAGCCACACCACGTCCACGCTCGACAGCCTGGCCGGCACCGGGTACCGGTACCTGCTCGACCTCCGGCTCGACGACCGGCCCGTCACCGTCCCGACCCGCAACGGCGACCTGCTCGTGCTGCCGTACGCGCTCGAGGTGAACGACAGCACGACCGTCGTCGGTCGGGGTGCGTCGGCCGCCGAGTTCGCCGACATGGTGGTCGACGAGTTCGACGAGCTGCTCGACCGCTCCGCCGACCAGCCGCTCGTGATGAGCGTCGTCGTGCACTCCTTCATCTCCGGCGCTCCGTTCCGGCTGCGGGCCCTCGACCGGGCGCTCCGGCACATGACGGCCCAGGCCGACCGTGTCTGGTTCACCCAGCCCCGGGCGATCGCCGCGCACCTCGCCGCAGCCGAGACAGCAGCCGGATCCGCCGCGCAGACCAGGGAGCCGACCGCATGACGACCGCGACGATCCGCGACCTGCACGTCTCGCTCGAGCGGGACGGAGCACGGTCCGAGGTGCTCCGCGGCATCGACCTGGACGTCGCCCCGGGCGAGATCGTCGGGCTGGTGGGGGAGTCCGGCTCCGGCAAGAGCATGCTCGCGATGAGCCTGCTCGGCCTGCTGCCGGACGCCGCCCGACCCGAGGTCACCGGCGAGGTCACCGTGCAGGGCACCGACATGGTGCGCGGCACCGACGTCGAACGCCGGGCAGCACGACGGTCCTCGCTCGGCGCCGTGTTCCAGGACCCGATGACCTCGCTCAACCCGACGATGCGGATCGGTCGGCAGATCACCGAGGCCGGCCCCGACCGTGCCGGTGCGGTCGCGCTCCTCGACAGCATGGGTGTCCCGGACCCCGACCTGCGGTTCAGCGTCTACCCGCACGAACTCTCCGGCGGACTCCGGCAGCGCGTGATGGCCGCGATCGCGATGGCCGGTCGCCCGGCCCTGATCGTCGCCGACGAGCCCACGACCGCCCTCGACGTCACGGTGCAGGCGCAGCTGCTCGACCTGCTGCAGGAACTCCGCGACGACCACGGCTGCAGCGTCCTGCTCATCACCCACGACCTCGGTGTCGCCTCGCGCATCGCCGACCGGATCGCCGTCATGTACGCCGGCCGTCTCGCCGAGGTCGGACCCACGGCCGCGGTCCTCGGCGCCCCGGCCCACCCGTACACGGCGGGTCTCCTCCGCTCGCGACTGTCCCTCGCGCTCGACCGGGACGCCCGGCTCCCCGCGCTGCCGGCTGACACCCTCGACCCGGCCGAACGCCTGGTCGGCTGCCCGTACCGCGCCCGGTGCCCGCTCGCCGTCGCCCGGTGCGCCACCGAGATGCCCGGCCTCGACGCCTCCGTCCCGGCGCCCGACCACGCCGCCGCGTGCTGGCGGGACGCCGACACGGTCCGCGCGACCGGGGCCCGGCCCGACGCGGCCAGCACACCCGGCGGGACCGGCGCGGACGACGCGGGACGGGCCTCCCGGCCGACAGCGGACACGCCCACTGCGCCCGCCTCCACAGCGGACGCGGTCGTCGTCGACGACCTCGTCTGCACCTACACGACCGGCCGCGGCCGCCGCGCACGGACCGTGGAGGCCGTCCGCGGCGTCAGCTTCCGGGTGCCGGCTGGCCGGTCCCTCGCGATCGTCGGCGAGAGCGGGTCGGGCAAGTCCACCGTCCTCCGCGCCGTCGCCGGACTCGTCCCGGCCCGGTCCGGACGCATCACCGTCGCCGAGGGCGGGGCGCAGATGGTCTTCCAGGACGCCGGGTCCTCGCTCACCCCGTGGATGACGGTCGGCGAGACCCTCCGCGAGCGACTCGTCCCCGCCCGCCTCGGCCGCACCGAGACCGACCGACGCGTCGCCGAGGCGCTCGACGCGATCGGCCTGCCCGCCACCGTCGCCCGCCTGCGCCCCGCCGACCTGTCCGGCGGCCAGCGGCAGCGGGTGGCCCTCGCCCGCGCGACCATCGTCCGGCCCGCGGTCCTGCTCTGCGACGAACCGACGAGCGCCCTCGACGCCTCGCTGGCCGCCGTGACCCTCAACACCATCCGTGACATGCGTCGGGAGCTCGCCATGACCGTCCTGTTCGTCACCCACGACCTGGCCGTCGCCCGGCTGATGGGCGACCACATCGCCGTCGTCGAACGCGGCCGGGTCATCGAGACCGGACCCGCCGACACGGTGATCCACGACCCACAGGAGCAGTACACCCGGACGCTCGTCGCGTCCGTGCCCGAGATCGCGGTGCCCGCATGAGCGCCGCCGTCGTCGCCCCGCGCTGGACGCTCCGGCCGACCTCGGGCGTGCACGCCGGTCGGCGCACGGCCCAGGCGCTCGTCGGGCTCCTCGTCGCGCTCACCGTCCTGGCGCTCGTCGCCCGGCTGATCGCACCCGACGACCCCATCCAGCCCGTCGCGATGGCCCAGCTGCCGATCGGCACCCCAGGGCATCTGTTCGGCACCGACTCGATCGGGCGGGACGTGCTCTCCCGCACGTTGTTCGGCCTGCAGACGTCGTGGCTGTCGGCGCTCGCCGTGGTGGCCGTCGGACTCGTCGTCGGCGGGGTCGTCGGCGCCACCGCGGGTGTCGCCGGCGGCTGGGTGGACAGCGTGCTCATGCGGGTCACCGACCTGTTCCTCGCACTGCCGTCGACCCTCGTGGCGATCGCGATCGTCGCGGCCCTCGGCCCGGGCCTGACGAACACGCTCGTCGGCATCTCGGTCGTCTGGTGGCCGTACTACGCCCGGATCATCCGGTCCGAGGTCCGCGCGACCGTCACCCGCCCGCACGTCGAGGCCGCCCGGCTCGCCGGTGTCGGTCGTGCCCGGCTCGTCCTCCGGCACGTGTTGCCCGGCGCGGTCCCGACCGCGATCGTGACGGCGAGCCTGGACATCGGCAACGTCGTGCTGCTGCTCGCCGGGCTGTCGTTCCTGGGCCTCGGGCAGCCCGCACCCGCGGCGGAGCTCGGCGCGGACACGGCTGCCAACACGCAACTGCTGCTCAGCGCCTGGTGGGTCCCGGTCGTGCCGGGTGCCGCCGTGCTCCTCCTGAGCCTCGTGTCCAACCTCGCCGGCGACGGCGTCCGCACCCTGATCGCCCGGAGGTAGCGCCGTGGTCTCGTACGTCCTCCGCCGCATCGGCTCGCTCGTCGTCGTGCTGCTCGTCCTCAGCGTCGTGGTGTTCCTGCTCCAGCAGGTCTCACCCGGTGACCCGGCCCGGGCCGCGCTCGGTGCCAACGCCTCCCGGTCCGCGGTCGACGCCGAACGGCAGCGGCTCGGGCTCGACGACCCGCTGCCCGTGCAGTTCCTGCGGTTCGTCGGGGGCGCCCTGCACGGCGACTTCGGCACCTCGTTCCGGACGCACCGCCCGGTCGCCACCGACCTGGCGTCCGCGGTGCCCGCCACCGTGCAGCTCGTGCTGGCGGCGTTCGCGATCGCCCTCGTGCTCGCCGGGCTGTTCGCCGCGTCGGGTGCCCTGCGCTGGCCGTTCTCCGGCGTGTACCGCGGTGTGCTGCTCGTCGGGGCGACCGCGCCGCCGTTCCTGCTCGCCCTCGGCGGCATCATCCTGTTCTACGCGCAGCTCGGGTGGCTGCCGGCCTCCGGACGGGGCGACGGCGGAGTCGGGTCGGAGCTGTCGCACCTGGTCCTGCCCGCCACCGTGCTGGCGATCGCACCGGCCCTGGCGATCGGGCGGATCCTGCGCTCCGGGCTCGAGACCACCCTGGTCGCCGACCACGTCCGGACCGCCCGGTCGAAGGGGCTGGGCGAGGAGACGATCCTGGCGCGCCACGTCGTCCGGAACGCCGTCGGCCCGGCCCTGGCGATGTCCGGCCTGCAGCTCGGGTTCATGTTCGCCGGAGACGTCGTCGTCGAGCAGGTCTTCAGCTGGCCCGGCATGGGCAGCTACCTGGCGAACAGCATCCCGACGTCGGACTACCCGGCGATCGCCGCGGTGACCCTCGTGCTCGGCGCGGTCTACGTCGTCGTGAACACCGTCGCGGACTGCCTGCAGACCGCCGCCGATCCGCGCCTCGCCTGACCTCCCCCACCACCCCGCACCCTCACCTGCTCCACCTGCGCCCCACCGCCCTGAAGGAGATCCCCCGTGCAGCTCACCACCCTCCGGCGCCGCACCCGCGCCGCCCTGGTCGCCGCGGCCGCCGTGCCGTTGCTCGTCCTCACCGCCTGCTCCGGTGCCGGTGCCGCGGCCCCGAACGCCGCCCCGACCGACGGCACCCTGACCGTCGGCCTGCTCGGCGACATCGGTCAGCCGCCGGACCCCGACATCTACTACGCGAACAACGGCCTGGCCATCGTGCTCAACGCGTACGAGGGACTCGTGCAGTACGCGAACGACACGGACAAGGTGCAGATCGCACCGCGGCTCGCGACCTCGTGGCAGGTCAGCGACGACAACACCGAGTACACGTTCCACCTGCGGAAGGGCGTCACCTTCCACGACGGGACCCCGTTCACCTCGGCGGCCGTGCAGACGGCGTTCGACCGCCGCATCGCCGTCAAGGGTGGTGCGGCCTACATGGTCGAGGGCGTCAAGAGCGTCGCGACGCCGGACGCGCAGACCGCGGTCGTCACCCTGAAGAGCCCGAACTCGGCCTTCCTGGACTACCTGGCGTCACCGTTCGGCCCGAAGATGGAGTCGCCGACCGCGCTCCGTGCACACGCCGGCTCCGACGACGCGCAGACATGGCTGCAGACCCACGACGCCGGCACCGGCCCCTACGAGATCAGCGCCGCGGACCCCGGCAGCTCGTGGACGATGAAGCGGTACGACGGCTACTGGGGCACCAAGTCGCCGTTCACCACCATCAAGCTGCCGATCTACTCGGACGTGTCCGCGCTGCAGCTCGCGTTCGACCGCGGCGACGTGTCGACCATCGTCGCGGCGCTGCCGTCGTCGAGCCTGTCGAAGTACCAGGACAGCAAGCAGTTCTCGAGCGCGATGCTGCCGACGCTCCAGTCCGCGCTGGTCACGGTCAACCCGACCAAGTCGTTCTTCGCCACGAGGGAGGCCCGGATCGCCTTCCTGCAGAGCATCGACCAGAAGAAGATGGTGCAGCAGGTCCTCGGCAGCCGCTCCGAGCCGGCGACCACCCTGTACGCCAAGGGCATGCTCTCCGACGGCTCGGACAAGCAGGAGACCACGTACGAGCCCGGAGCGATGAAGGCCTACGCCAAGGGGCTGCCCGCCGGCACCACGATGACGATCGGCTACGCCAGCGGCAACACCAACGCCCAGCAGATGGCGAACATCCAGGCGGCGGCACTGCAGGGTCTCGGCATCAAGGCCACCGCGAAGTCGTACCCGACCTCGCAGGTCTTCGGGTGGATCAACGACCCGACGAGCGGACCGGACGCGTTCTTCGACGGCAACAACGGCCCGGACGGCGGCTCCCCGTACATGTGGGGTCACGTGTTCTGGGACAAGTCCGGCGGCATCAACTACTTCGGGTGCGACGTGCCCGCGGTCGACAAGACCCTGGACCAGGCGCTGCAGACCGGCGACGAGTCGCTCTACGGCAAGGCCGCGCAGCAGTACGCCGCGACCGGCTGCTACTACAACCTGTCCTACAACAAGGACTGGGTCGTCTCGCAGAAGTGGCTGACCGGCGTCGCGGCAGCGCACAACATCGGCGCCAACGAGCTCGACTTCAGCAAGCTCGGACTCCAGAAGTGACACGCGGGGCACCGGGGACCAGCCCCGGTGCCCCGTCCGGTCCCCGTGAACCCCGGTGGACCGCCGCCCGAGTCTGCGAAGGTTGACCCGATGACCACCACCGAGCCCGCACTGTCGCTCCCGCGGCAGATCCACGCGCGCCTCCGCGAAGCGATCATCCGCGGCGAGTACCCCCAGGGGCACAAGCTCGCCGAGACGCGGATCGCCGAGGAGCTCGCGGTGTCCCGCGTCCCCCTGCGTGAAGCCGTCCCGATGCTCGAGGTCGAGGGCTTCGTCACCAGCACACCGCGTCGTGGGGCCGTGGTGTCGACCTGGACCTCCCGGCTCATCCACGAGCTGTTCGACCTGCGTGAGGTGCTCGAGGTCGGGGCCGCCGGGCACGCCGCCCGTGCGGTCGGTCGTGGGGTCTCCACGGACGAACTGGAGGCGGCGCTCGCCTGGTCGCAGAGCGTCGTCGAGGACGGGGACCCGTACCGCATCGCCGAGGCGAGCACCCGGTTCCACGAGGCGATCGTGGCGATGACCGGCAACAGCCTGCTGCAGGCCTCGATGCGCTCCGTCTCCGGCCGGGTGCAGTGGTTGTTCTACCTCACCAGCGCGCTCGACGTGCACGACGCCTTCCACGACCACGTCGAGCTCGCCGCCGCGATCGCCCGGGGCGACGAGCGGATGGCCGAGGCGCTGGCCTACTCGCACATCGAGCGCGACCGCACCCCGTCCTTCGCCGTCCTGCACCCGCCGGCCTGACGGACCGGGCTGCCGGCCGACGCCATCCCGGGTGGGGCCGACCCGGGTGGGGCCGACACCGAGCCGACAGCCCGTGTTCACCCCGCCGACGCCCGACGGTGTGACCATCGTCGGCATGTCCATCCTGCATCCCACCGCGTCCCGCAGCCTCGTCGGTGACATCGAGAGCGAGTACGACGAGTTCGACCGCGACCCGGACCTCGAGGTCTCGAAGAACCGCGACGGATGGCTCGAGCCGTCGTGGTGACAGCGTGGTCATGACCCCCGCACGGGTACTCCTTCGGGGTACGTCAGCTGGATCATCGGATCCGGTGCGACGTACCCCTTTTACGTTGTCCGGAACGCGTTGCACCCCGGGGTACACGTGTCCCCCTCGGCGCGGAGCAGGAGTCACACCGTTGTGATTCCTCGCCGATCGGCAGCACGGCGCGGATCGAGCGCGAGAGCAGCCGGGGCGAGCTGTACCCCGCACCGATGTCCCCCGATGACGAAGCACGGAGAAGCCTGAGAATCGATCGTGGTGGTTTGTGGGGTACACCTCCGGCCCGCCAAACTCGGTCTCAGCCCACGAAGGACAACACCGTCACAGGCAGGGAGAGTCACCATGGCGATCGCAACGGCCGCACCCAGCACCACCTCGCGCCGCACCAAGAAGGCAGCGCCCAAGACCACCTCCGCCGAGGCCACCACGCTCGACGCCGTCGCCGAGGTCGAGGCCGACGAGCAGCTCGCCGGTGTCCGCGGTGCGTCCGTCGACCAGGTCGGCGACTACCTCCGTCACATCGGCCGGCTCGCCCTCCTCACGGCTGAGGAAGAGGCCGACATCGCCCGCCGCATCGAGGTCGGGCTGTTCGCCGAGGAGAAGCTCCACACCGAGACCGGCCTCGAGAAGTCGCTCGAGCGCGAACTCCGCTGGCTCGTCCGCGACGGTGAGCGTGCCAAGGAGCGGATGATCACCTCGAACCTCCGCTTGGTCGTGAGCATCGCCAAGCGCTACTCGCAGCGCGGCCTGCCGTTCATGGACGTCATCCAGGAGGGCAACCTCGGTCTGGTCCGTGCGGTCGAGAAGTTCGACTTCACCCAGGGCTACAAGTTCTCGACCTACGCCACTTGGTGGATCCGCCAGGCGATCTCGCGTGGTCTCGCCGACAAGGCACGCACGATCCGCATCCCGGTGCACACCGTCGAGCTGATCAACAAGATCTCGCGCACCGAGCGTGACCTCACCGTCGACCTCGGCCGTGCGCCGATGCCGGAGGAAGTGGCCGCCGAGCTGAGCATGAGCGTCGAGGAACTCGTCGACCTCAAGGGCCGCTCGCACGAGCCGGTCTCGATCCACACGGTCGTGGGCGACTCGGACGACAGCGAACTCGGTGACTTCATCGAGGACGAGGACGCCGCGAGCCCCAACGAGCTCACCGAGACGACGCTGCTGCACCGCGACATCCGCTCCATCGTCGCCGAGCTGCCGAGCGACGAAGCCAACGTGATCCGCATGCGCTACGGCCTGGACGACGACAAGCCGATGACGCTCGACGAGATCTCGAAGATCGTGCACACCACGCGTCAGGCCGTCAGCCGCGTCGAGTCGCGTGCGAAGCTCCGCCTGTTCGCGAAGGCCGTCTCGCAGGACATGCAGCTGTACCTGACCGAGTAGGTCACATGCGAAGGCCCGTCCGGTGTGAACCGGGCGGGCCTTCCGTCGTCCCACGGGCCTCCCGTCCGGCGGTGCGCGCGACGCGTCGGACGGGAGGCGCGGATCGCGTCAGTCCTCGGTCTCGCGGTGCAGCTTCTGCCGCAGGTCGTGCGGGATCAGCTCGATGAGCTGGTCCGGACGGAGCGGCAGGTCCAGGAGGCCGAGCTTGAGGCGGCCGGTCCGGCCGTGGCGTTCGGCGTCGAGACGGACCACGCTGCCGGCGTCCTTCCGGAGCCGGACCTCGAGCTGCGCGCCGGTGGCGACCTCGCCGACGACGAGTCCGTCGACCTCGAGTGCGGCGCTGCGGGTGCCCTCGGCGATGTCGAAGCGGTAGCGCTCCCGGGCGGCGAGGACCACGGAGCGGTCGATCCCGGCCATCGGCGCGACCGGGGTCACGACCGAGCCGGAGAGTGCGGGGGAGAGCACCGGGCCGCCGGCGGCGTAGTTGTACGCGGTGGAGCCGGCCGGGGTCGAGGCGACGATGGCGTCCGCGCGGTAGTAGCCGTACCCGAGCCCGCCGACGCTGAGGTCGGCGGAGACCTGGCCGGCACCCGGGCGCCGGACGATCGTGATGTCGTTGAAGGCCAGGTAGTCCGTGCGGGACCCACCCCAAGAGAGCCGGGCCTCCAGCGCGTGGTGCGGTTCGAGCTGGTACTCGCCGGCCGAGAGCCGTTCGAGCGCGGACTCGAGCTCGGGCGGTTCGATCTCGACCAGGAAGCCGACGTTGCCGTAGTTGACCCCCAGTACCGGCACCGGGCGGCGGGCCACGAGTCGCATGGCGCCGAGCATCGTGCCGTCGCCGCCGAGCGCCACGACCAGGTCGACGGTGTCGGTGAACCCGTCGTCGTCGACGGCGTCGATCGCGCTGCCCAGGCGTGCTGCGTCGATCCGCCGGGCGACCAGACGGCCGGCACCGGACGCGTTCCAACGGTCCAGGACCTCGACGGACTCCTGCACGTTCTTCGACGGGTGGACGACGAGGCCGACGACGGGCTGCTCCATGCACCGGATCGTACCGGTGGCTCCTCGGCGTCGGCGGATGTCCCCACCACGCTTCCGTTTCGTACTCATATCTCATATTCTGCATGGATGCAGACTGCCGTGCTCTCCGTCGCCGTGCCCGAAGTCCGACGCGGGCGGGAGGTCGCCCTGCTGGCCGAGCACGAAGCCCGCGCCATCGGGTACGGCTTCGTCGACGCCGAGCACCTGCTCCTCGCCGCCGTCGCCCTGTGTGCCGGCATGCCGCGGTTCGGCGCGGTGCTGGCCGACCACGGGCTCTCCGTCGACGCCGTGCGCTGCGCCGCACGCGCGATCGTCGGGCCGCCGCCGGGCGACCGTCACGAGGACCGGATCAGCTGCACGCCCGCCGTCGCCCGGATCCTCGCGCACGCCGCCCAGATCGCCGGACCCCACGAACGCGTCCGACCGCACCACGTCCTGCTCGCCGTCCTGGACGGTGTCGACGACCCGCTGCTCGGTGGTGCCCACGAGGTGCTCGAAGCGGTCGGAGCCGATCCGCGGCGCCTCCGTCGGGCGGTCCGCCGAGCCGGGCGACGGGCGTGACGATCCGCGCAGTGCGCCGGACGACCCGAGGTCACGCCCACGGCGAACAGGGGCAGCCCTGACGGGGAGCGCTGGTTAGTCTCGATGTACGTGACCGGACTCACACGAGTCCGGCTGTCGGCCCCGGTTCGTTCGGGGCCAAGGGAGAGCACATGTTCGAGAGATTCACCGACCGGGCCCGTCGTGTTGTCGTCCTCGCTCAAGAAGAAGCGAAGATGCTCAACCACAACTACATCGGTACGGAGCACATCCTCCTCGGCCTCATCCACGAGGGCGAGGGCGTCGCCGCCAAGGCGCTGGAGTCGCTCGGTATCTCCCTCGATGCCGTCCGCGAGCAGGTGCAGGACATCATCGGGCAGGGCCAGCAGCAGCCGACCGGGCACATCCCGTTCACGCCGCGCGCCAAGAAGGTCCTCGAGCTGTCCCTGCGCGAAGCGCTGCAGCTCGGCCACAACTACATCGGGACCGAGCACATCCTGCTCGGCCTCATCCGCGAGGGCGAGGGTGTCGCAGCCCAGGTCCTCGTGAAGCTCGGCGCCGACCTCAACCGGGTCCGCCAGCAGGTCATCCAGCTCCTGTCCGGCTACCAGGGCAAGGAAGCGGTCGCCGTCGGCGGCGAGCAGCAGCAGAACGCGCAGCAGGGTTCGCAGGTCCTCGACCAGTTCGGTCGGAACCTCACCCAGGCAGCGCGCGACGGCAAGCTCGACCCGGTCATCGGGCGCGAGAAGGAGATGGAGCGGGTCATGCAGATCCTCTCCCGTCGCTCCAAGAACAACCCCGTCCTGATCGGTGAGCCCGGCGTCGGCAAGACCGCCGTCGTCGAGGGCCTCGCCCAGGCGATCGTCAAGGGCGACGTGCCCGAGACGCTGAAGGACAAGCAGCTCTACTCCCTCGACCTCGGGTCGCTCATCGCCGGGTCCCGCTACCGCGGTGACTTCGAGGAGCGCCTCAAGAAGGTCACGAAGGAGATCCGTACCCGCGGCGACATCATCGTCTTCATCGACGAGATCCACACGCTCGTCGGTGCCGGCGCTGCCGAGGGCGCGATCGACGCGGCCTCGATCCTCAAGCCGCTCCTCGCCCGCGGTGAGCTCCAGACCATCGGTGCCACCACGCTCGACGAGTACCGCAAGCACTTCGAGAAGGACGCAGCCCTCGAGCGTCGCTTCCAGTCGGTGCAGGTCAACGAGCCGTCGCTGCCGCACACGATCAACATCCTCAAGGGCCTCCGCGACAAGTACGAGGCGTTCCACAAGGTGTCCATCACCGACGGGGCGATCGTCTCCGCGGCGAACCTGGCGGACCGCTACGTGCAGGACCGCTTCCTGCCCGACAAGGCCATCGACCTGATCGACGAGGCCGGCGCCCGCCTGCGTCTGTCGATCCTGTCGGCGCCGCCCGAGCTCCGCGAGTTCGACGAGAAGATCTCGACCGTTCGCGGGTCGAAGGAAGCCGCCATCGAGGAGCAGGACTTCGAGAAGGCCGCCAGCCTGCGCGACGAGGAGAAGAAGCTCCTCGGCGAGCGTCTCCGCCTCGAGAAGCAGTGGCGTGCCGGTGACGTCGCCGCGTCCGGCACCGTCGACGAGGGCATCATCGCCGAGGTCCTGGCCCAGGCCACGGGCATCCCGGTGTTCAAGCTCACCGAAGAGGAGACCTCGCGTCTCGTCTTCATGGAGAAGGCACTGCACCAGCGCGTCATCGGTCAGGAAGAGGCCATCTCGGCCCTGTCCAAGACCATCCGACGCACCCGTGCCGGCCTGAAGGACCCGAACCGTCCCTCCGGCTCGTTCATCTTCGCCGGCCCCACGGGCGTCGGGAAGACCGAGCTCGCCAAGGCCCTGGCCGAGTTCCTGTTCGACGACGAGGGCGCACTGATCTCCCTCGACATGTCGGAGTTCGGCGAGAAGCACACCGTCTCGCGTCTGTTCGGTGCCCCTCCCGGGTTCGTCGGGTTCGAAGAGGGCGGCCAGCTCACCGAGAAGGTGCGCCGCAAGCCGTTCTCCGTGGTCCTGTTCGACGAGATCGAGAAGGCGCACCCGGACATCTTCAACTCGCTGCTGCAGGTCCTCGAAGAGGGGCGTCTGACCGATGGTCAGGGCCGCGTGGTCGACTTCAAGAACACCGTCATCATCATGACCACGAACCTCGGTTCGCAGGGCATCGCGGGTGGCCCGGTGGGCTTCCAGGTCGAGGGCAACTCGGCCGTCGGCTACGACCGCATGCGCGGCAAGGTGAACGAGGAGCTGAAGAAGCACTTCAAGCCCGAGTTCCTGAACCGCGTCGACGACACGATCGTGTTCCCGCAGCTGTCGCAGCCCGAGCTGCTGCAGATCGTGGACCTGTTCGTGAAGCGTCTGGCCGACCGTCTGCTCGACCGCGACATGACCGTCGAGCTGTCGCTGCAGGCCAAGGAGCAGCTCATCAAGGTCGGGTTCGACCCGTCCCTCGGTGCTCGACCGCTGCGCCGTGCGATGCAGCACGAGGTCGAGGACCAGCTGTCCGAGCACATCCTGCAGGGTGAGCTCACCGCGGGCGACCACGTGAAGGTCGACTTCGTGGACGGTGCGTTCACCTTCGAGACCGGGCGTCAGCCGGGCCGCGAAGAGGTCCTCACCGGCGCTCCCTCGCTCGAGAAGGCGCCCGAGGCGCCCACCGGCGAGATCGAGGGCTAATCAGCCAGCCACACCACAGACGGGAGGCCCGGTACCAGCTGGTACCGGGCCTCCCGTCTGTGGTGTGCTCAGGCGGCGCGACACCACTGCATGTAGGTCGACTCCTCGCGAGGTGAGTCATGCAAGGTGCGCCCGCGTCGCCGGAGCTCGCAGACGGATGCCCAGGCGTCATGCGCCGTCAACGCGCCGATCCGGATGGCGAGCCGGAGCAGCTGACACGTGGAGACCGATCGGATCCCTCGCTCCTGGGCACGCATCCGGGCATCTGCATCGTCCGTGACGAAGAGGCTCCCGGCGTGCTCGACGGCGATCAGCGCGATGGTCTCGGCTTCTCCGCGGTGTCGGTCGTCTGGGTCGTGTGGCTCACGTAGCTGTTCGAGCAGCACGAGGACCTCCCGGATGGTCCGCGGATCGGTCAACCTCACGGGTGTCCCGAAGACGGCCTCAGCGCCACGGAGTTGGTCGTTGTCGAGGGCGTCGGCGCTCGCGCGACACTCCCGCCGGATCGCGGCCGTCCACGCGGCGCAGCCGTTCGCGAGGCGTCCGAGCAGCTCCATGCGATCGAGGAGCGCGAAGTTGATCAAGACCGTGTTGTCCGCGAAGAAGAGTCTCGTCACGCTTCACGGCTCCGACAGGCCCAAGAACGCCTGGAGCTCGTCGACGGAGACGTCGTGCGTCGCGGACGAGCTCTCTCGTTCGATCTCGATCTCGTCGTTGCCGAGCATCCAGGCGAGCGTCTTCGCATGGAGGAGCCCTCGTTCGACGAGTCCTCGATGCGCCGCGATGAGGTGGAGAGGGAACCGCCGGGCGGACGAGTCCTGCGACCGGGAGGCCACGAGCTCGGCGCTGCTGACACCGGAGAACAGTGTCGACTGCGAGATGACCCGCTGTGTCTTCTCTGCCAGGGCTCGTTCGACGTCGGCCGAGACGGGGACATCGAGCGAGTCGAGGCGGTTCGCGAGTGACTTGGTCGAGACGCCCGTGCTCCACAGGAACCTCCCGAGCACGTCACGATCGGCGCTCCGCCACTCGACCGATGTGACCAGTTCCCGTGGGAGGAGGAGTTCTGATGCGAACTTGTTCGCCCCGGCCTCGTGGCGCCCGACGGGACGGTGGTCGTCATCGAGCGGGCGCATCGTCCCGCTCGCGATGTGTCCGAGTTCGTGCGCCAGAGAGAAGTTCTGGTAGAACCAGTTGCTCGTGTCGCTCGTCACGATGACCACTCGTTCGCCGATGCGCATGGAGTAGCTGTTCGTGAGGCCGCCCACGCGGACGACGTCGATGTCGAACGAGCGCTCGATCGCGTCAGCGAATGTACGGACGAACTCAGCGCCGCTCGCGTTCACGAGGCTCGTTCGGAGTGCGCTCGCGGGAAGCCCGCCGATGTTCCTCGGAGCAGAGGTACGAGCGGAGCCAGCCGCCTGACGGTACGCCAGTGCGATGTCCTCCAACACCACCTTCGACGAGTCCCACGCGGGGTTGGTGTAGGCCTTGGTGTCGTTGTCGAACCCGTGGCGCGCGGCGACTGCGACCTCGTGTGGGTCGCTCTCGCCGGTTGCGAGCTCGTGTACTGAGACCCTGAAGTGGCCTGCGATGGCGAACAACTCGTCGATGGAGAGACCCCGCTCTCCGCTCAGGGCCCGGGACAGTGCGTCCGGCTTCATGCCGACCGCCAGCGCCAAGGACTTCTGGGTGAGGCCCGGCTCCGACCTGATCAGGCTGCGGATCCGGTCCGCGATCTCCGACATGGCGCTAATCCTATCCGCCTGTTGTGAATATCCCAACGTGCCGCTCCTCCCGTTTCGATCTCCGAGAAAGGATGGCGTGAGAGAAGCGACCAGTTCGGGGCGGCGCCGAAGGTGTGGGTGGAATTCCGGACAGTGGCCCTGTGGAGGAAAAGCCGGCACCCGGACAGACGGGAGGCCCGGTACCAGCTGGTACCGGGCCTCCCGTCTGTGTGCTCAGGCGGATCAGGCCTGGACGTCACCGCGCCAGCCGTCGGCCGTGGGGGCCGCCTCGACGCGCTCCTTGTAGTTCTGCAGGTCCTTCTTGACGGCGTGACCGCCGACGCCCACTGCGGAGCCGAGCTTCTCGAGGAAGCCGGAGGGCTCCCAGTCGATCTGCACGGTGACACGGGTCTCGGCGTCAGCGAGCTTGTGGAACGTGACCACGCCGGCGTGCTCGGTGTCGCCGTCCTTGACGGTCCACGCGACACGCTCGTCCGGGTGCTGCTCGGTGATGAGGGCACGGAACGAACGCTCCTGGCCGGCGACCTTCACGGTCCAGTCGGTCGTGGTGTCGTCGACCTGGACGATCTTCTCGACCTCGTCGAGGAACGTGGGGAACTCCTCGAAGCGGGTCCACTGGTCGTAGGCGGCGCGGACGGGGACGCTGACGTCGACGGTCTCGATGATCTGGGGCATGGTTGCTCCTCCTGCTCGTCGTGCTGGTGTGTCTCGGACGGTAGGCCGGTGCGCCTGTGCAGCGTCCTGGCTGATGTCCCCCGTGACGCCGTGTGACGGCGGCGACGTAGGCTGGGGCGGATGACTGAGCACGGACGGCACGCCTTCTCCGAACGGGACGACCACGGGATCCTGGTGCGTCCGGCGCTGGCGTCCGACGTGCCGCACATCCAGCGGCTCATCGCGCCGTACGTCGACCGGCGGATCTTGCTCGGCAAGGAGAACGTCGTCCTGTACGGGTCGATCCAGCAGTTCCGGATCGCCGAAGGACCGGACGGGACGCCGATCGGCTGTGGCGCCCTCGCCGTGTTCTGGGACGACATCGCCGAGGTCCGGACCCTGGCGCTCGACCAGGACTGGATCCACAAGCGCGTCGGGCACCGGATGCTCGAAGCCCTCGAGCACGACGCCCGCGAACTCGGCGTCGCCCGGATCTTCTGCCTGACGTTCGAGGTCGACTTCTTCGCCAAGCACGGGTACCTCGAGATCGGGGAGACCGTCGTCCCGCCCGAGGTGTACGCCGAACTGGTGCGGTCGTCGGACGAAGGGGTCGCGGAGTTCCTCGACCTCGCCCGGGTCAAGCCGAACACCCTCGGCAACACCCGCATGCTGAAGATCCTCTGACGGGTTGCCCGGCCGCCCGGCGAGGGACCTCGGCCGGTCCCGCGCGGGTGTCTACCCTGTGCGCATGTCGTCGTTCCGCCATCCCGTCGGCCCCGAGCGTCCGGGGACCTACTGGCGCCGCCGAGCCCTGGTGCTCGGGGTGGTCCTGCTCGTCGTGGTCGTCGTCGTGCTCATCGTCGTCGGCCGGGGCAACGGCGCTCCTGCGGCCGGTCCGACTCCCGGTGGTGGGGCGTCGTCGGCAGCTGCTGATGCCGGTGCTGGTTCGGGCTCGGGGTCTGCGGGCTCCGGCGCGTCGGGGGCTGCCTCGGGCGCGCCGTCGAGCTCACCCACACCGTCGGCCGCCACACGCAAGGACGGCGCGGCCTGCGCCACGGACCAGATCGCACTGACGCCGGTCCTCGACAAACGCGTCTACGCCGCCGGCGAGGACCCGCAGATCGCGATGTCGATCAAGAACACCGGGTCGAACTCCTGCCACATGGACCTCGGGTCCGCCCAGCAGGTGCTGACCATCACCTCCGGCAAGGAGCAGTACTGGTCGTCGAAGGACTGCCAGACCGGCGGCACCGACCAGGACGTCACGCTGAAGGCCGGCCAGCAGCTCACCACGCCCGCCATCGCCTGGGACCGCACCCGGTCCTCCGCGACGACGTGCGACGCCGCACGCGCCTCGGTGACGTCTGGGGGCGCGAGCTACCACCTGCAGGTCGCGGTGGGGGAGATCACGTCGGCGGAGTCGGTGCAGTTCGTCCTGAGCTGAGGGACGGCGGTGCTGCCGTCGGGATAAAATCGACGCAAGTGGATTGGGAAAGCCCGATCGGCGTCCGACCCCTGGCTTCGTCCGGGGGTCTTCGCTTTCGACGACCGTTACGACCCGTGGTGCTGCCCCTCAGGGGTGGACCTTGAGCCACCAGCCATCCGCTGCTGCAAGAACGACGAAGCGCCGGGACCGAGGATTGCTCCTCAGACCCGGCGCTCGCGAAGACCGGTGTTAGCCGATGACGGTGATGTTCTCCGCCTGCGGGCCCTTGCGGCCCTCGGTGATCTCGAATTCGACCTTCTGGTTCTCCTCGAGCGACTTGTAGCCGTTGCCACCGATCGCGGAGAAGTGGGCGAAGACGTCAGCGCTGCCGTCGTCCGGCGCAATGAAGCCGAAGCCCTTTTCGTTGTTGAACCACTTGACAGTCCCAGTTGCCATTTCGGCGTTCCTTACTTTCTTACGTGCGCGGCGAGAGAATTCCACCACCGCGGGTTTCGACGGCATGGCCATCGAGCTTTGTGCGGCACCCGGCATCGAGCGGGGCGACGGAGATCAGAGGTTCAGTGCAATCGGAAGTGCACTCACCATCGGGCAGGTGAACGGGTCGCACGCTTCGAGATCGACCCGGCTGTGAAACCAGGCGACGACCCCGTAGGTGCGGAAGATTGGAGTCTTCGTGTACGGGACCCCGTGTTGTTCGCAATGCTCACACACGAGGGCCTTCGCACAACGCAGGATTGGCCACGCCATGCTCGGGAACAGATGGAGTTCTGCCTGGTGGTTGAGACCGCCCAGCAGGTGGTCCACCCACACGCCACCAGCGATGCTACGCGAAGATCGGTCCTGACGCGAGAGCGAATCCGTCTCGACCCCCTCGACGGCGCTCGGAATCGCCGCTTCGGCGGGTGCGGATGGGCCTCCGGACGGGCCACGCGCGGCCGGCGTCCGGCCCGGTCGGGAAGCAGAACCGCGGCCCCAGAGGCATGGCGGCGACGGTGGAGCAGCCCGCGGCGCCCCTCGGCACCGACCGGATCGCACACGCGGTCACCCCTGGTGAGGTTGTCTGGGACATCGCTCAGAGGTGCGCCCGCTGAGTGCGTCTACAGGACGACATGCGACTCCGGCACGGCGACCGCGGCGTAGCGTCACGGACATCGACGGAAGGCTGGGCCATGAAGTACCTCATCTACGGGGTCGCCTCGGTCATGACGAGCGACGAAGCGGCGTACGCCGTGCTCGACTACGCGACGGCACTGGCACAGTCCGGCCTCGCTGACCGCGTGGACGTCCCTTCGGTCGACGACTACGGCATGGCCGCGACGTCGAGCTTCATCCTCGCCCCCGCGATCGGCGTCCTCGTGCAGTCCGCTCCGGACGACGAACTCGGTCCGGAGACCACCCAGTTCGCCGCCGACCTGCGCATCCGCACCCACGCCGTCCAGGCGGGCCGGGTCCACTGACCGGCACCGTGCCTCCCGTCTCGTCACCTGACCGGAGCCGCACGCACGCGCGTGCTGCTTGACTAGGGGCGATGGCAGACAAGGAACAGCGCTTCCGGAGCGAACAGCTCGAGGAAGCCCTCGCGAAGCAGGACGTCGCTGCAGTGGCCTACGCGCTGCGCAACGACATCGTGATCGTCCCGCGGCTCGTCACCGGGAAGAAGGACATGCAGGTCCGGGTGTTCGGCCGTGAGGGCTCGGACAAGCGCATCCTGCTGCTGTTCTCGTCGGCGGACGCGTACACGGCGATGGTGCCGGGCGAGAAGCTCCGGCAGGTGATGGTCTACGACGCCGCGCGGCTGGAGGAGTTCCTGGCCGCGCACCTGGACTCGCTCGAGGGCGTGTTCTTCGACATCGCCGGGCCGCACACCATGCAGTCGGAGCCGGCGGACCTGCTGGCTGCGCTGCGCGCCTGAACGGCACGGACGGTCTGGCGGGCACTGACCGGCGCTGACCGGCACGGACCGGCCTGGAGGCTGTGTCTGGTTCTCAGGGTGTCGGTGCCTCCGTCAGAAGGCGGCGTCGAGCTCGCGCTCTCGTGGTGACCTCGTCATCGAGAACGCGACCCGCAGCGCTTCGCGGAGGTGCTCGGCGTCGGCGCCGAGAACGGTCGTGAACCCCAGACGTCCGGCCTCGTTGGCCCGCTGCTTCGCCCCGGTCGCCGCACGGATCTCCCCGGCCAGACTGATCTCCCCGATCGCGGCGAGGGTGTGCGGGTACGGCCGGTCTCGTGCGGCACTCGCGAGGGCGAGCACGATCGCCAGGTCGGCGCCCGGTTCGGTGAGCTTCATGCCACCGACCGTCGAGACGTAGACGTCGGCGTCGGACAGCTTGATGCCGGCACGGCGTTCCAGCACCGCGAGGAGCATCGCCACCCGGGACGCGTCGACCCCGTTGACGACCCGGCGTGGCTGGGGTGCCGAGCTCGGGACGACCAGCGCTTGGATCTCCACGGGCAGGGCTCGGCGGCCCTCCATCGCCACGGTGATGCAGGTGCCCGACACCGGCGCCCCGTTGCGGGACATGAACAGGCCGCTGGGGTCGGGGACCTCGTGGATGCCGTCGCCGGCCATGTCGAAGCAGCCGACTTCATCGGTGGGACCGAACCGGTTCTTCAGGGCGCGGACGAAGCGGAGGGCGGTCTGCCGGTCGCCCTCGAAGTGACAGACGACGTCGACCAGGTGCTCGAGCAGGCGTGGGCCGGCGATGGTGCCGTCCTTCGTGACGTGTCCGACGATGAGGACCGGCAGTGCCGCCTGCTTGGCGACCCGGATCAGCGTCGAGGCGACCTCGCGCACCTGTGACGTACCGCCCGCGATGCCGTCGACCGAGGCGGAGGAGATGGTCTGCACGGAGTCGGCGATGAGCAGGTCCGGCTGCACCTGCTCGATCTGACCGAGGATGACGCCGAGGTCGACCTCGCTCGCCAGGTACAGGTCGTCGTGCATCGCCCCGGTGCGTTCGGCGCGGAGCCGGACCTGGTCGACCGACTCTTCGGCGCTGACGTAGAGGACCCGCTTGCCCATCGCGGCTGCGCGTGAGGCGACCTCGAGCAACAGGGTGGACTTGCCGACCCCGGGCTCACCGCTCAGCAGCACGGCCGCGCCGGGGACGATGCCGCCGCCGAGGACACGGTCGAACTCCCCGATGCCGGTCTGCCAGCGCTGGAACGAACCGCTGCGGGCTTCGGTGATCGGACGGGCGATGCGGTTGCCGGTGACGGCGATCGACGCGGTGCCACGGGTGCTCGCGGTCGCAGCGGAGGCGTCCTCCACCGTTCCCCAGGACTGGCACTCACCGCAGCGGCCGACCCACTTGATGCTGGTCCAACCGCACTCGGAGCAGCGGTAGGACGACTGGGGGCGGGCCATGGGACGAGGTTAGGCCGCTCCGCCGACATCGGTCGGCTCGCCGTCGTCGGTCCGACCGGGCAGCGGGAGCGACCCGGTGACGCGCTGGCGCAGGCGGTCGAGCGAGCTCGGGCGGTTCGCGGTGTCGATCGTCTCGGCGCCGTCGGTGTCCTGCTCCGCCCGGGCGTGGGCGACGTCACCGGCCTGGCGTCCGAGGTCCTCGGCTTCCCGTGCAGAGAGGTAGCGCCGGATCGCGGCGACGGTGTCGACACGGTTGTCGACCGCCGGCTCGAACGCGCTCGCCCAGATCTCGTACCCGCGGTCGTTCGGGTGGAAGAGGTCGCCGTACGTGTTGAAGAAGGTCCGCCGGATCCCGACGCGCTTCGTGATCTCGTGCAGGGGTGCCACGGTCAGCCCGAGTTCCGCGGCGACCCGGTGCACGATCTCGTTCGCGACGGCGACCTTGCGCTCGCGGTCGGGCACGAACATGCACGGCAGCTCGGCGACGACCGCGTGGGAGGGCACCGCGCCGTAGATCGCCCGGATGTTCCGCTCGAACTTGTCCGGGTGGAAGTCGGCGATGTCGTTCGCCCCGATCGACACCGTGCAGATGTCCGGCGTGAAGTGCTGCAGCTTCGGCAGCTGGTCCTTCTTCGCACCCCACGTCGTCGAGCCGGAGACGCTGAGGTTCACGACCCGCACGGTCATCCGCGAGCGGTGCCGGATCCGACGGGCGAGCAGCCCTACGTACCCGCGCCCCGGAGCCGTCGCGCCGACGCCCTGCGCCGCTGAGTCGCCGATCGCCACGTACGTCAGCTGGCCCTCGTGGTGCAGCCGCTCGCGCCACCAGTCGGCGTGCACCGGGAGCATGTCGACCACACGCTGCGAGGCGGCCCGTTGGCCCCGGATCCCTGCCCGCGCGCCGAAGCCCGCTGCTCCACTGACGACGGCGGCGCCGGCGAGGGAGGACAGCAGGGCGACGAGGGTGCGCGTTCTCATGCCGGAGACGGTACGCGCGGACCCTCGGACCGAGGTCACCCGCGTGGCGTTCTGTGGACGGAGCGCCGGACGTCCCCACCTGTGGAGGGGGAGGTGTACTGGGTGTCGCCGTGGGCCTCCCGGATCGTGTAAACTCTTTCCCGGTACCGTGTCCGAGCGGCCGAAGGATCATGTCTCGAAAACATGTGTGGGGGCAACTCCACCGTGGGTTCAAATCCCACCGGTACCGCCACAGAAAACCCCCGTTCACGCGGGGGTTTTCTTCGTTTCGGGAGTGGTCTTCGTGCAGGTGTCGCGCACGCTCCTGCGCGCACGACTCCGGACCGCGGCTACCTCCTCTGCGGCAGCGTCGTCAGCCAGAGGTCGAGAGTTTCCGTGCGCGTCAGCTGTCGGGTCGTGCCAGACCGGCAGGCACGGACGGGGTGACCGTGAACGACGGAACGGGTCCGACAGCGGGCGTCCGTTCGTTGACCATTCCCGATGCTCGTGATTTACTTCCGACCAGTCAGTAATATTGAGCAGGAGTGAGCATGTCCCGAGCAGCACAGACCACCTCGTCATGGGGACCGTCCCTCGCGGTCTTGTCAGTGGTGACCGCGATCGCAGTGAGCACCATCTACTTGCCGCAGCCCCTGCTGACCGACTTCATCAGCCAGCTCGGGACCACCACGGCAGCGGCGAGCGGGATCGCCACTGCCGTCCAGTTGGGCTACGCGCTCGGTATCTTCCTGCTCGTCCCGTTGGCCGACCACTTCCAACCGCGGGCGCAGATCAGCCTGCAGATGCTGCTGCTCGTGGCAGGGCTGCTCGTGACCGCAGCTCTCCCGGGCGTCGGCTCGATCGCCGCTGGCTTCTTCGCCGTCGGGTTCGTCGCGAACATCGCACAGCTGATCATCCCGACCGCTGCCAAGATCGCGCCCGACGATGCCAAGCACAGCACGACCTCCGCCCTCGTCGGGTCCCTCTTGATCGGGATCTTCGGCGGACGCATCGTCGCGGGCCTCCTCGGGACGCTCATCGGCTGGCGCGGTGTGCTGGTGCTCTTCGCCGTCCTCGTGCTGCTCTGCCTCCCCTTGGTGCGTCGCGTGGTCCCCCGCCAGATGCCCGTCGCGGAACGGGTCGCGTACCACCGCATCCTCTTCGCGACCCTGCACCGACTGGCCACCAGTGGCGTGCTGCTCGAGAGCGCGATCGTGCAGTTCTTCGGGTTCGCGGCGTTCAACGCCCTCTGGACGGTGATGGTCCTCCACCTCACCCGTGTGCTGCACTGGACTCCCGCCACAGCGGGCTTGTTCGGCGTCGTGGGGCTCCTCGCCGGTGTCCTGACGCTCGTCGGGGCCCGTACCGTGCAACGACTCGGCAGCGCCCGCATCGTGGACATCTCCTTGGTCGTCCTCCTGGCGGCCCTGCTCACCGTCGCGTTCGACGCTCGGCTCATCTGGGCCTTCGTCCCGTCCGTGTTCGTCGTGACCTGGGCGAACCAGCTCCTCCAGTCCGCCAATCAGGGCAGGGTGCTGCTCGCGAACCCCGCCGGCGCCGCGCAGGCGAACACGATGTTCATGGCTGCGGTGTTCCTCGGCGGATCGCTCGGAGCGACACTCGGGCCGATCGCGTTCGAACGCGGAGGCATGGGCGCCGTGGGCGTGCTCGGGCTCGCACTCGTCGGCGTGGCCGGTGTGGTGCGGGTGATCGCACTGCTCGTCGAACGGCGAAGGAGAGGTCGTCGCATCCCGACGACCGCTCTCGAGCACGGCGTTTGACGTGCGGTTCGCGGTGCCTTCCGGTCAGGATGGACCGTGACCAAGTACGACAGGGCAGAAACGACGTCCCGGATCTTCCGCGCAGCGGTCGAGGAGTTCTCCACCCACGGCATCTCCGGCGCACGGATGGATCGGATCGCCGCGAACGCTGACAGCAGCAAGGCGCTCATCTACTCCTACTTCGGAGACAAGGAAGCGCTGTTCGCTGCGGTGCTCCGTGCTCGGATGACCGAACTCGCCGAAGCGGTGGTGCTCCGTCCGGAACGCGTCGGTGACTTCGTCGGGGACCTCTTCGACTTCATGACAGCCAATCCCGATGTGCTCCGGCTGGTCTCGCAGGAGGCCCTGCACGTCGACCCCGGAGCGGTGCCCGACTTCGAGGAACGCCGCGACCACTACGCCGAGAAGAGCCGCGCTGTCGCACAGGCACAGCGGGACGGGATCGTGGATCCGACGCTCACCCCTGCGTTCGTGGTCCTGTCGCTCATGGGGCTCGTCAGCTGGTTCGTCGCGGCCCCGCAGATCACCCGCCTCGTCCTCGACGAAGCGGATTCCGCGGACCTCCGCTGCCGGTACCGAGAACACCTGATCGACCTCTCCGAACGGCTCCTCCGACCGGGTGGGCGCACGCCGAGTTGACCGCGGTCCGTTGACCGGGCCCGGACCGGCGGACGCGCACCTGGTCGCGTACTCACCCGTCCCGAACGCACGACGCATCCGCCGGGTCACTCCGGTGGGACCACTGACGACCAGACGCAGCGGCGTTCCTACAGTCGCAGCATGCGCACGCACACACCCCTGCAGGTCGATGACCTCCCCGGCACCGTCCGGCTGCTCGACCGGTTGCGGGACGCCGCCCCCGCCATCGACGAGAACGCTGCCGTCCCCGCGGACCTCCTGACCGAGCTGCGGGCGAACGGACTGTTCGAGATGCTCACGACTCCGCCGCCCGGCTCACCCCGGGTTCCCCTCCCCGCCGTCTTCCGCACCTACGAGCGCATTGCCCGCGCCGACGGCTCGATCGCATGGCGCGTGTGGAACGGCAACTTCGGCTTCCTTCTGGACCTCCTCGGACCGGCCGGGCGGGACGCGCTCCGCAGCGGCGCGCGGAACGGGTCCCCTCGGTTCGCCAACGCCGGACAGCCGGGTCGAGCGCGGAGGACGGCGACGGGGTGGCTGGTGGACGGGCGGTGGCCGCTGGTGTCGGGTGCCGACACGGCCGACTGGTTCGTCTTCGGGGCGCTGGCCGAGGACGGCGATGCGCCGGGAACGGTCCTGCGGGCACCGCTGCGCGCCGACCAGGTCCGGATCGAGGGTGACTGGGAGGGAACCGGTCTCCGCGGAGCCGGCAACCGGGTCGTCGTCGCCGACGGTGCAGCCGTCCCGGACGATCTGGTCACCGTCATGCGTCCCGCACCGGGTTCCGCCGAGCCGGACGGGTTCACGCCCCTGCTGCTCGTGGCGCCGGGCGTCTCGGCGGTCACCCTGGGGATCGCGCATGGCGCGCTCGACCTCGCTGCCGAGCGGCTCCGGGAGGATCCACGGCGGGGCGCCGACCCGGTGCACCGGATGGGCCTCGCGCGCGCCGACGCCTCGCTCCGAGCCGCACTCGGCGGGCTGCTCGATGCGGCGGCCGTGGTCGAGCGTCGGCGGACCGCCGACGAAGCGGTCACGCATCCGGAGCGGGCCCGGACGATGGCGAGCATGTTCCACGCGGCCGAGGTCGCCTCGGATGTGCTCGAAGCCTCGGCTGCGTTGGGCGGTTCGGCGTCCCTCCGTCGTGGCTCTGCGCTCGAGCGGGTGCTGCGCGACGGCGCCACCGCACTCCGGCACGGGAACCAGTCGGCCACGGGCTACCCGGCAGCGGGTGCCGCGCTCATCGCTGATGACGATCCGTGATCGAGACGATGCCGAAGCACATCGTCAGCCAGACCGCGCAACCGACCACGATGCCGATGACCAGCCCCGCAGCAGGGCGTGCGGCTGCGGTTCACGTGTGTGCCACCCCGGGTCGACGAGCCTCCGCAACCCTTCTTCTCTGGGTCACCCGACCGTGCTGATCTCGTTCGTTCGAGGGCATCGCGGCGCGACGTCGCGGCGGTACGTTCATGACGAGCTAGTTCGATGATCGGAGCCCGATGCCCCGCCCTCTCGCGGCCGACCCGCCGCTCGCTGCGTTTCATTGCGGCGGCTGCGGCGTCGAGTACCCGACGCACATGCGGAATCGGAAACACTGCACGAGGGAGTGCTGGCTGCTGTACCTCGTGGCGCGCACCGGCCGCTGCGAAGGATGCCACGCAGAGATCGCCTTGAGCTTCGACGAGCAGTTCGTCGCGCACGTCACAGGCGAGTGGGAAGCGGTTTCGACCGCGTTCACGGCCCTGCATGAGGGCTGCCGACGAAAGCACATCGACGAGTCCGGACGGCCGGTCGGCTGTGGGTGCTCGGCGTGCCGACGAGCTCGAGGGGACGCTGCCCCAAGGCTTCGCCCGGCTCCTCAGCCGCGAACGCGCGAGGTGTCACCTGAGTTCGCGAGAAACCGGCCGATCGTCCTTGAGCGGGACGGCTGGGTGTGCCAGATCTGCCAGATCCCGCTCGACCGCGAAGCGCTGCCGTTCGACGATCGCGCGCCGGCGGTCGACCACATCGTTCGCGTGACCGACGGTGGAGGCGGCGAACTCGACAAACTCCACGCGACACACCGGTGGTGCAATCTGCGGCGCGAGCGCTTCCTCTTCGGCGAGGACGACCTCGTTGCGGAGGCCGCGCGAGCGCGCTTTGCATGACTCGCCCAACCGGAGTATGTCGATGAACACGACGCCCCGATCAACCAACCCGGGCTTCTCTGAGCCGAAGGAATGAAGAAGATGACTGACTACTCATTCTTCCTCGCGAGCTTCGTCGGAGAGCGAGACGGTACGGCAGTGGAACTGCACGGCAGCGATGACGAGGTTGTTGCAGAGGTGTTCGAGGACGCTGAAAGTGGCGCGTGCACGTTCGCGATGCCGAATCGAGTTTCCGTGCCGGCGTCCCTTGTGTGGGAACTCCTGAGACGAGCTGCGTTGGAGTTCCCGGGAGCCGCGGGAGAGCTCTGATGATCGGGGCTCTTCCGCGTGTCCCGTTGTGGGTCTCGTCGTGTGCCTCGGCGGAGGCCCGCAGCAGGGCGTACGCCTGCGGTTCACGTGTGTGCCACCCCGGGTTCACGAGCCTCCGCGACCCTTCCTCTCGGTGTCACCGGTCCGTGTGACCACGCTCCGAGCGGAGAGGTACCCATGTGCCCGTTCCTGATCGCTGTCCCGAGGCGTCGAGCCCGTACGGTGCTGGGCGTCCTGGCCGTGGCCTGCGCCGTGTCGTTGATCGCTCCCGCGGGAGCGTCGGCGGCGCCGTCGCGGACCACGCCACATCCTGGCGCCTACGGGTACTTCGTCGACACTTACAAGACGAACACCCCGGCTGCCACCACACCGGAGGGGAACGCCGCGATCGGCGTGCTGTCACAGTTCGGGAAGCTGTGGCACCCGGGATCGACGTGGGACAACGGGGTCGCCGTCGATGCGGCAGCCCAGCGGATCCTGGACTCGAACATCGCACAGGCAGCGAAGACCACACGCACTCGCACGGCGGCGCAGGGGCACGAGGCGTACCTGATCGACCGACGGAACCAGAGCTACTCGGCCATCGCGGGTTTCGGTGACCTGTCCGACGCGGTGAAGGCCGCGACGCACGCCGGTACGACGATCCCCGACGAGATCCCGGCGGACGCCACGATGAAGCAGTACGTCGACCAGGGCAACGCGAACGGCGCGTGGGCGGACACCGATTCGGACCTCGGCGACGTCGTGCAGCTGGTGAACACGCTGCGCGGCGACTCCTCGTCGACGAGCAACGCCAAGAAGTACTACCAGTACGCGCGGCCGTACCGACAGAGCCGCGATGTGCAGGTCCTGCCGCAGCTCGTCCCGGAAGAGTCGCCGACACCCGCGACCGACGGCGGGTTCCCCAGCGGGCACACCAACGCCGGCTACCTGTCGTCCCTGGCCTTCGCGTACGCGTACCCGGAGAAGTACACCGAGCTCCTCACCGAGGGCTCGGAGATCGGCAACAGCCGGATCGTCGCGGGGATGCACTCGCCCCTCGACGTCATGGGGGGACGAGTCCTCGCGACCGCGCTGGCGGCAGCGGTCCTGAACGACCCGGCCAACACGCAGCTCGAGCAGCAGGCCCACCAGCAGGCCGAGAAGGTGCTCGCCGACGCCACCCCGAGTGCGGTCGATGACGACGACTACGCGGCGGACAAGGCCGAGTACCGCAAGCGGTTGACGTACGGGTTCACGCGGTCCGGCGGGAAGACGATCCCCGCCACCGTGCCGAAGGGTGCCGAAGCGCTCCTCCGTACCCGCCTGCCGTACCTCAGCGACGACCAGATCCGGGAGGTGCTCCGGACGACCGCACTGCCGTCGGGCTACCCGCTCCTGGACGACGCGGAAGGGTGGGGACGACTCGACCTCTTATCGGCGGCCTCGGGCTACGGAGCGTTCGACGGCCCGGTGACGGTCTCGATGGACGCCGCCGGGCAGGGCCTGGACGCCGCCGACACCTGGCGCAACGACATCGGCGGAACCGGGTCGCTGACCAAGCGCGGCACCGGCGCCCTCGCGCTCGCCGGCACGAACCGCTACACCGGTGGCACCACCGTCCGCGAGGGAACGCTGACGGCTGACTCTGCTGCCGCCCTCGGCAAGGGGTCGGTGACGACCGTCGCCGGCACACTCGCCGACGCGAGCACGAGGACGATCCGCATCGGCGGCGACCTGACGCAGCGCTCGCACGCCACGTTGTCGCTGAGCGTCGACGGGCGGCAACCAGTCCTGCGCGTCGCCGGCACCGCGTCATTCGGCGGGACGCTGCAGGTGCACGTCGCCAACGGCACGGCGCTGGCGAACGACGTCGTCCTGATCAAGGCCGACCGCATCGCCAAGGGGACGAACTTCCGCACGGTCCGTGTCGACGGGCTGCCCGCCGGCTACAAGCCCGTGCTGGAACGTCACGGCAACGAACTGCACCTGGTCAAGGCCGACGCGGCGGGACGTGGGCACCACCGAGGCCGCTGAGGCGCGAGCGTCCGCTCCGGCCGGTCGCGCGGAGACGGCTGCGAGTCCCTGACGCCGAGCGGAACCCGCGGCTGGCGAGGGAACCCAGCCGCGGCACCCGACACCGAAGTCCCGGGTCGCCGTCATTGCGGCTCAGAACACCGCGAGCGCGCTGGTGGTGAGCTGGTGCACGCTCGTCGACGCGCAGGACTCGAAGAGCGACCCGGAAGCGCCGACGAAGAGCGACTGTCGGGACCCCGGCGGGATCACGCGGAAGCCGTCCGTGACCCTGGGGTGGCACGTCGCCGAGTCCCAGTTGCCGGCCGCTTCGACGGTCACGATCGCCTGGACCTCGCCACCGGGACGGATCGACAGGGTCGGGTGCGGGGTCGCACGGTCGAGGGTGGCGGGGTTGCCGATCTGGGTGCCGTTGCCGCCGCCGACGAAGGAGACTCCGGGCCAGCCCTGCAGGGTGCACGCCCTGGCCCCGGTGTTGCGCAGGACGATCGCGACGCGCTGTGCGCCCGCGCTGGCACCGCCGCCACCGTCCGCGATCGATCCGGTGAGCTGTGCGGTGGCGCACCGGCTCCCCGACGCGGCACTGCCGGAGGCCGACCCGGCGGACGTGCGCCCGGTCGAAGTGGAGCCGGCGGATGTCGAACCGCCCGGGGCGGAGGCCGCAGCTCCGGACGCTGCTGACGCGGGCGCGGGCGTGGGCGTGGGTGTGACGGTGGGCGGGGTCGTCTGCGTGGACGCACTCGGACCGGCCGACGGCGTGCTCGGCGCGGTCGAGGACGCGGGACTCCCGGGGCCGGCGCATCCGGTGAGCGCGACCGCCAGGGCCGCGACGGTGATCGTCGGCAGGATGCTTCGTGCGAGGTGTGTGGTCATGGTGCCAGGGTGCTTTCCGTCGTCCGACCCGGGCGACGGACGCGGGGATGACCCGTGTCGCCCTGGAGGATGATCGTTCCGTTCCGGTACTGATTGCGCCGGTGTCCGTCCGACCACCCTGGGGACGACCCTGCCGATGGGACGTGACCGGCCGGCGGCAGCCGTGTGTCAGTCCGGACACAGCGCTCGGTCGCGGTCGAGCCCCGTGATCCCGGGCGCAGCACCCGGCGTCGTCGTGCGGCGCTTCAGGCCCGGATCCACGGACCACCGCGGCGGCTGCGGGTGCGTGGCCCCCCCGGGGGTGCCCCCGGGACCGGTGACCCACCCCGGTCTCCGCCGGACCGGTCAGCTGGTCGCGCGGGCGACGGCCAGGACCGACCGTCCGACGCCGTCGAGCTCGTGCGCCCAGACGGCCGTGAACGTGCGCCGGAGCGGTCGTCCGTCGAGTGGCACCCGGACCAGCCGTCCGTCGTCGAGGTCGCTCTGCACGGAGCGCCGACTCAGGACCGCCGGCGCGATCCCGGCCCGGGCACTCGCTCGGATCACGGCGGCGCCGGAGAGTTCCCCCGCGGGTGTGGACAGCGCAGAGCCAGCGGCAGCCAGCGCGTGCTCGAGGACAGCCCGGGTGCCGGAACCGACCTCCCGGACGAGGAGCGCAGTCCGACCGAGGTCCGCTGCGCTGATCGAGGGCGTGGTCGCCCAGGGGTGACCGGGCGCGACGACGACGACGAGTTCGTCGACCGCGATCGCCTCGGAACCCAGGTCGTCGGGGACGTCCGGGCCCTCGATGAAACCGAGCGCGGACCTCCCGTCACGGACCTCCGCCAGGACCTCGGCCGTGTTGCCCGCGACCAGCCGCACCCGGACCTCCGGGTCCTCGACGCGCAGCTGCACCAGCCAGTCCGGCACCAGCATCTCCGCGATGGTCTGGGACGCAGCGATCGTGACGGAGCCGGTCGGTGCGCTCAAGGCCCGCACCCCGGCTTCCAGCCGGTCGGAGGCGTCCAGCATCGGTTCGGCGAGCTCGAGGACCACCAGTCCTGCCGGCGTCAACCGGGACCCGGCTGCGCTCCGATGGACCAGCGCCGTCCCGGCTGACCGCTCCGCCACCGCGAGACGAGCGGACACCGCCTGCTGCGTGACACCGAGTCCGGCCGCCGCCGTCGAGATGGAACCAGCGCGCGCCACAGCACGCAGGACCTCCACGGTGTCGAGGTCCATCCGTCGATCGGTCAGCCGTCGTCCCACAAAGAGTCATTGTGCACCGACAAGCGGACCGCCGTAGCGGCCGTGACGAGAGCGGCGGAGGCTGTCGTCATGACCGCTGCCACTCCGCCGACGCCCACCCTGCCGCTCGTGCTGCCGCGACCACGGCGGTTCTTCCGGGAGCTCGACCGCCCCGGACTGATCGTCTCGAACCTCACCCCGAACTGGTTCGCGTCGATCATGGGGACCGGGATCGTGGCGACGGCGGCAGCCGGTTCGCCGTGGCAGTTCCCCGGCCTGCGGTTCGGAGCGACGATCGTCTGGGCGGGGGCCGCGGTGCTCCTCGTCGCCCTGACCGTCGCCACGGCGTTGCACTGGAGGCTGCACCGTTCGACGGCGCGTGGCCACGTCAGCAACCCGATCGCCGGCCACTTCTACGGCGCTCCACCGATGGCCGTCCTGACCGTCGGTGCCGGGACACTCCTGCTCGGCAAGGACTGGATCGGCGTCGACGCGGCGGTGACGGTCGACTGGGTCCTCTGGTCCATCGGCACGGTCGCCGGGCTCCTCAGCGCGGTCCTCATCCCGTACGTCGCCTTCACGCGGTACCGCTCGACGCCGGAGGCGGCCTTCGGTGGGTGGTTGATGCCGATCGTCCCGCCGATGGTCTCGGCCTCGACCGGGGCACTGCTGCTGCCCTACGCACCGGCGGGACAGGTCCGAGCCACCCTGCTCTGGGCCTGTTACGGCTTCTTCGGGCTCAGCCTGGTCGCGTCGCTCGCCGTCATCGGGCTCATCTGGGGTCGGCTCGTCCACCACGGCGTCGGTGCGCCCGCGATGGTCCCCACGCTGTGGATCGTCCTCGGTCCGGTGGGCCAGTCGATCACCGCCGTGAACCTGCTCGCCGAGAACGCCCGGTCCGCGACCGACGCCGGGACCGCTCGGGCGCTGTTGGTCCTCGCGTTGGTCTACGGCTTCGCCATGCTCGGGTTCGCACTGCTCTGGACGGTGATCGCACTCGCCGTCACCGTCCGGACGAGTCGACGGCACCTCCCGTTCAGCCTCACCTGGTGGTCGTTCACGTTCCCGGTCGGCACGTGCGTCACCGGTCTGAACGGGCTCGCACTGCACTCCGGCCTGGTCGCGGTCCAGGTCCTCTCCGTGGTGTTCCTCGCGGGTCTCGTCGCGGCGTGGGCCGTCGTGGCGGTCCGCACGTTCCGCGGTTCCGTCCTCAGCGGAGCCCTGCTCGCTCCGCCTCCGGCGGCGCTCCCGTCCCGGTGACGAGCGGGAGCGCCGGGCGACGCTCCCGTCTCGGCGACGAGCCAGGAGCACCCGGGCGTCAGTGGTCCGCCGCCGCCGCACCCCGGCGGGCAGATCCGGCCGTCCGGACGCCCAGCCAGACGAGGGCGCCGGCGCCGAGGAGCGCGATGACCGCGGCGAGCTGGAAGTCGACGGCGATGCCCACGGCGGCGACGGCGACGCCGCCGAGGCTGGAGCCGATCGCGAGGGCGACCTGGATGGTGGTGACGAACATCGCGAGTCCTGCCTCGGAACCCGCCGGCGTGGCCTGCACCATCCAGGTCTGCAGCCCGAGTGGGAGGCCGCCCCACACGATCCCCCACACCACCAGGAGGACGAACACGGCCACCGGCAGGTGTGCGACGAGCGGCAGCAGAGCGACGGCCGCGGCCAGCGCGATCCCACCGGCGACGAGCGTGCCGGAGACGGACCGGTGCAGCGTCACGCCGGCGGCGGAGTTGCCGACGACGCCGGACACGCCGAACACCAGCAACGCCACCGAGACCACGTCTGGGTCCACCTTCGCCACGTCGTGGAGGAACGGGCTGATGTACGTGTAGGCAGCGAACTGTGCGGCGAAGAGGAGCGCGGCCACGAGCAGCCCGATGCGGGCACGGGGCACACCGAACAGCGCCGTCAGCGCGGCCGGGCGCACGCGCTGCTCGGCCGGCATCGCGGGGAGGGTGAGCAACTGCAGCACGAGGGCGACGAGACCGATCCCCGCGCCGATGACGAACGCGAGCCGCCACGTCGAGGTCGCTGCGACGACCGCACCGAGCGGGAGGCTGACGACGGTCGCGATCGAGATCCCGGCGGTGATGAGGGAGGTGGCGCGGATGGTCCGGGACGCGTCCACGAGCCGCACCGCGATGCCGGCTCCGATCGCCCAGAAGCCGCCGAGGGCGACGCCGAGGAGGACGCGGGCGGCCAACAGCACGGCGAACGCCCCGGCTGTGGCCGCGATGACGTCGGAGACGACGAGGACCGCACTGAGGCCGATGAGCACGACCCGACGGTCGAGGCCGGAGGTCGCGACCGTGACCACGGGTGCTGCGACCGCGGCTGCGAGCCCGGTGACGACGACCATCAGTCCGGCGGTCGCGATCCGGACGCCGAGGTCCGAGGAGATCGACGGGAGGAGCCCGATGGGGAGGAACTCGGAGAGCACCGTGCCGAACGACCCGACGGCGACGGACGAGACGCTGAGCCAGGCGTTCTGGTGCGAGCGGGACATGAGCTGTTCTTCTTTCGTCGTGGTGGACGTGGGACGTCCGGGGGCGGTCAGACGACCGTGCTGCCGCCGTCGACGGCGAGTTCGCTGCCGGTCATCCCCGAGCTCTGGTCGGACACGAGGAACAGCACGGCGGCGGCGACCTCTTCGGGCAGGAGCAGGCGGCCGAAGGGCAGCTTGCTGGCGATGGCGGCCAGGAGCGCGTCTGGGTCGTTCGGTGCGAGGCCCTTCAGGCCGGGGGTCTCGGTCGGGCCGGGCACGACGGTGTTGATCCGGATGCCGCGCGGTGCGAGCTCCGCGGCCCAGGTGCGGGTCAGGGTCGCGACCGCGGCCTTGGACGCCCCGTAGAGGCCGAACGCGGGTTCGGTCCCGGATGCCGACGAGGAGCCGGTCACGACGATCGCGGAGCCGTCCGTCAGGTACGGCAGCGCCCCCTGGACCGTGAGGGTGGTGGCGCGGACGTTCGTGCCGAACGTGCGGTCGATGTCCTCGGCGGTCACCTGTGCGAGCGGCTTGAACTCGCCGACCCCGGCGTTGACGTGGACGGCGTCGAGTCCGGTGCCGCGCGCCGCGACGGCGTCGTACACGGCCGCGATGCCGGCCGGTTCCGTGGCGTCGGCCCGCACCGATGTGACGTGGTCGCCGAACTCCTCGCGGAGTGCGTCGAGTGCTTCCTGGCGCCGTCCCGTGACGAAGACGTGCGCTCCCTCCGCGACGAACCGACGGACGACCGCCAGCCCGATCCCCGAGGTGCCGCCCGACACGAGTGCGGTCTTGCCGTTGAGTGTCCCGACCATGGTGTTCTCCTGTTCATCGTGTTGTTGACTGCTTGGTCCAGAACGCTACGACATAATAGACACTTCAGTCAAGAACGAGTTCGAGGAAGGTCACAGATGCCACGACCACGCATGTTCGACGAGGCGGAGGTCATCGACCGCGCACGCCGCACCTTCGCCGAGACGGGCTTCGCCGGGACGTCCCTCGACGACCTGCTCGAGGCGACCGGCCTGGCCCGGCAGAGTCTCTACAACGCCTTCGGCGGCAAGAAGGAGCTCTTCATGCGCGCCTTCCTCAGCGACACCGCCGAAGCGGTCGACGCCGTCAAGGCGAGCCTGCAGAGTGCCCAGCACCCGATCGTCCGCATCAGGACGGTGCTGGTCGGCGCCGCGGTCGAGCACGGTGCGGGGCAGGCGCCACCGTCGCTCTTCCTGCGGGCCGCGGTCGAGCTGTCCAGCCGCGAGGCCGAGGTCGCCACGGCCGTCGCCAGCGCGTTCGACGCGATCCGCGCCGACTACGTCGCGTGCATCGTCGACGCGCAGGCCGCCGGCGAGATCGACGCCGACGCCGACGCCGAGGCCCTCGGGACGTACTTCTGCGCCGTCATCGAGGGCATGTCGACGCTCGGCCGCGTCGGCCTGCCCCGGGCGACCCTGCTCCAGATCGGCCTCACCAGCCTCGCGACGATCCCGATCACACCGGTCGGACGCGAGCGCCTCGGCACCGAGGACGGCGACTGGACCTGACGGACGGCACCGCTGACGGACGGCACCGCTGACGGACGGGAGGCGCGGGTCGGGCCCGCACCGCGCCTCCCGTCCGACCCGTGGTGCCACGGATGCGTGGTCCCGCGCGTGCGCGACACCATCGCGGCATGACCATGCCATCCACCGCAGCCCTGCTCCGTCGACACGTCCACGGCCTCGAGCACCTGACCGACACCAGCCCCGTCGGACGTGTCGTCCGCGCCGGCTCGCTGGCGTTCACCGACTCGGGCACCGACCTCGCGCCGTTCAACTCGATCACGGTGACCGGCGCGGCCTGGTCGGTCCGCGATCTCGAGCGGGCGGCGGAGCTCGCGGTCGAGGTCGGCCGGCCCTGGTCGATCACGGTGCAGCAGGGCGGATCGGTGCCCGGCGACGCGGCTCGTCTGCGTGCCGTCCAGCGGGTCGCGGCGGCCCACGGCCTGACCGAGCGCGACGCGGACCCGTTCCTCGCCTGCCGGCCGGGCGACTTCCGGGCCACCGGCGCCGTCGGCACCGGGGATGCCGAGGGGGAGCCGTCCGTCGCCACCGTCTCGGCCGTTGCCCGGGTCGAGTACACCGCGACGCTCGCCGCCGGCTTCGACGTGCCCGCCACCGCGTTCGGCGATGTCTTCGGGGGCAGTCTGCTCGACGACCCGCTGGTGACGGGCTACCTGGTGCGCGCCGGGCGACACGCGATCGGCACCGGTCTCGGGATCCGCACCGACGACGTCGTCGGGGTCCACAACATCGCCGTCGTGCCCGGAGCGCGCCGCCGGGGTGCCGGACGCGCGGTGTCCGAGCGCGTCGTCCTGGACGGGTTCGCCCGCGGTGCCGCTGCCGCCTCCCTCGTCAGCTCGGACGACGGCCTGCCCCTCTACCGGTCGCTCGGGTTCCGGCAGGTGGACACCCTGGTGCGGTGGTCGGCACCGGACGGACCAGACGAGCGCTGAGGGGCGGGACCGGTCAGCGCGGGAGGGCGCTGAGCGGTCGCTCCGATGCCGGGTGGTACCGACGGAACACGGTGTCCGGGAAGTGCGGCCCGACGAGGACCACGTCGTCCGACCCGACGCGCTCCGCGATGCGCTCCCGGGTGGTAACGGCCCCGGCCGGGTCGTGGTCCCCGACCCAGACGAGTCCGGGGTGCAGGACCTCACCCGGGCAGTGCACCGCGTCGCCGACGATGAGTGCACGGGTGTGGCTGCCCTGCACCGCGAAGGCGAGGTGGCCCGGGGTGTGTCCCGCGGTCTCGACGGCTCGCACACCGGCGACGGGTTCGGCGCCC
This sequence comes from Curtobacterium sp. CFBP9011, assembly GCF_034045095.1. NCBI lineage: Bacteria > Bacillati > Actinomycetota > Actinomycetes > Micrococcales > Microbacteriaceae > Curtobacterium > Curtobacterium sp. CFBP9011. The sequence continues at coordinate 759,950 of NZ_JAXCWN010000001.1, forward strand.
GCCGTCAGGGACCGCCGGCGGCTGCCGATGAGGGCGAGCTCGTGGGGGCGGGGACCGACGGCCTCCGCGCTGCGCGCCGGATCGGTCCAGAAGTCCCACTCGGCGTCGTGCACCCAGTACTCCGCGTTCGGGAAGGTCGGGACGAGGTTCGCTCCCTCGTTGCCGATCCACCCCACGTGGTCGGCGTGCAGGTGGGTGAGCAGGACGGCGTCGACCTCGCCCGGGTCGACCCCGACGGCATGGAGGCTGTCGAGCAGTCCGCCGCCGTGCATGCTCGCCGGGCGGTCCGACCCGGGCGGTGTGAGGGGGATCGTCCGGTCACCGATGCCGGCGTCGACGAGGACCCGTCGTCCGCCGGTGGTGACCAGCACCGCCCCGACGCTGAGGACGAGCATGCCGTCGTCGTCCAGGACGTCGAGGCCGTCCCCCAGGAGGGCGTCGTGGCCGGCCGGGTAGGCGAGGACGGGGTCGGCGCGGAACGCCCCGTCGGGCAGGTAGGTGAGTGTGGTCCCGCCGAGGTCGAGGCTGGCAGCGGGGGCGGGGGAGGCGGTCACGAGGTGCTCCTGTCGGTGGTCGGGTGCGGGGTGGGCGACGTCTTCCTCAGACCAGGCCGAGGTCCACGAGTTCCGGGTACGCCTCGTCGAGCGGCAGGGCGAGGGTCCGTCGGACGGCCACGCTGCGGTCGTCGGCGAGCACCTCCAGCGCGCCGGCTTCGATCTGGTCGTACGTGCGGCGGACGACGTCGGCGGGCTCGCCCATCGGCGGCAGCGGCACGTCGTACCGGGTGAGCATGCCGGTGCGGGTGAACCCGAGGTGGACCCCGACGACGCGGACACCGACGGGGGCGAGCTCCAGCCGGAGCACGTTCGTCGCCGCCCAGAGCGCCGCCTTCGACACGCTGTACGCACCGAGCCGGTGCGCCCAGCTGGCAGCGGAGAGCACGTTCACGAGCGTGCCGCCGCCGTTCGCGGTCATCACCGGTGCGAAGGCCCTGGCCACGCTGAGGGCCCCCCACAGGTTGGTCTCCACGACCTGCCGGGACACCTCGAGTTCGCCCTGGGAGAGCGACTCCAGCGAGGCCGTGCCCGCGTTGTTGACCGTGATGGTGACGTCGCCCGCCCGAGCGGCGGCACGTTCGACGGAGCGCGGGTCGTCGACGTCGAGGTCGAGCGGGACGACGCGGTCGTCGTCCCACGACCAGGGTGAGCGGGTGGTCGCGTACACCTTGCGTGCGCCGCGGTCGAGGGCCTGGCCGACGAACTCGACGCCCAGGCCTCCGTTCGCGCCGGTGACGAGCAGGGTCGCGCCGTCGATGCGTGGCTTGTCCATCGGTCTTCCTCTCCGGAGGCCGCCGGGTACGGCCTCGGGTCCAGCATCGTCGCGCCGGTCTGCCGGGTCGTCCGTGGGACCACGGGGAACGGTCGGGGTCACGGCTCCGGCGCCGGGAACGTCATGGTGACGCGGAGTCCGTGGGGCTCGGCGTCCCCGAACACGACATCGGCGTCGTGGACGGCCGCGACCCAGGACACGATCGCGAGCCCCGTCCCGGTCCCGGACCCGACGGCGGTCGTCCGGCCACCCTGCAGGACGTCCCGGCGTCGGGCGGCCGCGATCCCGGGCCCACGGTCCGTGACCTCCAGTACCCGGCCGCGCAGCGTCACCGCCACGGGACCGGAGCCGTGCCGCACAGCGTTCTCGGTGAGGTTCCGGACCGCCTGTGCCAGCAGTTCGGCGTGGCCGACGACGACCGATGGCTGTAGGTCCTGACGGACGTCCTCAGCGCCGTCGACGTCCTCGATCGCGAGTTCGACCACCTGGTCGAAGCGGACCGGCTCGAGTTCGAACGAGGCAGGGTCGGCGCTGCGGATCCGAGCGCGGTCGAGCAGGCGCTCGACGAGGTCGGACATCCGGCCGACCTGCGTCGCGATCAACGTCGGCGACGCCGATCGGTCGTCGTCGAGCGCGAGCTGCATCACCGCGAGCGGGGTGCGGAGCTCGTGGGCGGCTTCCCGGAGGAACTGTTCGTGCTGCTCGATGCTGCGGATGGCGGGACGCATGGCCATGCCGGAGAGGAGGTGTCCGAGACCGGTCCCGAGCGTGCAGAGGCCGACCACGGTCAGCACCAGGAGGAGGTCGAGTGACCGGTGTGCGGGTGGCGGGGCCGCCGACACACCTGCCAGGGCGACGGTGTCGCTGTACGGGACGGCCAGGGCGACCCAGCGGAACGGCACCGCGGACCGCACGGCGGGTGCCGTCGACCGGACCGGGCCCCGGCTCCGTCGGGCTCGCTCGACCATGCCGGAGATCGCGGCCGAGGACGGCAGCGCCCGTTGTGACGGCGACGCGACCACGATCCCGTCCGGGTCGACGTAGGCGAACGTACCGGGGATCGACGTCCAGGCTTCGATGCCCTGCGAGTCGAAGCGGACGTCCGGCCCCGACGACACCGCCGACCGCGAGAGTTGTTCCACGGTGCCGGTGAGCTCGCGGTAGGTCTCGCGCGTGTGCGACCGCGAGTCGATGACCGACGCCATGACCGCGAGGACCACCAGGCACAGCGCCGTGGTCAGGGCGAAGAGGACCGTCCCGCGCCACCGGAGCCGACGCAATTGCTGCCGTTCAGGCGTCACCGTCGCCTCCCGGCGGCTCGTCAGCAGTCGGCCGGTCGTCGGTGCCGTCGACGAGTCGGTACCCCACCCCGCGGACGGTCTGGATCGGGTCCGGTGCTCCCAGCCGTCTCCGGAGCTGCGCGATGACGACGTCGACCACGTTCGACGCCGGGTCGTGGTGTTCGTCCCAGCACCGCTCGATCAGGTCCGACCGCGTCACGACACCGCTGGAGGCACGGAGCAGCTCCTCGAGGACGGCGAACTCCTTCGCACGGAGCAGCAGCTGGGTCCCGTGCCGGTGTGTCGTGTGCCGTTGCACGTCGAGTCGGATGCCGGCTCCTGCCAGGACCGGGGGGACGGTGACCTGGCCCCGTCGGCTCAGCGCGCGCACCCGGGCGATGAGCTCGACGGCGGCGAACGGCTTCACGAGGTAGTCGTCGGCGCCGAGGTCGAAGCCGGCGACGCGGTCGGCCAGTCCGTCCCTGGCCGTGATGAGGAGGGCCGGGGTCAGGTCCCCGCGACGGCGCAGGGTGGCGACCAGCGCCGAGCCGTCACCACCGGGGACGCTGCGGTCGAGCACCAGACAGCCGTAGCTGTTCGACTCCGCCGCGATCTCGGCGCTCTCCAGGTCGTGTGTGACGTCGACCGCGTACCCGGCGTGCCGGAGGACGCGCTCGACCTCGACGGCGAGGGGCTCGTCGTCCTCGAGCAGCAGGACCTTCACTCGGGTGCCGCCGACGACGTGTGCCGGACCCCGGTGAGCGCATGGAGGTCCCCGCCTCCCGGTGGCGGCGGCGGGACGGGCTCCGCTTCGAGGCAGCGGTCGAGCAGCTGTTCCACGAGCCGGGCGCGCTCGACGATCTCGTCGGCGTCGGCCGACCCGGGCAGGATCCGTACCTCGACGGTGTCCCGGGCTGGTTCGTCGGTGAGGAGCGCGGTCAGGTTGAGGTCGAAGAACTTGCTCAGACCGGTACTGCGGGCTGCGTCCTGCAGGGCGGGCCAGGCGTGTCCCGCCTCCGTCAGCCCGAGCAGTTCCGGCGGCAGGGGGCGGATCTTCGTGGCGGCGGGGTTCGTCCCGAGGGCGGCCCACAGTTCTGCGCGCCAGAGGGCGAAGAGCCGGACGAGGTTGGTGAACGGGCCGACCGCGCGGAAGGGCCGTCCGTCGAAGTGCAGGTGGACCGCGGCCTCGACGGGCACGGTGAACCCGAGGGCACGGGCGTGTCCGAGCAGGAGGTCCAGGGTGGCGTGGTGGTCCGCCGTCACGGGGGCCGTGACGATCTCACACGGCCGGTCGCGACCACGAGGGAGCGCGGTCGCCAGTGCGACGGTGGCGCCGGACCGGTCGTCGAGGCGGCGTACGGGTCCCAGCACGTCGACCTCGGTCCCGAAGAGGGCGGCGGTCGTGTCGAGGAGCCGGTCGAACACGACGTCGGCGCGTTCGTGGCGGGTGACGAGCCGGAGCAGACGCGGGTCGTCGGAGAGCACCCGGAACCACCCGTCGGCGGTGCTCGGCACACCGGCGGGTCGAGCTGCGTCGCGGATGTCGGCCACCAGTGTGATGTCGTCGACGAAGGAGGCGAGCAGCGCCCCGGCTGCGTCGTGCACGTCGAAGCCCGGGGTCAGGTGCCAGAACTGTCCCATCCCGGGTACGAGCGAGGGCTCCGAGTCGGTGTGGAAGACGGCGGACACCCGGCCGTCGACGGCGGCCGCGACCCGGTGTGCGAGGGCTCGCCGGTCGGAGCCCTCCGGGGCGAGCAGTTCGACTTCGAAGCCGATGCGTCGGTGCAGGACGGGCATCGTCGGTTCCTCCGTGCAGGGAGCCGGTGCCGCGTCGTGAGCGACGCGACACCGGCTCGGTCCAGCCGTCAGGGCTTGATGGGCAGGGCGATCTGCGGGGTGCTCAGCAGGTCCTGACCGGCCTTGACCTTGGCGCTGTAGGTGTCGATCTTCCAGGCCTGCGCGAGCTCCTGCGCGTCGGCGAAGTCGTAGCCGGCCGCGAAGAAGGCTGCCTCGGCGTCACCGGCCGACGGCGTCGGGTGTTCGAGCGGGACGGGCTGGTTCGCGAGCGCCAGGCCGCCGGCCTTGACCTTCGCGGCCTGTTCCGAGATCCGCCACGACGCGGCCAGACGTGCGGGCAGCCCGGGGTCGTCGCTCTCGGTGAGTGCGAACGCACGGAGCCGCTGCGCCTCGGTGTAGCTGCGTGCGAAGCCCTGACCCGGGGCGAACGGCAGTGCCCGCCCGGCGATCAGCGCGGCTCCGGCGGTGGTCTTCGCATGCGGGCGGTCGGCGGAGTTCCAGAGCACCGCCAGGTCCAGGGCGTCCTCGTAGCCGTACCCGGCGGCGTAGTAGGCGTTGATGTCCTTCGCTTCGGGGGAGGCGTCGATCCGCTTCTCCTCGGCTTCCTTGAACTGCTTGACCTCCTCGGCGCCGGTGAGGGTCGGTCCCGCCGCCGGAAGCGGGGTGGCGGACGCCGTCACGCTCGGCTTGCCGGTCCCGTCGTGGTGCGACACGCTGGCGTTGGCGGGCAGGCTGCCGAACAGGGCGGCGGCCGCGCAGACGGCCGCGCCGGTGGCGAGTGCCGTGCCGCCGATCCGGCGGAACGCGCGTCCGCGCGGGGTGGAGTCGTCGTTCTGGTTCATGATGGTCTTCCTTCCAGTGGTGATTGGTCTGTCTTCGTCGGATGGGATCGTGGAGCCGGCTGCCGTGGACGCCGCCCTCAGCGAGGGAGGACCGCCTGGATGCCGATCAGGGTGTCGGTCTCTGAGCGACACGTGGACCCGAGGTAGCCCGGGGGCAGGCCGGCGGAGAGTGGTCGCTCTGTGTGCGGGAGCACCACCGCCACTGCGTCGGGGACCACTGCGTCGCAGTGCGCCGAGTCGGTCCGGGCGTGCAGTGCCGTGTACACCTGCGCGGCCCCCGAGGGCCGGAGCGTGACGGCGGGTGCCGGTACGGCGCGGATCTGCAGTGCGTACGGGCCGAAGGGCTCCCCGTGCGCCGAGAGCCGGGCACGGGGCCAACCGCCGAGGACACAGCTGTGTGTGCCCTCGTTCGTGACGACGACGGCGAGCAGCACGGCTCCCTCGTCCGTCGGTGGTGCGGGAAGTGCGGTCCCGTCCCGGCCGCTGACCGTCAACGAGAGAGCTGCGGCGCGGCAGTCGGGCGACCGCAGGCTGTGTCCCGTCGCTGACGCACCGGCGGCGGTCGGACTCGTCGTCGAGCACGCGCTCGTCATCGTCGCCGCGGCGACGAGGACGGCGACGATCACGGTCCTCCGGAGCCTCAGCTGGTGCATGCGTCGACCCTGACAGCGGGCCCGTGAGACGACGATGAAACGGGTCGCCGGGCCCGTCCACGGCGCGGCGACCGCGTCACCGTCACGGCGCAGTCCGGGAGTCCTGACCGAGGTCGTTCAGCGCGAGCGCGAGCTGGGTGCGGGTCCGGACGCCCATCTTCCGGTACGCGCTGCCGAGGTGGGTCTCCACGGTCCGGACGCTCACGAACAGCTGGGCCGCGATCTCCCGGTTCGTCCGTCCGGCCGCGGCCGCCTGCGCCACCCGGGTCTCGGCGGCGGTGAGCAGCGCTCGTCCGTCAGCGGCGTCGACGACCTCCGACAGGCGCAGTGCGCGGGCTGCGATGCGCGGGTCGTCGGCGTGGATCCTGGTCGCGGTGACGTCGACCAGGACCTGCCGAGCACGACCCTCCCGGCCGACGTCGACGAGCAGCTGCGCCCGGTCCAACTGCGCGCGCGCGAGTTCCGGGGCGAAGCCGCCCCGGCGGAGCGCGTCGACGGCGTCCTCCGCGAGCCGGAGGGACTCGTCGCGTTCGCCCCGGCGCATCGCGACGAGGGACCGGATGCGGAGCGCCTGCCCGTGCGCGTGCGGGCGTCGGTGCGACTCGTCGAGCGCGGCGAGGTGCCGGGCGATCCGCTCGGCACCGTCCAGGTCGCCCGACTGCACCCGGGCTCGTGCCAGCTCGATGTCGATCCAGAGCCGACGGCCCGGCTCGACGATGCCCTGCGCACCGGCCAGCTCGAGGGCCGTCTCGAGTTCCGCCCGTGCGACGTCCCAGTCCTCCGACCAGGCCGCGTCGATCCCCGCGATCCCGTGTCGGAGCAGGGCGCCGCGGAGCGCTGCGGTCGGGCTGGTGGACCCCGCCAACAGCTCGTCCAGGGTCTCGCGGTCGTTCCGCGTCAACGCGAGGAGTCCGCGGGCACGAGCGAGCGGCGGGGGCGGGTCGGCGAGCCGGGACGCGTGCTGGTCCGCGTCGGCGAGCAGTGAGGACGCCTGGACGACACGACCGGCGAGCACCTCGACGATCGCTGCGTGTGCCAGGGCCCGCGTGCTGGCCGGGTGGGTGCCGAGCAGGTCGGCGGTCCGGACGAAGGCGGTGAGTGCCGGCCGTGAACGGCTGAGGTCGTCCGCCTGGTAGGCGCCGATCGCCTCGATGGCCCCGGAACTGTAGGTGAGTTCGAGCACCCCGGTGACCGACTCCACGGCGCGCGTCCGGGCGAGGACCTCGGACGAGAGTCCCTGGCCCGCGTCGAGGCGTCGGAAGGCGAGGTCCTCCAGCGCGGCGAGCAGCGTGTGGGGTGTGCGGCCCGGGGGCAGCCCCTCGATCGCCGCGGTGAGGTCACGGGCCACGGTGGCGGCGTCACCCCGGGACCAGAGCAGGCGGAGCACCTCGACCACCTGCGACCTGGCGTCACCCGGGTCGAGCGACCGCTGTGCGTTCGCGAGACGGTCCTCCAGGGCGTCCGCCCCGAGTCCCTGGGCGACCGCCTCGGCCGTGACGACCGCGATCCGGTCGAACTCGGACAGCGAGAGGGAGGACGGGTCGAGTGTCCCCGAGAGCCGGAGGACGAGGGCGACGTCCCCCTGCGCCCCGGCGATCTCCGCGGCGTGCAGGATGCGGTCGACGTGGGCCGGGGACCGACCGTCCGACCGCGCGACCGATCGCATCGCCAGCCGGAGCGCGGCCGACGCCCCGATCCGCCGGGCACGGCCGGAGGCGGTCCGCAGCTCCTCGGCGAGGTCGGGCCGCGGTCCGGGAGGGACGGCGTCGTCGCGGTGCTCGAGCCGTTGCTCCGCCGGCAGCGGTGCCTCGGCGAGCCGTGCGTGCAGTGATCGCCGGTCCTCCGCGGTCAGTGTCTCCAGCGCCGCGGTCCGGAGCAGCGGGGTCCGCACGGACACCTCGCGTCCGGTGACGCTCAGGACGCCGAGCCGCACGGCCTCGGTCAACGCCTGGTCGGCCTGACCGAGCACGTGGACGAGTGCCTCGACGGTGCCGGTGCGCATCACGGCCGTGGTGACCAGGACCTCCTGGACCGGCGGTGACAGCCGTCCGATCCGGCGGATCGTCGAGGCGACCGCCCGTGACGTCGCCGCCGTGCGCCGGTCGTCGCCGGCCGCACGTGCCAGGGCCAGGTCGATGGCCCACGACGGGTTCCCGCCGCTCTCCGTGGCGATCTCCGTCGCGTCGGTGGCGGACAGACCGACGATGTCGGCGTCGTGCAGGACAGCGGCGACGGCTGCCGGGCTCAGCGGTGCCAGGAAGGCGAGCTGCGCGGCGGAGAAGACCACCTTCCACGAGGTCACCGGTCCGCCGGCGTCCAGCTCGCGGGCGATCACCAGGACCATGCCGGCGGCCTCGTGCGGGGGCCGGAGCATCGGGGCCATGAGGTCGACCGACTCGCGGTCCGCCAGGTGTGCGTCGTCGAGGACAAGCACCGCGTGGGCCGCCGCCAGGAGATTGCAGAGATGGCGCAGGGCCGCCTCGACCATGCGGTGGTCCGAGAACTCCGGGGGAGTCGTGTCGAGCAGTTGTTCGAGGACCGCGCGGTACCCGACCGGGAGGGCTCGCAGGACGCGGTCGGGGACGAGCCGGAGGATGGCCCGGACCGCCGCGTACGGACCTGCCGGGCCCTCGTCGAAGCGGATCAGCAGGACGATCCGGTCCCTGCCGAGTCGCCGGGCGAGGGCCTCGAGCATCGTGGTCTTCCCGACGCCGGGCTCGCCGACGACCGCCAGCCGCCCGCCGCGCTCGCCGGCGACCCGGACCATGCGCTCGAGCAGGGCCCGGCGCTCCCGCGGGATCCGGTCGTGTCCGGTCTCGTCGCGGTGGTCCGTGGCCATCAGGCCGACCTCGCGAAGAGGGCGTCGCCGTACGCCAGCGCCGACTTGGTCGGGGAGAGGGCCGTGTGGCGCGCACCGACGCCGACGTCGCGGACGGCGCGGGCGAGCGGGTGCGATGCGTGGAGCGCCGACGCGCCGGCCGCGCTGACGAGGACGGGCAGTGCGGCCTCGGCCTCGGTGACGGCCTGGACGGCCAGATCCGCCACCGCGGCTCGGTCCGCCGCCGAGCGCGCGTCGACGTCGGCCCGGCCGCCGAGCCCGGCGACGGCGCCGGCGTACAGGGCGGTCGCGCGGTCGACCCGGCGCGCTGCCGCGGTCACCGACGCCCGGACGTCGGGACGGGTCCACCGGGGTCCACCGTCGGCCGCCGCTGCCAGCACGTCACGCAGTGCGGCCTGCACGGTCCCGATCAGGGGTGCCGCGAAGAAGAGCGTGGCGAAGAAGGTGAGGGGAGCGGCGGTCGGGGTCGGGACGAGTGTCCGGACCCGCCGGGCCGGCACGACGACGTCCTCGAGGTGGGCGGTGTCGCCACCGGAACCGCGGAGCCCCGCAGCGTCCCAGGTCGTCTCGACGCGGACGTCCTGCACCGGGACGACGACGCGGACCAGTTCGTCGGTGTCGACGTCGCGGACCGTCGCCATGACCCAGTCGGCCCACGGCAGCCCGCTCGCCGGCGTGGACACCGCCCGGACGCGGAAGTCGCCGCCCACCCAGGTGCCGGTGCCCTGCGGCGCGAGCGTGCCGCACACCAGGGTCTGCCGGCCCGGCTGCCAGACCTCACGGACGCCGCCCTCGGGCAGCTCGGCGACGGCGAGGTTCGTGACCGCGGCGACGGCACCGATCCAGCCGGTGTCGGCGTCTGCGGACCCGAGTGCGCTGAGTCGCCCGGCGACCTGGGCGACGGTGGTCGGGCCTCCGTCCTGGTCGTCCGGGCGCCAGGAGCGGAGGACCCCGGATCGTGCGAGCGCGCCGCGCACCCGGTCGTGGTCGGCCGGGGAGGTGGTCGTCGTCGTGTCGTGGGACATGGGCATGAGGTGTCCTCTGTGGTGGTCGGGTCCGGAGCTGCGTCGTGTCGCAGCCGGTGCGGCGGGTCGCGGGGAGCCGTCGCCTCTCCTCGATGATCGGAGGGCGATGTCGACGTCGTGTCGACGCCCAGCCACCGATGCCGGATCGGGGAGTCCTCTCAGGGTCCCCGAGTGCTCGAGGGCCGTGCAGTACATTAATCTATCTAGCTAGAAGAGGACGTGGACGACCACCGCTCCGTCCGAGAGGAGACGACCATGCGACACGCACGACGCCGGATCGCGCACACCGCCCACGGGTGCGCCGGGAACGGCTCCGACCACGCCCGACACCACGAGGTGGCCTGATGGAGCCGCTCACCCGGGTGACCGCGCCCACGATCGACGTGCTGTCCGCACTCCTCGAGCACGAGGGACCCGTGTGGGGACTGCTCGTGATCAAGGCCACCGAACGCCCCGCCGGCACCGTCTACCCGATCCTGGAACGGTTGGAGGGCCTCGGCTGGGTCACCTCAACGTGGGAGGCCGACTCCGAGCGATCCGGGCCCCGGCGCCGTCTGTACGAGTTCACGACGGACGGCCGCGTCGCCGCCGTCGACACCCGTGCGGCCTTCCGCCGTCGACAGACCCCGCAGCGACGCCCCAGCGGCCGGACCGTGACCTCGTGACGCTCGCCGACATCGTCGTCGCGGTCGCCGTCGACCTCTCGCCCGCCAGCCACCGGTCGGCCCGCCGGGAACAGTGGCTCGCCGACGTCCGGGACGCCGCGGAACTCGACCTCTCGCCGCTCCGACTCGCGCTCGGGGCACTGACCACCGCGGTCTTCCACCGCGTCCGCCACCACCGCTCCACCTGGGGGAACACCATGACCACCGCCGCTGCCTCGCGCCCGATGATCGGTGCGGTCCCCGTCCTGACCGTCGCCGTCGTGCTGTCGATCCTGCTCAGTGCCGCGTTCACCCTCGCGTTCGGTGGGAACCACGGCGGCGGCTCCTGGCAGTGGTACCGGTTCATCGCCGTCCAGGCGTTCTTCGGCACCGTCCTGCCCGCGATCGGCGTCGTCGCCATGCTGCGGGTGACCCGGGTCCCGCGCACTCGCCTCGTGGTTTCCGCGGTGCTGCTGCTGCTCGGCGCGGTGGCGTTCGGCGGCTGGGAGGTCTGGGCGCTGCTCGGGTTCATCCCGGTCGACTACTCGTACTCGATGGTGCCCACGTTCTGGGGCCTCCCCGTGCTGGGCCTCGCGCTCTGGTCCTGGTCCGTCGAGGTGCGGGGCTGGCGATGGCTCCTCGTCGCGGTGCCCGTCGTCCTCTGGGCCGTCCTGCTGCTGCTCACGCCGTCCGCACCGGTCGCCCTGCTGCCGGGCCTCGAGCGGCTCCCGCTCCTCGCCGCCGTCCTGGTGGCGGCCGTGGCCATGCCGCACACGTCCCGCGGCGCGTCCCCGGCGACCGCACCGGTGCACCCGGTCTCCTGAGACCGGTCGCTCCGAGGGCGGTCGGCCCGGCAGGTCGGGGGAAGGGACGGGAGGCGCGTCACGCGCGGCTCCCGTCCCTTCCGTCCGCCTCGGCCATCCGGGGCACGACCCGGCGTGGTCAGCTCAGGCCGTCCACCGCCAGTTCACGCGGTGGTACGCCCGGACGAACCCCGCGCGGCCGAGGTTCCGGTACGACGGGTCGGTCTCGGCGCCACCGGTCTCTGCGGTGAGCAGCCGACAGCCGGCCGCCCGGGCCGCGGCGGCACGGGCGGCGATCAGGGCGGACTGCACACCACGGCCCCGGTGCGACGGGAGGGTCCCGCCCGTGTTGAGCGAGCCGACACCGTCCACGACGTGCAGCGCCGCCGCGCCGACGAGCAGGTCGCCGTCGAAGGCCCCGAACACGTGCGCCACCGGGTCCTCGACCGCCCCGCGCAGCATGGGCGAGAGATCGGGTTCGGTCATCCCGAAGGCCTCCCGGATGATCCGCGCCCACCCCGGGACGTCGTCGACCGTGAGCCGCCGGACGGGCAGGTCCGTGCGCGCCGTGTCGTCGTCGGTGTCGGTGTCGACGGCACGGACGGACTTCGCCCAGCGGGAGCCGGCCACGAGACCGTGACGCTCGCAGATCGCCGACCAGTCCGTCGGGAGGAACGCCGGGGCGATCGCGAGGACGCCCTCGGTCGCGCCGGCGGCCGTCGAGACGTCGACCACCTCGGCGACCAGTGTGTCGTCGACGGGGCCGTCCGCCCCGAAGCCGAGCGCCTTCGTCCAGTACCGGCTCGGGTCCGCGGTCACGACGGCGACGACACCGCCGCGGACGGACGCCGTGCTGATGCCGAGCCGTTCCCGGTCGGGGGTGGGGGCCCGGTCGAGGAAGCGCCGGAAGTACTCGGCCTCGGCGCGTTCGACCGCGAGGACGTCGGCGTGGGACAGGGGGGTCGTGACGGGGACGGGGTGCGGTGACATGGTGCTCCAGGGTCGGGTGCGCGGCGCGCGGTGCGCGGTGCGCGGGGACGGACACCCGATGGTCTGACCTCGTCGTGCCCGGCCGCATCGTGGTGACCACCGGGATGTCAGCCGCTGCTCGGGCCGCCCGGTGCTCGAGCCGCCCGGTGCCCGAGCCACCCGGTGCTCAGGCCACCGGTGCTCAGGCCACCCGGGCCCGCACGGGCTGGCGCCGCGCGAACGCCCGGACCAGGGTGAAGAACGCGTAGCGCCCACCCGGCCGGTCGACGACCAGATGCGCGTCGAGCAGGTCCTCCAACACCGCCCGGGTCGACCCGGTGTCGCGGCCGAGCGCACGGGCAGCGTCCGTCACCGAGAACGGACCGTCCGGCAGGTGCGACAACCGGTGGAACGCGTCTCGCTGGTCCTCCCGCAGCCCGGCGGACGCGCGTCGGAACGGTGCGTCGACGATCCGGCAGTCCGCGTGCATGACGACCGGCTGGTCGAGGTCGTCGTACAGCTGCTGTTCGATCTCGGCCACCGTCCAGGACGGCCGGTCGGCCAGCCGGGCGGCGGCGACCCGCACCGCGAGGGGCTGGTGCGAGCACGCCTCCGCCAGCCGGCCGGTCGGACCCGGTTCCGCAGCGAGCCGCTCGTGCCCCACCAGTCGCCCCATCAACTCGACGGACTCCTCCGGTGCGAGCGGCAGCAGGGTGGTCCACCGCGCGCCGGCGAGGTCGATGAAGCGGCGCACCGCGGTGACGATGGTCAGGGACCCGGCCCCGGACGGGATCAGCGGTCGCACCTGTGCCGCACTGGCCGCGTCGTCCAGGACGAGCAGCACCCGACGGTCGGCGACCAGGGACCGCCACGCTGCGGACCGTTCGTCCGGTCCGCCCGGGATGTCCGACCGTGCGACGCCCGCGCTGACGAGCAGCGCCGCCAGCGCGTCGGAGGCAGTCAGCGGGTGGCCGCCGGCAGCGCGGAGGTCGACGAAGAACTGCCCGTCCGGGAACGCCGCGCGCACGCGGTGGGCGGCGTGCAGCGCCAGCGCGGTCTTGCCCATCCCGCCGAGTCCGGTGAGCCCGACGACGCTCGCCGGGGCACCCGGCGCGACCAGGCGTTCGACGCGGGCGACCTCGTCGGCGCGGCCGACGAACTCGGGCACGTCCGGTGGCAGCTGCGCCGGGGCGGTCACGCCGTACGGGGCGTCGGGACGGACGGGAGGCTCGGTGGCGGACGCGGGGCGCGCCTCCAGTCCGGCGGGTGGTCCGGTGACGTCGTCCTGCAGCAACCGCTGGTGCACGCGCTGGAGCGCGCTCCCCGGCGACACCCCGAGCTCGTCGGCGAGCCGCCGCCGGAACCGTTCGTACTCCCCGAGCGCCGCGTTCCGGAGCCCCAGCGCCAGGAGCGTCTCGAGCAGGAGCGACGTGACGCGTTCGTCGAGCGGACGTTCCACGGCGACCCGTCGGAGCTCGGGCAGGGCGTCCCCGGGGCGGCCGAGCCGGACCTCGAGGGTCGCGCGCTCGAGGGCGACCTCGCCCCGCAGCTCGCCGAGGCGGAAGCGCTCCGCGTCGGCCCAGGACCCGGGGAGGCCACCGAGTGCGGTCCCGGTCCACCGGTCCGCAGCCGCCGCGATCTCGGCCGCCGCCCCGACGACGTCCCCGGCGCGCTCCAGCTCGCGTGCGTGACGGCGTGCCACCTCGACGTCCACGACGTCGAGGTGGGCGGTGCCGCGCACCAGGTGGTAGGCCCCGCCGTCGGTGCCGATCGCGATCCCGGTCGTGTCCGCCCACGGTGCGAGCACCCGCCGGAGTCGGTAGACGTAGGTCCGGAGTACCCCGGCGGCACTCCGCGGCGGCGTGCTGCCCCAGATGCGGTCGACGACGGTCTCGACGTCCACCGGGTGCCCGTCCGCCAGCAGCAGCATGGCGAGGACGGCTCGCTGCTGCGGGGATCCGACGTCCAGGTCGGCGCCGTCGGCGACGGCGGTCACCGGACCGAGGACCGAGAACCGGACGGTGTGGAGCGCTGCGTTGCTCATGGTGGACTTCCTGTGCAAACGGTCCCGGGTCACCGGGGTGGTGTCGGACGGGGTGGGAGCGGACGGGCCGGGGATGCGTGCCGGGTGCCCCGCGCCGGCGGTGTCGTCGTGGTGCTCAGCGTGCGTCCCCTCGTCGGACCACGGCGACGGTCGTGGGGATGACCCGCGTCGCCCTGGAGGATGATCGTTCCGTTCCGGTACCGATCACGCCGCTTCCCGTCCCGTGTCCTCGACAGGTTCCCGCGGATCCGGCGAGTGCACCTCCGCAGGACCACTGGTCTCTACGGGTGACCGGCGGACCGGCCGGCCGGCCGACACCGACGGGTGTCAGGGAGCCGCGGTCAGCGTTCGATGTCGACCACCCGGGTCGCCCGGTCGACGAACGCGTCGTCCGAGGTGGTGACGACCGCAGCCAGTCCGGCGTCGCGGACGAGCCCGGCGACCAGGTCGACGACGCCCCCGGCGGTCACGCTGTCGAGCTGCGCGGTCGGCTCGTCCGCCAACAGGAGCCCCGGACGACCCACCACGGCACGGGCGATGCCGACGCGTTGCTGCTGCCCGCCGGAGAGCTCGTCCGGACGCTGGTGTTCGTGACCGGTCAGCCCGACCAGCCCGAGCGCCTCGGCGACCATGGCGTCCCGCTCACGGGGTGGTGTCCGTCGGATCCGGAGCGGCACCTCGACGTTCTCGGCCGCGGTCAGCAGCGGCAGGAGCGAGAAGTCCTGGAACACGATCGCCAGTCGCTCACGGCGGAGGGCACCGAGCGCATCGGGCCCGAGGTCCGTCAGGTCGGTGCCGTCGATGGCGACCGTGCCGCGGTCCGGCCGTTCCAGACCGGCCAGCAGGCGCAGCAGCGAGGTCTTGCCCGACCCGGACGCTCCGCGGACGACCACGAGTTCGCCGGGGCCGACGCGGAGGTCGACGTCGTGCACGATGCGGAGCACACCGGCGTCCGTGGTCACGTCCCAGCCCAGGCCCGCCGTCTCGAGCACCGGGGCGGTCACGGCGGCGGTCACCGGACGACCTCGTCGTCGCCGCGACGGACCAGCACGTGGTCGTCCTGCAGGCTGAGCCGGACACGGTCGCGGAGCCCGAGCGCCTGCTGGAAGGACTCGGGCAGCTGCAGGCGTCCCGCCTCGTCGATCACGGCGAACTCCTCGCCCGGGCTGGCCCCGAGGTCGTCGCGGATGGTCTCGGTGGAGGTCCGTCCGTCGCGGATCCGGACGGTGCGTCGGACCTGCTCGGCGACCGTCTGGTCGTGGGTGACGATGAGGACGGTCACGCCCTCGTGCTCGTTCACCGCACGCATCGTCGCCAGGACGGCGCGGGCCGCGACGCGGTCGAGGGCGCCGGTCGGTTCGTCGGCGAGCAGGACCCGGGGTCGGTTCGCGAGCGCCACCGCGATGGCGGCGAGCTGCTGCAGGCCGCCGGAGAGTGCCGCGGGGAGCCGGTCGCCGTGGTCGCCGATGCCCACCAGGGCGAGCACCTCCCGGACCCGGGCAGCCCGTCGGCGACCGCGCACACCCGCGATCGTGAGGACGGCGGCGACGTTCTCCGCGATCGTGAGGTACGGCACCAGGTTGCGGGAGGTCTGCTGCCAGACGAAACCGACGGCGTGCCGGTGGAAGTCCGTGCGCCCACGCCGGGTGAGCGCCCCCAGGTCGACGTCCGCCACCACCGCCTGCCCGGCCGACGGGGTGTCGAGTCCGGAGAGGATCCCGAGCAGGGTCGACTTGCCGCTGCCCGAGGCGCCGACGAGCGCGACCATCTCACCCGGACGGACCGTCAGGGTGAGGCCCTGGAGCGCCTGGACCTCGACGTCACGGGACCGGTAGATCCGGACGAGGTCGCGGCAGACGATGTCGGGGGTGGCGGTCATCGGTTCCTCCTGGTCGGGTGGTGGTGGTCGACGGTGTCCCGCGGGGTCCCGACGCGGACGGTCAGCGCGAGGACGCCGACGAGCGCCACGAGCAGTCCGCCGCCGACGGCGCCCAGCAGGACCGGGTCGAGGACGGTCTCCGGACGCTCGACACCGCCGGTGAAGGAGCGGAGGTCGGCGGACGGTAGGGCCGTCGCGGCGATCGCCAGCGCCGCTGCCGCTCCCGTGACGAGGGACGCCACGAGGAGCGGGACCGCCTCGGCGACGACCACGGCCCGCATCTGGCGCCGGTCCGCGCCGAGCAGGCCGAGCAGCCGGCCCCGTGCACGGCGGGCCGCACCCGCGAGCAGGGCGGCGACGGCGAGCGTCCCGACGCCGAGCACCCCGGCCAGCACCGCGGCGGTCGTCGCGATGACGCGGGTCCCGGGGACGCGCGGATCCGCTTCGAGCGTGCGCTGGGCCTCCACCGCGGTGACCACGTCGCCCGGGTGGACCAGGGCGCGGACCTCGGCGGCGACCCGGACCGGGTGTGCACCCGGTGCCGTCCGGACCAGGACGCGGTCGACGCTGCCGGTGTCGGTGATCGCGGACGCCGTCCGGGCGTCGACGAGCACCCACCGTCGGGCCGCCGTGAACGGCACCGCGTCCGCGGCCGTCGCGACGATGCGCGTTTCGGCGCCGAGCACGGACGAGTCGCGTCCGGTCGCTGCCGCGAGCGAGCGCGACGCGACGAGCGGGACCCGGTCCGTACCGGTGCGACGGAGGGCCGACGGGGTCGGCAGTGCACCGGGCACACCGCGTTGGACACGCGCGAGTGTCGC
This sequence comes from Curtobacterium sp. CFBP9011, assembly GCF_034045095.1. Lineage (NCBI taxonomy): Bacteria > Bacillati > Actinomycetota > Actinomycetes > Micrococcales > Microbacteriaceae > Curtobacterium > Curtobacterium sp. CFBP9011. Next base: position 776,875 of record NZ_JAXCWN010000001.1, read on the forward strand.
GCTGTCGGCGACGAGCACCTCGGCCTGGACGGAACCGTGCGGGGTGTCGAACGTCACGTCGTCGGTGGACGAGACACCGACGGCCGCGGCGACGCCGGGCAGGTGCGCGATGCGCCCGACCTGGTCGGGGTCGAGCGCGACCGACGACACCGCGACGTCGGCGGCCACGCTCCGGTGCGCCGCCTGAGCCACGCCGTCCACGAGGGTGCTGCTGACGACCGTCGCGAAGAGGGCGACCGCGATCCCGATCACGGCGACGACGAGCGGGACCGCCTGGACCGTGGCGGTCCGGGCAGCGGTGACGCCGCCGACCAGGACCGCTGCGCCGCGCTGCCGGCGTCCGAGGGCCACCACCCGCGCGAGGACGAGCGGCAGCACGCGCAGCGAGGCGACCACGCCGGTGGCCGCGAGCAGCAACGGCAGGGCGGCTGCCAACGGGTCCACCGCACCACCGGGCAGGCTCGACGCCGTCCCGCGTCGCACGGTGGTCACGACCGCTGCCGCCGTCAGGAGCACGACGGCACCCTCGACCACGGGTCGGAGTGGGCGTCGGGGCACGCCGGTCCGCTGCACCGGGGCGAGGAAGGCGGCGCAGGCACAGGGCACCGCTGCGGCCACGAGCGCGGCGACCGCGGCGAGACCGGGGAGTGGTGCCCGACCGCCGAGCGGGCCGGCCTGGACCACCACGGCCAGCACGCCGCCGACGACGGCGCCGGGGACGGCGGCCACGGCCACGAGCGCGGCGAGGGCGGTGCGGACGGAGCGGACCGGTGCGCCGCGCGCCCCGAGCAGCCGGAGCGTCCCCGCCGCCCGGTCGAGCAGGACCCGGGTGAGCAGTCCGGCGAGGACCAGGAGTGCGCCGGCGGGTCCGGACGCGAGCGCCGCCGCGAGGTCGCCGACGGTGGCGTCCCGGGCGGCGGCGGAACCGAGGAGTGCCGGCAGGTCCGTGGTGAAGCCCGTGCTGCCGGCGGCCGTGCCCGGCAGGGCGTGCTGCGTCGTGAGGAACCGCCGGGTCGAGTCGACCAGGTCGGCCCGGTCCGCCGCGTCGACCTCGGCGGGGCGGAGCGGGAACCACACGTGTCCGCGCGTGACACGCCCGGAGGCGACGGCCCCGGCGGAACCGGGGGCGGTGAACGCCGTGGCGAGCGCGATGGGGTTGCCGTCCTCGCCGGTGGCGTTGGCGACGCGCAGGGTCGTGGGCACGTGCACCCACCGGGGGTCGCCGCGGTCGAGCGGCCGGTAGACCCCGACGAGCCGGAGGGCCGTGCCGTCGGCGCTGATCGTCCGGACGTGCCCGACCGGCCACCCGAGGGTCGTCTGCACCCGCGTGGAGACGGCGACCTCGATCGCGAGCGGGTCGGCGGAGGGACGGGGAGCCCGGCCGGTGGTGAACCGCACCCGGTCGAACACGCCGTCGTCGGCGGCGAGCGTCACCGCTGCCATGCGTCGTGACGGCTCGTCGGTGAGCCCGAGGTAGCGGGTCGTGACCGCCGCGCCCGCCGGACCCGTGACGGTCCGGAGCGCCGACGGCATGGTCCGGCGGACAGCGGTGAGGTCCCCGCGCAGACGGTCGGCGGACCGCTGCGCCGCGGCCGGCGAGGCCGCGTCGTCCGACACGGCGAACGTCGCCTGCAGGTCGCGTGCGCCGACCGAGGCCGCCCGGAGGTCGGCCTGCGTCCCCGCGGTCGCCAGGACACCGAGTGCCGGCAGGACGGACCCCCCGAGGAGCGCGGTGAGGAGGGCCACGACCGCGATGGCGACCAGCGGCGCGCGGTGCGCACCGAGCACACGCCGGGCTGCGCCACCCTGGGTGTGGGTGTGGGTGTGGGTGTGGGTGTGGGTGCGCGCGCCGGCTGCTCGTCGCCCGCTCACCGGGCACCCCCGTGGGCCACGGCCGAGCGTGTCCGGGAGGCGGCGAGCACCGTCACGACGAGGGTACCGGCGATGACGACCAGCGGGACCAGGCCGGACCAGGGGGTGACGACGACGGGGGAGGCGGTGAGCAGCCCCGCGGCTCCGGGGACGGCGGCGATGGCGAACGGGACGACGACCAGGGCGACCGTCACCGCCCCGCCGACGACGCCGCCGAGCGTCCCGACGAGCACCGGGACGCCCAGTTCAGCGGCCTGTGCCCGACCGGCCGCTCGTGGTCCGACCCCGAGCGCACGGAGGGTCCTGGCCTGGTCGGCGTCCCGGCTGGCGGCGACGGTCCCCGCGAACACGAGGAGCGCGAGGAGCGTCCCGAACCCGGCGACGACCACGAGTGACCGCACGGCCGGGTCGACCACCGGCGCGCTCGAGACCGCAGCGCCGGTGGTGACGTCACCCGAGCCCGTGCGGTGACGCCCGACGTCCGCAGCCAGCGTGGACGCCGTCGGCCCGGCGAGCCAGGTCTCGTCCGCGCGGGGCACCCCGCCGCCGGGATCGGAGACGGCCGGACCGCCGAGCACCGTCGCGTCCACGAGCGTCGGCAGGTCGGCGGCCACCGCGGCGGCGGATCCGCTGCCGGGGACCACCGGCACGGTCCCGACGACACGGGCGTGCAGCGTGCGCCCGGTCGAGGCCGTGACGAGGTCCAGCGGCGATCCCGGCCGGAGTCCGAGTGCGGACGCGAGGACGTCCGTCGTGACGACGGGCAGCCGGCCGGAGGTGGCGGACCGGCCCAGCGGGATCCGCGACGGTCCGGCGAGGTCCTCGAGCGTCGTCGCGCCGCGAGCCGCGGTCGACCCGGGCACCGACACGCGCACCGGGACCTGCAGTCGGTCCGGACCGGTGCCCGCGTCGACCGAGGGGGGCCGCGCGCTGAAGGACAGTGCCGGTTCGACCGCGAGCAGACGCCAGTGCGCAGCCGGCCCGGCGGCACGTTCCGGGAGGTCTGCCCGCAGCGTCCTGGTCGTCCCGAGCGGGACGTCGGCGCCGTCCGCCGCGGACAGGGGGACCTCCGCGGGCACGCCGTCGCCGTCGACGGCCCACAGGTCGAACCGGACGGAGCCGACGGCCTCGGGCTGGACGACCCCGGCGAGCGTCGCGGCTCCGGCCTGCACGTCGACCACGACGCGACGGCCGCCGCCCTGCAGCGGCGAACCGGCGGGCGCGGGTGTCGCCGTCCCCGCGAACGCCGCCGCGCCCGCGACGCCGAGCACCGCGCGCGCCGAACCGGCCCGCACCGCGACGAGGGGCACGGTGCGCCCACCCGCCGTCACCTGGTCGGTGAGCACGGGGGCGACCGCTGTGGCCGCCGGCTCCGGACCGTCGACCTGCGCCGGCAGTGGTGTCAGGTCGCTGACCGCGTCGTCGCCGTCCGTGGACACCCGGACCGTGAGCCCGACGACGACCCCGGCGGTCGCGGCGTCCACCGACGTCGTGGTTGCCGACAGCCCTGCCGCCAGTGCCCCGACCGCCACGGCCGTCGCGACGAGCACCACGACCGGTGCGCTCGATCCCCAGGTCCGCGCCGTCCGGCGGATCACCAGCCCGGGCAGGAACCCACGGGTCCGGCCGACTCCGCGTGCCGACAGGGCGGCGACCATGTGGCCGGCGAGGGCGGTGACCAGGGCCGTGGCGAGCACGCCCAGCACCGGCGCCACGGCGGCGATCGGGTCCGTCACGACGCGGTCACCGGTCGCCCGGACCGGCACCCCGACCGCGGTCGACCGCCAGGTCGCGAACGTCGCCGCCGTCGTGACCGCGACCGTCAGGACGACGCCCCCCCACAGCCCGCCCCGGCGCCACGACCAGGCCGGACGGGCGCCGACGAGCGCGGCGGCCGTGACGGCGAGCACCACGGCGGTCGTCGCGGTCACCGCGCAGCCGACCGGGCTGACGGACGCACCCGCTCCGAGGGCCGCGGCGGTCACGACGGCCGCGACCGTGCCGGTCACGGCGCCGACGACGCTCACGAGGAGGGTCTCGAGGACGCTCCAGCGCAGCAACTGCGCCCGGGTCGCGCCACGGGCGACGAACAGCGCCTCCTCGGCGGTACGGGCGCCACGCAGCAGCACGAGCAGTACCCCGAACGCGACCAGTCCGAGCACCGCGGCGACCGCCACCGCGATCCGGACGAGCGCCCGTGCCGTCGCGACACCGACCTCGATCCGTCGCAGCGTCGACGCGACGGTCCCGGTCACCTCGGCTCCGGCGAGCGGGCCGTCGTCCGCCGCGGTCTCCGCCGTCACCGCCCGGAGCGCGCGGAGCACGCCGGCAGCGGAGACGAGCCGTCCGTGCTCGGTCCGTGGCTGCACCGTCCAGGAGGCCGTGGCCGAGTCCGACGTGGCGGCGATCGTCCGGACTGGCACGACGAACGGGCCCCCGACGCCGGCATCGGTGCCGGACCCGACGTCCGAGGCCCCGGCCCAGACCGCCGCCAGCGGGTCGTCGGCTCGCCAAGTCGCCGCGACGCGGAGCTGCGCGACGCCCGCCGGCCCGACGGCGACCACGTCGCCGACGCGCAGGCCCAGCCGTGTCGCGGCGTCCGCCTGGACGGCCGCGGCGGCCGGTCCGGTGTCCGCGTCCGCGCCCGGCCAGCTGCCCGAGACGACGTGGGCGATCGACGCGAGGTCCGGGACGGAGGCGATCCGGACCTCCCGGGCAGCACCGTCCCCACCCAGGGCGACGGTCGCGGAGGCCGCCCACCGGACCGAGCCGGCCCGCGACGGCAACCGGTCGGTGATCGCGGCGGTGACGCGCTGCCGCTGCCGGTCCGGTCGGTCGTCGAGCGGCGCCGAGACGACCGCGGCCGCTGCTCGCGCGGGACGTTCGGCGAGGACGGCCGCGGCTCCGGACCGGGCTCCGGCGTCACCGAGGCCGACCGCCAGGAGCGGGACCGCGGTGGAGGCGGCCACGACGGCGGCCACGGACGCCAGCAGCGCCACGCGGGCGCGGGCGCGCCGGAGGAACAGCGGAGTGCCCCTCAACGGAGACTCGACGGGAGCGGTGTGGTGATGATCGCGGGACGCCTTCGACCGACGGACAGGACCTGCTGACCTTCCCGCACGGGACGGCGCCGGTCAACCGTGGAACCACGGAGGCCGGTGGGTCCGTGGTTGCACGGATGCCCGCGGGGGTCCCTGCCGGGGACGCTGTCGCCATGTCCGAACCCGAACCCGCCCAGGCACCCCGGCCGACCCTCCGACAGTGGGTCAGCGGCGCACGACCACGCACCCTGCCCCTCAGCGTCGTCTCGGTGGCACTCGGGACGGGCGTCGCCGTCGCCGGCACGGACGGCGGCGGAGGCGCGTGGGCGGCCGACGACCACGCCGTGCTCGTCGCCGTCCTCTGCTTGGTCGTCGCGCTCGGTCTGCAGGTCGGCGTGAACTACTGCAACGACTACTCGGACGGCGTCCGTGGGACCGACCGGTTCCGGCGTGGGCCCGCTCGTCTCACCGGCGCCGGGACCGCCACCCCGCGGAGCGTTCTCGCCGTCGGGCTGACGTCCTTCGCGCTCGCCGCGGTCGCCGGGGTGGTGGTCGTGGTGCTCACCGGCCTGTGGTGGATGCTCGTCGTCGGCGCGGTCACGATCGTCGCGGCCTGGTACTACACGGGCGGAGCGCGGCCGTACGGCTACCGGGCGCTCGGCGAGGTGTCCGTGTTCCTCTTCTTCGGACTGGTCGCCGTCCTCGGCACCCAGGTCGCGCAGCTCGGGCACGTCACCGGGGCCGGCTGGGTGGCCGCGTGCGCCGCGGGGCTGTTCGCGTGCGGCGTCCTCATGGTGAACAACATCCGCGACCTCGAGGTCGACCGGCTCGCCGACAAGCGGACCCTGGCGGTCGTCGTCGGTGCGCCGGTCGCCCGGGGACTGTACGCGGTGTTCATGCTCGCGCCGTTCCTCCTGCTCGTCGTCCTCCTCGTACCGGGCGCACCGCTCGCCCTCGTCGCCGCGGCTGCCCTCGTCCCGGCGCTGCCGGCGGTCCGCATCGGCGCCCGTCCGGCGGCGGCTCCGCGGCTCGTCACGGCGCTGCAGCTGTCGTCGGCCGCGTCGCTCGTGTACGGCCTGCTCCTCAGCGCCGCCCTCGTCGTCACCGCGTCGTGACCCGCCGCGGCACCACGACCACTCCCGATCCGTCCCCCGTCCGACCGAGGTCCAGCATGCGCATCGTCTTCACCGCCAACCCGCTCCCGGGTCACATCGTCCCGATGGTCCCGCTCATGCGCGCCGCCGTGGCCGCCGGGCACCGGGTCGCCCTGGTCACGGGGGCCGACGCGGCCCCCTTCGTCCACGCCGAGGCCAGTCCCGACGTCGAGGTGCTCTCGGCCGGCCCGCCGACGCTCGAGGGGATGGCCGACATGCAGCGGGCGACCGGTGCCAGCCCGGCCACCGCTCCGCGGCCCGACACGATCGCGGAGTACTTCGCGGTCCGGCGCGTCGTCGCGACCGTCGACGACGCCGTCGGTGCCGCCCGCGCCTGGCGGCCGGACGTCGTCGTCAGCGAGAGCCTCGACCACGTCGGTCCGTACGTCGCCGCCGCCCTCGGGGTGCCCTTCCTCCGGCACACGTTCGGCCCGGAGCGTCCCGCGCCCGTGCGGTCCGCGATCGACGCGGCGGCGGCGCGGCTCGCCGCCGAGCGCGACGTCGTGCTCCCACCCGTGAGCGCGTGGGTCGACGTGTACCCCGGGTTCCTCGAGGCACCCGGGACTGTCCGTCCGGGCCGTCGGATCCCCGTCCGTCCCACGGCGCACGGCCGGATCGGTGCGGACGTCGCCGTGCCACCGGCCGCGGGCGCTGCCCCGGCGCGGCCGAGCGTGCTCCTGACGATGGGGACGGTGTTCACCAGCGCACGGCTCCTGGACCGGATGGTGGCCTCGATCGAGGCGGCGGGCCTCCCGGTCGACCTGGTCGTGACGGCGGTCGACGGCGTCGGCACCGGACCGTCGTCGTCGGACTCACCGGTCCGGATCCGCACCGTCGGCTTCCGACCGCTCGCGGAACTGCTCACCGGCGTCGACGCCGTCGTGACGGTCGGGGGTGCCGGCACCGTCCTCGGCGCGCTCGCCGCCGGCGTCCCGATGGTCGCGATGCCGTTGGGCGCCGACCACCCGGTGAACGCGGCCCGGGCCGAAGCCGCGGGGGCCGCTGTGGTCGTCGACGGCCCGGAGGCGGTCGGGCCCGCGCTCCGCCACGTCCTCACCACACCCGACCTCGGACGCTCCGCCCGGGCCGCGGCCGACCGGATCCGCGCGCTGCCCCCGGTCGAGGTCGCCCTGGCCGAGGTCGAGCAGGTCGTCGCGGCGGCCATGCGGGAGTCGGTGTGAGCGTCGAGGCGACGTCCGCCGAGGCATGGGCGCCCGAGATCGTCCCGATGGCTGCCGTGACCCTCGCAGTCACGTCCGGTCGGACCGCCGGGTTCCGCCCCGGGGCGACCCGGCGCCGGACCGACGAACTCCTCCGTGCGCTGGTGCACGAGCTCGCGAGGCAGGGCGTCACCGAGGTGGGGTGCGCGTCGACGGCGGTCGTCGCGGTCGACGACCACGGCGTCGGCATCGAAGTCGGCGTCGTCGTGCACGGACCCGTCGTGCCCACCGACACGATCCGCGTCGTCGAGCGTCCCGGACACGTCGCGGCGACGCTGCTGGTGGCCGGCGAACAGACCGACCGCGCCTGGGCTCGGTTGCGGCGGTTCACGGCAGACGTCGACGCCGCCGCGAGCGGGCGCTCCTCGGTCTCCTTCCAACACCCCCGCGGCGCGGACGAGCGGACCTGGACGACGCAGCTCGTGCAGCCCGTCACGACCGATGCGCCCTGATCCCTCATCCCCGACCACCACTGACCGCCACCGCCACCGCCACTGACCACCACCACGACCCAGCCGCCCCGGTCGACCCGACGTCGACCGCTCGTCGACCCCCTGTCGACGGCCCCCTGGTGTGCTCGGTCACGACCTGCCCCACACGGGGCGACACCCCTCGGAGGAGCCATGTCCCGAACCACTCCCGACGACACCGTCGGACACATCCCCAGCACCGCCTTCCGTGCGGACGTCGTCGAGCTCGTGGCGACGCTCGACGGCGACGCACGCACGGCGGACGACCCCGGCTACGCCGAAGCCTGCGCCGGCTACAACCTCGCCGGCCAGCGCCGTCCGGACGTCGTCGTGACGGCACACAGCGCCAGCGACGTCGTCGAGGCGGTCACCTTCGCGGCCGCGCACGACCTGCCCGTCGCCGTCATCGCCACGGGGCACCACGCGATGCGTCCGCTCGTGGGCGGGCTGCTCGTCGTGACGTCCGCCATGGCCGAGGTGCACGTCGACCCGGAGGCCCGTCGGGCCGTCGTCGGTGCCGGCGCCCGCTGGGACGACGTGGTGCGCCGGACGGTGGAACACCACCTGCTGCCCGTGCACGGGTCGTCCGGGCAGGTCGGCGCGGTGGGCTTCACGCTCGGCGGCGGACTCAGCCCGGTGCTCGGCCGCAAGTACGGCTGGGGGTCCGACCACGTCGTCGCGCTCGACGTCGTCACGGCGTCCGGCGAACTCGTCCGGGCGTGCGCCGAGGAGCACGCCGAGCTGTTCTGGGCGCTGCGCGGTGGTCGCAGCAACCTCGGCATCGTCACGTCGATGGAGATCGAGCTGTTCCCCGTCGACCGGTTCATCGGGGGCGGCCTGTTCTTCGACGGGGAGCACGCGCAGGCGGTCCTCGACGCGTTCACGACGGCCACGGCGTCGGCTCCGGACGACCTCACGCTGTCCCTGGCGTTCCTCCGCCTGCCCCCGGTCCCCGGCGTGCCGCCGTTGCTCGCCGGGCACTTCGTCCTGCACGTGCGGGTCGCGTACCTCGGGGACGCCGAGGGTGCGGACCGGCTGCTCGCACCGCTCCGGGCCGCGGCACCGCTCCTCGCCGACACCGTCGAGGAGACCCGCGCCGAGGACTTCGCGCGCATCCACGAAGACCCGACCGATCCGGCGCCGTTCTCCGAGGAGACCGCGATGCTCGCCGAGGTCGGACCCGCCGCGCAGCAGACGCTGCTGGACTTCGTCGGCCCGTCGAGCGACGCCGGCCTGCACATCGTCGAGCTCCGGCACCTGGGCGGTGCGTTCGACGTCACGCGCGCCGGAGCCGGGGCGATCGTCGCGCCGTCCGCGCAGTACGTGCTCTGGGTGGTGTCGATCGGGATGCCCGCGGACGACGGCGACGGGAGCGCCGAGGCCCGGGCGCTCGTCGAGACCATGCAGCCCTGGAGCACCGGCACCCGCTACCTGAACTTCGCCCCCGACGACGGCCACCCGGAGCGGTCCTTCACCCCGGCCGACTGGAGCCGCCTGCAGCGCACGAAGGCAGCCGTCGACCCCGGGAACGTCTTCCGGGCGCATCAGCCCATCGTCACGTCCTGACAGCCACACACCACGAAGGAGCACCACATGACCACCACCAGCACCAGCACCAGCACCACCACCGCGCTGCCGTTCGAGACCGAGTGGGAACTCGGGCGACTGCCGCTCCTCTGGGCACGAGCACTCGACACCGCCGACGCGACGGTGCTCGAGGGGCTGCTGACCGACGACGTGGTCGTCGACATGACGCCCGCGACGAGCAAGATCGGACTCGAGTTCCCCGTGCTCGAGGGCCGCGACACGGTCATCCCGACGATGATCGGGGCGGTCGGGCCGCTCGACACCATGCACGCCGTCAGCAACGTCACCGCCCGCGGGCTCGGCGACGGCTACCTGGTCGAGGCCTACGCCCTCGCGCAGCACCACCTGCCCGGTGAGGGTCCGGACGTGACCGCGACCCGGCACGCGATGATGGGGAACACGTGGAGCTTCCTCGTCCGCGCGACGCCGAGCGGCCCGCGGGTCGCCCGGTTCACCATGGACTGCCGCTGGATGGAGGGGGACCCGACGGTCCTCCTGGCCGCGATCAGCTGACCGCGCCGGGCGACGGTGCACACGCGCCCCCGGACCGTCACGACCGCAGCGAGCGGTCGACCGGCCCGGGGGCGCAGCCGTGTCACCAGTTCGACGGGTACAGGGGCGGTTCCGCCGCGGAGGGTCGGACCCGGTACTCCTCGAGCACCTGGGACATCAGGGTGCGGAACGCGGGAGCGGCGGCGCTGGACACCCGGTGCCCCGGCCCGGGCTTCGTGAACGTCACCGTCACCACGTACTGCGGGTCGTCCGCGGGGGCGATCCCGGCGACCGAGATGATCCGGTCGGCGCCGTAGCCCGCCGCGCCGTTCGCGACCTCGGCGGTGCCGGTCTTCGCCGCGACGTCGTACCCGGAGATCGGCGCCATGCCGTTCAACGTCCCGCCGTGGATCACGCTCCGCAGCATCTGCACGACCTCGTGCGCAGCGCGTGGCGAGACGACTCGCTTGCCGGTCACGTCGGGGGTGTCCTGCATCGTGCCGTCGGGTCGTTCGCACTCCTTCACGACGTGCAGCGGGACGCGGACCCCGCCGTTCGCGAGGGTCTGGTAGATGCCCGCCACCTGCAGGGCCGTCGTCGAGATGCCCTGGCCGAACATCGAGTTGACGTCCGTCTGGGCGCTCCAGTCCGGCGACGCGGGGTAGTCCATCCGCGGCTGCCCGCCGTAGGTGATCGCGGGCTGCGGGGTGAACAGGCCGAAGTCCTTCATGACGTCGTACCGCTGCTGCGCGGTCAGGGACTGCCCGAGCTCGGTGATCCCGACGTTCGACGACGCCTGCAGGATCCCGGTCAGCGTCAGGTCCTCGACCGGGTGCCGCTCGGCGTCGGTGATGCGACCGCCCCAGGGGAACCGGCGTTCGTCCGGTACCCGGACACCCGTCGTCGGCGTCGCCCGGCCGCGGTCGATCAGCGCGGCCGCGATGGCCGCCTTGATCGTCGAGCCGGGCTCGTACGTGTCCGTCAGGGCGCGGGAGCCGAAGGCGCCTCGGTCGGTCGTCGCGTCGACGTCGTTCGGGTCCACCGTCGGGTAGTCGGCGACCGCCAGGACCTCGCCCGTCTTCGCCTTCGTCACCGTGGCCGTCGCCGAGACCGCCCCGAGCTGCTGCGCGGCGGTGGCCACGTCCTGCTGGGCCAGGTACTGCAGGTCGCTGTCGATCGTGGTGACGAGGGTGCCGCCGTCGTGGGCACGCTTCGTGGTGACCGCGGAACCCGGCAGCTGTACGCCGTCGGCGCCGCGTTCGTACGTCATCGAACCGTCCGCACCGACGAGACACCGGTCGTACGCCAGCTCGAGGCCGGCCTGCGCGCCGTCGGTCCCGAGGAAGCCCGTGAGGTTGCCCGCGACGGCGCCGGTCGGGTACGTCCTGGCGGACTGCTGCTGCGGGTAGACCCACGGGATCCCGAGCCGCATCACGGCCTCGTAGCGCTCGGTGTCGAGTCCCTTCGCCAGGTAGGCGAAGTCCGTGTGCGCGTTCGCGTCGAAGGACGCCCGCATCGCCGGCACGGACGCCCCGGAGGCCCGGGCCACGGCCGCCAGGGCCGCACCGACCGACACGTGGTGCGGACGGCTGCCGCCCAGTCGTCCGGTGAACGGCGCCACGAGCGGTGGTGCCGTCGTGAGGTCGTAGCGGGTGACGCTGTCGGCCAGTGCGACGCCGTTCCGGTCGACGATGGCGCCGCGTGCTCCGTGGAGGTCGACGTGCACGCTCCGCCGGAGGGCCGACTGTTCGTCGAGCCGGGCCGCCTGCACCACCTGCACGTCCACCAGCCGGACGACGAAGACCGCGACGAGCGCGATCACGGCGAGCATCGCCACCGTGTCGCGCGCGCCGAGCGACCGCCGGGCCCGTCGGGGCGTCACCGGTCGCCCGTCCGTCGGAGCGGGCGGATCACCGTCGTCGCGAGCATCCGCAGCAGCACGTCGACGTCGGCCGTGCGGCGGGCGAGGGAGCGCACCCGTCGTCGCCGCGCGGGGTCCATCGCGACCTCCCGGACGGCTGGCCCCACCTCGGTCGCGGACCGCACCACGACGCCGACGCCGGCCGATGCGACGACACGGGCCACGGCCTCCTGGGCGGCGGTCGTCGGGAGGACCACCACGGGAACGCCGCTCCGCACGGCCAGGTGGACCGACAGCGCGTCACCGGACACGACGGCCACGTCCATCCCGTCGAGCAGGTCCGGCAGCGGACACCCGACCGCGTGGATGAGGTTCGGTCCCCGTGCCGGAGCACGGTCGTGCGCCGCGAGGTGGACGACCGTGTTCGCCTCCCTCGTCCCGATGGACCGGAGCACGGCGTCGCGCGTGCCGGGCGGCTGGTCGGGGACGGCGACCAGGACGTCCCACCGGAAGTCCCGACCGTCCGTCAACGGGTTCTGCCAGCGTCGCCGGGGTGTCTCTCCGGTGCAGGGCACGTGTCGTGGGGGCATCGGCCGAGCATGCCGACGCTGCCGGGCGGACACATCCGTGGAACCACGCAGGCCCCGCAGGCGACCGGCGACGGGAGCACGGCGTACGCTGCCGCGATGTCGTTCTCCGTCGTCAAGGCAGCCGATGTCCCCGCGAGCGACGCCGAGCACCCGGCGTCCAGCCCCTACGACCGACGCCTGAGCACGCCGCTCGGGATCACCCGGTTCGGTCTCTACGAGGTGGACCTGCCCGCCGGTGCGACCACGGTGCCGCACGACCACCGGCAGGACGACGCCGAGGACGCCTACGTCGTCGTCCGCGGGTCCGGCTGGCTCGTCGTGGACGGGGTGGAGACGGCGCTCGCCGCGGGGCACGCGGCGGGGGTGACCCCGGAGCCGGAACGCTGGTTCCGCGCCGGGCCCGACGGCTGCACCCTCCTCGCGGTCTGCGCCTGAGGGTGGGCGGCTCCTGACCGCACGGGCGGCCACCGACCGCGCCCGGCCCGGGCGCCACCGCGGCGGTGGTACCGCTGCGGAACGATCATCCTGGTGAGTGACCTCCCTCATCCCACGGACGGTCGATCACGGGCGGGCCGGAGCGCACGCTGGTGGCAACGGACGACGCAGGACGCCGCCCGGCATCTCACCCCAAGGAGTCCTCATGTCCACTGTCGAGCACCACACCACCGCCGCCACCCCCAAGGACCGCATCAACACGCTGTCGATCGCCGGGTTCGTGCTGGCCTTCGTCGCCAACATCGTCGGTCTGGTCGTGTCCGTCATCGCACTCGTCCAGATCGGCCGGACCGGCGAGCGTGGTCGCGGACTCGCGATCGCGGGCATCGTCGTCGGCGGTTTCTGGTTCGCACTGCTGGGCGGTGCGTTCCTGGTCCACGCGCTCGTCGCTACCACACACGGCGCGTAGCCCACCCGACCCGGGTCGTCGTCGGACGGATCCCGACGGATCCCGACGGACCCGGACGGCTCACGTAGCAGGCAGTGCGTCGCTCCCCGTCGCCAACCCCACGACGAGCCCGTGCACGACCCGGGCAGCACGTGCGGCCGCGTCGTCGAGGTGCTTCCGGAACTCGTCCCCGTCCGGCGCGCACAGGTCGCTGATGCCCCGGACCGACACGAACGGCATCGCGTGCACGTGCGCGAACTGGGCGATCGCTGCCGACTCCATGTCGACCGCCGCGACGGTCGGGAAGGCCTGACGGAAGTCGCGGGCACGGCCCTCGGTCACGAAGACCTCGCTCGAGCCGATCGGCTCGAGCCGGACCACGTCGGGGGTCGGGACCGCCTGCGCGCGGCGGACCAGGTCGACGTCACCGGTGAACCCGGCGGGCATGCCCGGCACCTGACCGAGCGCGTACCCGAAGGCGGTGGCGTCGGCGTTGAGGTTGACGTACCAGTCGCCGATGACGACGTCGCCGAGCTGGACGTGCCGGGCGAGTCCGCCCGCGGTCCCGACGCTGATGACGGGGATGCCGGAGCCGAAGTCGTGGAAGGCGTGGGCGACGGCAGCGGTGGCGTTCGTGAAGCCGATGCCGCTCCGGCGGACGGCGACCGTGGAACCGCCGACGTCGAGCAGGTGGTGCTCGTCGTGGCCGCCGGTCGGCCCGTCGAGGACCGGCTCGCCACCGAGCAGGTCGGTGAACGCCGCGACCTCTTCGCTCATGGCGGCGATGACGACGGCTACGGGTCGTCGAGGGGCATCCACCGGACGATCTTCGCACAGCAGCGTGCACGATCCTGCGCCCCCTCGACCGTCACGGAGCGCAGCATTCCGTAAGGGACGGTCATGTTCCCCACCACGTCGACGCTGCGTGGCACCTTCTCGGCATGGCCTCCATCTGCTTGATCCTGTCCGCGGCCGCGCTGCTCCTCAACGGCCTCACCCTGCTCGGACGCGTCCCCGGACGTGACAGCGGGGTCTCCAACGTCCTCATCGGCGGGCTGCAACTGCTGCTCTGCACCGCCGTCGCGATCTCGGCCGACGGGTCCCTGCCGGCGCTCTTCGCGATCACCGGGACGTTCCTGTTCGGCCTGACGTACCTCTCCGTCGGGGTGGACGCGCTCGCCGGCCTGGGTTCGGCCGGGCTCGGCTGGTTCTGCGGCCTGGTCGCCGTCACCGCGGTGGTGTTCGCCGGGGTGTACGTCGCGGACGACCCGGTGCTCGCCGTGCTGTGGGTCGGGTGGGCGGTGCTCTGGTCGCTGTTCTTCGTCCTCCTGGCCCTCGGTCGGACCTCGATCGACACCTACACCGGCTGGGCGCTCGTGCTGGCGAGTCCGGTCACCGCCCTCGTGCCGGCGCTGCTCGCCCTCATCGGCCACTGGCCGACCGGGCCGGCCGCGGCCGGCATCGCGGCCCTGGGCGAGGCGGTCGTGTTCGGTGGCGCAGGCGCCCTGACCCGCCGCAGGACCCGGAACGCGGCCACCTCGCCCGCGGTCGCGCCCGCGCCCGCCGCAGCCACCTCGCCCACCGCCGCTCCCGCGCCCGCCGCGACCACAGCCTCCTGACCGACCGCCCGCCACACGAGAACGGACGCACCATGACGACGAACACCGCCACGCACACCGCACCGGACTACGAGACCCTCGCTGCCCGCTTCCGCCCGCTCTTCGACCGGATCGCCGCCGGCGCCTCCGAACGTGAGCGCACCCACACCCTCCCCGCCGCCGAGATCCGCGAACTCGCCGACGCCGGCTTCGGGGCCCTGCGGGTGCCCGTCGAGCACGGCGGTGCCGGCGCGACCCTGCCGCAGCTGTTCCGGCTGCTGACCGAGCTCGCCGCCGCCGACAGCAACATCCCGCAGGCCCTCCGCGGCCACTTCGCCCTGGTCGAGGACCGCCTGGTCGGCCGGTCCGGGGAGCGGACGCGCTGGCTCGACCGCTTCGGCCGCGGCGAGATCGCCGGCAACTCGTGGACCGAGGTCGGTGCCGTGCAGATCGGCGACGTCATCACGAAGGTCACCCCGCAGCCCGACGGCACGTTCCGGATCAGCGGACAGAAGTACTACTCGACGGGCAGCGTCTTTGCGGACTGGATCGACACCTACGCCGAGCGCACCGACACCGGCGAACGGGTGATCGCGATCGTCGACGCCCACCAGGACGGCGTCACGCACGGCGACGACTGGGACGGCTTCGGCCAGCAGACCACCGGCTCCGGCACGAGCACCTTCGTCGACGCGCGCGTCGAGGCGGACGCGGTGACCCGGTTCGACGACCGGTTCAAGTACCAGACAGCGTTCTACCAGGGGGTGCTGTTGGCGGTCCTGGCCGGCTCGGTCCTGGCCGCCGAACGGGAGGTCGCGCTCGCCGTCCGCACCCGCAACCGCGTCTTCTCGCACGGCAACGCCGACACCTTCGCCGCCGATCCGCAGATCCTGCAGGTCGTGGGCGAGGTCTCGTCCGCCGGCTTCGCCGCCGCCGCGATCGTGGACCGGGCGGCGGAGGCGCTGCAGGCCGCGTACGAGGGGGCCGCCCTCGACGAGGCCGAGGACGAACGCCGCAACGACCGCGCCGAACTCGCGACCGCGCAGGCGCAGGTCGCGCTGACGTCACTGGCGACCCAGGCGACCTCGCACCTGTTCGACGCGCTCGCCGCCTCCGGCGTCAGCACGACGAAGAACCTGGACCGGCACTGGCGGAACGCCCGGACCGCGGGCAGTCACAACCCGTGGGTGTTCAAGGCGCGGATCGTCGGGGACCACGCCGTCAACGGCGCGCAGCCGCCACGTGTGTGGGCGATCGGGGCGACGCGGGCGCGGTAGACGCGACCGGTGACGGACTGGAGGCGCCGTGCCGGCTGGTGCCGTGCCTCCCGTCCGTCGCGCGCGCACGTCGCGCGCCGATCAGCGCACGGACCACGAGGACCAGGGCGTACCCGATCATGGCGATGCCCAGCGTCGGCACGAGCCAGGCCTTCGCGTGCCCGGCGACCGAGGTGTTGACGAACCCGAGCCCGGGGATCGAGTACCAGACGCGCCCCATGACCTGCGCCGCGACCACACGGTCCGGGTCGGCGTCCGTGTTGTTGTCGCCCTTGAAGGTGAAGAGGCGTCGGCCGTCGGCACCGACCGCGATCGCGATGACGCGGTGCGAGATGACGCCCGGCCGGTCGACTCGGATCTGGTAGGTGACGATGTCACCGACGCCGATGTCGTCGGGGTCGACCGGGCGGACCACTGCCAGGGTGCCGGGCGGCATGCCGGGCTCCATCGAGCTGGTGAGCACGGTCAGCGGGACGGAAGCGGTGAGCCGCGGCACGACGATCGCCAGGGCGGCGACGGCGATCACGGCGAGCAGCACCAGGACGGCGGCGGTCTGCCCCAGCAGGCGGGCGACCGCCGAGACACGCGTGTGGGCTGGGGCCGTGCTCGTCACGAGGTCGCCCGCAGGGTGAACAGCTGCAGCGTGGACGAGCCGCAGTCGGACACGGTCATCGCGGTGCTCGCGGACGCGGACGACGACGCTGCCGCCGTCAGGCACAGGTCGTTCTTGTTGTGCAGTCGGAACAGGCCGGAGCCCGCACCGACGGCCTCGACGGACCACTTCTGCGCACTGATGTCGTTGAGCGTCCGCAGCACCGCGGAGCGGTCGCTCGGTGCGTCCCAGTACAGCTGCGGGGCCGCCGGCGACGCGATGCGCAGCCAGTCGCCGTCGACGCTGAACTGCCAGGTCTGCGCGGTGCTCGTGGTGCACCCAGCGGTCGTGATCGGGCTGCCGGAGGTCGTGCCGCCGGCCGTCACACATGTCCCGGTGGCGGGGTTCCGCAGCACGTAGCGGCCGGTGGTGGTGAACCAGCCGGTGGCGTGCTGGACGGTCGTCGAGACGGGGGAGGAGTGTCCGGCGGGGCCGGTGGGCACGGCCCGGACGGCGTACGCGTAGTAGGTGGAGACCTGCAGGCCGGTGTCGGTGAACGAGCGGGTCGACGCGGGCAGCGTGGCGATCGTGACGCCGTCGCGGGTGACCACGTACGAGCCGATGCCGCTGGTGTCCGCGGGGGCGCTCCACGTGAGCGCGATGCTGCTGTCGGTCTCGCTGGTCTTCGTGGGCATGCCCGGTGTCACGGTGGCGGCGACGGCCTGGGTCGCCTGGGCGTGCGCGGTGCCGGTCCAGGACCCCTGGCGCGCGGTGACGAGCGCGTCGAGGGTGGTCGCGCCTCCCGACAGGTCGAAGCGCTGCCCCTGGGTGACGGACGTCCGCACGCAGGAGGTCGTGCTCGCGCCGGCGGCCAGGCTCGCGGTGACGTCGGGGATCGACGAGCCGGAGCCCGAGCGGGCGGTGCTGGACGGGGCGCCCGTGCAGGGGTTGCCGGCCGTCGGCTGCCACACGTCGACGCGCTGTGCGGTGGACAGGGACGCGCCGACGGAGGCGGTCAGGGCGAGACGGACGTCGGCGGGGACCGTCCCGGAGTTGACGATCGTGACCGTCGCGGCGTGGGCCAGGGCGCTCGAGGTGTAGGTGCTCGCGAGGTCCTGGACGCCGGTGATCGTGACGGCGACCGAACCGGTCGACGCGTGCGCACCGACGGTCTGGGCGGGCGCGGTCCACGACGCCCGGGCGGTGCCGGCGGTGCCGATCCCGAGGGCGAGGAGCGCGACGGCGGTCGAGCCGAGGAGCACCAGGCGTCGACGGTCGGCGGGGGCACGGTGTCTGCGTGCGGTCATGCGCTCGCCTGCGTCCCGGTGATCGTCGCGGTGAAGTCGGTGCTGAGGCCCTGCTGGGACGCGGGAGCGCTCGACGGCATCGTGAGCCCGACGCAGAGGACCACGGCGGCGCCCGGGCGGACGGAGATGCCAGCCGTCGTCGCGGCGTTCGAGTCGAGGGTGCCGGTCCACGTGGTGTGCATGGCACCGGAGCGGCAGGCGGCTGCCGAGGTCGACGTCCCGACGGCGACCCGCAGGTCGGCCACAGCGGTCGCGCTCGCCGGCGCGGTCCCGCGAGCGGTCGCGATGCTCAGGTCGAGCGGCACGTCCCCGGTGTTGCGCGCGGTCAGCACCCCGAACTCGGTGTCACCGGGCCAGAGCGCCGTGGTCGGCAGCGCGATGCCGCTCAGGGACAGGTCGGCCGACCCGGCGGTGATGGTCACCGGGTCGGTCGAGGCCTGGGCGCTGAGGAGTGCGAAGGTCCCACCGTCGGTCGCGACCGCGACCAGGGCCGCGATCCCGACCACGCCGGCGGCGAGCAGTGTCGCTGCCGGCCAGCTGGTCATCGCGGCACCTCGGCGCCGGCGCTTCACGCCTGGGTCAGGGTGACGGCGATGGCGTCGAGGTCGACGGAACCGTTCTGGGTGCCGTCCTCGACCCCGGCGGTGTCGCTCTTCGGGAAGGTGATGGTGACGCCGACGCGGACGTCCTGCTCGTGGCCGGTCTGCCCGGTCACCGTGTAGGGCGCCGACGTCCCGGAGACACCGTCACCGGTCGCCGTGAGGACGGCGTTCGTCGACAGGTACTTCGCCAGGGCGACGTCGGCGGGTGCGCTCGTGGAGGTCGCCTCGACCGAGGCCGGGTCGACGGCGAGCTTCGCGGTCAGCCCCTTGCCGTTCGCCGACACGATCATGTCCTGCGAGTAGGTGACGACGTCGCCGGGGACGATCGGGTACCCGTCGAGCGTCGACAGCGGGGAGCCGCCGTTCACTGTCCACGATGCGGCCTGGGCGGTGGGCTTGATGGCGAGGGCACCGGCGACGATCGTGCCCCCGGCGGTCTCGGCGCTGGAGTTCCAGAGCGCGAAGGTGCCCGCGCCGCCCAGGAGGAGTGCGACGCCGGCGGCGCCGATGACGGTGGCGGTGATGATCTTCTTCATGGTGTGCCCTCTACGACGTCGAACGTCGATCTGCGTCCACCGCGTCCGTGTCTGACAGCTCGAGGAGCTGACGGCAGCCTGGTCCCGTGGTTGCGGGACCGGCGCATCGACCGGTGGACGTGGTGCTCGACCTGCTGGGAGCGGCAAGTGCAGGAGACGAATCCCTGCGAGCAGTGGTCGGCCGGACGGCCGATCGGGCTGCTTCGCTGAGTATGACATGGGAATCGCCTCTGTGCGGACTGCAGCCTCCAGCCGGGCACTCTGCCAGCTTCACCCTGAGCGGGACGACGGACGGGAGGCCCGGTACCAGCTGGTACCGGGCCTCCCGTCTCGTCCCTGCTCGCGCTGGGCGTCAGGCCGTGGCGGCCGTCTCGCTGCGCTTCGGCAGAACCCAGTTCGGGCGCACGAAGTGGCACGTGTACCCGTAGGGGTCCTTCTCGAGGTAGTCCTGGTGCTCTTCCTCGGCCTCCCAGAACGGGCCGACCGGAGCGACCTCGGTGACGACCTTGCCGGGCCAGATGCCCGAGGCGTCGACGTCGGCGATGGTGTCGAGGGCGACGTCACGCTGCTCGTCCGAGGCGAAGAAGATCGCCGAACGGTAGCTGACGCCCACGTCGTTGCCCTGCCGGTCCTTGGTGGACGGGTCGTGGATCTGGAAGAAGAACTCCAGCAGCTCGCGGTACGAGATCACCGACGGGTCGAAGACGATCTCGACGGCCTCGGCGTGCGTGCCGTGGTTTCGGTAGGTGGCGTTGGGGACGTCACCGCCGGAGTAGCCGACGCGTGTGCTGATGACGCCCGGGCGTCGGCGGAGCAGCTGCTGTGCTCCCCAGAAACATCCGCCGGCGAGGATCGCGGTCTCGGTGGTGGTCATCGGTACCTCCGTGGTTCGTGACGCTGGCTGCGACAGTACCGGGTGCAACACCGAGGAACCCCTGCGTGTTCCACGACGGGTCGGCCCGAGTCTGGGACCGACCGCATCCGGTGCTGCGTTCACTGGGCCGGTGAAGGACATCCACTACGCCGGCCGGGCGATCCGGACCACCGACGGCGCTGCCGACGCCGTCATCCGGTACGCCGCCGTGCTGGGCGGGAACGGGAAGACCGACACCATCGACGTGCCGACCTTCGACGACGAGGGCCGGCCCGTCGTCGAGACGCTGCTGCTCGGCCCGGCCAGCCTGATCACCGTCGGGCCGGCGACCGACGACGACCGCGACGCGGGGGTCGACGACGCGGGCTTCATCGAGCAGGTGCGGCGTCTGGCGGTGCTGGCCGGACCCGTCCGGCCGGTGCACGAGGACCCGGACCTGCAGGCCGAGGGGCTCGACGACTTCGACTGAGACGGGTCGTCAGCGGCGCAGGGTGTTCCGCGGGTACTCGCCGTACGCGTTCCGGTAGGCCGCCGAGAACCGACCGAGGTGCGCGAACCCCCACGCCCGTGCGATCGCCTGCACCGACCCGGTCGTCGGGTCCGCCTGCAGCAGCTCCTGGCGGACCCGCTCGAGACGGACGTGCTGCAGGTAGCGGAGCGGGGTCATCCCGATGTGGCGCTGGAACGCCTCCTGGGTGGCGCGGACGCTGAGCCCCGCGGCCCCGGCGACGTCGGCGACGGTGAGGGGTTCGGCCGCGTGCGCGTGCACGTGCTCGACGGCGGCCCGGAGGCGCGCCCGCCGCGGCAGGAGCACGGCCGGCGGCAGGGCGGTCACGGTCGGCGGGTACATCCGGAGGAACGCCGCGGCGGTCTCACGGGTGAGTGTGTGCCACAGGAGGCTCTCCACACCGCCGACACGCAGCTCACGCGAGAGCAGCGACAGACTGTTCCGCCACCGCGTCACGGCGGCGGGCTCGAGGGTGCGCAGGTGGTCGATGCCGAGGTCGGGGACCGGCCCGGTGTGGAAGAGCTCGTCGGCGACCTCGTGCACCAGGCGGCGGGACATGTGCACCAGACGCTGGTCGTAGTCCTGGTACGCGAACACGAACTCGCGGGCGGTCGGGAAGAGCATCGGGACGTCGTCGACCATCGGCACGCGGTCGTGGACGACGTCGGGGATCCCGTTGCCGGCCGTCAGCCACTGCACGACGTAGTCGTCGGACACCGGGATCAGGCCGCGGATCGAGCCGGAGATCTGGGATCGCCGCAACGTGACGTCCGCGTCGCCGACGGCGGTGTAGCGGTACGAGAAGGGCTGACCGGTGCTGTGCGCTGCCCAGTGTCGCCCGGCGTACAAGCCACTGAGGTCCACGACGGCCGCGGCCGGGGACCCGCCGGCGGCCTCGAGCCGGACGGTGCTGCGGTCGTCGTCCGCCGCACGGTCGGGCGCGGTGTCGTCGATCGTGGTCATCCGCTTCCTCTCCGTCCGGGCGTGCAGACGGAGCACGCCATCGGAGACCGTACGGATGGCGACGGTCTGTCCGCGAGGGGTTGACTCACGACGTCCCGATGCGCTATTCGAGGTGTCCTGCTGTGCATCACGAGCGGGATGGGGCAAGGTCAGAGGATGCGCACCGAACCCGCCTCCGCCTTCCGCGCCGCCCGAGACGTCCTGCTGCACGCCCGCTCCGACAGTGCGGCCGCGCGGCGTGACTTCCGCTGGCCCGACGTCGGCGAGACGTTCAACTGGGCGATCGACTGGTTCGACGTCATCGCGCAGGACAACGACCGTGAAGCGCTCGTGATCGTCGAGGAGGACGGCCGCGAGTCGCACACCACCTACGCCGAGATGTCCGCCCGATCGGACCGGCTGGCGGCTCGGTTGCACGACCTGGGCGTCGGCAAGGGCGACCACGTGCTGCTCATGCTCGACAACCAGCTCGAGCTCTGGGAGTCGATGCTCGCCGTGATGAAGGTCGGCGCCGTGATCCTGCCGACCTCGACCATGCTCGGCGCCGCGGACCTGCAGGACCGCGTCGACCGCGGTCAGGTGGCCCACGTGGTGACCACGCTCCGCGAGACCCCGAAGTACGCCGACGTCACGGGCGACTTCACGCGCATCGTCGTCGGTGGCAGCGCGGACGGCTGGACGACCTACCCGCACGACCTCGGCGAACCGGCACCGGCGGACGAATGGCGTCCGGAGGTCGTCACCGCGTCCGACGACCCCTGCCTGGTGTACTTCACGTCGGGGACGACCGACAAGCCGAAGATGGTCGTGCACACGCAGACCTCGTACCCGGTCGGGCACCTCACGACGATGTACTGGATCGGTCTGCAGCCCGGCGACGTGCACCTGGCGATCAGTTCGCCCGGCTGGGGCAAGCACGCGTGGAGCTGCTTCTTCGCCCCGTGGATCGCCGAGGCCACCGTCTTCGTGCACAACCAGGAGCGCTTCGACCCGGCCGCCCTGCTGCACCAGCTGGAGCGGGCCGAGGTCACCTCGTTCTGTGCCCCGCCGACCGTGTGGCGCCTGCTCATCCAGGCCGACCTCGGCGCCCGGCCCCGTGCGCTCCGCGAGGTCGTCTCCGCCGGCGAGCCCCTGAACCCCGAGGTGATCCGCCTGGTCGAGGAGGCCTGGGGTCGGACCATCCGTGACGGCTACGGCCAGACCGAGACCACCGCGATCGTCGGCAACGCCCCGGGTGACACCGTCCGTCCGGGGGCGATGGGCCACGGGCTGCCCGGCATCGCGATCGAGCTCCTCGACCCGGTCACGGGCGAAGCCGGCGTCACCGAGGGCGAGGTCTGCCTCGACCTGACCACCCGCCCCGTCAACCTGATGGCCGGGTACCTCGGCGCCCCGGAGCGGACCGACGACGCCCTGCGGGGTGGGTACTTCCACACCGGTGACGTCGCGACCCGGCACGAGGACGGCTCGCTGACCTTCGTCGGCCGGACCGACGACGTCTTCAAGTCCTCCGACTACAAGGTGTCGCCGTTCGAGGTGGAGAGCGCTCTGCTCCAGCACCCCGCGGTCGCCGAGTCCGCGGTCGTCCCGGCTCCGCACGAGTCCCGGCTCAACGTCGTCAAGGCGTACGTCACGCTCGCGGCCGGGTGGGAACCGACGGCCGAGACCGCGCGGAGCATCCTGGCCCATGCCCGCACCGCGATGCCCGCCTGGCAGCGCGTCCGCCGGCTGGAGTTCGGCGCGCTGCCGAAGACGGTGTCGGGGAAGATCCGCCGGGTCGAGCTCCGCGCCCGCGAGCAGGAGGCCGCCGGTGGTCCGCCGGTCGCGGGGGAGTGGCGCGACGACCAGTTCGACGGCCTGCGCACCGGCCGACGCGAGGACTGACCGGGCGTCCACCGGGTCGGCGTAGCGTCCCCGTCATGAGTGATGCACTGAGTGGAACCGGCCCGGACGGCGTGAGCGAAGAAGACGCACGACGCACGGAGGAGCTCCCCGACGGGTCCGCCTCGGGCAACGCCACCGAGGACCCCCAGCAGGACAGCGACGTGGACTCCGGCGGCGAGCCGGCGGAGCCCGAGCAGAGCTGATCCACCACCGCTCAGCGGACAGCGACGGCCTGCTCCCAGCCGCGCCGGAGTTCGCTGGCATCCGGTTCCTCACCCGTCCTCCGCGGGTGTGTCGGGCCTCCCCGACCGGAAGCGGTGCCCTCTGATGCTGTCGCTGATCTACTCGAGCGTCGCGACGGACTCGTTCGACGACGCCGCCCTCGCCGGCCTGCTCTCGCAGAGCCGCACCGCCAACGAGCAGAACGACGTGACCGGCATGCTGCTGTTCCGCAACGGCTACTTCCTGCAGCTGCTCGAGGGCCCGGACACCGCGGTGCGCGCCAAGATGGCCACGATCAAGACCGATCCGCGGCACACGAAGGTGACGATGCTGCTCGAGGACGTCATCGAGGAGCGGCAGTTCCCGCAGTGGACGATGGCGTTCGCGCCGACCTCCGAGACCGACCTGCAGGACGTGCCCGGCTACCGCTCCACGTTCGACGACGTCGAGTCGATCTCCGCCGAGACCCCGGCGCCGGACGCAGTACCCTCGAACGCCTCACCGGCACTCCGTGAGCTGATCCGGTGGTTCCAGGCGCGACCGGACCGGTTCCGCACCGCCGGCTGACCCGGCCACAGACGGACGGGAGGCCCGTGGCGACACCGCCACGGGCCTCCCGTCCGTCTGCCTGGTCAGCCCGCGACGTCGAACACGACCACCCGCGCACTCCGCGCCCCGATGTGGTCCGCCACCGGCTGGTGTGCCGGGTGGGGCAGGTAGGCGTCCCGGGCGGCAGCATCCCGGAACCGGACGACGAGCGCCCAGTCGAAGCCGCCCTCGAGCCCCTCGGGGCTGACGCTCGGCCCGGAGGCGATGGACACGACGCCGTCGATGGTCGGCAGGTGTTCGGCGACCAGGGCGCTCGCGCGTTCCGGCGCGGTGCCGTCCTCGCCGTCCCAGTCCACGAGCACCACGTGCACGATCTCGGTCATGGTCGTCCTCCCGTCGGGGTCGCGCACCGTCGGCGGCGATCACCCCGAGCCTCCGCCGCCGTGCTGGGCGTACCCCGAACCGGTGCGGGGCTGGGTCGTCGCGGACACCCCGCGGCCTAGCGTCCAGGGCACACCACGACGAGAGGAAACACCATGGCAAGTGGAGTCGCAGCAGTCTGGGTCCCGGTCAGCGACATGGAGCGCGCCGTCGCGTTCTACCGCGACACGCTCGGTCTCACGGTCAAGGACCAGTCCGACGACTGGAGCGAGATCGACGCCGGTGGGCTGATGATCGGCCTCAACGGACGCGAGTCCGCCAGCCAGTCGAGCGACGGCGGCGCGGTCGTCTCGTTCCAGCCGGACGGCAGCATCGAGGACGAAGTGGCCTCGCTCAAGGAGCGCGGCGCGGACATCCAGGGCGAGATCAGCGAGCACCCGTGGGGGAAGATCATCCCCTTCAAGGACAGCGAGGGCAACGACCTGCAGCTGTACTCGCCGCCGCAGGGCTGACGACGGACCGGCCGTGCGTCGTCGCACGGTCGGACCGCATGACGGGAGGCCCGTGACCAGCTGGTCACGGGCCTCCCCTCATGTGGTCAGCGCGGGGCGCGGGCCGGCACCGCACTCAGCGGGCGGTGCGGGCCCCGGCGCGCGGCAGGACGATGCCGAGCAGGATCATCGCGACGGCGAGGACCAGGTGCAGCACGTTGTCGGCGACGTTCAGCGGCACGAAGTTCGCGGCGCTGGCCATGCCGGCGGTGAACAGGCCGTAGATGAAGAGCACGGCGTAGACGATGCCGCCGATGAGCAGGTACTGGCGGGCGAAGCCGTGCGAGCGGGCGGCGAGCAGGCCGACGATGCCGAACAGCAGGTGGACGATGTTGTGCAGGACGGACACCTGGAAGATGCCGAGCAGCTTGGCCATCGAGTCGTTGCCGCCGACCGACATGGTGCCCATGTCCATCGTCAGGCCGGGGATGAAGCCGGCGATGCCGACGATGATGAAGACGACACCGAAGAGCAGCGCGCCCTTCTGGGTGAGCGTGGTGCCGTAGCCGGAGCGTGCGGATGCGTTGGTGGTCATCAGGGGAACCCTTCGTCAGGAGTCGACGCGGTCGGTTGCCATGCGCCTCGCAGGACATTCGGAGTGGACCAGCAGTCGGTTTGGTGGGAGAACCCAGCAGTACACGAGAAGGGGGTGTCAGGACCGGACCAGGCGCTTGATGGCCAGTGTGGCTTCCTGGATCTTCGCTTCGGCCTCGTCGCCACCCCGGGCGACCGCGTCGGTGACGCAGTGGCGCAGGTGGTCCTCGAGCAGCCCCATCGACACCGCCTGCAGTGCCTTCGTCATCGCGGACACCTGGGTGAGGATGTCGATGCAGTACTCCTCGTCCTCCACCATGCGCTGCAGCCCGCGGGCCTGGCCCTCGATCCGGCGCAGGCGCTTGCGGTAGTCGTCCTTCGCGGAGATGTAGCCGTGGTGGTGCGCGGGCTCGTGGTGTGCGGTCTCCGCTGTCTCTTCGCTCATCGGGAACAGATCCTCGTCGTCGGCGTTACGGTGGGGGGTACCCCCTGAGGGTATGCGAGCAGCGTACCCGTCCGACGGGTGACACGAGGAGGACCGGATGACCGACCAGCAGACCGCGACCTACGGCATCGACGGCATGACGTGCGAGCACTGCGTCATGAGCATCGACGAAGCCTTCCGGGAACTGCCGGGCGTCACCGACGTGCGGGTCGACCTGGTCGCCGGCGGCCGTTCCACCGCGACCGTGACGAGCACCGAGCCGCTGGACGACACCGCCGTGGACGCCGCGGTGGACGAGGCCGGCTACACCCAGGCGGAGCGCTGAGCCCGGTGGCGACGACGACCCCGGCTCCGGTCGAGCTCGCGATCGAGGGCATGACGTGCGCCTCGTGCGCGAACCGCATCGAGCGCAAGCTCAACAAGATGCCGGGCGTCTCCGCGACCGTGAACTACGCCACCGAGACCGCGACGGTCTCGCTGCCCGACGGCACCGCGGTCGACGACGCCATCGCCACCGTCGAGCAGGCCGGCTACGGCGCCCGCCGCCCCGAGCCCGAGCAGCCCGACGTGGACGCCCTCGCCCCGCTCCGCCGACGCCTGGTGGTCTCCACCGTCCTGGCGGTCCCGGTCGTCGCGCTGTCGATGGTGCCGGCGTTCCAGTTCCCGTGGTGGCAGTGGGTCGCCCTCGTGCTCGCCGCCCCGGTGGCGACCTGGGGTGCCTGGCCGTTCCACCGCGCCGCAGCCCTGAACGCCCGGCACGGCTCCGCGACGATGGACACCCTCGTCAGCCTGGGCATCGTGGCCGCCGGGCTCTGGTCCCTCTGGGCGCTGGTGTTCGGCGGTGCCGGCGGGCCCGACATGCACATGACCTTCGCGTTCACCGCCCCCCGCGGTGCCGCCCCGGAGCCGTACCTCGAGGTCGCGGCCGCCGTGACCGTGTTCCTGCTCGCCGGCCGGTTCGCCGAGGGCCGCGCGAAGACCCGGTCGAGCGCCGCCCTCCGCGCCCTGCTCGCCCTCGGTGCCAGCACGGCCCGGGTGCTCCGCGACGGCCGCGAGGTCGAGGTCCCGGCCGCGTCCCTCCGCGTCGGCGAGCGGTTCGTCGTCCGCCCCGGTGAGCGCATCGCCACCGACGGCACGGTCGTCGACGGCACGAGCGCGGTCGACACCAGCGTCATGACGGGGGAGAGCGTCCCCGTCGAGGTCGGCCCGGGCACCGCGGTGACCGGTGCGACCGTCAACGTCGGCGGCCTGCTCACCGTCGAGGCCGTCCGGGTCGGCGCGGACACCGAGCTCGCCCGGATCGGCACGCTCGTGACCCAGGCGCAGACCGGCAAGGCCGACGTCCAGCGCCTGGCCGACCGGGTCTCCGGCGTCTTCGTGCCCGTCGTGCTCGGACTCGCCGCCCTGACCCTGGTCGGGTGGCTCGTGCTCACGGGCGACGTCGAGGCCGCCCTGACGGCCGCGGTCGCGACCCTCGTCATCGCCTGCCCCTGCGCGCTCGGGCTCGCGACGCCGACCGCCCTGCTGGTCGGCACCGGGCGTGGGTCGCAGCTCGGCATCCTGATCCGCGGGCCGCAGGTCCTCGAAGCCACCCGTCGGATCGACACCGTCCTGCTCGACAAGACCGGCACGGTCACCACCGGCACGATGCGCGTGACCGAGGTCCTGCCCGCCGCGGGCGAGGACGCCGACTCCGTCCTCCGTGCCGCGGCCGCCGCCGAGTCCGGGTCCGAGCACCCGATCGCCCGCGCGGTCGTCGCCGCGGGCACCGACCGCGGCGGATCCGAGACCCGTCCGGAGTCGTTCGCGTCCACCGCCGGACTGGGTGTGCAGGCGCTCGTGGACGGCGTGCTGGTCCTGGTCGGCCGTCCGGTCTGGCTCCGCGACGCCTGGTCGGTCGCCATGCCCGAGTCCCTGTCCACCGCGGCGACCGAAGCCGAGACCGCCGGACGGACCGCCGTCGCCGTCGCCTGGGACGGCCGGGTCCGCGGGCTCGTCGTCGTCGAGGACACCGTCGCGCCCGGAGCCGCCGAAGCCGTCCGTCGGCTGCACGAGCTCGGCCTCGACACCACGCTCCTCACCGGGGACGCCGCCGGGGTCGCGGAGCGCGTCGCCGCGGAGGTCGGCATCGACCGGGTCACCGCCGGCGTCCGACCCGAGGACAAGTACCGGATCGTCACCGAGCTGCAGGCCGCCGGCCGGACCGTCGCGATGGTGGGCGACGGCGTGAACGACGCCGCCGCCCTCGCCGCCGCGGACCTCGGCATCGCGATGGGCACCGGCACGGACGCCGCCGTCGAGGCCGCCGACATCACCCTGGTGCGTGCCGACCTCCGGGCCGCCGTGGACGCCGTCCGGCTGTCGCGCCGGACACTCCGCACCATCCGGACGAACCTGTTCTGGGCCTTCGCCTACAACGTCGCCGCGATCCCGCTCGCGATGGCCGGGCTGATGAACCCAGTCATCGCCGGGGCCGCCATGGCGCTGTCGTCGGTCTTCGTGCTGACCAACAGCCTGCGCCTCCGCCGGTTCCGTTCCGTCGACGGGAGCGCCCGGTGAGCGGGCACAGCGACGACATGAGCGGCCACGGCACCACCACGTGGTCGATGGCGGCCCAGGCCACCCTGCACTGCCTGACCGGGTGCGCGATCGGCGAGGTCCTCGGCATGGTGATCGGCACCGCCACCGGGCTCCACAACGTCGGCACCGTGGTGCTGTCGATCGTGCTGGCGTTCGTCTTCGGCTACGCCCTGACCATGCGCGGCGTGCTCCGCTCCGGGCTGTCGCTCGGCGCGGCACTGCGGGTCGCGCTCGCCGCCGACACGGTTTCGATCGCGGTGATGGAGGTCATCGACAACACGGTCGTGGTCGCGATCCCGGGCGCCCTCGACGCGCAGCTCGACCAGTGGTTGTTCTGGGGCTCGCTCGCGCTGTCCCTCGCCCTGGCCTTCGTCGTCACGACCCCGGTCAACCGGGCGCTGATGCGGCGTGGGCTCGGGCACGCGAAGGTGCACGGGCACCACTGACCGCCACCACTCAGCGGTGGTGGACCACTCAGAGGTAGTAGCGGAGCCAGAGGTACGGGAAGCAGAGTCCCACCGTGACGACGGTCACGATCGCCCCGTACTTCGTGAACTCCCAGAACGAGATCGGGTGCCCGTTGCGCTTGGCGATGCCCGTCATCACGACGTTGGCACTGGCGCCCACCGCCGTCAGGTTGCCGCCGAGGTCCGCGCCGAGGGCGAGCGCCCACCAGAGCGGTCGGGCATCGCCGCCGCCGGACTGCACGATGTCGTTGGTCAGCGGTGCGAGCGTGGCGACGTAGGGGATGTTGTCGACGATGCCGGAGAACAGCGCGGACCCGAACAGCAGCACGCCCGACGCCGCGAAGTAGTGGTCACCGACGGCGCTCTTCGCCGCCTGACCGATGGCCTCGATCACGCCGAGGTTCACGAGCGACCCGACCATCACGAACAGGCCGGCGAAGAACAGCAGGGTCTCCCACTCGACGTCGCCGAAGACCCGCGCGGGCTCCAGCCGAGCGAGCAGCACCAGCAGTCCGGCGCCGAGCAGGGCGACGATCGACGGCTCGAGTCCGGTGAGCTGTGAGGTGAGGAACCCGACCAGGACGAGTCCGACGACGACGAGGGAACGGACGAGCAGACCGCGGTCGCGGATCGCCTCGCGTTCGTCCAGGGCCATCACACGGGCGGCGCGCTCCTCGTCGTACGCGAAGGTCGAGCGGAACAGGATCCGGCAGAGCCCGATGAGCACGGCGATGAGCACGACGACGATCGGCGCGAGCTGCAGGATGAACTCGTTGAAGCCGATGCCGCCGCGGCTGCCGATGATGAGGTTCGGCGGGTCGCCGATCAGGGTCGCGGTCCCGCCGATGTTCGACGCGAAGACCTCGGCCAGCAGGTAGGGCACGGGCGACTTCCCGAGTCGCTGGGCGACGAGCAGGGACACCGGGGCGACCAGGAGGATCGTGGTCACGTTGTCGAGGAAGGCCGACAGCACGGCGGTGATCACGACGAGCATGACCATGATCCGGAACGGGCGCCCCTTGGCGGTCTTCGCGGACCAGATCGCCAGGTACTCGAACACCCCGGTCTGCCGGAGGATCCCGACGATGATCATCATCCCGAGCAGCAGGAAGACGACGTTCCAGTCGATCCCGGTCTCCTCGGAGAAGAACGCGGACGCGTCGTCCGTCGCTCCGATGACGACCATGATCGCGGCTCCGCCGAGCGCGACGAGCACCCGGGGCAGCTTCTCGGTCGCGATGAAGACGTAGGCGACGACGAAGACCGCGATCGCCAGGACGATCTGCACCGTCACGAGCGGTCCCCGGCGTCCGAGGGGCCGGGCGCGTCCCAGCGGGCGACGATCGCGTCGAGCAGTGCGGGCAGGGTGACGAACGCCGGTTCGCGGCGGGAGGGGTCCTCGACCAGGGCGACCTGCGTGCCCTGGTCGACCATCCGGGCGGCGATCTCGATCGGGCCGGCGTCAGCGGGCACGACGAGGACCGGACGTGTCCGGACGGTCGAGTCGTCCACGAGGTCACCGATCGTCCGACCCTCCAGCCCCTGCCGGAGGTCGTCGAGGCCGACGTCCCCGACCGTGTTGGTCAGGGACAGGTCGTCGAGCAGGTAGCGGGGGAGCAGGTACCGGAGGACGTCGACGCTCGACACCACCGACGACGGGTGAGCACCGTCCTCGGCGATGACGAGGCCGATGAGGTCCTGGTCGGCGATGAGCCGGACGGCGTCGAGGGCGGATGTCGAGCGGTCCACGACGACGAGTGTCGTGGTGATGTCGGAGGCGTGCACGGTCCCTCCAGGGATGCGTTCGGTGGGCAACCAGTCGAGTCAACCACCCGCCGAGATCGGCGTTCGGAGCCGATGGCAGGCACCATGGACTGCATGGCAACGACGAAACCACCCGCCTCCGGGGCCGTGACCGCCGATGGCGCACCCCTCGGAGAGCCCGTGACCACCACCCCACGCCTCCGGACGTGGGTGTTCTGGCCCGCTGCCGTGATCGTGCTCGGCTTCGTGGCCTGGACGCTCATCGCACCGGCATCCGCCGAGTCCGTGTTCCAGACGCTGCAGAGCGGCATCGTCCGCAACTTCAGCTGGTACTACGTCCTGGTCGCCGCGTTCTTCGTGGGCTTCTCGCTCTTCGTGGGGTTCGGCAGGTTCGGTGACATCAAGCTCGGGAAGGACGCCGACGAACCGGAGTTCTCGACCGGGTCCTGGTTCTCGCTGCTCTTCGCAGCGGGCATGGGCATCGGCCTGGTCTTCTACGGCGTCTCCGAACCGCTGAGCCACTTCGCCTCGCCGCGGCCCGGCGTCACCGGCACCCAGAGCGAGCTCGCGCAGCAGGCCCTCACCCAGACGTTCCTGCACTGGGGGCTGCACGCATGGGCGATCTACGTCGTCCTCGGTCTGGCCCTGGCGTACGCGATCCACCGACGTGGGCGTCCGGTCTCGATCCGCTGGGCACTCGAACCGCTCCTCGGCAGCCGCGTCCGTGGCGGCTGGGGCAACCTCATCGACGTCATCGCCCTGATCGGCACCCTGTTCGGCGTCGCGACCTCGCTCGGCCTCGGGGTCATCCAGATCGGTGCCGGGCTCGAGGCCGCGGGCATCGCCGAGAGCAGCGTGGTCAGCCAGATCGCGATCATCGGCGTGATCACCGCGGTGACGATCGTGTCCCTGGTCACCGGGGTCACCAAGGGCATGAAGATCCTGTCCAACTTCAACCTGGTGCTGGCCGCGGCGCTGCTGCTCTTCGTGCTCATCGTCGGCCCGACCCAGTTCCTGCTCCGCGACTTCGTGCAGTCGATCGGTGCGTACCTGCAGAACCTCGTCGGCCTGTCCTTCAACGTCACCGCCCAGCAGGGTGCTGCGGGCGAGGAGTGGCAGGGCGCCTGGACCACGTTCTACTGGGGCTGGTGGATGTCGTGGGCGCCGTTCGTCGGCATCTTCATCGCGCGCATCTCCAAGGGGCGCACGGTCCGCCAGTTCGTCTTCGGCGTCCTGCTCGTCCCGACCGCGCTCACGTTCCTGTGGTTCGCGGTCCTCGGCGGCGCCGCGATCCACCAGCAGACCGACGGCTCCGGCGGGCTGGTCGGCGCCGACGGCTCCGTGGACGTCGAGGGGTCGCTCTTCGCGCTGCTCGGCGGCCTGCCGGCCGGGGTCGTCCTGACCTTCGGGGCGATCCTGCTCATCGGCGTCTTCTTCGTCACGTCGTCCGACTCGGGCTCGCTGGTGATGGCGATGATCGCGTCCGGCGGCGACATCGAGCCGAAGAACTGGCTCCGCGTCTTCTTCGCGACGGTCTCGGCCCTGCTCGCCGTGGCCCTGCTCCTGACCGGCGGGTTGAACGCGCTGAAGACGGCGGCGATCACCACCGCGCTGCCGTTCAGCGTCGTCCTGCTGCTCACCTGTTGGGCGACGATCATCGCGTTCAGCCGCGAGCGTCGGGCGTACGACAAGGCCGAGCGCGCCCTGCTGCTCGAGAAGGTCGGCGAGTACTACGGGCTCGAGGTCGACGCACCCACCGAGAGGCCGGTGGGCAGCAGCCTCGGTCGCCCGTGGCGTGCGGTGAAGGAACGGGTCCGCGGCCGCCGGTCCGCGGTCGACGCCACCTCGAGCGCCGTGCTCGGGACCACGCCGGCCGAGCGGATCGCCCTGGCGGACGACCCCGTGCCCGGCACCGAGACGGTCTCGCCCGACCCGGCACTCGACCCTCGGCTCGACGCCCCGGTGGACGCGACGGCCGCCGGTGACGCGACCGACACGTCCCGCTCGGAGCGCTGACCCGGCACCGGTCGCGACCACACGACATGACGGGAGGCCCGGTACCAGCTGGTACCGGGCCTCCCGTCATGCGGTCAGCGCGTGTGCGCCGTCCGGTCAGGCGTCGGAGTCGCCGTCGGTGTCGCCGTCGGCGGCGTCCTCTTCCGGGTTGAAGTGCGAGTCGTCCCCGGTGAACCCGGCCGCCACACCGCCGGGCTCGTTGGGGACGGTCCCGTCGTCGCCGAGTCCGTCCGGCTTCGGCGTGCCCCCGGGGTCGTGCGCCGTGGTGTCGTTGCTCATCGTGTGCTCCTTCGCAGTGCTGACCGGACTCGGATCGGGCTCAGAAGGCGGGTGTGCCGCCGGCGACCGTGATCGTGGAACCGGACTGGTAGCTCGATTCTGGACTGACCAGGTGGACGTACGCCGCGGCCAGCTCGGCCGGCTGACCCGGTCGGCCGTAGGGCGCCTGCTGCCCGAAGGTCGACACCGTCTCGGCGTCGTCCGAACCCGGCTGCAGCGGCGTCCACACCGGACCCGGGGCGACCGAGTTGACGCGGATGCCCTTCGGCGCGAGCTGCTGGGCGACCGCCTCGGTGAAGAGCTTGATCGCACCCTTCGAGACGGCGTAGTCGATCTTGTCCGGCGACGGGGTGGACGCCTGGATCGAGCCCGTCGTGACGATCGTCGAGCCGGGCTCCAGGTGCGGGACCGCGGCCTTCGTCAGCCAGAACAGCGAGTAGATGTTCGTCTTGAAGGTGGAGTCGAACATCGACGTGTCGAGGGTCAGGATGTCGTCGTTGCTGTCCATCCGGCCGGCGACCATCACCAGGGTGTCGAGGCCGCCGAGCTCGTCGACGCCCTTCTGCACCAGGTCGATGCAGTACTGCTCGTCCGAGATGTCACCGGGGAACAGCACGATCTTCCGGCCCTCGCCCGCGAGCAGGTCGCGGACCTCCTCCGCGTCCTGCTGCTCGTCGGGCAGGTAGGACAGCACCAGGTCGGCGCCCTCCCGGGCGAGACCGATGGCGGCGGCCCGGCCGATGCCGGAGTCGGCGCCCGTGACGATGCCGCGGAACCCCTCCAGCCGGGCCTTGCCGACGTAGCTCTCCTCGCCGTGGTCCGGCTTCGGGTCCATCTTCCACGCGGCCCCGGGCAGCGACTGCTCCTGCTTCGGGAACGGCGGGACCGGGTACAGCGTGGTCGGATCGTGCTTCTCGTACTGGCTCATGCTCTCACTGTCCTCTCGGGGTGACTGGAGGCCTCTCGGGCTACTGCAGGGCCGTGAAGGAGGCGTCGCGGACGAGCAGCGTCGTCGCGTCGCCGTCGACGGCCTGGTCGGGGTCGCTCGACAGGCCGAGGGACCAGGTACCGCCGCCCGGACGCTCCGGCAGGGTGAACTCGACGGTCGTCTCGGAGGCGTTGAGGAGCAGCGCGATGCTGTCGTCACCCTGCGCGAGCACCAGGATCACGGCGCGGTTGCCGCCGTCGGTCCAGTCGCCGTCCTCGAAGCCGTTGGCGTCGGCGCGGAGCACCGACACGGTCGACGGCGAGTCGCCGGGCGCGGTGCGGTACCACTCCGGGCGCAGCGCGACGTGCTGCTGGCGGAACGCGATCGCCGCGGTCGTGAAGGCGAGCAGGTCCTGGTCCGCCGCGGCCCAGTCGAACCACGAGATCTCGTCGTCCTGGCAGTAGGCGTTGTTGTTGCCGCCCTGCGAGCGGGCGATCTCGTCACCACCGAGGATCATCGGGACACCGGCCGAGAGCAGCAGCGTGCCGAGGAAGTTCCGGCGCTGGCGGTCGCGGTAGTCGTTCACCGCGCCGTCGTCGGTCGGGCCCTCGATGCCGCCGTTGAACGAGGTGTTGTTGCTCTCGCCGTCGTTGTTGTCCTCGCCGTTCGCCTCGTTGTGCTTCTCGGCGTACATGGTGAGGTCGGCCAGCGTGAAGCCGTCGTGCGCGGTGACGAAGTCGACCGAGCAGAGCGGCGAGCGGCGGGAGCCCTCGTAGACGTCGGGGGAGCCGAGGACACGCTGCACGGCGTCACCGAGGGCGCCCTCGTCGCCGCGCCAGAACGAGCGGAGGTCGTCGCGGTACTTGCCGTTCCACTCCGACCAGTCGGCCGGGAAGCCACCGACCTGGTAGCCGGCGGTGTCCCAGGGCTCGGCGATCATCTTGACGTCGCGGAGCACCGGGTCCTGGTGGATGATGTCGAGGAACGCGGAGTGCTTCTCGGCCTCGCCGTCCTGACGGGTCAGGGTCGTGGCGAGGTCGAAGCGGAAGCCGTCGACGTGCATCTCCTCGACCCAGTAGCGGAGCGAGTCCGTGATGAGGCCGAGCGCCGTCGGGTGCGACACGTTGAGGCTGTTGCCCGTGCCGGTGGTGTCGAAGTAGTTCGCCTCGTCGCCCTCGACCAGCCGGTAGTACGACTGGTTGTCGAGGCCCTTGAAGGACAGCGTCGGGCCCATGTGGTTGCCCTCGGCGGTGTGGTTGTAGACGACGTCCAGGATGACCTCGAGGTCCGCGGCGTGCAGGGCCTTGACCATCTCCTTGAACTCCGCGACCTGCTGGCCTGCGGTGCCCGAGGCGGCGTACTCGTTGTGCGGGGCGAAGAAGCCGATGCTGTTGTAGCCCCAGTAGTTGCGGAGGCCCTTGTCCTCAAGCGTGGAGTCCTGCACGAACTGGTGGATCGGCAGCAGCTCGACCGCGGTGACGCCGAGGTCGGTGAGGTGCTTGATCGCGGCCGGGTGCGCCAGGCCCGCGTAGGTGCCGCGGATCTCCTCGGGCACGTCGGGGTGCTGCTTGGTGAAGCCCTTCACGTGGACCTCGTAGACGACGGTGTCGGCCAGCGGGGTCTCGAGGCGGGTGTCGCCGTCCCAGTCGAACGAGCGGTCGGCGACGACCGAGCGGGGCATGGCGGCGGCCGAGTCGGACTCGTCCATCTGCTCCGGCTCGTCCATGTCGTGGCCGAACAGCTCCTGGCCCCACTGGTACCCGCCGTCGATCGCGGTGGCGTAGGGGTCGAGCAGGAGCTTCGCCGGGTTGTGGCGCAGGCCGTTCGCCGGGTCCCAGGCGCCGTGCACGCGGAAGCCGTAACGGGTGCCGACGGTGACGTCCGGCACGACGTCGTGGAAGGTGTAGCCGGTGCGGTTCGTCAGCTCGGTCCGGTGCTCGGTGCCGTCGTCGTCGAACCGGCAGAACTCGATGCGCTCGGCGGTGCTGGAGAAGACGGCGACGTTGGCGCCGCCGTCGACGAGGGTGACGCCGAGGGGGTTCCGCGTGGAGGAGGTCATGACTCCTTCTACCGGTCGGCGACTGTGCCCGGCACCGATCGGCGTACCCCGGCGTCGCCCCCGGTGCCGCCCGACGCGACGCACCGGGTGCTCGCGCACGACGGACAGACATGGGAACATCAGGGCGTGACCCATCTGCGCCCGAGCTCGGGGACCCCCGACGGCTTCCGTGCCGTCCGGTTGGCGGGGACGAGTGCGACCCGACCCGCGAGTCTCAGCGACACGTACGGTACCGGCGGTGGCATCGGCGACGAGCGCTCGGCGTTCCGGTACACCGGCGCCGGTGACGCCGACCTGTCGCTCCGCGGATCCGCGGTCGAGGGCCGCCGGACCGGCACGATGGAGCCCCGCGCCGACCACATCGTCTTCTGGATCGGGGACGGCAGCGCGGTCATCACCGACCAGGACGGTGTCCGCACCACGGTCCGCCCCGGCCAGCCGTTCCTCATCGCCGCCGCGTTCCGCTACGACTTCGAGGCCGCCACCGGCCGTGTGTCGATGCTGCACCTGTCGGACCGGCTCCTGCGGTCAGCGCTCGCCGCCGAGGGCATCCAGGTCGCCGGCCCCCTGCGGTTCCGCCGGACCGAGTCCGACGCCGACCTCGCCCCGCTGCGGTCCGTCCTGCAGGAGCTCGGTGCAGCGATCACGGACGAGTCGGTCGCCGGCCGCGAGCGCGCCGAACTGAACGCCCGCGTCGCCCGGACCGTGGTCGCCACGTTCCCGGTGGACGCCCCCGCGACGACGAGCAGCGAGCGACTGCGGGTCGCGCTGACGTACATCCAGGAGCACGCACACGGGGTGGTCACGCTCGCGGACATCGCCACCGCCGCCGGGATGAGCCCGCGCGGGCTGCAGCAGTCGTTCAACCGGTCGGTCGGCGTCTCCCCGCTGGCGCACCTGCGGAACGTCCGGCTCGACGCCGTGCACGAGGCACTCCGGTCCGCCGACCCGTCGACCGCCGCGGTGGCCGAGGTCGCCCGGGACTGGGGCTTCGCCCACCTCGGCCGGTTCTCCGGCGCGTACCGGGCACGGTTCGGCGAGCTGCCGAGCGCGACGTTGCGGAGCGGCGTGCACGCGGACTGACCGCGAGCTCGCTGCGCGGCCGGGCGCGGCCGGGCGCGACAGGGCGCGGCCGGGAGGCCCGGATCGCCCCCGCCCCGCCGCCTCCGTCAGTCGCGGTGCGCGTCCACCGCAGCCCGCGCTGCCCGCACCACCTCGGCGTCGGTCTCGAAGTGCCCGTCCCCGGAGTCCCCTGCGCCCATCGGCACGCCCCCGTGCGCGGTGTCCGCCAGCCGCTTCGCCGAGAGGTGCACGGCGGCGGCCCCGGTCCCGAGCAGCACGGGCACGTCCGCGGGCGTGACGCCGGCGCCGGCCATCACCTGGACGGACCCGGCGGCCGCGACCATCCGTGCGATGGTGTCGGCGCCGGCGAGGGCGGTCGGGGCCCCGCCGGAGGTCAGGACGCGGGTGAACCCGAGCTCGGCGAGTCCGGCCGCGGCGGCGACGGGGTCGGCGGCGTGGTCGATCGCCCGGTGCAGGGTGACCTCGGCGTCGGACCGCTCGGTGCGGGCGGCGGCCACGAAGCGGGCCAGGGCGTCGGTGTCGAGCGTGCGGTCGGGGCGGAGGGCCCCGACCACGACGCCGGTCGCCCCGGAGCGCAGCACGGCGACGAGCTCGCGTTCCATCAGGTCGAGTTCGTCGGCGTCGTGCACGAAGCCGCCCGGACGGCAGCGGACCAGGACGTGCACGGGCAGGCCGGTGGCGACGGCGGCCTCGACGAGCCCCTGCGACGGGGTGAGGCCGCCGAGCTCGAGCGCGCTGCAGAGTTCCACGCGGTCGGCGCCCCCGGCCAGGGCGGTCGCGGCGCCGGTCGCCGAGGTGACGGCGATCTCGAGCGACGGGGAGGTGCTGCGTCCGGTCATGCGTGGGCTCCGAGGGGTCGGTCGGACGCCGGGATGACCCGGGCGGTCAGGTCGGGCTCCGGGAAGGTCCGGTCGAAGGGGTACACCGGCCGTTCGATCCGGTGGTGGCCGAGGCGTTCGAGGTCCTGGTCGACACCGCCCGGGGTCAGCGCGAGCATCCAGTCGGCGGCCATGTCGTAGAGCTCCGGTTCGAGGTACCCGATCTTCACGACGACCAGGTCGGCGCTGCGCGGGTCGAGGTCCAGGTCGGTGAAGTCGTGCTCGTGGTGGTACGGCTTCCGCAGCTCGGTGAGGATCGCGAAGACGCTGCCGACCTGCAGCACGGCCTCGGTCCGGGCGTCCCGGTCGCCGGTCTTCACCGCGTGCACACGTCCGGTCATGGTGAGCGGTCCGGCGTGGAGGTCGTCGACCTCGGCACCCGCGGTCACGGTGACGGTCGCGCCGACGCCGGCCGCGACGCACGCGGCGACCGCGGCGGGGCCGGGGACGCTGGCGTAGAGGACGACCAGGCCGTCGGCGCTCCGGAACTCGTCGCGCGCGAGCAGCTGCGTCAGCCCCCAGGTCATGTCGCCCGAGCCGCCGGCGGTCGGGTTGTCGCCCGAGTCCGAGACGAAGTAGGGGCGGGCGGCACCCGGGGCGAGGGCGGCGGCCAGGCACTCGTCGAACGAGCCGGCCGGGGCGACGAAGGCGAAGTCCTCGCGGGCGTCCCAGAACGACCGGGCCAGGCGTTCGGCACCGGCACTCACCGCGTCCTCGTCCCAGCCGGTGACGACCGTGACGGCGCGGTTCCGCGGCTGGTCGGCCCAGGCGTAGCCGACCCAGATCGCGGCGTCGAGCACGCCGTCGGTCGACTCGACCTCGGCGACCTGCGCGTACACGGACGCGGCCGGCTCGATGCGGGTCGAGGTCTTCTCGCCGGGCAGCAGGACCGGCACCGGGATCCAGGCCTTCACCGGGCGCTGTGCCCCGACCGGTCGGGTGGTGAGCACGTCGACCAGGTTCCGGACGGCGCGCTCCTTCGTCTCGAGGGCGTCCTCGTGCGGGGCCAGCCGGTAGCAGGTGATGAGGTCGCACTGGTGGGCGAGGCCGCGCGAGACGTTGCCGTGCAGGTCCATCGACGCCGAGACGACGACGTCCGGGCCGATCACCGCGCGGATGCGTTCGAGCAGCGTGGTCTCGGCGTCGTCGAGTCCCTCGACCACCATCGCGCCGTGGATGTCGAACCACAGCCCGTCGATCGTGGTGTCGGCGGCGATCGCCGACAGCCGGTCGGTGATCTCGGCGCTGAGCTCCTCGAAGGCCTCGCGCAGGACGACCCCGCCGGGCAGCGCGTGGCCGATCAGGGCGCCCCGGAAGTCGGCGCGCTCGGCGAGCGGTGCGAGGAAGTCGTACCGGGCGACGACCTCGTCGCCACGGTCCGGGTGGAAGGCGGCGGCCGGGGTGCGGGTCGGCGTGAACGTCGACGTCTCGATGGCCAGGCCGGCGATGGCGATGACCGGGCGGCGGGCCTCGGCGGTGGTTCCGGTGTCAGACACGGGTGCTCCTGTTCCTGGTGGTGCGCAGCGGGACGGGGGTGGACAGCTCCTCGAGCGATGCCGCCAGGCCGCGCTGCAGGGCGAACTGGCCGGCTCCGACCAGTCCGGCGTCGGCGCCGAGCGAGGCCCGCTCGATGACGAGGTGCTGCGTCACGAGCGGGTGGCAGCTCTCGTAGAGCTGGCTCCGCACGGCGGCGACGAACGGCTCGAGGGTGGACAGGATGCCGCCGAGGGAGACGGCGTCCGGGTTGAAGAAGTTCACGTTGGCGGCCAGGACCTCGCCGAGGTACCGCCCGGCCAGGCGGACTGCACGGGTGGTCTCCGGGTGCGCCTCGAGCGCCAGCCGGACCACGTCCTGGGTGGTGCTGACGTCGACGCCGGCCTCGCGGAGGATCCGGACGAGCGCGGCCCCGGACGCCACGGTCTCGAGGCAGCCGGTGTTGCCGCACGAGCACGGGGTGTCGCCGGCCGCGTCGATGCGCACGTGCGTGATGTCCCCGGCGGCTCCGGTCGACCCGCGGTACAGGTGGCCGTCGATGATGATGCCCGCACCGATCGCCGATCCGGCCTTCACCGTGATCGCCTGGCGTCGGGTGGACGGCTGCACGGTCTGCTCGCCCGCGGCCATGCAGTTCGCGTCGTTGTCGATCGCGGCCGGCACACCGAAGTGCTCGGTGAGCCACGCGGCGACCGGGAACCCGTTCCAGCCGGGCATCCGGCTCGGCAGGTCGACGACGCCCGCCTCGACGTCGACGGGACCCGGGAGGCTCAACCCGACCCCGCGCAGACCGTCGCGTCCGCGTTCGGTCACCAGGGCGTCGAGGAGCTCCGCCAGGGCGGCGAGGCCGGCCGTCGGACCGTCGGCGAGCGCGAACGGGACGGTCGAGACGGACTCGAGCGCGCCTCCCGGCAGGACGATGCCGATCCGGACGTGACCGCCACCGACGTCCGCGGCGACCGCGTACTCGTCCGAGCCGCCGATCCGCAGGACCTTGCGGGGTCGGCCGCCGGTGGAGACGTCGGTGCCCTCCTCGGCCAGGATGCCGTGGCCGAGGAGCTGTCCGACGACGTGCGACACCGTCGACGGCGCGGCACCGAGGAGCTGGGCGATCTCGGTCCGGCTCGAGGCCTGGCCACTGGCGATGAGTTCGAGCACGCGCGCACTGAGGTCCGGCACGACTTTCTCCAATCGGCGTCACCGGGCGCGATGGCCGCCCGATGTCACCGAGCCTACGGGGCAGAAGGACCGGTCCGCGCTTTCCGCCGTTCCGCAGAAACAGACTATTTACACGAGAACGTTTGTTTTTCCAACGACTTCGGCCATTGACTGTGCACGTGCCACCGGGGCCTGGTCCCGGTCACACTCCCGTCCCTCCACCACGCCGACGATGGCGTCCTCGCGCAAGGAGTCACGCATGACCAAGCCCCGTCGCTGGGCCCTCCTCACCGGAGCCGCGCTCGCGGTGAGCGCCCTGCTCGCCGGCTGTTCCGGGGGCGGTTCCGCCACCACCGGCTCGTCGTCCGACGAGATCAACTACGCGCTGCCGGCGAACTTCACGCCGAACTGGATCCTGCCGATCGGCACCGCCGCGCACCTCAACACCAACAACGGCTCGATCGCGCAGTCGCTGTACGAGCGCCTCATCGCCTACGACGGGTCGACCGGCAAGATCGGGTGGGACAAGCCGGGCTCCGTCGCCACCGCCGCGGACTTCGCGTCGGACAGCAAGAGCGTCACGATCACGCTCGGCGACCGGCACTGGTCCGACGGCAAGCCGATCACCAGCCGTGACGTCGAGTTCTGGTTCAACCTGATCAAGGCGAACGCGAAGGACTGGGGCTCGTACTCGGCCGGCAAGGCGCCGGACAACTGGACGTCCTTCAAGACCGTCGACGACACGCACTTCACGATCACGTTCGACAAGGCGTACAACAAGGACTGGATGCTCGCGAACCAGCTGAGCTACATCATCCCGCTGCCGCAGCACGCCTGGGACAAGACCAGCGCCTCCGGCCAGGTGAGCGACGCCGACCGCACCACGACCGGGGCGAAGCAGGTCTGGAAGTACCTCAACACCGCCGCGGGCAAGATCGCCGACTACGACTCGGACGACCTGTGGAAGACGATCTCCGGCCCCTACGGCCTGTCGTCGTTCACGACCGCCGGCAAGGTCCAGCTGACCGCGAACCCGAAGTACGACGGCGGTGAGAAGGCGTCGATCAAGACCGTCAACCTGCTGCCCTTCACCACCGCGGACGCCGAGACGAACGCCCTGCGCTCCGGTGCGGTCGACTACGGCTACATCAACGCCACCGACCTCGACCAGAAGGACTCCTTCACGTCGAAGGGCTACGAGGTCGACCCCTGGACCGGCTGGGCGATCACGTACATGCCGTACAACTTCAACAACCCGGACATGGGCGCCGTCTTCAAGCAGCTGTACGCCCGCCAGGCCGTGCAGATGTCGATCGACCAGAAGTCGCTGTCGAAGGTCGTCTTCAACGGCACCGCCACCTCCACCTACGGTCCGATCCCGCAGGCGCAGGAGTCCGACTACGTCTCCGACGTGCAGAAGGACAACCCGTACCCGTTCAGCACGAAGAAGGCCGCGGCACTGCTGACGAGCCACGGTTGGACGAAGCAGGGCGGCACCATGGTCTGCACCGACCCGGGCACCTCGTCCAGCCAGTGCGGCGAGGGCGTCGCGGCGGGCACGAAGTTCGCCATGAAGGTGCTCTCGCAGTCCGGCTCGACCGTCACCGACAACATGATGAGCGCCATCCAGTCGTCGCTCGAGAAGACCGGCATCGGCTTCTCGATCAAGACGGCCCCGGTGTCGAGTGTCCTGTCGCAGACCCCGACCTGCACCGCCGACGAGTCCAGCTGCGACTGGGACCTGTCCTTCTTCGGCACCGCCGGCAGCTGGTACTTCCCGGCCTACCCGACCGGTGAGTCGCTGTTCTCCACCGGTGGTTCGGCGAACTTCGGCAGCTACTCGAACAAGCAGGTCGACTCGCTCATCGACGCGACGACCACCTCCACCGACGCGAGTGCCGTGCAGGACTACAGCGCCGCGGTCGCGAAGGACCTGCCGGTGATCTGGCTGCCCAGCCCGGACTACCAGATCTCCGTCAAGAAGAGCGGCCTGACCGGGTTCGACCAGGACTCGCTCGCGAACTTCCACCCCGCCCAGTGGAAGTGGAGCAAGTAGCACCGTGACCACGGACGGCAGGCGCGGCGCGCGTCCGACGCGCACCGCGCCTCCCGTCCGCCCCACGTCCCGGACCCGACCATCGGAAGCAGCATGACCACTGCCCTCTACCTCACCCGCCGCGTCCTGCAGGCGCTCGCGGTGATCCTCATCGTCACGATCGTCGTGTTCTGCCTGCTGCACGCGCTGCCCGGCGGACCCGCCCGCGGCGTGCTCGGCGTCTCCGCGACCCCCGCCCAGATCGCCGCGTTCAACCAGGCACAGGGCCTCGACCAGGCGCTGCCCGTGCAGTACCTGCGGTTCCTCGGACGGCTGCTCACCGGCGACCTCGGCACCTCGTACACGCTCAACGAACCGGTCTCGCAGCTCATCCAGGAGCGCATCCCGAAGACCCTCGTCCTCACCGGACTCTCCGCCGTGCTCGGGATCGTCATCGCGATCCCGGTCGGCATGTGGCAGGCAGCGCGACGCAACGGCGCGATCGACTACGCCGCCACCGCCCTCGCGTTCGTCTTCTACTCGACGCCCGCGTTCTTCCTCGGCCTCGTGCTCATCATCGTGTTCAGCCAGCAGCTGCCGTGGCTGCCGTCGCAGGCGCCGAGCGGCACCACCCTCGCCGAGGTGTTCCAGCAGCCGGCCGGCCTCGTCCTGCCGGTGCTCACCGGCGCCCTCGCGATGATCGCCGTCTTCAGCCGGTACATGCGCGCGGCGACGCTGGAGAACCTGCAGGAGGACTACGTCCGCACCGCCCGCGCCGGGGGCTCGTCGACGGCGACGATCCTCCGCCGGCACGTCTTCCGGAACTCGCTGACGCCCGTCGTCGCGATGCTCGGCTACTACCTGCCGGTGCTGTTCGGCGGTGCGCTCGTCACCGAGCAGCTGTTCAACTACCCCGGCATGGGGCTGCTCTTCTGGAACGCGGCGCAGACGTCGGACTACCCGACGCTCCTCGGCTGCGTGCTCGTCATCTCCGTCGCCACCGTCGTCGGCACGCTCCTCGCCGACGTGGCACAGTCCCTGATCGACCCGCGAGTGAAGGCAGGCCGCGCATGACCACCGTCCAGTCCCTCATCGACACGTACCGGACGAGCACCGTGAAGGCAGGCCGTGCATGACCACCGTCCAACTCGCCCCCGAGACGCCCGGCGCACCGGTCACGGTCGCCGCCACCGGCTTCCGGCTGGCCGCCCGCCGTTTCCGACACAACACCCTCGCCGTCATCGGCCTGGTGGTGCTCGTCGTCATCGTGCTGTTCTGCTTCGTCGGCCCGTTCCTGTACCCGACCGACCAGACGCACACCATGCTCCAGCAGGCGAACCAG
Source organism: Curtobacterium sp. CFBP9011 (assembly GCF_034045095.1). NCBI lineage: Bacteria > Bacillati > Actinomycetota > Actinomycetes > Micrococcales > Microbacteriaceae > Curtobacterium > Curtobacterium sp. CFBP9011. Next base: position 820,951 of record NZ_JAXCWN010000001.1, read on the forward strand.
AGCCCCGGCGGCGCCCACCTGCTCGGCACCGACGCCGTCGGCCACGACGTCCTCGGTCGGCTGATGTACGGCGGCAAGGTGTCGCTCATGGTCGGCATCGCCGCCGGGATCCTGGCGACCGTCGTCGGCACGCTCTGGGGCTCGGTCGCCGGGTACGTCGGCGGCTGGGTCGACGCGGTGATGATGCGCATCGTCGACGCCGGCATCGCGATCCCGGCGCTGTTCATCCTGCTCGTCATCTCGGCGATCACCACCCCGGGCGTCTGGGGGCTCATCGTGATCCTCGGGTTCGTGTCGTGGCTGGTGCCCTCCCGGCTCATCCGCGCCGAGACCCTGACGCTGAAGAACCGTGACTTCGTGCTCACCCTCCGCGCCATCGGCGGCTCGCACGCCCGGGCCATCGGCCGGCACCTGCTGCCGAACTCGGTGTCGACCATCGTCGTCGCCGCGACGTTCCAGGTGGCCGACGCGATCCTCCTGGTCGCCTACGTCTCCTACCTGGGCCTCGGCGTGCAGCCGCCGGCGACGGACTGGGGCGGCATGCTCTCGGCGGGACTCACCGCCGCCTACTCCGGTCGCTGGTGGCTGATCGTGCCGCCAGGACTCGCCGTGATCCTCGTCGTCTGCGCGCTCAACGCCGTCGGCGACGGACTCCGGGACGCATTCGACGTGAAGGGCCGCGGATGACCGCCACCGAACCGATCCTCGCCGTCGACGACCTCGGCGTGCACTTCAGCACCGAGTCCGGCGACGTCCACGCCGTCCAGGGCGTCTCCCTGACCGTCGCACCGGGCGAGACCCTCGCGCTCGTCGGTGAGTCCGGCTCCGGCAAGTCCACCGTCGCGCTCGCCGCGATGGGGCTGCTCTCCGGCAACGCCACCGTCACCGGCAGCGCCGTCGTCGACGGACACCAGGTCGTCGGTGCCGCCGAACCGTCCCTCCGTGCCCTGCGCGGCCGGACCGTCTCGATGGTGTTCCAGGAACCCGCCACCGCCCTCGACCCGCTCACCCGGGTCGGGAAGCAGATCGCCGAGGTCATCCGGAACCACCGGCCGGTGTCCGCAGCCGCAGCCGCCGCCGAGGCCGTCGAACTCCTCCGCCGCGTCGGCATCCCGTCGCCCGAGGACCGCGCGAAGGCCTTCCCGTTCCAGCTGTCCGGTGGGCAGCGGCAGCGCGTCGTCATCGCGATGGCGATCGCCAACGAGCCCGCGCTCCTCATCGCCGACGAGCCGACCACCGCGCTCGACGTCACGGTGCAGGCCGAGATCCTCGAGCTGCTCCGGGCGCTCGCCGCCGACACCGGCACCGGCGTGCTGCTCGTCACCCACAACATGGGCGTCGTCGCGGACTTCGCCGACCGGGTCGCGGTGATGCTGCAGGGCTCGATCGTCGAGACCGGCGGTGTCGAGGACGTCCTGCTCCGGCCGCAGCACGAGTACACCGAGCGCTTGCTGGCCGCGGTGCCGCGCCTCCAGACCACCGCGTCGTCGGCGGAGCGGCCCGTGGTGACGGACCGACCGACGTCCGCCGACGAACCGGACGGGAGGCCCGCCTCCACCCCGGTGGTCGACCTGCGTGACGTGTCGGTCACCTTCGGCCGCGGCGCCCGCGCGGTGCACGCCCTGCGGGGCATCGACGTCGTCGTGCACGCCGGGGAGACCGTCGGCCTGGTCGGCGAGTCCGGCTCCGGCAAGTCCACCGCCGCCCGTGTCGCCCTCGGCCTGGTCCGCCCCACCGCCGGCAGCGTCCGGCTGTTCGGCTCCGACCTCCGCCGCACCCGGGGACGGGACCGCCTGGCCCTCCGCTCCGGCATCGGCGTCGTGCTGCAGGACCCGGTGGCCTCGCTCGACCCGCGGATGTCCGTCGGCGAGTGCATCGCCGAACCGCTCGCCATCCACCGTCGACGGACCTCGGCCGCCGACCGTCGTCGCCGGGTGGACGAGGTCCTGGACGCCGTCCGCCTGCCCCGCGCCCTGGCCACCCGTGCCCCGCGGGAGCTCTCCGGCGGGCAGCGGCAGCGCGTCAGCCTGGCCCGGGCGCTCGTGCTCGACCCGCGGCTGCTCGTGGCCGACGAACCGACCAGTGCCCTCGACGTCAGCGTGCAGGAAGCCGTCCTCGAGGTCCTCACCGACCTGCAGGCCGACCTGGGCTTCGCGTGCCTGTTCGTCTCGCACGACCTCGCCGTCGTGCAGCAGTTCGCCGAACGGGTCGTCGTGATGCGCGCCGGTGCGGTCGAGGAGCAGGGTGCGACCGGCGAGACCCTGCTGCACCCGACGACCGACTACACCCGACGCCTGCTCGCCGCCGTCCCCGTGCCCGACCCGGTGGTGCAACGGCAACGTCGGACCGAACGGCTGGCCTCGCTCGCCGCGGTGACCCCGTGAGTGCGGAGGTCCTCGCCGGCATCGACGTCGGGGGCACGAACACGAAGGTCCTCGTTGCCACCACCGACCTCGAGGTCCTCGACCGCATCGACCTGCCGACACCCGCACACGACGGCGGCGACGCGATCCTCGACGGGGCCGAGGCGGCGGTGCGCTCCCTGCTCGACCGGCACCGGGCCTCCCTGGCGGGTGTCGGGGTGGGCGCTGCCGGCGTCGTCGACCCGACCACGGGCACGGTGCTCGTCACCGCGAACTCGTTCACCGGCTGGGCCGGCTACGGCGTCACCGACGCCGTGACCGCACGGCTCGGGGTCCCGGCGACGCTCGACAACGACGTCAACGCGTTCCTCCTCGGCGAGGTCGCGGCCGGCGCCGTCGCGGGGGAGCCCGACGTGCTCGGCATGACCCTCGGCACCGGCGTCGGCGGGGCGCTCGTCCTCGGCGGCACCCTGTTCGGCGGCCCGCACGGTGCGGCCGGCGAGATCGGCCACGTCCCCGGGTTCGGCGACACCCCCTGCACCTGCGGGCAGCGCGGCCACCTCGAGACCGTCGCCGGCGCCCGCGGGATGGCGGACCGCTACGCGGCGCGCACCGGCCGACGCCTCGGCACCCACCAGGTCGCCGAGGCCGCACGCGCCGGCGACCCGGACGCCCAGGCCGTGTTCGCGACCGCCGGCTGGGGCGTCGCCCGGGCCGTCCTGCTCACCGCGGGGATCCTCGACGTGACGACGGTCGTCATCGGCGGCGGGGTCGCCCGGTCGTGGGACCTGCTCGCGCCGGCCATCGCGTCGGCGCTCGCGGACGAGCCGCCGGTCAGCGGAGCGGCGATCCGGGTCGAACCCTCCACGCTCGGGCCGGACGCCGTGGCGCTCGGTGCGGCGGCGCAGGTGCGGCGGCTCGTCGTCCCGGTGTGAGCCCCGCGCTGCTGAGCGCTCTCTGATCTGCCGGGCGGGACTCCCGGCACGCCAGCAGCACACAGCCTGAGAGGATCATCGGATGACCGACGCGCCCGCCCCGACGCCTGCCAGCCGGGAGTCGCCTGCCCTCCGGGAGCGCACGCCGACCGGCATCCTCGTCCGGACGCCCTACCCGCTCGCGACCATCGCGATCGCCCTCGGCACCGTGATCGTCATCACGATCGTCGGGTTCGTCCTCGGCGACGTCGACTTCGGTCTCGCACACGCGCTGAACTCCCTGCACACCGGGGCGCTCGGCGCGGTCACCACGGCGGTCTACCACGTCATCAGCCCGGCGCCGGCGATCGGCATCACCGTCGTCGTCACCGGGGTGCTCTGGGCCGTGCACCGTGACATCCGCCCGGCCGCCGCGTTCGCCGGGACGGTCGCGATCACCTGGGTGCCCTCGGACCTCGTCAAGGAACTCGTCCAGCGCCCCCGACCGGACACCGCGCTGCTGCCGCACCCGTTCGCGACACAGCCCGACCCGTCGTACCCGAGCGGGCACACCGTGTTCATCGTCGCCATCGTCATCGCGCTGACGTGGGTGCTCCGCGACACCCGGTGGCACACCCTCGCGGTGACGCTCGGCACCGTGGTCGTCGTGGTGGTCGTGCTCTCGCTCACCATCGACGCCGTGCACTACCCGACCGACACCGTCGCGTCCGTGGTGTGGGCGCTCGCGGTCGCCCCGGCCGCCCGGCTGGTCTGGGTGGACTGGGCGATGCCGCGCATCCCCGTCCTGCGCCGCCCGGCGCTGACCGCACGGCACTGACCCGGCGTCCCACCGCGGTGGGCTGCCCATCCGCGCGGGTTACGGTTCGGGGGTGACCTCCCTGCCATCCGACGACGCGCTGGCCCGACTGGCGGACGTCGTCCTCAGCGTCGCGCGGGAGCTCGACCCGACCGGACCGCGGGCCGTCGACGTGGTTCCGCTGACCGGCACCGAGGTCCTGGTGATGCGCTGGGTCGACACGAACCCGGGGACGACACCGAGCGCCACGGCGGACGCGACCGCACTCCGGCGGAGCAACCTCAGTGTCGCGCTCGGATCGCTCGTCGCGAAGGGCATGGTCGAACGAAGGGCGCACCCGGACGACGCCCGGACCGCACAGCTGTTCCCGACGGCACTCGCGGCCGAGAGCATCGGTCTGCTGCGGGCCCGGTGGGCGGAGACGCTCAGGACCGCCCTCGACGCGCAGGGCATCGACGCTGCGGGCGTGGTGTCCGCCGTCGGCCTGCTCGAGCGGCTGGAGGAGGGGCTCAGGCCGTCGCGCGACGGATGAGCTCGGCGACCGTCTGCTCGTCGACGTCGGAGAACTCCGGCGTCACCGCGAACGAGGTCGGCCAGAACGACCCGTCGTCCAGCGTCGCCGGGTCCTGGAACCCGAGCGTGGAGTAGCGCGCCTTGAACTTGGCGGCGTCCTGGAAGAAGAACACGACCGCGCCGTCCTTCGCGTACGCGGGCATGCCGTACCAGAGCTTCGGTGCCAGGTCGGGAGCCGCCTCGAGCGCGATGCGGTGGATGCGCTCCGCCAGGCCCCGGTCGGGTTCGGGCATCGCGGCGATCTTGTCGACCACGGCCTGGGCGTCGAGCGCGGCCTTCTCGGCCTTCGTCGTCCCACGCTTCCGGCTCGCCTTCACCTCGGCCGCGTGCTCGCGCATCGCGGCGCGCTCCTCGGCGGTGAACGTGGTCTCGGACGCGTCGTCGCGTGCTGCCATGGTGGGCTCCCTCGTCGGTGCGACCCACGGTAGCGTCGTGGCAGGCTCGGGTCCATGACCTACACCGCGGCCGACGACCGCTACGACTCGATGACCTACCGGCGGACCGGGCACTCGGGCCTCGACCTGCCGCTGCTCTCCCTCGGCTACTGGCACAACTTCGGCGACGACGTCCCGTTCGAGACCCAGCGTGCGGTGAGCCGCCGGGCGTTCGACCTCGGCATCACCCACCACGATCTGGCGAACAACTACGGCCCGCCCTACGGCGCCGCCGAGCTGAACTTCGGCAAGCTCATGCGCGAGGACTTCGCGCCCTACCGCGACGAGATGGTCGTCTCGACGAAGGCCGGCTGGGACATGTGGCCCGGTCCCTACGGCCAGGGCGGCGGCTCCCGCAAGTACGTCCTCGCCTCGCTCGACCAGTCGCTGCGCCGCACCGGCCTGGACTACGTCGACGTGTTCTACTCGCACCGGCTCGACTCCTCCACCCCGCTCGAGGAGACGATGGGCGCCCTGCACACCGCCGTCCAGCAGGGCAAGGCGCTGTACGTCGGGATCTCGTCCTACGACGCCGAGCGCACCCGCCAGGCCGCCGCGATCCTCCGCGACCTCGGCACGCCGCTGCTGATCCACCAGCCCTCCTACTCGATGCTGAACCGCTGGATCGAGACCGAGGGGCTGCTCGACGCGGCGGGCGAACTGGGCTTCGGCGTGATCGGGTTCACCGCCCTGGCGCAGGGCCTGCTCACCGGCAAGTACCTGGACGGCGTGCCCGAGGGCTCCCGTGCCGCGGCCGGGAAGTCGCTCGACCCGTCCTCGATCACCCCCGAGGTCGTCGAGCACCTGCGCGCACTCAACGCCGTCGCCGAGTCCCGCGGACAGACGATGGCGCAGCTCGCCCTGGCGTGGGCCCTGCGGGACGAGCGCGTCACGTCCCTGGTGATCGGCGCCTCCCGGGTGGAGCAGCTCGAGGACAACGTCGCGGCGCTCGCGAACACGTCGTTCTCGGACGACGAGCTCCGCACCATCGACGAGCACAGCGTCGGGATCACCGACGTCGACCTCTGGGCGGGTGCCCGCTCCGGCGAGGTCTCCTGACGGGAGGCCCGGCGCCGGTCCCTGGAGCGCACGCAAGTGTGATCAGCGAGTCGCGAGTTCGACACTTGGTACGCTAAGTGTCGAACTCGCGGCCGCGAGCTGACACGTGACTGACGAGCGGAGCACGACATGCCATGGCCCGCGATCGACTCCGAGGAACTGTGGTTCGAGTCCCGGTACGCCGGCTTCGGTGTCGCCGTCAGCCGGCGTGCCACCGTCGGGCACACCTACCGCGCCGCCGTCCCCCCGTTCATCGCAGACCTCGACCCGACGGTGTCCTCCGCGACCGCCGCAGTGGTCGACGAGGCAACAGAGGCGCTGGTCCGCTTCGATGCCGGGCTCGGCGGTGAGATCGCCGCCTTCGCGCCGCTGCTGATGCGTTCTGAAGCGGCCGCCTCGTCGCAGATCGAGCACCTGACCGCAAGTGCGCGCGCGGTCTTCACCGCCGAGCTCGGGGACACCTCCCGGCAGAACGCCGCCCAGATCGTCGCGAACACCCGGGCTGTGCAAGCTGCACTGGACCTGGCCGACGAGCTGACGACGGAGACCGTCCTGTCGATGCACGCCGCGTTGCTCGACGGCGACCCGAACCACGACGCCGGCACCTGGCGAGACGAGCCGGTCTGGATCGGCCGGTCCGCCGACTCTCCCGACGGCGCCGACTTCGTCGCGCCCCGAGCCGACCGCGTGCCGGGGCTCGTCGACGACGTCATGCGCTTCGCGCGTCGGACGGACCTGCCACGGCTCGTCCAGATCGCCGTCGTGCACGCCCAGTTCGAGACGGTCCACCCGTTCACGGACGGCAACGGCCGGACCGGACGGGCGCTCATGCAGGCGATGTTCCGAGGGACCGGCCTGACGCGGAACGTGACCATCCCCGTGTCCGCCGGGCTGCTCACCGACACTGCGGGCTACCACGCTGCGCTCGATGCCTACCGCGCTGGCGACGTCGAGGCGATCGTCACGGCCACGGCCGAAGCGTGCTTCCGTGCCGTGCAGAACGCGTCCGCCCTGGTCGACGACGTGCACGCCGTGCAGGAGCGCTGGCGGACGACGGTCCGGTCCCGCAGCGACTCCGCCGTCTGGCGCGTCCTCGAGGTCATCGCGCGACAGCCCGTCGTCACCGCCGGCACGCTCGCCGTCGCCCTCGGACCGGCCGTGAACGTCTACCGCGCCCTCGACACCCTGGTGGCAGCGGGAGTGCTGCGAGCGAAGTCCGAGTACTCGCTCCGGTCACGCGTGTACCGGAGCGACGAGGTCCTGGCGGCTCTCGACGCGTTCGCTGCCCGAGCCGGTCGTCGCGGCTGAGCCCGTCCTGACGGGAGGCCCGGCGCCGGTCCCTGGATGCGCCGTGCGTCCGGCGGGTACCCTGGACACGCAATCCAGCAACAACCGTGTATCTACCGGACGCCGGCACCCCGGCGGACAGCGGCGGCACCCGATGGGTCCGCTCCACACGAGTGGGCCGAGAAGGCACACCCCCACCATGCTCCAGGCGCGTTCCTCCGGCGCTTCCCTGATCGCCCTCGCCGGGCGGTCCTACTTCCCCATCGCCTTCGTGGCGCGACTGCCCTTCGCGATGATGGTCGTCGGCGTGCTGACGCTCGTCGTCGCCGCACGTGACTCGGTCGCCCTCGGTGGCATCAACTCGGCCTCGGTCGGCATCGGCTCCGCGCTGTTCGGGCCGCTCGTCGGTGCCGCCGCGGACAAGTACGGGCAGCGCGCCGTGCTCGTGCCCGTCGGCCTGGCCAACGCGGTGCTGCTCGGTGCGCTGCCGTTCGTCGTGCAGAGCAGCGCCCCCGACCTGGCCGTCCTGGCGATGTCGTTCCTCATCGGGGCGAGTGCGCCGCAGGTCGCGCCGATGTCCCGCACCCGGCTCGTCGCCATCATCCGGAACCGGATGGAACCGAAGCGGCACGAGCGTGTGCTCAGCGGCACGATGGCGTACGAGTCCGCCGCCGACGAGACGGTCTTCATCGTCGGACCGTTCCTGGTCGGCGTCCTGGCGAGCGCCATCGCGCCGTGGGTCGCCGTCGCCGGCGCCTCGGTCCTGACGTTCGTCTTCGTCACGGCGTTCGCCCTGCACCCGACCGGTCGTCTGACCCTCGGGCACGCGTCCGACCCGCGTCCGGCTCCGGCGCGCCAGCTGCTGCGGCCCCGACTGGTGGTCGTCGTCGTCGGCATCCTCGGCATCGGGTTCTTCTTCGGCTCGACGCTGACCGCGCTGACCGCGTTCATGGCCGACCACGGCGGGTCCTCGCGGGCCGGGCTGCTCTACGGCCTGATGGGCATCGGCTCGGCCGGGCTCGCGCTCGGTTCGGCGGCGTTCCCCCGGGCCTTCCGGCTCGGCTGGCGGTGGCTGCTCTTCGGCGTCGTGCTGCTCGGGTCGGCGATCGTCTTCGCCAGCGCGAGCTCCGTGCTGGCGGTCGGGATCGTCCTCGCCGTGATGGGGATCGGCATCGGCCCCACCCTGGTCACCCAGTACAGCCTGGGGTCCGACCGGTCGCCGGTGGGCCGCTCGGCGACCACGATGACCATCCTCGGTTCGGCGGTCATCGTCGGACAGTCGATCGCCAGTGCGGTCGTCGGCGAGGTCGCCGAACGCGCCGGCACCCCGGCCGCGATGGCGTTCCCGGCGTTCTCGGCCGCCGTCGTCGTGCTGGCGGGTGCGGCGAACCTGGTGCTGTCCCGCCGCGACGCGCTGCGCTGACGCCGCTCCGGCGTCACTCGGTGTCGTCGACCAGCAGGTCCTCGTGCCGGTAGTCGCCCGAGCGCAGGCCGGCGCGGGCGATCATGTGCGTGGACACCGGCACGAGTGCGAGCTGGAACACCATCGCCGGGATCACCATCCACAGCACGGACCAGGTCCACACCGCGACGACGACGGCCGCCAGGCAGCAGGCCAGCCCGAGCACCTGCGGCTTCGACATCGCGTGCAGTCGGACCAGCGGGTCGGGAAAGCGGACGATGCCGATCGCCGCACCGAGTGACAGCCCGGCGCCGACGAGCAGCAGTCCGAGCGCGATCCACGCCCGGATGCCGGCGTCGTCGAGGAACGCCTGCAGCATGTCGGTCATCTCGGTCATCGCTGGCCTCCTGCGGTGTGGCCCTCATCCGTGGCGTGTGCGTCGTCCGCCTGCCCGGCGACCGTGGCCTCATCGGCGGCCTCGGCGGCGTGCTCGGGGGTGGTGGCGTCCATGCCCTCGTCCTCGGGGTCGGTCGACGGGGTGACGGCGCGGGCGACGGCGACGGTCGCGAAGACGCTCGTGGCGGCGATCACGACCAGGACCGGCACGGCGCTCGGGTCCTGCCGCACGACGATCGCGGCGGCGATGACGAGCAGGACGGTGGTGAGCACCATGTCCGACCCGATCATCCGGTCGAGGATCGTCGGACCACGGACGATCCGCCCGACCGCCAGCACGAGGGTGGCACCGAGCAACGCCAGGACCAGGGCGATCCCGACGGCGAGGACGATCACGGCGGCGCTCACCGGACGACCTCGGGCAGCGGCTCGGACAGCTCGGAGACGTCCTGCGCGGAGCCGATCGCCCGGATCACGAGGGCCTCGATGCGCATGGCCTCCCGGCGGGCGTCGTCGACCTGCTCGACCCGTTCGGTGTCGAGCACGTGCAGCAGCAGGCGTCGGCGGCGCAGGTCCTCGTCGATGACGTAGGAGCCGGGGACGAGCGAGATCGCGATGGTGGACAGGGTGAAGGTCATCTCGGACGTGGTGTGCAACTGGACCAGGACGATCGAGCTCTTCCGGACCCCGCGCGGCCGGATCGCGACCCAGGCGACCCGGAAGGAGGCGACCACGACGTACCCGGCCCAGACGAGCAGGAACCAGACGACGTGCACGACCGAGAACCGGGCGGACAGCGGCACCGGCGGCAGCGGCAGCGACTGGGTGACGAGCAGGGCGACGACGACACCGCACAGCAGCGTCAGCGGGGTCCAGCTGCCCCAGAGCAGTGCCCACAGGACGGTGAGCCCGAGCACGAGCGGCACGTCGTACCGCCACGCCAGCGCCATCCGACGGGCGTTCGTGAACCGCTTGACGTCGCTCATCGGGCCGCACCGCCGAGGACGGCCTGCACGTACCGGTCGGGGGACTCGAGCGACTCGGCCGCCCGCGTCGCGTAGCCGTAGAGGGGGCCGGCCAGGACCGTCAGGGCCACCGAACCGAGCACGGCGATGGTGGTCACCGCGACGAGCATCGGCGGCAGCTTCGCCCGTGCCTCGTCGTTGGTCGGTGCGTTGCCGTGGCGGTGGGCGTCCGACCGTGTCGGGTCGTCGAGCGTCGCGACCGAGCCGTCGCCGGCCGGGGCGCGGACGACCGCAGCCGGCGTACCGGAGTCGGACGAGCCTCCTGTCCGACCGTCGGTCTCCGTCTCGGGGACCGTGACGGGCGCGGGTTCCGGCGCGCGCAGGTGCTCGTGCGGCTCGGCGACGCTGGCGTGCGGGGCGGCGGCCTCGGCCGCCGGCTTGGGCCGCCAGAAGGCCGCGTCCCAGACGCGCATCAGGGCGTACAGGGTCAGGAGGCTCGTCACGACCCCGGCACCGATCGTCACGTACGCGAGTGGCGAGCCGTCCTCGGCCGCGGCGCGGAACAGCCCGAGCTTGCCGATGAAGCCGGAGAACGGCGGGATGCCACCGAGGTTGAAGGCCGGGATCAGGTAGAGCGCTGCGAGCAGGGGAGCCGCCTTGAGCAGGCCGCCGAGCGAGCTCGTGGACGTGGTGCCGCCGACCCGTTCCATCAGCCCGGAGACCAGGAACAGGGTGGTCTGCACGACGATGTGGTGCACCGTGTAGAAGACCGCGGCCGCGGTGCCGACCACCGACCCGAGCCCGATGCCCATCACCATGAACCCGATGTGGCTGATGAGCGTGAAGGACAGCAGCCGTTTCACGTCGGTCTGCGACACCGCGCCGAGCACCCCGACCACCATCGTCAGGACGGCGACGACGAGCAGGACCCCGTTGAGCTGTGGGCCCGGGAAGATGATCGTCTCGAGCCGGATGATCGCGTAGATGCCGACCTTCGTGAGCAGACCCGCGAACACGGCGGTGACCGGGGCCGGAGCGGTCGGGTACGAGTCGGGCAGCCAGAACGCCAGCGGGAACACCGCGGCCTTGATGCCGAACCCGATGAGCAGCATGGTGTGCAGCAGCAGCTGGACGTGGTCCGGCAGCTCGGCCACCCGCTGGCTGATCTGCGCGATGTTCACGGTGCCGGTCGCGCCGTAGACCAGGCCGATGGCGGCGAGGAAGATCGACGACGCGATGAGGCTCGTGACGATGTACGTCGTGCCGGCGCGGACCCGCTGCACGCTGCCGCCGACGGTGATGAGCACGTAGCTCGCCACCAGCAGCATCTCGAACGCGACGTAGAGGTTGAACAGGTCGCCGGCGATGAACGAGTCGAGCACGCCCGCCGCCAGCACCAGGTAGGTCGGGTAGAAGATCGTGACCGGGGCGTCCTCGTCGTCGTCGGCCAGGCCCTGACCGATCGAGAACAGCAGGACGACGAGCAGCACCGAGCTCGACACGGTGAGGAGCAGGGCGCTCAACCGGTCGACCACGAGCGAGATGCCGTACGGCGCCTGCCAGCCGCCGACCTGCACGACGATCGTGCCGTGCCGGTCGACCAGGACCATGAGCGTGACGGCGACCGCGACGGCGATGACGAGCACCGCGACCGTGATGGCGCGCTGCAGCTGCTGGTGTCGGAGCAGCCCCAGGGCGACGGCGGCGCCGAGCAGCGGGACGAGGACCAGGAGCGGGACGAGGAAGGTCACGTGCGGGGCCTGCTCTCGGTCTCGTGCGGGGCGGTGTCGTGCGGGGCGGTGGCGTGTGGTGTCGTCTCGTGCGGGTCGTCCGCGTCCTCGGGGGACTTCGGGTCGTGCCGCCTCGGGCTGTCGTCCTCGGCGAGTTCGGGGTCGTCGTCGGCCGGGTCCTGGCGGTCGGTGCGGATCGCGACGTCGGCCTCGTCCACCTCGACCTCGTCGGCGCGGGACAGCCGCCACGATCGGTGGATGAGGGCGAGCAGGAACGCACTGACCGCGAAGGTGATGACGATCGCGGTGAGGGCGAACGCCTGGGGCAGCGGGTCGGTGATCCCGTCCGCCGTCTTGCCGATCGGCGGGTCACCCGCGGCGCCGGACATCGTCAGGAGCAGCAGGTTGAGGGCGTTGCCGAGCAGCAGGAACCCGAGCAGCATCCGGGTCAGGGAGCGTTCGAGGAGCAGGTAGACGCCGCACGAGAACAGCACGGCCATCGCGATGACGAGGACGAGGGTGACGGTCATGCGGGTCCCTCCAGGGTGTCGGCGGTGGGGACGCGGCGGTCCTCGAGGCGCTGGCGGTCGACCTCGGCCCCGAGCGAGCGGAGCACGTCGAGCACGAGTCCGACGACGACCAGGTACACGCCGATGTCGAAGAACGTGGCGGTGACGAACTCGACGTGGCCGAGGACGGGGACGGTGGCCTCGAAGAACTCGGAGTAGAGCGCGTCCTTGCCGAAGAACATCGGCGTGATCGCGGTGATGCCGGCCGTGGCGACGCCGAGGCCGAGCAGTCGGCCGGCACGGATCGGTGCCGCGGCCCCGAGCTCCGCCGGCCCGCCGGCCAGGTAGCGGGCAGCGAGGGCGATGCCGGCGACGAGCCCGCCGGCGAAGCCACCACCGGCCGAGTTGTGACCGGCGAAGAGCAGGTACACCGACAGCACGACCAGGCCGTGGAACAGCAGGCGCACGACGATGTCGAGCAGTGCCGAGCGTCCGGTCGGGATCGCCGCGCTGGTCGGCAGCCAGGCGCGCGGTTCGCCGTCGGCCCGGTCGTCCCCGCTCGCGACCGAGGACGGCATGTCCCGGAGCCGGGGCAGGGTGTCCTCGCGGGAGCGCACGAAGATCAGGCTCGCGACGCCGGTCGCCGCAGCGACGACGACGGTCAGCTCGCCGAGGGTGTCCCAACCGCGGAGGTCGACCAGGGCGACGTTCACGACGTTCAGGCCGTGCCCGAAGGAACTGGTCAGCGCCGGCAGGTCCGGCCAGAGCGGCTCGGCGGTGCGCGCGGACGCGGCGACGATGACCACGATCGCCAGGGTCAGCCCGGCGAGCGCGGCGAACAGTGCGCGGAGCACCCGGAAGCGCGACGGGTTGGCGGTGCCGATCCGCGGGGGCAGTCGGCGCAGCACCAGGACGAACGCGATGAGCGTGACGGTCTCGACGACGAGCTGGGTGAGGGCGAGGTCGACGGCGCCGTGCAGCAGGAACAGGATCGCGGTGCCGTACCCGGTCACGCCGACCAGGACGGCAGCGGCGAACCGGGTCTTCGCGGCGAGGACGGCGATCGCGGCCATCGCCATCACGACGACGACGGGCAGCTGGCCCCAGGAGTCGGCGAACCGGATGTGGAAGGCCCAGGGGCCGCCGACGACGAGGTTCGCCAGGGCACCGGCGACGAACACCGACAGGATCACGGTCAGGTAGTAGGGCAGCGAACCGCGCTGCAGGCTGGCTGTCAGCCAGGTCGCGAACCGGTCGAGGCCGCGCATCAGCCGTCGGTAGTTGGCGGAGGCGGACGGCGACCCGGCCAGGCGGTGCTGGACGGACTCGACCCGGGTGCGGAGCAGGAACAGGACGCCACCGCCGACCAGGGTCAGGGCGGAGATGCCGAGGGCCGGCTCGAACCCGTGCCAGAGCGCCAGGTGCGGGACCTCGGCGCTGCCGTGCCGGGCGGCCGTGGCGGCGGACTCGAACCCGTGCGCGACGAACGGGGTGGCGAGGCCGAGGACGAGCCCCGCGACGCCGAGGACGGTGGGGACGACCCAGAGCCCGTGCAGCGCGTGCGGCTCGGTCTGGGCCACCCCGGTCTTCCGGGCGAAGGTGCCCCAGAAGAACCGGCACGAGTACGCCACGGTCAGGACCGACCCGACGGTCACGCCGACGAGTGCGACCCAGGCCCAGCCGGCGTCGGTGCCGTGCAGTTCCTCGAGGAAGCCGCCGAGCACGGCTTCCTTCGCGACGAAGCCGATCAGCGGCGGGATCCCGGCCATCGACGCGAGGGCGAGCACCGCGACGACCGCCAGCCCGGGCAGTCGTCGACCGACCCCGCTGAGCTTCCAGAGGTCCCGGGTGCCGCTGACGTGGTCGACCGTGCCGACGACCAGGAAGAGCGTGGACTTGAACGTGGCGTGGGCGACGAGCAGGACGACCCCGCCGAGGGCGATCTCCGGCACGCCCCAGCCCGCGGCGAGCACGAGGAACCCGAGCTGGGCGACCGTGCCGTACGCCAGCAGCAGCTTGAGGTCGGTCTGCCGGAGTGCCCGGTACCCGCCGACGAGCATGCCGAGCACGCCGAGCACCGTGATGGTCTCGCGCCAACCGTCGAGCAGCGCGAACGCCGGGGCCAGCCGGGCGACCAGGTAGATGCCGGCCTTCACCATCGCGGCGGCGTGCAGGTACGCGCTCACCGGGGTCGGCGCGGCCATCGCGGCGGGCAGCCAGAAGTGGAACGGCACGATCGCCGACTTGGTCAGTGCGCCGACCAGGACGAGGATCACCGACACCGTGACCGCCGTGCCGGTCGGGGGCGCGGCGATGATGCCGGAGAGCGAGGTGGTGCCGGCGGCGACCGAGATGACGACGAGCCCGGCCAGCATCGCGAGTCCACCGGCCGTGGTGACGACGAGTGCCTGCATGGCGGCGGCCCGGCTCGCCCGCTTCACGGCGTCGTGCCCGATGAGCAGGTAGGAGAAGACCGTCGTGGCCTCCCACAGGACGAAGAGCACGATGACGTCGTCGGCGATCACCAGGCCGTACATGGACCCGGCGAACGCGGTCAGGACGCCGGCGAACCGACCGAGACCCGGCTCGTCGTCGGCGAAGTACGAGGCGCAGTAGACCAGCACGAGCGCACCGACCACGGTGACCACGAGGGCGAGCACCCAGGACAGGGCGTCCACCCGGAACGCCAGGTCGAGGGCGAGCTGCGGGATCCAGCGGACGCGTTCCGTGACGCCGTCACCGAGCGCCGGAGCGGTCTGGGTCAGCGTGAGGACCGCGGCGGCGGCGGGTGCGAGGGCGGCGACGAAGAAGACGCGACGCCCCAGCAGGGGAGTGAGTGCGGGGACGACGAGTGCGATGACGCCGAACGCGATGAGGACGGTGAACACAGGGGCACCTCCTCGGGGGTCGGGCTGCAGTCCGGCTCTCTTGGTACCTCACAGCCTACGGAGAGCCGCATGAGCAGATCCTGTGCGAGCGGACAGGGTCCGTCGCGATGGTCCAGACTGCCTCCGACTCTGCCCGCTCGCCGGCAGGACTGCCCGGCCCGGTTCAGTCCTCGTACGCGCGCGACGGGATCTGGGTCGCGAGCTTGCCGCCGGACACGTCGAGCAGCGTCCCCGTCACGTACCCCGCCAGGTCGCTCGCCAGGAACAGCAGCACGTCCGCGACGTCGTCCGGCGTCTCCCACCGCCGGATCGACAGGGTGTCGAGCAGCCGGTCCTGGTCGGCGGTCGGCATGGTCGCGAAGCCGTTCATCGCGGTCGGCACCATCCCCGGCGCGTACGCGTTCACGGTGATGCCCCACGGCCCGAGCTCGGACGCCAGGACCCGGGTGAACTGCACGACGGCCGCCTTCGACGCCGCGTACGCCGCACTGCCGACGCTCGGCACGATCGCCGCGAAGGACGCCGCGTTGATGATCCGGCCGCGCCCCGCCCGCTGCATCACCGGCGCCACCGCCTGGCTCATGAGGAAGGTGCCGCCGAGGTTCACGTCCATGCACCGCCGCCAGGCGTCCCACTCCAGGTCCGCCACCCGGCCCTCGACGTTGATGCCCGCGTTGTTGACGAGGACGTCGACCGTGCCGTGCCGGGCGACGACCGCGTCGACGGCGGCGCGCACCGACGCCGGGTCGGTGACGTCGCAGGCGAGCACCTCGAGCGCGTGGGCCTCGACAGCGGGGGTCCCGACACCGGGGGCCCCGACTGCGTGGGCACCGTCGGGGACGCTGGGCGGGCCTCCCGGCTGGTCGTCCGCCCCGCGGTCCGCGAGCGCCGCGGCCAGGTCGAGCGCGACCACGTGCGCGCCCTCCCGTCGGAACCGCTCCGCGATGGTCCGGCCGATCCCGCGGGCGCCGCCGGTGACGACCACCACCCGGTCGCTGAGGTCGAGGTGCATCGTCGCTCCTTCGGGGCGTCCGTCGACGCCGACGCGTCTACTGTCCCACCCATGACGGACGAGCGCACAGCAGACCGGAGCACGACGGACGACCGCGTCCTCTGGGTCACCGGCGGTGGCAGCGGCATGGGGGCTGCGGCCGCGCAGGTGGCGGCCCGGTCGGGCTGGAGGCTCGTCCTCAGCGGCCGTCGCACCGAGCGTCTCGAGGCGGTCGCCGCCGGCATCCGCGCCGAGGGCGGCACCGCGGAGGTCCTGCCCCTCGACGCCACCGACCCCGAGGCCGTGACCGCGGCCCGGGACACCCTCCTCGAACGCCACGGGCGGATCGACGGACTCGTGCTGTCCGCCGGGCTGAACTCGCCGCGGCGGCGCTGGGACGACCAGAGCATGACGGACCTCCGCGCCGTGATCGACACCAACCTGACCGCGGTGGTGCAGGTCGTCGACGCGGCCCTCCCCGCGCTCCGACGGTCCGGCGGGGTCGTCGTCGTGGTGTCCTCGTACGCCGGGTGGTCGTCGCAGCCGGGAGCCGGGGTGGCGTACTCGGCGAGCAAGACCGCGCTCGGTCCCGTCGTCCGCACGCTCAACCAGCAGGAGGCGCAGCACGGCGTCCGCGCCACGCACCTGTGCCCGGGCGACGTCGCGACGGACTTCCTCGAGCAGCGCCCGAGCGTGCCGGACGCCGCGGCCCGGGCGGTCATGCTCACGCCCGAGGACGTCGGTCGAGCGATCGGCTTCGTGCTCTGCGCTCCGGCACACGTGCGGATCGACGAGCTCGTGCTGTCACCGGTGTCGCAGCACTGACGACCGGGCCGGGGACCGCACCGGCGCGCGGCCTGCTCGTCGACCTGAGATGATCGACAGCGGCGCGTCAGGCTCGTGCCGCGGAGGGTGAGCAGTGGACGCAGCAGAACAGGTGGTGCTGCAGCTCGTCGGCACCCCGTGGGCGTTCCTGGTCGTCGGCCTCGTGCTCGCCGTCGGCAGCATCGCGGTCTTCCTGCCCAGCCAGGCCATGGTCGTCGCGATCGGCACGCTCCTGGTCGGCGGTGACGGTAGGCTGCTGCCGGTGCTGCTCCTGGTCGTCGCGGCCACGGTCGGCATGGTGCTCGGCGACCTGGCGCTCTACCGATTGGCCCGGTCGTTCGACCTCGGCTCGAAGTCCTGGTTCGCCCGGCCGAAGGTCCGGAAGGCCCGGGAGTCGATCGACGAGCGGTACCGCGCGGCCCCGGGGCGCATCGCGGTCCTCGGACGCTTCATCCCGATGGGTCGGCTGACGACGAACCTTGTCGGTGCCGACAGCGGGCTCGACCTCCGTCGGTTCCTGCTCAGCTGCGCGCTCGCCGACGTCGTGTGGGCCGCGTACTGCGTCGGGATCGCCGCAGCGACCGGACACTGGAGCCGGGAGCAGCCGTTCCTCGTGACCGTGCTCGCGGTCGTGGCGTCGATCCTGCTCGGCCTGGGGATCTCGGCGATCGAGAAGGCCGTGCGGCGACGCAGCGAGGCGGCGGCCGCGGCGGTCTGATCCGTCCCCGGTGCCCGCGCACTAGCGTGGTCGCACCGTCCGAAGGAGCACCCGTGCCGAGCCTCACCGACCTCGTCCCCGACCCCGCCGCGCTCGAGACCCTGCACACCGGCAGCACCTGGGCCGAGGGGCCGTGCTGGGTCCCCACGACCCGGACACTGCGGTGGTCCGACATCCCGGGGGACCGCGTCCTGCAGTGGTCGGCGGCCGACGGCTCCGTGTCGGTGTACGCCCAGGGCGTCGAGTTCACCAACGGCCGGACGCTCGACCACGACGGCTCGGTGGTGCAGTGCTCGCACGGACGACGGCGGGTCGAGCGTGACCGGGACGGCGTCGTCACCCCGATCACGACCCGGTGGGGTGCGGTCGCGTACAACTCCCCGAACGACGTCGTCGTCGCCCGGGACGGCAGCGTCTGGTTCACCGACCCGGCCTACGGCATCACGCAGCCGCGCGAGGGGCACCCGGGCGAGCGGGAGTACGGCGACCACTGGGTGTTCCGCTGCGGCCCGGACGGCGAGGACCTGCGCCCGGTCGTCCTCGACGTCGACGAGCCGAACGGCCTGGCGTTCTCACCCGACGAGCGGGTGCTGTACGTGGCGAGCTCGGACGGCGACCGCCCGGTGATCCGCGCCTACGACGTCGACACGGACGGTCCGGCCGCCCCCGGCGTCCCCGGGGTGCGGGTGAAGAACGGCCGCGACCTGGTGCGCTTCGCCCCGGGCGAGGGCGTGCCCGACGGCCTCCGGGTGGACGAGGACGGGCGGATCTGGACCTCGGCGGCGGTCGGGGTGTTCGTGCACGAGCCGGACGGCACCCGGATCGGCGTCATCCCGGTGCCCGAGACCGTCGCGAACCTCTGCTTCGGCGGCGACGACGGCCGCGACCTGTTCGTCACGGCGACGACCTCGGTGCACCGCATCCGGACCACCACCCGGGACGCCGCCCGCCGCTGACGTATCCTGACTCGGCCATGCAGTGCGACTACTTCGACCGCGGGGTCTGCCGGTCGTGCACCCTGATGGGTCAGCCATACGGAGACCAGGTCCTCGACAAGGAGCTCCGTACCCGCGAACTCCTGCACGACGCCGTCGACGCGGCCGGCGGCCCGGGGGCGGTGGAGTGGCTGCCGGCGGTCACCAGCCCCGAGTCCGGCTACCGCAACAAGGCGAAGATGGTCGTCGGCGGCACGGTGCAGCAGCCCACCGTCGGGATCCTCGACGAGCGGCAGCGCGGGGTCGACCTGCGGCACTGCGGCATCTGCACGCCGGGCATCCAGCACGCGCTGCCGGTCCTGGCCGACTTCATCGCGTCCGCCGGGCTGATGCCGTACGACGTCCGGCAGCGCCGTGGTGAGCTGAAGTACGTGCTCGTCACCGAGTCGCCCGACGGCGAGCTGATGGTGCGGTTCGTGCTCCGCAGCGAGGGGCAGCTGCCGCGCCTGCGCGACCGGCTCGGCGAGCTCCGCCGGGTCCTGCCGCAGGCCGTCGTGGTCACCGCGAACCTGCTGCCCGAGCACAAGGCGGTGACCGAGGGGGACCGGGAGGTCGTCCTCACCGAGCAGCAGACCCTGCCGATGCGCCTGGGGCCGGTGACGATGCACCTGCGCCCGCAGAGCTTCTTCCAGACGAACACGTCCGTCGCGACGCAGCTGTACGCGCAGGCGTCGGCGTGGATCGACGAGGTCGGCCCGGCCTCGATGTGGGACCTGTACTGCGGCGTCGGCGGGTTCGCGCTGCACGCCGCACGTCCGGGTCGCTCGGTCACCGGCATCGAGACCAGCCGCGAGGCGATCGTGTCCGCGAAGCAGTCCGCCCGCGAGGCCGGCCTGACCGACGTCCGCTTCGCCGCCGACGACGCCACCGCCCACGCGCTGCGCGCCCGCCCCGGTACCGCCCCGGAACTCGTCGTCGTCAACCCGCCGCGGCGCGGCATCGGCGCCGAACTCGCGGGCTGGTTCGAGACGTCCGAGGTCCGGCACGTCGTCTACTCCAGCTGCAACCCGGTGACGCTCGCCCGCGACCTCGCGGTGATGCCCTCGTTCCGGCTGCGGCGCGTCCGTGTGCTCGACATGTTCCCGCAGACGGGGCACCTCGAGGCCGTCACGCTGCTGTCGCGGGACTGACGGACGGGAGGCGCGGTGCGGGCCCGCCCCGCGCCTCCCGTCCGTCGTCGGGTCGCCGGGTCCACGATTGCCAGGGAACTCGGAAGGTCGTGTACCCGGGTACGTGCGATCGCCGCGCCCATGGGCATCGCGACGTACAGGGTCGGTCCGGGGTACATAGCACTACTGGGTAGAACCGTTGGTCTCAGTTTGATAACGAGCGTGAGTTTCCTATGGTGGCCCACCGTGACGCCGGCGCGGAGGCTGCCCCCGGCGACACCATCAGACTGACCGCGATCGGTCGGGGTGGGCAGCCGACGTCGGGAACGACGACGCGACCCCGGTGGAGCAACGACATGAAGAACCACACCCGAACTCGCGCCCTCGTCGGCGGACTCGCCTTCGCCGGCATCGCCGCAACGGGCGTCGGTCTCGCGGCTGCACCGGCCAGCGCGGCCGACGGCTCGACCTGGGACGCCCTGGCGGCCTGCGAGTCCAGCGGCAACTGGGCCGCGAACACCGGCAACGGCTACTACGGCGGACTGCAGTTCACGCAGAGCACCTGGACCGCCAACGGCGGCACGGGCAGCCCGGCCGGCGCGAGCCGTTCGACGCAGATCGCCGTGGCCGAGAACGTCCTCGCCTCGCAGGGCTGGGGCGCCTGGCCCGCCTGCTCCGCGAAGCTCGGCCTGAGCGGCACGAGCGGCGCGGCCCCGGCGCCCGTCGCCCAGCCGGCGGCTCCGGCTCCGGCTCCGCAGGCGGCGGCCCCGGCGGCACCGACCCGTCAGGCGGCTCCGGCACCGCAGGCCACGGCACCGAAGGCCGTCGCGAGCACGCCGGCTCCGTCGGCGACCGCGACCAAGCCGGCCGCCGTCCCGACCAGCGGCAAGACCTACAAGGTGGCCTCGGGCGACACGCTCGACACCATCGCGACGAAGCTCGGCGTCGAGGGCGGCTGGAAGCAGCTGTGGGCGGCGAACACGTCGACCGTCGACGACGCGAACCTCATCTACGCAGGACAGACCCTGCAGCTCCCGGCCTGACGCCCAGCCTCTCGCGCTGAGCGTCTCGCGCCGATCGGAAGGGCCCCACGAGCTCCGGCGTGGGGGGCTTCGTCATCCGGGGTGGGTCGCGACCCAGCCGGACACGTCGTCGGAGCGGAGCGCGATCGACAGGCTGGAGATGGCCGACCGGTCGACCCGGACGTAGGACTGCCCGTCGTCGCTCGTGCCGCCACCGGCCGACGGCAGGGTCGTGGTGTCGAGGTCGTCCACGCGGAAGTCCCGGAGCGACCAGCCCAATCCGACGAGTGTCGAGAAGTCCAGGCCGGGGTCGACGGCGAGGTACTCGCTGCTCGAGGACACGAACCGCTGGATCGTCTGCGGGCTCGTCAGGGTGTCCTGGGAGACGACCCGTTGGACGACCGCGCGCAGGAACGCCTGCTGGTTCCGCACCCTGGTGTGGTCGGCGTCGGCGAAGGCGTACCGCTCGCGGACGAAGGCGAGGGCCGCGGCCCCGTCGAGGTGGTTCGGGCCGAGGGTGAAGTGGTGTCCCCGGGCGTCGAACGCGGTCGACGACTCGACGGTGACGCCTCCCAGCGCATCGGTCATGCCGGCGAAGCCCGCGAAGTCGATCTCGGCCACGTGGTCGATCCGGACGTCGAGGAGCTGTTCGACGGTCTGCACCGTCAGGGGGACACCACCCCAGGAGTACGCGGCGTTGATCTTCGCGGTGCCGTGACCGGGGACGTCGACCCAGGAGTCGCGGAGGATCGAGATCAGGGCGACGTGCCGGCGGTCCGCCGACACGTGCGCGAGCATCAGGACGTCCGCCCGACTCCCACCGGCGCGGTCGTGGTCCGGGTCGAGGCCGGCGCGTGAGTCCGAGCCGATGAGCAGCACGTCGAGTGCGTCCCCGGTGGCGGCGGGACGACCCGTCTCGGGGAACGGGGACTGGATGACCGTCCGCCCGGCGTCGTAGCGATGTGCCAGTCCGCCGACGAACGCGCTGACGGCCACGGCGAGGCCGATCGTCACGAGCGTGAGCAGCCCGACGGCGATCAGCAGCGCTCGGCGGACGGGGCGTCGGCGGTGGCTCCGGGCAAGGGCACGACGGCCGGACATGGGACTCCCTGGGTGCAGGCCGGCCTGGGCACCGACTAATCCAGGGTGACACATCTCACATATCAGGTGCAAGCTCCTCGTCGGTTGCCGGCGGACGCGTGCCGGCCAGGATCGCGCCGAGTCGCGCGCGGAGCTCCGGGTCGTCCGGCAGGACCTCCCGCTCGATGTGCCGCGCGGTCTCCCACATCCGCCGCCCGTGGTCGGTGGCCGTGACGAGCCGCCGACGGCCGTCCTCCGGGTGCGGGCTGCGCTCGATCATCCCGTCGCGCTCCAGGCGCTCGAGGGTGCGCGACATCGTCTGGGGCTGGACGCGGGCGGTACGGGCGATGACGTCGGCGCCGGTCGGTCCGGTGCGGAGGGCGATGTCGAGTGCGATGAGGGCGGCGTGCTGCAGCCCGATGGCCCGGAGGCGTTCGTCCCACTCGCGTTCGACGGCACGGGACGCAGCGGCGAGCAGGCGTCCGATCGGCCACTGCGCGGACTGGTCCTCCATGCCCCGAGTCTACGGTGGAGCAGTCCACCCGACCGCGGTGTGCCGCAAAGTGTTCAGCATGCTGACGATCGGTGTACGCTCGCCGTCGTGCCCCGCTCCCTCCGCATCGCGATCCCCGCCCTGGTCATCCTCGTCTGGCTGGTCGTCGCCTCGGTCGGCGGCCCCTTCTTCGGGCGGATCTCCGAGGTCTCGACGAACGACCAGACCTCGTTCCTGCCGGCCTCCGCCGACGCCACCGCGGTGCAGGACCGCAGCAGTGCCTTCCGGGACGCCAGCGGGGCACCGGCCATCGTCGTGCTCGAGCGGGACGGCGGCCTGACCTCCGCCGACACCGCCGCCGCCGACCGGATCGCCGACGTGCTCGGTGCCCGTGCCGACGTCGACCAGGTCAGCCCGGTGATCCCGAGCCGGGACGGCGACGCGGTCGAGGTCGTCGCCACGCTGACCGCCTCGGCCGAGACCGGGGACGCGGTCGCAGCGATCCGGGCGGACGTGGACGACGCCCTGCCGGACGGGCTGCGCGGGTACGTCACCGGTCCGGCGGGCTTCACCGCCGACCTCACCGAGGCGTTCGCGGGCATCGACGGCCTGCTGCTCGGGGTCGCGCTCCTGGCGGTGCTCGTCATCCTCATCGTGGTCTACCGCTCGCCGCTGCTGCCGTTCCTGGTGCTCGCGACCGCCGTGTTCGCCCTGACCGCGTCGATCCTGGTCGTCTGGGCACTGGCGAAGGCCGGCGTCGTCACCGTGAACGGGCAGGTCCAGGGCATCCTCTCGATCCTGGTGATCGGTGCCGCGACCGACTACGCGCTCCTCTACACGTCCCGGTACCGCGAGGCGCTCCGCGACCACCGCACCGGCTGGGACGCCACCAAGGCCGCACTCCGCGGCAGCCTCGAGCCGATCATCGCCTCGGGCGGCACGGTCATCGTCGGCGTGCTGTGCCTGCTGCTGTCGGACCTCAACTCGAACAAGGCGCTCGGCCCGGTCGCGGCGATCGGCATCGCCTTCAGTGTGCTCGCCGCCCTCACCCTGCTGCCCGCGCTCCTCCTCTGCTTCCGGCGAGCCGCGTTCTGGCCGCTGCGCCCAGCGTTCGGCGGCGCCCACCCGGTGCTCACCGGCCCGGACGCCCGGGGACTCTGGGCCCGGGTGGGCCGGCTCGTCGGGCGGCGCTCCCGGGTGGTCTGGATCGTCTGCACGGTCGGGCTCCTGGCGATGAGCACCGGCCTGCTCGGGCTGCGCGCCGACGGGGTGCCGCAGAGCGACCTGGTGATCGGGCAGTCGCAGGCCCGCGACGGCCAGACCGTGCTGGCGGACCACTTCCCCGGTGGCTCCGGCAGCCCGGCGCTCGTGCTCGGTGACGCGGACCGGATCGACCGGCTCGCCGACGCGGTCACCGGGGTGGACGGCGTCGACGGTGTCACCGCGGCCGCGAAGGACGCACCCTCCGGCACCACTCCGGTCGGCGCGGACGCCGCCGGCACGACGACCGGCACCACGACCGGCGCCCCGGCTGCCGACCCGACCGTGTCACGCGGCCAGGTGCTCCTCGAGGCGACCCTCGCCGACCCGGCCGACTCCGCCGCGGCCGAGCGGACCGTCCGACAGCTCCGCACCGCGGTCGAACGGGTCGACCCCGGTGCCCGCGTGGGTGGGGTCACCGCGACCGCGATCGACACGAACGACACCGGCATCCGCGACCGCACCCTGATCATCCCCGTCGTCCTGGGCGTGATCCTGCTCATCCTGATGCTGCTGCTCCGGAGCATCGTGACACCGCTCGTCCTCATCGGCAGCGTCATCGTGTCCTTCGCGGCCGCGCTCGGCGTCGGCGCGCTCGTCTTCGACCACCTGTTCCACTTCCCCGGAGCCGACCCGTCGGTGCCGCTGTTCTCGTTCGTGTTCCTGGTGGCGCTCGGCGTGGACTACAACATCTTCCTCATGACCCGGGTGCGGGAAGAGACACTCCGCCACGGTCCGCGCGAGGGCGTCCTGCGCGGACTCGGGGCCACCGGCGGGGTGATCACCTCTGCGGGCGTCGTACTCGCCGCCACCTTCGCGGCCCTCGGGGTGATCCCGATCCTGTTCCTCGTGCAGATCGCCTTCGTCGTCGCGTTCGGGGTGCTGCTCGACACCGTGGTGGTCCGGTCCCTGCTCGTGCCGGCGCTCGTGCTCGACCTCGGTCGTCGGGCCTGGTGGCCGTCGCGCCTCTCGCGCCGACCGCGTGACATGTGACACGCTGAGCGCATGCCCGTACCCTCCACACAGCCGGCCGCCGAGCGCAAGCTCCTCCGTGACACCGTCCAGGACAAGATCCGCGACGCGATCATGGACGGCACCCTGGAGCCCGGCGAACGCCTCAACGACGACGACCTGATCGCCTGGCTCGGTGTCTCCCGCACCCCGATCCGCGAAGCGCTCGCCGAACTGGCCCGCGCCGGACTGGTCGAGATGGCGCCGAACCGGTACACCCGGGTCGCCGCCCCCACCAAGACCGAGCTGCTCGACGCGTACCAGACCCTCGGCGTGATCTACGGCGGTGTCGTCCGGCTGGCGGTCCCGCGCTTCACCGACGCCGAGCGCCGCCGGGTCGTGGCGACGCTCGACCAGGTGCTCACACGACTCGGCAAGGGCGAGCAGGCGGCCCTGGCGCACGACGGCGCCGACGTCTACGCGATGTGGGCCGACGCGTGCGGCAACGCCTCGCTCGCGCAGCTCTGCAAGGCGACGACCGACGGGCTGTCGTTCAAGCTCCGCGTGCCCGAGATCGCCGAGGTCGTGCCCGTCGACGTCGTCACGCCCCGGATCGCGGACCTCCGCGACGCGGTGCGTGCGAACGACCCGATCGCCGCCGAGCTGGCCATGGAGGCCGTGCACCTGCTGCCCGAGCGGAGCTGAGACGTGGGCTCCGAGCGGAGCTGAGCGGCGGGCGGTCGCTCAGGCCGGTAGCAGCCCGGTCGTGAGCCCCACGCCCCACAGCACCACGATCGCGGCGAGTGCGCCGAGGTGCCACCACCCGTGCATCACGAGCACGGCCGCGAACTCGCGGAGGAACGCACTCGGCACCGACTGCCTGGCCGTCGGTGCCCCGAGCACCCGGGCGTCGAGGCCCGTCCGTCGCGCTGTCATCGCGGTGCGCATCACGTGGTAGTCGTTCGTGACGACGAGCGTCCGGCCGTGCACCCCGGCGTCGCGCAGCACCTCGCCGGAGTACCGGAGGTTCTCGCGGGTGTTCGTCGACCGGCCCTCGCGGTGTACCAGCCCGGCGGGCACACCGTGCGCGACCAGGTACTCCGCCATCGCGTCGGCCTCGGTGCGGTCCTCGTCCTCGCCCTGGCCGCCGGAGGGCACCACGACCGGGGTGCGGCCGGCGGCGACCGAGCGGTGGAACACCTCGAGCGTGCGGTCCAGGCGGGACCGCAGCATCGGCGAGACCGCACCGTGCACGAGCCCGCAGCCGAGGACGACGAGTGACTCGGCCTCCTCCGTGACCCGGACGTGCCCGTACGCGACCGCGGCACCGAGGAAGACGGCGAACACCAGCGCCAGGTACCCCGCCAGTGCCAGGACCAGCACGAGCAGTGCCGTGCTCACCGTGGTCCCGACGGCGGCGAGGACCGCGACCAGGACACCGAGCGCCAGGACGGCCAGCCCGGCGACGAGCGCCAGCAAGCGGGTCAGGCTCCGTGCGCCGCGCCGGAACGCACGGGCCCCGTTCACCAGCAGGGGGACCGCCACGGCGGCGCAGCAGACGGCGACGACGGTCAGGAACACGCGACCGACAGTACGGGGCGAGCATGGGTGGACGGGAGGCGGTGCGCACGTCCGGCACCGGGCCTCCCGGAACGGTGCGTACAGGACGTCCAGGCGGAATCCATGTCATCTGCGCGCTCCACGGTTATGGTTCTCCCCGTGACGAACGCACCCGAGGAGACCAGGCCACGCCGGGCCGATCGCGCCGTGCCGCCCCGCCACGGACGCCGCAAGCGCCACTGGGGAGTCGTCTTCCCTGCGCTCGCCGGCGTCCTCACGATGGCCGTGCTGCTGAGCGGCGGGTACGCGGCGTACGCGTACAACCGCCTGGCCAGCAGCGTCACGAAGGTGGACGCCATCGGCAGTGCGCCGCCCGCGAAGGACGACGTCGACGGCCGCGCGATGAACATCCTGCTCGTCGGCGACGACCACCGCCCGGACAACGCGACGCCGGAGCAGATGGCGGAGCTCAACACCCAGTCCGACGGCGGCGCGACCAACACGGACACGATGATCGTGCTGCACATCGCCGCGGACGGCCGGAGCGCGACGATGATCTCGTTCCCGCGCGACTCGTACGTGGACATCCCGGGCGTCGGCAAGGGCAAGCTCAACAGCGCGTTCTCGTACGGCACGATGAACGGCGGCGGGGACACCGGCGGCGCGAAGAAGCTCATCGCGACGATCCAGGGCCTCAGCGGGCTGACGATCGACCACTACGTGCGCGTCTCGCTGCTCGGGTTCTACGAGATCGTCAAGCAGCTCGGTCCGGTGAACGTCTGCCTGAACCAGGCCGCCCAGGACGACTTCTCGGGTGTCGACCTGCCGGCCGGCGTCTCCGAGCTCAACGCGGCGCAGGCCCTGTCGTTCGTCCGGCAGCGGCACGGTCTGCCGAACGGTGACCTCGACCGCCAGGTCCGCCAGCAGTACTTCCTGTCGCAGGAGGCCCGGAAGATCCTGTCCGCCGGCACCCTGCTCAACCCGGTGAAGACGACGAACATCATCGACGCGATCGGCAGCTCGGTGGAGACCGACCAGGGGCTCGACATGCTGACCCTGGCGCGGCAGATGAGCAACCTGCGCCCGTCGAACATCAAGTCGGCGACGATCCCGATCCTCGGCACCCCGACGATCTACCCGAACGGGTCGGCACTGTCGATCGTCGAGGTCGACACCGCCGGCATGCCCGCGTTCGTGCAGAGCCTGGTCGGCGAGCCGCCGGCGTACACGAAGGCGACCGCGGCTGCGGCCGGGTCGGTCTCGGTAACGGTCTCGAACGGCAGCGGCGTCACGGGCGCCGCGGCCGCCGCTTCCGCGGTGCTCGCGGGTCGTGGCTTCCAGGTCGGCGCCCCGGGCTCCTCGGACACCACGGCGACGACGATGGTGCAGTACCCGGTCGGCATGGAGGCGCAGGCCAAGGCCCTGGTCGCCGTCGTGCCCGGCGCGGTGCCGGTCCAGAGCACCGCCGTGCAGGGGGTCACCCTGGTGCTCGGCACCGACGGCAAGACCCCGCAGGCCGCCGCCCAGCCGGGCACGTCGACGTCCGCCCCGGCGGAACCGTCGAAGGAGGCCGCCGCGCCGAAGCCGACGACGGCGCCCGCCGAGCCGAGCCCGTCGTCCACCGCAGTCCACGAGTACGGCCAGGAAGGCGTCTGCATCAACTGACGCCGGCTCGTCCGCCGCGTCTCGCCGCTGTCATCCAGACTGGCATGTCACATTACGGGGCGTGGATGACGAGCTGCGCCGACGACGGGACGAGGAGCGCGCCCTGCTGCTGCGGGTCGCCGCGGGGGACCGGGAGGCCTTCCGCCGGATCGACGAGCGGTTCCGGCCGATCGTCCTGCAGGTCGCCCGGCGGCAGCTGCACGACGTCTGGCTGGCCGAGGACGTCACGCAGGACGTGATGCTCGAGGTCTGGCGGCTCGCTCCCCGCTACGACCCGTCGCACCCGGTGATCGCCTGGATCCGGACCATCGCGACCCGGCGGGCGATCGACCGGGTCCGGAAGGCCCAGGCGGACCGCGAGCGGGACCGGCGCCTGGGCATCCGCGACCACGAGGCACTCGACCACAGCTCGCTGGACCGCGCCGAGGCCGTGCTCGACCGACAGGCGCTCCGCCGGGCTCTGGGCACGCTGCCGGAGCGACAGCGGCACGCGGTCGTCCTCCGCTACTTGGCCGACCTGTCCGGCCCCGAGCTCGGGCGGGCGCTCGGGGTCCCCACCGGCACGGCGAAGTCCCGGGCGCGCGACGGCGTGCTGACGCTCCGGCGGACCCTGGTCGGTCCGGCAGGCGAAGGCAGCGAGGGCTCCGGGGACCGTCTGGGTAGGTTCGAGGGGTGACCAGCACCGCACGCCCGATCACCCTCATGACCTACAACATCAAGAACCCGGACCCGGTGCACGACTGGCCCGCCCGACTGCCCGTCGTCCTCGACGTCATCCGCCGCCACGAACCCGACCTGCTCTGCGTGCAGGAGGCCTTCGACCACCAGATGGACGCCCTCCGCGCAGGCCTGCCCGACCACGATGCCGTCGGCCAGGGACGGGAGGGCGGTACGGCCGGCGAGCACGCCGCGGTGTTCTACCGGCGCGACCGGTTCCGCCCCGTCGAGTCCGGGTCGTTCTGGCTCTCGGACACCCCGGACGAGCCCGTCTCGAACACCTGGGACAGCCTGTACCCGCGGATCGCGAACCACGCGCAGTTCCTCGACGCCGAGGGCCCGGCGTTCACCCTGCTGACCACGCACATGGACCACGAGCAGGGCCCGCACGGCGACGAGGTCCGCGCCCGCAGCGCCGCGCTCGTCGTGCAGCGGCTGTCGGTCGTCGACGGTCCGGTGCTGTTCGCGGGCGACTGCAACGAGCCCGCCGGGGCAGGGGCGGCCTCGCAGGTGTTCGCGGACGCCGGGTACACCGACGCCTGGAGCGTCGCGGGTGACCCGGACGACCACACGGCGTCCTACAACGACTGGCAGCCGCCGGTGGCGACCGGGGAGCGCATCGACTGGGTCTTCACGCGTGACGTCACCGCGGTCGACCAGGTGCGGATCGACCACGACGGGCCGGAGACCTGGTTCGCGAGCGACCACTTCCCGGTGATCGCGACGATCCGGG
Source organism: Curtobacterium sp. CFBP9011 (assembly GCF_034045095.1). NCBI lineage: Bacteria > Bacillati > Actinomycetota > Actinomycetes > Micrococcales > Microbacteriaceae > Curtobacterium > Curtobacterium sp. CFBP9011. Next base: position 850,407 of record NZ_JAXCWN010000001.1, read on the forward strand.
TCTGAACCTCAGAAGCCGCGGGGCCTCAGCAGCCGCGAGCGGGGCGGATCGGCATCGGCGACCCGATCACGGTGACGGTGGAGTCGTCGGTCAGGACCGAGACGCCGTTGGCCCCGTCGCCATCGGCCCCGTCATCGTCGGCGCCCTCCGCACCGTCGGTGCCGCGGTGGCCAGCGGTCCCGCGGTCGTCAGCGTGGTCGCTGTCGTCGGTCCACCCGCGCTGCAGCAGGAGCTGCCACGCCTGGGCGTCGTCCGACCCGAGGGACTCGCGGTCGCTCGACGGTGCGTCGTCGATCTGCTCGGAGACGTCGTCACCGACCTGGACCCCGTCCGGCCCGGAGAGCTCGATGACCGCGCCGAGACGGGAGCGGACGTGGTCGCGGAGCACGCGGACCTCGACCCGGTTGCCGGCGGTGCCGGGCTCCGCCAACGCGGCGACGCGGATCGCACCGCCCCACGTCGAGGTCGTGCTGGCCGGCACGCAGCGACCGGCGTCGCCGACGGCGGTCTGCGCGCGGGCCGGCGTGCCGAGGATGCGGTTGAGGACCGAGACGGTGTGCTTGGCGTCGCGCATGGACACGGTCGTGACGGTGTGGTCGTCGGAACGGAACACGATCGACTCGGCGCGGAGCTCGACGGCGTCGACGGACTTCAGCGCGCCGGACGACACCGGATGCCAGGTCGGCACGGGGTCGGCGGTGCGGGTCGCGGACGCGGTCGGCTCAGCGGCAGCAGCGCGGTCGGCGTCCTGGCCGGACCAGTGCACGACCGCCTGGCCGTTGCCCACCACGAGGGCGAGCGCCACGGCGCCGATCGTCATCACAGTCCTGGGAGTCACTCGCTCGACCGTAGCGGCCCCTGCCGGGCTGGGCGACGGGTGTTACCGAAACGGGTCCAACCGTCACCGGACCGTGACATTCCCAGGACGCAGGCCGGACGGGGTCGCGCCGCGTACCGTCGGACCCATGGCGGAGTACGTGGTGGACAGCACCGGAGACAACGCGGCGCACGGCGTCGACCTGATCGAAGGCGACGAACCGGCGGTGCGGATGATCGTGCACGGCGACCTGCCGGCGACCATCGACCACGACGGCCGGACGTGGGCGCGCACCGGCGACGCCGAGGACCAGGGTGACGACGCCCCGCCGATCGCGGTGTACCGCCCGGTCTGAGGGCCGCCCGCTGTGGGTCCACGCGGCAGCAGCCGGTCTGCGCGGCGGGGGACAGCCTCCTGAACGGGGACCGGAGCGGCCGTGCGTACCGTCGCAGCCATGACGGACCAGCGGATCGACCAGTACACCATGCAGGACCCGACGAAGCTCTACGCCGACAAGAAGCCGGACGAGCAGTACCTCGAGGGCGCCGGCACCGACGCCGAGATGGCGGAGAACGTCCCGGCCGACCACGGCGAGGACACCTACCGCGGCTCCGGCCGTCTCGAGGGCCGCAAGGCGCTCATCACCGGCGGCGACTCGGGCATCGGCGCGGCCGTCGCCATCGCGTACGCCCGTGAGGGCGCGGACGTCGCGATCGGCTACCTGCCCGAGGAGCAGGAGGACGCCGACCGCATCGTCGCCCTCATCGAGGCCGCCGGTCGCAAGGCCGTCGCCCTGCCCGGGGACATCAAGGACCTGGCGTTCTGCGAGCAGCTCGTCGAGACGGCCGTGCAGGAGCTCGGCGGCCTCGACATCCTGGTCAACAACGCCGGCAAGCAGCAGAACGTCGACGACATCACGAAGATCTCCGACGACGAGTTCGACGAGACCTTCAAGACGAACGCGTACGCGACGTTCCGCATCACGAAGGCCGCCGTGCCGCACCTCAAGCCGGGTTCGACGATCATCAACACCACGTCGATCCAGGCGTACGCACCGTCCCCGCACCTGGTGCACTACGCCGCCACGAAGGCGACCGTGAACAACCTGGCGAAGGGCCTGGCCGCGCAGCTCGCGCCGAAGGGCATCCGCGTCAACGCCGTCGCACCGGGCCCGATCTGGACCCCGCTGCAGCCCGCCGGCGGCCAGCCGTCCGACGCGCTGCCGTCCGCGGGTGAGCAGACCTACCTCGGCCGCTGGGGCCAGCCCGCCGAGCTCGCGCCGGCGTTCGTGTTCCTCGCCAGCGGGGAGTCGTCCTACGTGGTGGGCGAGACGCTGCACGTCGACGGCGGCATGCCCACGCCGTAGTCGGTGACCCGGCGGCGACGCCGCGCATGACGGGAGGCCCGTGGCTGCTCAGCCACGGGCCTCCCGTCATGCGGTCGGACCGGCCGCGTGTCGGCGGACCGTCAGCGCGTGCCGCAGGTCCGCGCCATCGACTCGAGCAGTTCGCGCGCCGCGAGGGCGGCGGCCAGCTCGACCTCGACGGGGTTGATGCCGACGGCCTGCTCGAACTGCCGACGCCGGGCCTGCAGCGCGACCGGTACCTCGGGCCGCTGTGGCAGGACGGCGATCGCGGCGGCGGCGGCCTCGAACGCACCCTCCGGACGGCCGAGGTGCTCCCACATCGTGCGGACGTCGTGCGCCACCTGCTCCGGGGTGCTCGCGAACTCGAACCCGGCGGACGCCATGGTCGCCAGGCCCTGTGCGGTGGAGTCGTTCGGGGACATCCCGGCATCGTCACACACCCGGCCGCGGACACGCCCAGGCAGTGGCCGCCGAGCGCCTCCGCTTGTCCCCCATGTTGCCGACCCCCGGACCGGGGATGCGCCGGACCCCCGATCTCCGCCAAGATCGACGTGCGGACAGGACGTCCGCACCGCCTGGACGCGACGGCCACGACCTGACCGTGTGTCCCGGACACGGAGGGCACGATGCTCGAGGACACCAGCGCCGACACGATGGCTGCCGCTGCGGCTGCGGCGACCCTGCACCTGCGGATCAGGATCGTGGGTGCCACCGTCGACCTGCTCCGTGACGTGCCCTTCCACGAGGCACGCGCCGAACACGTCGCCGAGCGGCTGGACATCTCGACGCACGAGCTGCAGCAGCACTTCCCGTCGTGGGACGGGCTCGTCCTGGCCGCGGTGGACCGGTGGAACGGTGCCCGGATGGACGAGGTCACCCGCGAGGTCGGCGACGGCAGCACCGTCGAGCTCCTCCGCGCGATCGTCGCCTCGAACGCCGACGACCCGGCACTGATGCGTCTGCTCGTCGCACTGCTCAGCGTCGCCGGCAACCCGCAGCACGCCATGTCGAACTACCTGCGGTCGCGGTACCAGCTGTTCTTCGCCCAGGTGAAGCGCGGCCTGGAGCACGACATCGCGGTCGGACGAGCCCCGCACACGATGGACCCGCGCCGCGGCGCCGAGCAGCTCATCGCCCTGTACGAGGGGCTGCAGCTGCAGGCGCTCCTGCGCAGCGACCTCGACCTGGTCGCGGCCTTCGACCGGGCAGTGGCCCGCCTCGAGCGCGGCTGGATGGAACGGTACGAGGCGACCGCGCAGCGCCGGCTGTCGACCTGGGGCGACGTGTCCTGGTCCGACGACGAGACCTGGTCGGTCTGACGGAGCGGCCTCCGCCGGGACTGTCCCTGCCGGGTCGGCCCCTGCCGGGTCGGCCCTGCCGGGCAGGCAGGGCCCGTCCGTGCTGGCCGCCGACCGCACCCGCTGGGACGTCGCCGAGGGGAGCCCGGGTACGCCGGGAAGCCCAACGGAAGGAACGATCGTGGCAGCACCGAACCCCATCCAGATCCAGAAGTACCTGAGCGGCATCGACTACCCCGCCTCGAAGGACGACGTCGTGTCGACCGCCGAGAAGGAGAACGCCCCCGACGACGTGCTCGAGGCGCTCCGTGCGATCCCGGACGGCGAGTACGACGGCCCCACCGACGTGTCCAAGGCCGTCTCGGACGCGAGCTAGCGCCTGCGGCCTGCTGCGGCCCGTCGGCTGCGGCCTGCGGTCGGCCGAGGTTCGCGCTGGGCGACACCGCGCGCGGCCCCGTGCCCGCGCCGTGTCGCTCAGCGCGAACTCCGGCGCCGCGGCCGGCTCACCAGCGCGGGACGCTGCCGTTCCCCGGGTCGTAGCCGGAGTCGCGGATGACCGGCAGCGCGGTGGTGTCGCTGTGGACCGAGTGCACCTCGATCCGGCGCCCGCGACGCAGTGCACGCCGTGCCCCGGGGGTCGCGAAGAGCCCGCCGAGCACCAGTCCGGCCCCGATCGCGAGCGCCACGGTCACCGCCGACCCGAAGTCCAGCACCGAGCTCGACGACCCGCTCATCACGTTGAGCAGCGCGTTCGACACCGCGACACCGGGCAGCAGCGCCCCGCAGAACGCGGGCACCGCGATCGCCGAGACGGCCGTGCGCATCCGGACGGCCGCGTAGGTCGAGAGCACGCCGAGCAGCACCGCCGCCAGGAACGTCGCACCGAGCAGCGGCAGGCCGAACTCCTTGAGCTGCCAGAGCGCCGCCCCCGCCGCGACCGAGAACACCACCGCGACCGGGATCACCCGTGCGCTCGCCTGTTGCACGAAGCAGTTCGCCCCGGCCGACGCCACGGTCAGGGACAGCGACGCCCAGAGCGGCAGGGCCTGGGTGACGATGCCGGACGGCTCGACCTCGAGCCGGAGCCAGTGCGTCACGGCGATGCCCGCCGGCACGCCGACGACGATCGCCGCGATGAGCATGCCGATCGTGAACGCCCGGGCGACCGCCATCGCGCGGAACCCCGAGATCGCGTCCTGCGCCCACGTCACCAGTTGCACGTGCGGCAGCAGGAGCACCACGAGGGCCGCCACCATCGTCGCCGCACCGGTCGAGGTGAGCACACCCGCCCAGATCGCGAGCGTGCCGATCACCGACGCCACCGCCCCCTGCGCGCCGGAGACGAAGAACTGCGGGTACCCGCGGCCGGTCAGCCACCGCCCGGAGACGATGATGCCGAGCATCAGGACGAACGCCCCGACGCCGGCCCGCCAACCACCACCGGCCTGCAGCGCGATCGAGGTCCCGAGCACCGACAGCCCCACGTCGGCGAGCCACATCGGCCACCGCGGCGGCATCCGGAGCACCGCCACGAGGGCGCTCACGGCGCTCGTCATGTCCCGGTCGTCGTGGATCACGTCGTCGACGATCTGGTTCGCCCACGTCAGCCGTCCCAGGTCGGCACCGTCGGAGCGCGTGCTGCGCATCTTGACGAGCGGCGGGCCCTCGGTCGGCGAGTACTGGATCGTCACCGAGCTGCCCGAGAAGTCCAGGTCGAGCGGCGCGAGGTTCCACTTCGTGGCCACCGCGATCACGGCGGTCTCGACGCTCCGGGTGTCGGCACCGGAGGCGAGCATCACCTCGGTCAGGTCGAGGCAGAAGTCGACGATCTGTCGGGCCGAGTACTGCTCCCGCAGCGAGCGCGTGTCCGGCGTGACGTGCTCGTAGATCGTGCCGCGCAGTCGCGCGCGGACGTCCCGCATGTCGTGCTGGGCGACGCTCCGGGCCTTCGGGCGCGGACGGGGTGGACGGCCCGGCCGGGGGCCGGGAGGGAGCGGTTCGGCCATCGGACCATTGTGCCTGCCGTCCTCGTGCGCCGCCTGGTGCCGGGTGGGACGACGGACGGGAGGCTCCCCACCGGTCCGGTGCGGAGCCTCCCGTCAGTGCGGTGCGCGCTGCTTACTGCTCGAAGGTGGCGTGCAGTTCGATGTCGACGCCGATGAGGGCCTTGCTGACCGGGCAGGTCGCCTTGGCCTCGTCGGCGGCCTTGAGGAAGGTCGCCTCGTCGATGCCGGTGACCTCGCCGTGCACGGTGAGGACGATGCCGGTGAGCTTGAAGCCGGCCGTGTCCGGGCCGAGCGAGACGTCGGCCTTGACGTCGAGGGACTCGACGGTGCCGCCGGCCTCGCCGAGGACGGCGGAGAACTGCATGGCGTAGCAGGCCGAGTGCGCTGCGGCGATGAGCTCTTCGGGGCTGGTGGTGCCGCCGGCCTCGTCAGCGGCGCGCTTCGGGAAGGACACGTCGTAGGTGCCGACCTTCGAGCTGGAGAGTTCGACCTGGCCGGAACCGTCGTTGAGGCCGCCGTTCCAGGCGGTGCGTGCGGTGCGCGTGGGCATGGCCGCTCCTTTCATTCGGGGTGTGGGCCGGGTGCGACCCTCGGTGCCGAGTCAATCGGAGAACGCTCGTTCTCGCAACCGGTTCCCGGGGAAGATGCAGCCTGGTGGCCCCGCGGGCTCAGGTGGCGCGCAGGTCGGACAGTCGGCCGCCCGTCGCCCCGGTGGTGACTTCGGCGACAGGTGTAGTTTTGCGGCATGCGTGCAGTCGTCTTCGAGCAGTACCAGACCTTCCCCGCCCTGACCGACGTCGAGAAGCCCACCCCCGGCCCGGGCGAGGTGCTCCTCAAGGTGGCCGGCGCCGGTGCCTGCCACTCCGACGTCGCCGTCTACCGGGAGTTCCAGGAGGGTCAGCCCGGGGCACAGCAGCCCGCGTTCGTCCTCGGCCACGAGAACTCCGGCTGGGTCGAGTCCGTCGGCGAGGGCGTCACCGGTTTCACTGTGGGCGACGCGTACCTGGTCTACGGGCCGGTCGGCTGCGGACACTGCCGGTACTGCTCCAAGGGGCAGGACACCTACTGCGAGAACGCCGCCACCAACCCGTACATGGGCATCGGCCTCGGGCGAGACGGCGGCATGGCGGAGTACGTGACCGTCCCGGCCCGCAACCTCGTCCCGCTCGGTGACGCCGACCCGATCGCCGCCGCACCCCTCAGCGACGCGGCCCTGACGCCGTACCACGCGATCAAGAACTCCCTGCCGAACCTGGCCGGCGGCGGCAAGTACGCGCTCGTCGTCGGACTGGGCGGCCTCGGGCAGATCGCCGTCCAGATCCTCACCGCCCTCACCGGTGCGACCGTCATCGCGACGGACATGAAGGAGGACGCGATGGCGCGCGCTGCCGAGCGCGGCGCGATCACCGTCCCCGGGGGCCCCGACCAGGCCGACCGGATCCGCGAGATCACCGGCGGCAAGGGTGTCGACGCGGCGTTCGACTTCGTCGGTGCGACCCCGACCGTCAAGCTCGCGCAGGCGTCGATGGCCGTCGGCGGACGCTTCACCGTCGTCGGGATCGCCGGCGGGACCACCGAGTGGAACTTCTTCTCGACCCCGTACGAGTCGACCATCACGAACACCTACTGGGGCACGATCGAGGACCTGCACGACGTCGTCGCGATGTACCGCGCGGGTCAGATCGAGCCGGACATCGAGCGGTTCGCCCTGGCCGACGCGCTCGAGGCCTACCGGAAGCTCGAAGCCGGCGAGCTCAGCGGCCGCGCGGTGGTCGTGCCGACGCTCTAGCGTCCGTCGGTCATCCGGCCGTATGGTCGGGTCCGATGACCGACGCAGCCGTCCTCTCCGCACTCGAGACCTGGTCCCCGACGCAGCTGCGGGACTGGAACCCGTCCTGGCGTCAGGACCTGGCGGTGTCGGCCGAGCCGGCGCTCGCCCTGGTCGGTGACGCCTCGTGGGGCGCGGCGGTCCGCGATGCCGTGCAGCTCCCCGTCGCCGATCCGCTGCTGTGGGCGAACCGACGCCTCGAGCTGTCGTCCGGGCACTGGGCGATCACGGGCATCCGGTTCCGCGGGCGGGACGTCGCGAAGCCCTTCGTCGACGTCATCGCCACGGACGTGACCCCGGACGCCGCCGGCATCGCCGAACTCGCCGAGGTGCTCGCCGCCCACCGGGAGTTCGCCCCGCTGTGCCTCCGTGTGCACCTGCCCGGCGACCAGCGGTCGGCGCCGGCGTCGGACGGGTTCACCGCCGTACCGGACCTGCTCGTGGTGGCGGCCCCGGTCACGCGGGTGGCCGACGGCGCCGCGGGCACCGGTGCGGACGTCGAACTCGTCCGGGCCGAGCCGGCCGGGGCCGCCGTCCGGGTCGCCGACGCCTACGACGGACTGCGGCGGTCCGTGCCGGACCTGGACCAGTGGGCGACCCCAGCCGACGAGGACGCGCTCGCCGACGCGGACGAGGAAGGGCTGCTGTTCGACGTGCTGATCGCCGGGCGCACCGCCGGGGTCGTCGCTGCAGCGCGGGACGACGTGGACGGCTTCACCGGGTTCACGGTCGAGGAGATCGTCCTGGATGCCGAGCACCGCGGACACGGGTACGGGCCGCTCGTCCTGCGCCAGCTCGCTCGTGCGCTGCCGGCCGGCACCTCGGACGTGCTCCGGGGGCACATCCACCCCGGCAACACCCGGTCGCTCCGGAATGCCCTGGCGAGTGGGCGCGAGGTGGTGTCGTCGCTGGTGTGGGTCACGCCGACGGGCTCCCCGGGCATGCCGACGATCTGAGGGATCGCAGCGCACGTATGGGCAACATTTGTGTTCATCACTGAACACAATCGTTGCATCGCAGGTGCGGTGATGCCTTGACGGGGGACCTCGGCAGCAGGAGTCTTGCGCGCATGACCCTGTTCATCAGCTGTCCGGTCGCGAGCGTCGAGCGTGCGACCGCCTTCTACGAAGCCCTCGGCTGGACGCAGAACGCCGAGATGTCCGGCGACGCGGTGTCCTGCTTCGCGATCGCCCCCGAGCAGTACGTCATGCTCGCCAGTCGGGAGATGTACGCCAGCGTCGGCGGCACCGAGGACCTGATCGGCGGTCCGGACACCCCCTCGAAGACGACGGTGTCGTTCGACCTCCCCAGCCAGGAGGCCGTGGACGAACTCGTCGAACGCGCGGCCGCTGCGGGCGGCACGACCGGCGACACCGACGACTACCCGTTCATGTACCAGCGCCAGTTCGACGACCCCGACGGGTACCACTGGTCGCCGTTCTGGATGAAGCCCGTCGCCGCGACCGCCTGACGGCCCGCGCCTCCGGTCGTCAGCCGGCGGGCTCGACGCAGGCGGACGGCACCCTGGTGCAGGAGGTCGACGGCACGGTCACTGTGCGCGGTCCGGGGTCCGTGCCGCGTACCCGACGCGGCTCTGCTGGACGTGCGCTGCCATGCGCGCGACCGCCGTCTCGACGTCCCCGGCGTCGATCGCCGACAGGATCTGCCGGTGTTCGGGCCAGAGCCGCTTGCCGCGCGAGAAGGTGTCCATCGCGTACAGCCACTCGATCTTCCGCGAGAGCTGGCGGAGCAGCGTGGCGAGCGTGGTGCTGCCGGAGAGCTCGGCGACCAGGAAGTGGAAGCGGTCGTTGAGGTCGACGAGCTGCCCGAGGTCGTCGTGCTCCACCGCTCGGTCCCCGGTGTCGAGGACCACGCCGAGCTCCCGGCGCACCCGCCACCAGTCCGCCGGTGGGGTGTCGCCGTCGAACAGTGTCCTGGCGCGGGTCGCGGCACGCCTGGCGGTGGCGACCTCGAGCGACTCACGCACCGCGAACAGGTCGTCGGCCTCGTCGACGGGGATCGCGGCGATGCGCGAGCCGACGTTCGGCTGCGACACGACGAAGCCCTCACCCTCGAGCCCGCGGAGCGCCTCGCGCACGGGCACCCGGGAGACGCCGTAGCGCTCCGCCAGGAACGCCTCGGTCACCCGGGTGCCGGGCAGCAGGTCGCCCGCGACGATGTCGCGGCGGATCGCGTCGAGGACACCGGCACCGTTCAGCACGGGGCCAAGCGTCCCACAACCGGCCGGGACGCTCGTCACACCGCGCTCTCCGCGAGCGCTCGACCCGGGATCGCGTCGAGCAGGTCCTTCGTGTACTGCTCCTGCGGGTCGTCGAACACCCGGGCGACCGAGCCCCGCTCGACGACCGCACCGCGCCGCATCACCACGACGTCGTCCGCGATCCGCCGGACCACCCCGAGGTCGTGCGTGATGAACAGGTAGCTCAACCCGAGTCGGTCCTGCAGGTCGTCGAGCAGGGCGAGGATCTGCTCCTGCACGAGCACGTCGAGCGCGGAGACCGCCTCGTCGAGGATGAGCAGGTCCGGCTCGAGCGCGAGCGCCCGGGCGATCGCGACACGCTGTCGCTGTCCGCCGGAGAGTTCGTTCGGCCGCAGCTGGGCGACGGCCCGGGGCAGGGCGACCTGGTCGAGCAGGGTCGCAACGCGCTCGGTGCGCGCGGCCCGGTCGCCGATGCCGAACACCCGGAGTGGTTCGTCGATCACCCGCTCGATGGTGGACGTCGGATCGAGCGACCCGTACGGGTCCTGGAACACCGGCTGCACCCGACGGCGGACGCCCCGCCGCTCGGCCCCGCGGGCGCTGCCGATCGACAGCCCGTCGACCAGGGCGCTGCCGGACGTCGGCGCCTCGAGGCCGAGCACGATCCGGGCCACAGTCGTCTTGCCAGAGCCGGACTCCCCGACGACGGCGGTGGTGGTCCCGCGGCGGACCGCGAACGACACCCCGTCCGCCGCCCGCAGCGTGCCCGCGCCGCGACCGCGGATCCGGTACTCCTTGACCAGGTCCGACACGACGAGGATCGGCTCACCGGTGACGATCGGCTCGGGCGGCAGTCCGGACAGTGCCGGTGCGGCCGCGATGAGCCGCTTCGTGTACTCGTGCTGCGGGTTCCGCAGGATGTCGTCGGGCGCGCCCTGCTCGACGACCTCGCCGTCGAGCATGACGACCACCCGGTCGGTCCGGTCGGCCGCGACCCCGAGGTCGTGCGTGACGAACAGCAGCGTCGTGCCGTGCTGGTCGACGAGCGTCTGCAGGTGGTCGAGGATCTGCCGCTGCACGGTCACGTCGAGTGCGCTCGTCGGCTCGTCCGCGATGAGCAGCTCCGGCTGGCGGGCCAACGCGATCGCGATGAGGATGCGCTGCCGCATGCCGCCGGAGAACTCGTGGGGGAACTGGTCCGCGCGCCGGCTCGCCTCCGGGATGCCGGCTTCGGTCATCAGGGCGACCACCCGCTGGCGGATCGTGGCCCGCCCGCGCATCCCCCCGGCGCGCAGCGTGTCCGCGATCTGCGCCCCGACCCGCATCGAGGGGTTCAGGTTCGTCGACGGGTCCTGCGGGACGAGCCCGATCCGGCCACCGCGCACCCGTCGCATCGCCGACTCGTCGGCCCCCGCCACGTCGAGGTCCCCGAGCCGGATCGACCCGCCCGTGATGTGCCCGGCACCGGGCAGCAGCCGCAGCACGGCCGCGATCAACGTCGACTTGCCGGAACCGGACTGGCCGACGATCGCGACGCGCTCGCCGCGGCGGACGTCGAGGTCGACGCCGTGCAGCACCTCGGTACTGCCGAACGCGACCCGTAGGTCACGCACGGAGAGCAGGGGCTCACCGGGGACGGCCGGGAGGCTCGACTCGCGTCCGCTGGCCGTCGTCCGGTCCGTCATGGGTGCGTCAGCGTCCTGTGGCATGTCCCTGGGCTCCTCTCGGGTTGGCGGCGGCGCCGAGGACGCCGGTGGCGGGGTCCCGCGTCACGCAGGAAAGACGGCCGAGCGACCAGTCGCCGGCGCGGGTGACGACGTGCCCGAGGGCCTCCAGGCCGGCGATGACGTCGTCGCCGAGGCGGTCCTCGACCACCAGGCCACCGGGCGTCCAAGTCCGGGGCCAGAACGAGCCCGGGAAGGACGTGGTGTGCAGCGCGGGGGCGTCGATGGCCTGCTGGGGGGTGTACCCGCCGACGATCGTCCGGAGCAGGAACAGCAGCTGCCACTGGTCCTGCTGGTCACCGCCGGGGGAGCCGAGCGCCATGACCGGTGCGCCGTCGCGGAGCACCAGGGTCGGCGTGAGGGTCGTCCGCGGGCGCTGGCCGGGGCGCAGCGTCGACGCGGTGCCCTCCTCGAGCCAGACCATCTGCAGGCGGGTGCCGAGGCAGAACCCGAGCTCCGGGATCGTCGGCGAGGACTGCAGCCAACCACCAGAGGGGGTGGCGCTGACGATGTTGCCCCAGCGGTCGACGACGTCGATGTGGACGGTGTCGCCCCGGGTCTCGCCGGTCGCCATCACGATCGGCTCGCCGCGGTCCTCGGTCAGGGCGTCGTCCTCGGCCGGGGCCGCGACGGCGGTCCCGCGGGCACCGGGCACGGTCGGCTCACCGACGCCGGCGACGGGTTCGCCCCTCGGTGTGTACGTCTCGCGGAGTGGCGGGAGCGCCCCGGCGGCGACGGACACCGACCCCGGACGGAGCTCGTGCGAGGCGCGCTCGCCGATGAGGGTGCGGCGCTCGTCCGAGTACGCGTCGGAGAGCAGCTCGGCCATCGGGACGTCGCCGTCGCCGTAGTACGCCTCGCGGTCGGCGAGGGCGAGCTTCTGCGCCTCGACGATCGTGTGCGCACCGGCGACGGTGGACGGGTCGAGCAGGGCGTCGTCGAGCGGGTCGAGCAGTCGCAGCGTCTGGAGCAGCGCCGGCCCCTGTCCCCACGGCCCGGTCTTCGCGATCGTGCAGCCGCGGAACTCGGCCGTCGTCGCCGGTTCGTACGAGGCCCGGAACGCCGCGAGGTCCTCGGAGCGGATGACCCCGGCGTGGTCGGTGCCCGAGGCGTGGCGGTGCGGGGTCCGCACGAAGCGGTCGATCGCCTCGGCGACGAACCCGGTCGCCCACGCGTCCCGGGCGGCGTCGATGCGGGCGACGCGGCCCTCGGCGGCCGCCCCGTCGTGACCGGAGCCGGCGTCGACGAGCCGCTCGAGCACGGAAGCCCACGTCTCGTTCCGGACGACGTCCCCGGCGACCGGCACCGTCCCCACGGGCTCGGCCGCCACGTCGCTCCGCAAGCTCCGCGACGCGTCGGAACCGGCCCGCGTGGGCCCACCTCCCGTCAGCCACAGAGCGGCGGAGGACGGCCAGTGGTCGCGGAACAGGCTCTGCACCGTCGCGATCGTCGCGGCCACGCGCGGCGCGATCGGGTGCCCGTCGCGGGCGTAGCCGACGGCCGGCGCGAGGACGTCGGCGAGTTCCCACGTGCCGTGGTCGCGGAGCAGCAGGAGCCAGGCGTCGACGGCGCCCGGGACGGCCGCGGCGAGTGCCCCCGCGCCCGGGACCAGGTCGAGGCCTTCGGCACGGAAGTGCTCCGGCGTCGCGCCGGCCGGAGCCGGACCCTGCCCCATGAGGACCCGGGGCGTCGGGTCGTCCGCGGTGGCGAAGATCCCGGTCATGTCGCCACCGGGGCCGTTCAGGTGCGGTTCCACGACGTGCAGGACGAACGCGCCGGCGACGGCGGCGTCGAAGGCGTTGCCGCCGCGCTCCAGGACGGACTGCGCGGTGGCGGTCGCGATCCAGTGCGTGGACGCGGCCATGCCGAACGTGCCCAGCAGGTCCGGCCGGGTGGTCTCGGCACTCGGTTCGACGAAGGCGGGGTTGGTGCTCACGGTGTCACTTCCGGTCGGAGGCGGTGGGGTCGAGGGCGTCGCGCAGGGCGTCCCCGAACAGGTTGAAGCCGAGGCAGATGACCGCGATGGCGATGCCGGGGACGATCGCGGCCCACGGCGCCTGGCCGAGGTACTGCTGGGCGTCCGAGAGCATGATGCCGAGGCTCGGCGTGGGCGGCTGGATGCCGAGCCCGAGGAAGGACAGCAGCGCCTCGCCGATCACGGCGACCGGCATGATCACCGTCGCCTGCACGATGATCGCCGACACGCAGTTCGGCAGCACGTGCTGGGCGATGATGCGGGCGCCACCGGCGTCGAGGGTCTTCGCGCTCGTGACGAAGTCGGCGCTCGTGATGCGGAGCGTCTCACCGCGGACGATGCGGATCATCGCCGGGACGTGCGAGACGCCGATCGCGATGACCGCGTTCGACAGGCTCGGACCGCTGATGGCGGCGAGGCCGACCGCGATGATGAGGAACGGGAACGCGAGGGCCACGTCGGTCAGGCGGGAGATGACCGCGTCGAGCCACTTCCAGTACCCGGCGAGCAGGCCGAGCGGCGTGCCGATGACGACGGACACCAGGACGGACAGCGCGCCGACGATCAGCGAGACCTGCACGCCGTAGAGCGTGCGGGACAGGATGTCGCGCCCCAGGTCGTCGGTGCCCAGGCCGAACCCGACCGTGAACGGCACCTGGAACGGCAGGTCGAAGTGCGTCTCGGTGGGGTCGTGCGGGGCGACGAGCGGCGCGGTGAGCGCCGCGAGGACGACGACCGCGAGCATGACGCCCCCGGTCATGCCGAGGCGGTTCGATCGGACCTGCCGCCAGACACGGCCGCGGCTGGAGCCGAGGTCGAACGCGGCGGCTTCGGTCGGGGTGAGCGTGGTCACTTGGTCCCTCCCACGCGGATCTTCGGGTTGATGACGGAGTAGAGCACGTCGACGGCGAAGTTGATGAGCACGTAGCCGAGCGTGATGACGAGGACGACGGCCTGGATCACCGGGTAGTCCCGGGTGAACACGGAGTCGAGTGTGAGCTTGCCGAAGCCGGGCAGCGCGAAGATGCGCTCCGTGACGACGGCGCCCGAGATGAGCCCGCCGAGCTGCAGCCCGACGATGGTGACGACCACGATCATCGAGTTCCGCAGGCCGTACCGGAACAGCACCCGGCCCCGGGAGAGGCCCTTCGCCCGGGCTGTCCGGACGAAGTCGGTCTTCATCGTCTCGATCATCGACGCCCGCGTCTGCCGCATGATCACAGCAGCCAGCGAGGTGCCGAGGATCAGCGCCGGGAGCGTCAGGTGGTAGAGCGCGCTCAGCGGGTTCGTCGTCATCGGGACGTAGCCCGAGGCGGGGAACCATCCGAGGCCGGCCGCGAGCCACACGATCGCCAGGATCCCGAGCCAGAAGTTCGGCACCGACAGCCCGACGAGCGCCGCGGCGTTCGCGATCCACTCCGGCCACCCGCCCCGGTACCGCTCCGCGAGGGTGCCGAGGGCGACGCCGACCAGCACCGCGACGACGATCGCGTACAGCGCCAGCCACAGCGTGACCGGGAGCGTCGCGCCGAGGAGCTCGGTGACGGGGGTGCCGGTGCGGGTCGAGCGACCGAGGTCGCCCTGCAGCGCGTTGACGACGAACCGCCAGTACTGCACGACGATCGAGTCGTCGAGGCCGAGCGAGGCCCGGACCGCGGCGAGGCGGGCGGGGCTCGCTTCCTCGCCGGCGAGTGCGAGCGCCGGGTCGCCCGGCAGCTGCCGGACGCCGACGAACACCACGATGGAAGCGAGGACGAGGGTGAGCGCCGCCTGCCACAGGCGGGTCGTCACGTAGCGGATCACTTGTCGGTCCCTTCCACGAACGCGGCCTGGCTGAGCCGGACCACGCCGTCCGCGTACGTCGAGACGCCCGCGACGTCGTTCCGGAGACCGGTGATGCTCCGGGTTCGGTAGAGGTAGATGATCGGGTCGTCGCGCTGCACGAGCTCGGTCATCTGCCCGTACAGATCGGCGCGTTCCTGCGCGTCGGTCGCCTGCGCGGCGCGGTCGATCAGGTCGTCGACCTCGGGGTTGCTGTACCCGGCGTAGTTGTTGCCGCCGCCGGTCGCCAGGAACCCGCCGATGTTGCCGTGCGGGTCCACGCGGCCCGACCAGCCGAGCTGCAGCGCCTGGAAGTCGCCACGGGTCTGGTCGTCGAGCAGCGTCGTGTACTCCACCGGGGTGATCGTGATCGCGAAGCCACCGGCACGGGCCTGCGCCTGCAGGGCCTGGGCGAACCGGACCGTGTCGGGGGTGTTCGTCACCTCCATCTCGATCGGGAACGGCTGCTGCACACCGGCCTTCCGCAGGATCTCCTTCGCAGCGTCCGGGTCGTAGGCGGGGCACGCCTTGCTCGCGTCGCTCGCGAAGATGCTCGTGTCCGGCACCGGTGAGCAGGCGACGTCCGCCCAGCCGTGGAACACGCTCTGCACGAGCTCGGCGCGGTTGATCGACATGGACAGCGCTCGCCGCACGTCCGCACGCTTCGCCAGGGGGGTGTCGATCTGCCGCGGGTCGGTGCCGACGCCGTCCTGGTTGCCGATGTTCACCGTGATGCCCTGGTACCCGAGCGACCCGGTGCGCAGGACGGTCAGGTCCTTCCGCTTCCGCAGGTCGTCGACGTCTTGGGTGGAGATCGTGTCCGCCACCTGCACGTCCCCGGACTTCAGGTTCGCCGCGCGGATGCTGGCGTCGGTGATGATCCGGTACGTGATGGTGTCGAAGTGGGCGCTCGCCGTGTCGTAGTACTCCGGGTCGCGCTCGACCTGGATCGACGTCTGCGGCACCCGCTTGACGAACTTGTACGGGCCGACGCACACCGGGGCGTCCCCGAACCCGTCGCCTTCCTCCCGGAGCGCGGTCGGTGACATCACCATGCCCGCGCGGTCGGCGAGCGCTGCCGTGATCGGTGCGAACGGGGTGTCGTAGTGCAGCTGGACGGTGTGGTCGTCCACCGCGGTGACGTCCGACACCGGCCCCATCTCGCTCTTCCGGCTGGAGTCGGCCTTGGTGAGGTTCCGCTCGAGTGTCGTGACCACGGCCGCCGCGTCGAACGGGGTGCCGTCGGCGAACCGGACGCCGGTCTTGACGGGGAACGTGACCGTCTTCCCGCCGTCGGACACCGTCGGCAGCGCCGTCGCGAGCATCGGCACGATCGCGCCCTCGGCGTCGATGTCGTACAGCTTCTGGCACATCGTCTCCATGACGTACCGGGTGTACAGCGACGACGAGGTCGTGGGGTCGAGACGGTCCGGCTCCGCGGAGAGGGCCATCACGAGGTCGCCGCCCTCGCGGACCTGGCGGTCGCCGATCGGTGCGGTGGTGACGGTGCCGGCGGTGGTGCCACCGGCCTTCGAGCGTTGGACGGGCACGCACGCGGTCAGGGCGAGCGTGGCGGCGATGACGACCGCTGGCAGGGCGAGGAGCGTGCGGCGGCGACGGGGACTGATCGGGGACATGGGGTTCCTGATGCGGTGTGTGGCGTGGCGTTCCTCGTGGGATCGCGCTCAGGAGCGGGGTTGATTGCATACAATCACGAATGGCAGCCCCTGTTTGTGCACAATCTGTTTCGATCCTGTAAACCATCGCCCCGAGACGAAAGCGTCGAGTGCGTCGCCGACTGAGCACGCCCCCCGGAACGCCGGGAGCACACGGACCCGCGTCGCGCAACGCCCCCGGACCGGGGGATACCCCAGGCGCGCCCGGCCTGCGACCCTTGACCGTCGAGCTGTACAGGGACGGCTCGACACCGGACACGCACCGCGCTGGCGCTCGGCCGCCCGCGGTGGGCCTCACCACGAGCAGGGACGACCACCACATGATCAGGGCACGAGCACGTTTCGCCGCGGCCGTCACCGCCGTCGCGATCGCGGCCGCGGGACTCGTCGCGGTCGCCGCACCGGCACACGCAGCGACCACCTACACCGGTTCCGCACCGGCGGGCACCTGGCTGCGCGCCGGCGACCAGGTGACCTCCCCGAACGGGCAGTTCCGCCTGGTGATGCAGGGCGACGGCAACCTCGTCGAGTACGGCATCGGCAACGTGGTGCTCTGGGCGTCGAACACCCCGAACCAGTACGGGGCCGCCGCGGTCGTCCAGAAGGAGGGGCCGCTGTCGATCATCAAGGACGGCAAGCTGGTGGCGCAGTGGGGCCCGACGAGCTCCCCGACGAAGAGGCTGCGCGTCGGCGTCGACGGCACCCTCTCCCTGCTCAACACGTCGAACTCGACCACGTGGAAGCTGCAGACGTTCCAGAACCGTGTGCCCGCCGGGACGACGATCCTGCCCGGCACCGTGCTGCGCTCCGGGGCCGGTCGCCACCAGACGTTCACGATGCAGGCCGACGGCAACCTCGTGCAGTACGTCAACAGCACCGCGCCCTGGTCGTCAGGTACCTTCCGGCACCCCGGAGCGACCGCTGCGGTGCAGGCCGACGGCAACCTCGTCGTGTACCCGAAGGGCGGCGGCAAGGCGCTCTGGGCCTCGAACACGTCCAACAAGGGCGGCGGTGCGTTGCTGGTCCAGCTCGACAGCAACGTCGTCCTCTACGGCAAGGCGGACACCCGCTCCTGGTCGACGAAGAAGGTCACCGGGCTGCAGTGGCCGGTCGCCGGTACGACGATCACCGGACGCTACGGCGACGACCGCGGCGCCGGACACGTGCCGCGTTACCACCAGGGCACCGACGCGCCGGTGAAGGTCGGTACGCCGGTCTACGCCTCGGGGACCGGGCGGGTGACGACGGTGGTGCGCAACAACGCCAGCTACGGCAACTACGTCGTCGTGACCTACGGCCTGACCACGGTGTTGACGGCACACATGAGCTCGATCGCGGTGAAGAAGGACCAGGTCGTCTCACTGGGCACGCAGCTCGGCAAGTCGGGGAACACCGGGCAGTCCACCGGTCCGCACGTGCACGTCGAGACACGGGTGAACGGCACGCTCAAGGACCCGCTGACGATCCTCGCGTTCCGCTGACGTCGGGCGGGCACGCCGAACCCCGGCCCGGCGGTCGCAACCGGCCGGGCGGGCTCGCCGAGCCCCGGCCGTAGGGTGGTGGGGATGTCACGCCCCACCGCCGAGGACGTCCTCGTCGCGTTCGCCCGGACGCCCGGGGACGTCGGTGCCGCACGCCGCGTCGCCCGCCGCTTCGCGGAACTGGACCAGGGGGAGCGGTCGGCACTGCTCTGGAGCGAGGACCCCGGCGGCCGGCTCGTCGCCGTCGTGCTGCTCCTGCAGGCGGCCCGCGAACGCCAGGCCGCACGCCGGGCTCCGGATCCCGACCTGACCGACGAGTACCTGTCCGCACTCCGGGCCGAGCGGATCGACGACCCGGCGCTGGTCGACCTGGCCGCCGAGGACCTGGTCGGCGCCCCGCTGCTCGGCGGCTCGACCGGGCCGCTGTTCGCGCTCGCGAAGTCCGACGTGGCGCTCGTCCGTCGGGCCGCGGTGGTGGCGACCCTGGCGTTCGCGAAGCAGGGCGACGCCGAGGTCCCGCTCGCCGTCGTCGGTCGGCTGGTCCGGGAGCGCGGCGACCTCGTGCAGTCCGCCCTCGGCTGGGTGCTGCGCGAGACCGGCAAGCGGGCGTCCGAGGCCGAGCTGATCGGGTTCCTCGATCGCCACGGCCGGTTCCTCAGTCGCGCGGCCTTGGAGACCGCGACCGAGCACCTGCCACCGGCGGAACGGGACCGATTGCGCGGCTGACCAGTCGCCGGACCTGGTCGTACCGAACACAGCGCACCGGTCTCCGACAGGATGGTCGGAACACGACAGGAGCTCATCGGTGCACTCTCACGGCGGCATGCTCGGGACCTTCACCCTCATCGCCCTCACCGTGGCGGGCGCGGTGTACATCGTCGGCGCGGCCGGACAGCGGCGACGCGGTCACGCCGCCTGGCCCCTGGCCCGCACGGTCGCCTGGATCGCCGGACTGCTCGCCGTCGCCGCGGTGCTGGTCGGTCCGCTCGGCCACGCCGGAGGTCACGACCTCACCACGTACGTGCTCGGGCACGTCGTCATCGGCATGGTCGCCCCGGTGCTGCTGGTGCTCGGCTCGCCGGTGACGCTCGCCCGCCGCACGCTCGAGCCCGTCCCGCTGCAGCGCCTCGGTCGGCTGGCCGGCAACCCGCTCACCCGGGCGCTCGCGATCCCGGTGGTCGCCGCCGTCCTCGCCGTCGGCGGCTCCTGGCTGCTCTACACCGGCACCACCGCATCCGACTCGACCCGCGACCCGGCGCTGCACTCGGTCGTGATGATCGGGTTCCTGCTCGCCGGGCTGCTCCTGACCGCGGGCGTGGTCGGCGTCTCGGCCGGCATCCGCCGCACCCCGCGCTGGCTGCGCGTGGCCGTCGTCGTCCTGTCGACCGCCGTCCTCTGCGTCGAGGCCGCGCTGATGGGCGCCACCGGTGTGCCCGGCGTCCCGGCCGACCAGGTGCCGTCGGCCTCGGCCGCGCTGTGGATCGGCGCGGTCCTGTACGCGGTCGCGCTCGGTGTCGTCATCGCCGGCGAGCGAGCGCGGGACGAGCGGACCGCACGCGACGAGCAGGTGGCCGCAGACGTCCGGGAGGCCCGCCCCGCGCCCGCAGCACCCGTCGCCTCCGACGCGGCGAGCTGAGCGCGCCCCGGCCCGTCGGTCCGTCCGTCGGCGTGGCCGCTTCCTCGGCGTGTCCGGCGCGTTCGCTGCCTTCCCGCAGCGCTGAGCGACCCACGCTGGGAAGCCCGCACGAGGCGGAGGCGTACCGATGGGACGACGCGTGCCGGGCCTCCCGTCCGGCCGCGACCGCGACGAGAGGAGCGCATGCATGCGCGCACTGACCTGGCAGGGCACCGAGAAGGTGTCCGTCGAGACCGTTCCCGACCCGACCATCCAGGAGCCCACGGACGCGATCGTCCGGATCACCTCCACGGCGATCTGCGGCTCCGACCTGCACCTGTACCGCGTCCTCGGCCCGTACATCGACAAGGGTGACGTCCTGGGCCACGAGCCGATGGGCATCGTCGAGGAGGTCGGCTCGGCCGTCACGAACCTCAAGGTCGGCGACCGCGTCGTCGTCCCCTTCAACATCTCCTGCGGCCACTGCTACATGTGCCAGCGCGGCCTGCAGTCCCAGTGCGAGACCACCCAGGTGACCGCGTACGGCAGCGGCGCCGCACTGTTCGGCTACACCAAGATGTACGGCCAGGTCCCCGGCGGCCAGGCCGAGTACCTCCGCGTGCCGCACGCCGACTACGGCCCCATCAAGGTGCCCGACACCGGCGTCGACGACCAGTGGCTGTTCATGAGCGACATCCTGCCGACCGCCTGGCAGGCCGTGCAGTACGCGGACGTGCCCGAGGGCGGGACGCTCGCGGTCCTCGGCCTCGGCCCGGTCGGGCAGTTCGCCGCCCGCATCGGCAAGCACCTCGGCTACCGCGTGCTCGCCGTCGAGCCGGAGCAGGTCCGTCGCGACCTCGCGGCGAAGTACGACATCGAGACGTTCGACTTGTCGAAGGACCTCGTCGCGGAGCTCGTCGACCTGACCGACGGCCGCGGCCCGGACGCCGTCGTCGACGGGGTCGGCATGGAGGCGCACGGCAACCCCGTCGCCGGGTTCGCCCAGCGCGCCGCCGGTCTGCTGCCCGACAAGCTCGCACAGAAGGCCATCGAGACCGCCGGAGTCGACCGGCTCGACGCCGTGCACACCGCGATCGACCTGGTCCGCCGCGGCGGCACCGTCTCGCTGAGCGGCGTCTACGGCGGCATGGCAGACCCGATGCCGATGATGACGCTGTTCGACAAGCAGATCACCATCCGCGAGGGCCAGTGCAACGTGAAGCGCTGGATCGACGACCTGATGCCGCTCGTCGAGGACCCGTCCGACCCGCTCGGCACCCTCGACCTGACCACCCACCGGGTCTCGCTCGAGGACGCCCCGCACATGTACGAGGTCTTCCAGAAGAAGGAGGACGACTGCATCAAGGTCGTGCTCGACCCGGCACTCGCCGCCTCCTCCGCAGCATGACCCGCATCGTCGTCGTCGGCGCCACCGGGAACGTCGGGACCGCGCTGCTCCGCCGCTTCCGGGACGCCGGCGCCGACGTGGTCGGTGTCGCCCGCCGCCAGCCCGACCTGCGTGCCCAGCCGTACGACAGTGCGCTGTGGCACACGGTCGACGTCGGCGCCCCGGACGCCATCGACCGGCTGACCGCGGTGTTCCGCGGAGCCGACGCCGTCGTGCACCTGGCGTGGGCGCTGCAGCCGACGCGCGACATCCCCGCGCAGCACCGCACCGACGTCCGCGGCACCGCGAACGTCCTGGCCGCCGTCGCCGCCGCGGGCGTGCCGCAGGTCGTCGTCGCGTCCTCGGTCGGCACCTACCGCGGGGTCGACGCCGACGGCAAGCGCACCCCGGTGGACGAGTCCTGGCCGACCGACGGCATCCCGACCGCCACCTACTCGATCCACAAGGCCGAGAACGAGCGGGCGATGGACGTCTTCGAGCGCGAGCACCCGGACGTCGTCGTCACCCGACTGCGCCCCGGGCTGGTCTTCCAGCGCGACGCCGCTGCCGAGATCCGGGGACTGTTCCTCGGTCACCTGGTGCCGATGCGGATCGTGCGCTGGATCCGCTGGGCCGTGCTGCCGCTGCCGTACCCGTTCGTGTTCCAGGCCGTGCACGCCGACGACCTGGCCGACGCGTACTGGCGGGCGATCGACCGGAAGGCCGGGGGAGCGTTCAACATCGCCGCTGCCCCCGTGCTCACGCCACCGCGGATGGCGCGGGTCTTCGGGATGCTCGGCGCGGTCCGCGTGCCGCTCGGCTTGGTGCGCGGCCTCGTCACGCTGACCTGGCGGCTGCGCCTGCAGCCGACCGACGCCGGCTGGGTGGACATCGCCGCCGGGGTGCCGATCATGCGCACCGACCGGGCGCGCGAGGTCCTCGGATGGGAGGCCCGGCACAGTGCCGAGGACGCCTTCCGTGACCTGGTGGCCGGGTTCGCGGACGAGCACGGCGTGCCGGCGTCGCCGCCGCTGCGCGGCTGAGGTCGCCCGGCCGGGTCCGCTGAAGAGCGGACTGGCGTCGCCCTCTGCGGCGGGTGAGGATACGAGTCAGTTGCAGTACGCAACTGTCTTGTGCTTCACCGACAGAGGAGTCGACATGCAGAAGTCCATCGCGGCCGCCGCCGTGGCCACCGTCATCGCAGCCGGCCTGTTCGCCGCCGCCCCCGCCTCGGCGCTCACCGCGTCGACCCGTGTGGTCGGCGGCGAGAAGGCCCCGGCGACGGCGTCGATCGTCCAGCTCCAGGCGACGGGCGGCACGATCCCCGCCGGCTACGCCAGCTCGTGCACCGGCGAGCAGATCTCCGCGTCCTGGGTCCTCACCGCGCGGCACTGCATCGACGGCATCGGGGCGATGAACGTCTACCACTCGAACTCGACGGTGAACCGCGGCACCCCGGTGGCCGTCGACCGGATCAGCGCCGCCCCCACCGGGGACGTCGCCCTCGTGCACCTCCGTACCGCGTACGCGCTGTCCTCGTACACACCGCTGGACCTGGCCGCGACCGCGAAGTCGAGCGGCACCGGCACCATCCAGGGCTACGGCCTCCGCGCGAACGCCGTGCAGTCCGACGGGCTGTACCAGGCGTCCGTGTCCCTGACCGGGGCGAGCACCGACGCGTTCGGCGGTCGGGCGCAGCACGTGACCGGTGTCTCGGGCGCCTCGAACCACGGCGACTCGGGCGGGCCGCTCATCGTCAACGGCAAGGTCGTCGGCGTGTGCTCCACCGGTGACAGCGCCGACCCGGGGGCGAACACCCGCGCCGGGTCGAACTACGCGCTGCTCGCGCAGGCGTCCTCGTGGATCCGGAGCACGGCGGGCATCTGAGCGTCTTCGCCGAGCAACGGGCGTCGCGGTCGTCGACCGTGGCGCCCGTTCTGCTGTCCGGTGGCGGGGTCAGTCCGGGGCGTCCGCCGGTGCAGGGCCGGCCGTCGCGGCCTGCTCGAACAGGCCGGTCGCCAGGTCGTTGAGGACCGCGTGCAGGTCCCCGCGGTGGCCGGAGTCGACGGCGCGGAGCATGGCGGCGTAGCGCTCCCGGTAGTCCGCGACCACGGCCTCGCCCGCCGGACTGAGGCGCAGGAGCGACCCTCGTCGGTCGGACGGGTTCGGTGTGCGCTCGAGGAGTCCCGCCGTCGAGAGTCGGTCGACCATGTTCGTCACGGCGCCGGAGGTCAGGCCGAGGAACCCGGCGACCTCAGTGGGGGTGGAGTAGCCGGTGTCGCTGATGAGCACGAGTGCACGGAGGCCGCTCTCGTGGACGCCGGCGCGCGCACTGAGCTGCCCCACCAGGCTCGCGTTGGCGCGCACGACGGCGTCGAACGCGGCCATCAGGTCCGTCGCGTCCTTCTCGTCTCGCGTGCTCACCAGTCGTTCTCCAGATCTCTCTCGTTGCGGGAGGTTACCGGTCCGAGGCGTGCCTGCCGGACGTGGATGCGCCTCCAGTCCGTCGTGTCCCCCGCTCTGGGGGCCACACGGCGGTTCCATCTTGTTGAACCGGTGACTATCTTAATCATTGAGCAATCGGCCAGACGGAGATTGCGAACCAGACCCCCACGAACATCGAGGTACCCCGTGTCCAACCAGCTCCGCACCTCCCCGCTGAAGCGCATCCGTTTCGCACCCGTGGCGCTCCTCGCGGGCATCTTCGCCGCCGTGCTCCTCTCCCTCTCGCTCACCGGCACCCTCTCCGGGTTCGCCGCGAGCATCACCAACAGCAGCAACACCGCTGCCAGCGGCACGCTGATCATGCAGGAGCAGAACGCCAACGCGTCGGTCACCTGCCTCAGCACCGACGGCGGCTCGGTCTCCACCAACGCCGCGACCTGCTCCACCATCAACAAGTTCGGTGGCAGCACGACGATGACCCCGGGCAACACGGTCAACACCCCGATCACGATCAAGAACACCGGCACCGCAGCCGCCAGCACCTTCACCCTGACCCCGGGCGCCGCCTGCACGCAGAGCGCGAACGGCACGTCGAACGGCACCGCGACCGACCTGTGCGCGAAGATGAACCTCGTCGTCACCTCGGGCTCCACCACCGTCTTCTCCGGCACCCTCGCCAGCTTCAAGGGCGGCGCCGCGATCACCCTGCCGACCGCTCCCGCCGCCGGTGCGAGCGTCCCCTTCAACTTCGCGGTCACGCTCGACTCCTCGGCCGGCAACACCTACCAGGGCCTCGCCGCCTCGGTGCCGATGACCTGGACCTTCACCGCCTGATCCGCAGCACCCCAGACCGGCGACGCTCGACCGACCCCCCCCCCCCCTGCGGTCGAGCGTCGCCATTCCCCTTGACCACGACCGACCAGGACGGAGCAGCACATGAGCCTCACCTCGGCCATCCCGCTCAGCGGGACCCTCCCGCGGCCGCTCCTCGGCGGCCGTGCGATCAGCCGCTCCGAGACCGTCCTGGCCTGGTCGGTCGCCACGATCGCGGCACTGCTCCTCACCGCCGCCGTCCTCTTCCTCACCAACGGCGGCCGCTGGTTCGTCGTCGAGACCCCGTCGATGGGCGAAGCCGCACCCGTCGGCACGCTCGTGCTCGACATGCCGGTGCAGGCGTCGTCCCTCCGGATCGGCGACATCGTGTCCTACCAGACGCCCGCGAACCCCGACGTCACCTACACGCACCGCATCGTCGCGATCGACCCCGACGGCGGCATCCACGCCCGCGGTGACGTGAACGGGGCCGAGGACCCGTGGACGCTCACCCAGGAGAACCTGGTCGGCGCCCCGGTCCTGCTCGTCCCGCACCTGGGCTGGCTCTTCCGGGCGGCTCCGATCCTCCTGATCGGCACGCTCCTGATCTGGGCACTGACCAGCGCCTTCACCGACCGGATCACCCGTGGCAGCCTGCGCATCGCCGGCAGCGCGCTCACCGTGGCGTACGCCGCGTTCCTGCTCAAGCCGTTCGTCAACGTCACGACGATCTCGAACACGTCCGCGAAGGGCACCGTCGAGGCGACCGTGGTCTCCTCCGGCATGTTCCCCGTCCGCATCGACGCGGTCGGGGGTAACACCGTGCACCTGGTGGACGGCGAGGTCGGTCGGGTCACGATCCACGAGCTCTCCCACCACGGGCAGTACCAGTTGATGTCGAACATCGACCTGGACCCGATGGGCTGGGCCGCGCTCATCGCCGCCTGCCTGCTGCCGCTGCTGTTCTGCATGGCGATCGGCCGCGTCGAGGCGGTGCGTGCCGCGTGAACCTGCACCGACTCCGTGACGGCAAGGTGGTCGCCGTCCTGCTCGTCGTCGCACTCGCCGTCGTCATCGTGCTCAACCAGTTCGCGCCGACCCGGTCCGCGTTCAGCGCGAAGGTGACCAACGGCTCGAACAGTGCCGGTACCGCCAGCTACTTCACCTGCGCGAGCGCGGTCGACGTGGACAACGCCAACGCGCTGTTCACCTACCAGCTCGCCGAGGCCAGCAACGCGAAGACCGCCGTCGACGACTCCGGCAAGGCCGCGAACGGCACGTACCAGGGGTCGATGACCACGGCGACGACGACCCCCAAGGCCTGCCCGCGCGACACCGGCGGTGGGTACGTGCTGGACGGGTCGTCGAGCTTCGTCTCCACGCCGACGATGTACCGCAACCCGACCACCTTCAGCGAAGAGGTCTGGTTCCGGACCACGGTCGCCGGCGGCCTGCTCATCGGGTTCGGCAGCAACCAGGTCTCCGTCTCCGGGCAGCACGACCGCCAGGTGTACCTCAACACCAGCGGGCAGCTCGTCTTCGGCACCTACAACAACACCACGCAGGTCGTCACGTCGCCCAAGGCGTACAGCGACGGAGCCTGGCACCACGTCGTCGCCACGATGTCCGCCGCGACGGGCATGCGGCTCTACGCCGACGGGGCCCTGGTCGCGTCGAACACCGCCTTCACCACCCCGGAGAACGCGAACGGGTACTTCCGCGTGGGCTACGACACGATCACCGGGTGGCCGGGCGCGGGCAACTACTACTTCGCTGGCTCGATGCGGTTCGCCGCTGTGTACAGCTCGGTGCTCTCCGCGACACAGATCGCGAACCACTACAACGCCGGGCGCTGAGGCGCGTCCCCGCTCGTCGGTGCCGCGCGCCAGACTGGGGGCATGGCACGGAAGACCGGCGTCACGGCGCCCCGCATCACGCTGACCGAACCGACGGACCTGGAGGACTGGACGCCCGGCCCCGGCGACGTCCTGACCGGCGACCGCATCGAGGGCAAGCGCATCGGCGTCCTCGACCTGTCCGGTGAGCGCCTGCCCGACCTGGAGGTCGAGGAGTGCGTCATCGAGACGCTCCGCGCCGGCGACGCCGAGCTCCGTGGCTTCCGGATCCGCGACAGCGTGGTCGAGGTCCTCGATGCCCCTGTGCTCCGCGCCGTCAGCGGTGCCTGGCGGGAGGTCCGGATCGCCGGGGGCCGGGTCGGCTCGGCCGAACTGCACGACAGCTCGCTCGCCAGCGTCGAGTTCGTCGGCCTGAAGCTCGGGTTCGTCAACCTCCGCGCCTCGACGCTCACCGACGTGGTCTTCCGCGACTGCGTCATCGACGAGATCGACATCGCGGACGCCCGACTGCTGCGGGTGTCGTTCCCGGGCAGCACCGTCCGCGAGTTCGCGGGCACGAACACCCGCATCGAGGACGTCGACCTGCGGGGCGCCGACCTCGACCGACTCGAGCGGCTGGACGGTCTGCGCGGTGCGACGATCGGCGGCGAGCAGCTGTTCACGCTCGCCCCGCTGCTGGCCGCCCAGGCCGGCTACCGGGTCGAGTGACCGACGCACTCGCGCCCACCGACCTGCTCGGGCAGTGGGTGCTCGAGCGGACCGTGCACGACCGGCTGGCCGACCTGCGCGGCACCGTCACCGGCACGACCGAGCTCACCGCGGTCAACGACGACACCGTGCGCTGGCACGAGGCCGGCACGATGGTCCTCGGCGAGCGCACGACCCCGGTGTGGCGGACACTGACGGTCCGGCGCGACCGAGCAGACCCGGACGGCCGGTGGCGGGTCTGCTTCGCCGACGGGCGCCCGTTCCACGATTGGGTGTGGGGCACGCAGGTCGAGCACGCCTGCGCCCCCGACGACTACACCGGTCTGCTCGCCGGGACACCCGAGCGGTGGACCGTCCGCTGGCACGCACGGGGCCCGGCGAAGGACCTGCTCCTCGCGAGCACGCTGACGCCGACGGGGTGACGGCCGGTCGGGACGCGATCGCGCGGTGCCCGCTCGGAGGTGCATACTGGTCTCGTCATCCGACCCGGCAGTGGGGCTTGCCGGACCCAACCTCGACGTCCGTCGACAACAGTCCCTATCTCAGCTGGTCGCGTTCCGACGCGCCTGAGGTAGGGAGAGCCATGTCCGAACCCGTGGGGATGGACCCCGACATCGACGACGCGTCGCTGTCGCGGGGCACGTCCGCGACACCGCGACCGGTGCACCTGCGGTGGCGCTACCTCGGCCTCGTGGCGGTCGGTGGTGCGATCGGCACCGCCGCGCGCGAAGCGATCAGCACGGCGTTCCCGGCGCAGCAGGGGGTGTCGTGGGCGGTCTTCTGGATCAACGTCGCCGGTGCGCTCCTGCTGGGGCTGCTGCTCGAGCACCTCGCCCGTCGGGGCGCTGATACGGGCCATCGCCGGACGATGCGGCTCCTGCTCGGCACCGGAGTCCTCGGCGGCTTCACCACGTACAGCACCCTCGCGACGAGCACGGCGGTCCTGTTCCGCGACGGCCGCGGCCTCGACGGGACCGCGTACGCGCTGCTGACCGTGCTCTCCGGTGCCGTCGCGACCGGCGTCGGCATCGCCGTCGCCGGCCGGATCCGGTCGAACGGAGCGCGGGCATGAGCGCGGTGGTCTTCCTCGGCGTCGCGGCTGCCGGCGGTCTCGGTGCGGCGCTGCGCTTCTTCCTGGACGGGGCGGTCAACCGTGGGCGGGAGTTCCGGATCCCGGTCGGGACGTTGACGATCAACGTCACCGGTTCATTCCTCCTGGGCGTCGTGACCGGCGCCGCCGGGCATCTCGGTGTCGTGCCGGTCGCGGTCCTCGGCACCGGGCTCCTGGGCGGCTACACGACGTTCAGCACCGCCAGCTTCGAGACCGTCCGCCTGGCCCGCGGCGGCCGCACCACGGCCGCCGCGGTCAACGGGCTCGGGATGCTCGTGGTGTCGGTGGCCGCTGCTGCCGCGGGTGTCGCGCTCGGCGCCCTCACCTGACCGGGAAGGGCGCATCGACTCCTTCCGCTGCGCGCCCCCGGACCGCGGCCGCGACGTCCGCCTGCAGCAGGTCGCCGTGCACGGCCGCCCCGGTCTGCGACCCCGCCGCTGCCGCGACGACCACGGTGTGCATCGCGTTCGCCGCGTTGCCCGCCGCGTACACGCCGGGCACGTCGGTCCGTCCGACCGCGTCGACCGCCAGCACCCGGCCGATCACCGTGCCGTTGACCTCCTGGTCCACCGGTGTCAGCCCGAGTCGGGCGGCCCACTCGACCCGGGCTTCGACCCGGCTCGCAGCCGCCAGGGCATCGAGCCCGACGACGGTCCCGTCCGCGAGCTCCACTCCGGACAGCGCGTCGCCGTCGGAGAGCACACGGACGATCGGGGTCCGGACCACCCGGATGTCGCGGGCTGCGAAACCGGCCAGCACGGTGTCGTCGAGCAGGTCGGGATCCGCCACGAACGCCGTGACGTCGTCGCTCAGCGCGCGGAACAGCTGTACCTGGTGCGCGGCGGCCGCCATCGTGACGAGGACCCCGATCCGGCGGTCGCGGACCTCCCACCCGTGGCAGAACGGGCAGTGCACGACCCCGCGGCCCCACTGCTCCGCCAGCCCCGGGACGTCGGGCAGGACGTCGACCGCCCCGCCGGCCACGACCACACGGCGGGCAGCGACGACCTCGCCGGATGACAGGGTCAGTCGGAAGCCGACCGGGTCGTCGGCGGTCGCGGGTGTGGCGGACGCGGCCACGATCCTCCCGTCCGTCACGGTGACCCCGTAGCGGGCGACCTCCTGGCGCCCGATCCGGACCAGCTCGCGGGGTGCGGTGCCCTCCTGGCCCAGCAGGTTGTGGACGCCCTCGGCGCGGGCGTTGCGGGGCTCACCCGCGTCGACGACCAGGACGGAGCGGCGCGAGCGCCCGAGGATGAGGGCGGCGGACAGGCCGGCGGGACCGCCGCCGACGACGATGACGTCGAAGTGTTGAGACATGCGGTGATCCTCGGTCGCTCGTGACCGACGTGGCAAGTGCTGTTGCCGGTGTGGCAAGATCGGCCGCATGAGATCCGGCCAGGAGGCACGCCCCACCGAACCGACGACGGCCGACGTCGTCGACGCGGTCGGCCCGCGCCTCCGGGCGCTCCGCACCCGACGCGACGTCACCCTCGCGGCACTCGCGGAGCGGACCGGCATCTCGGTGAGCACCCTGTCGCGGCTCGAATCGGGGCAGCGGAAGCCCACCCTGGAACTGCTGCTGCCACTGGCACGCGCGTACCAGGTGCCGCTCGACGACCTGGTCGGGGCGCCAGCGACCGGGGACCCGCGGGTGCACCTCAAGCCGGAGCGGCACGGTCGCCGCGTGGTGATCCCGCTGACGAAGCGGACCGGGGGAGTGCGGTCGTTCAAGCAGCTCATCGAGCCGAACGACCACGGCTCGGACACGACCCTGAAGACGCACGAGGGCTACGAGTGGCTCTACGTGCTCTCGGGTCGGCTCCGACTGGCGCTCGGCGACGAGGTGTTCGACCTCGGCCCGGGTGAGGTCGCGGAGTTCGACACCCACACCCCGCACTGGGTCGGGAACGTCTCGGAGCAGGTGACCGAGGTGCTCTGCCTGTACGGGCCGCAGGGCGAGCGGGCGCACGTGCGGTCGAAGCCCGCCTGAACGGCGCCCGCAGAACGCAACGTCGGCGACGAACCACAACGCGATCGCGTTGCGTCTCGCCGCCGACGTTGCGTCTTGCGGTCAGGCGACGGCCGCGCGGTACCGCTCGAGCACCTCGGGGTGCGGGTCCGCCGGGATCGACGTCGTGGGGATCGACCAGCCGGGGAGTTCCCCGGTGACGACCCACGCCGCCTGTCGTGCGGCACCCGCGGCGACGTACTCGCCGGGTTCGGGCACCAGGACCTCGCGGCCGAAGACCTGCGCCGCGACGACGCGGACGGCCTCGTTCTGCGCGGCCCCACCGATGAGCAGCAGTCGCTCCACGGTGACACCGGTGCGCTCCACCGCGGCCAGTCCGTCGGCGAGGGCGCAGAGCATGCCCTCCACCGCGGCACGGGCCAGGTGCGCCCGGTCCGTCGTGCCGGGCGTCATGCCGAGCAGCGACGCGGTGGCATCCGGCCGGTTCGGGGTGCGCTCACCGACGAAGTACGGCACCAGGACGAGCCCGTCGGCGCCGGCCGGAGCCTGCAGCGCCAGCCGACCGAGTTCGGCGTGGTCGACACCGAGCAGGCCGCCGATCACCTCGAGCACCCGCGCCGCGTTCAGCGTGGTGACGATCGGCAGGCGGGAGCCCGTGGCGTCGGCGAACCCGGCGACGGTGCCGGACGGGTCCGCGATCGCGGTGTCGGTGACACCGAACACGGTGCCGCTCGTGCCGAGGGACACCGCGACGTCGCCGGCGGCCAGGCCGAGTCCGAGCGCGGCACCGGCGTTGTCCCCGGCGCCCGCCGTGACGACGAGCCCACGGGAGGCCCGTGCACCGCCCGGCAGGTCGACGTCCAGCTCGAGGGTCCCCATCGCCTCGGACGGCTCCACCACGCGCGGCACGACGACCGCGTCCCCGTCGTCGCCGGTCTCGGCGACCCGGAGCGGGCGGCCGAGCGCGAGTTCGAACAGCTCCGCGTCGTACTCGCGGCGGGCCGGGTCCCAGTAGGCGGTGCCGCTGGCGTCGGAACCGTCGGTCGCGAGCGCGTCCAGGTCCGGCCCGAGCGGGCTCTCGTCCGCCGGGCCGTAGCCGCGGAGGCGCCAGGACAGCCAGTCGTGCGGCAGGGCGACGGCCGCGACCTCGGCCGCGTGCGAGGGCTCGGCGTCGCGGAGCCAGCGCAGCTTCGTGGCGGTGAACGAGGCCACCGGGACCAGACCCGTGCGGGCGACCCATGCCTCCCGGCCGAGTTCCTCGACCATCTCGGCAGCGGCGGCCGCACTGCGGACGTCGTTCCAGAGCAGTGCCGGGCGGATCACGCGACCGTCGGCGTCGAGCACGACCATGCCGTGCTGCTGCCCGCCGATGCCGATCGCGGCGACGTCGTCCAGGCCGCCGGCGTCGGCGACCGCGGTGCCGAGGGCGTCCCACCAGGCGGCGGGGTCGACCTCGGTGCCGTCGGGGTGCGTGGCGCGGCCGGAGCGGACGACCTCGCCGGTGGCGGCGCGGCGGACGACGACCTTGCAGGACTGCGTGGACGAGTCGACCCCGGCGACGAGGAGCTCGTCACCGGGGTCGGTCGCGCTGGAGGCGAGATCAGCCACGAGCGCCCATGAGGTGCTCGACGGCGAGCTGCTGCAGCTTGACGAAGCCGAAGCCCTTGCCGCCGAAGTAGGCGTCGGTGTCGAAGTCCTCGTACGCCGAGGTGTCGGCGAGGAAGGCGTCGTAGCTCTCGCCCTCGTTCAGCGTCGGCTTGGCGAGCTCGGAGACCTTGGCCGCCTCGAGCGCTGCCTGGACCTCGGGGTCGGCGCGGAAGGCCTGCGCGCGCTCCTTGAGGAGCAGGTACATGCGCATGTTCGCGGCGGCCGAGTCCCAGACGCCCGTGATGTCCTCGGTGCGGGACGGCTTGTAGTCGAAGTGACGGGGGCCGTCGTAGGCGCGGCCACCCTGCGGGGCACCGTGCTCGAGCAGGTCGACGAGCGAGAACGCGTTCTGCAGGTCGCCGTGACCGAAGACGAGGTCCTGGTCGTACTTGATGCCGCGCTGACCGTTGAGGTCGATGTGGAAGAGCTTGCCCGAGTACAGCGCCTGGGCGATGCCGGCGGTGAAGTTCAGGCCCGCCATCTGCTCGTGGCCGACCTCGGGGTTCACGCCGAACAGCTCGGGGCGCTCGAGGGTGTCGATGAACGCGATCGCGTGGCCGAGCGTCGGCAGCAGGATGTCGCCGCGGGGCTCGTTCGGCTTGGGCTCGATGGCGAACTTGATGCCGTAGCCCTTGTCGGTGACGTACTGGGCGAGCAGGTTCACGGCCTCGCGGTAGCGCTCGAGCGCAGCCTGGACGTCCTTGGCGGCGTCGTACTCGGCGCCTTCGCGGCCACCCCACATGACGAACGTCTCGGCGCCGAGCTCGGCGGCGAGGTCGACGTTGCGGAGCACCTTGCGGAGGGCGAAGCGGCGGACGTCGCGGTCGTTCGAGGTGAAGCCGCCGTCCTTGAAGACCGGGGCGGAGAAGAGGTTCGTGGTCACCATCGGGACGACGACGCCGGTCGACTCGAGCGCGCCCTTGAGGCGGTCGATCTGGGTTTGACGCTCGGCGTCGGTCGAGCCGAACGCGAACAGGTCGTCGTCGTGGAAGGTGAGGCCGTAGGCGCCGAGCTCGTCGAGCTTCTCGACCGCCTCGACCACGTCGAGCTGGGGGCGCGTCGGGCCGCCGAAGGGGTCCGAGCCGTTGTAACCGATGGTCCAGAGACCGAAGGAGAACTTGTCGTCGCGGGTGGGCTGCACTGCCATGGGGGTCTGCCGATCGTCGTCGAGCGGATTTGTTGTCAGCGAGAACATATCCCGTCCATCCGGCGTCCGCAACCCCCGTCCACGCCCCCGACGCTGTGAGGACGGTCATCGGATGGCCACCCGCTGTTCGACCCGACGCCGCGAACCGGACGAGCACGCGGGGCGGTCCGTTCACCCCGCGCGCGGAGGCTCCTGCCGGTACCGCGTCCGCCACGACGCCGGGACCGCATCGACCACGACGAAGGAGCCCCGATGAGCCGGCCGAAGCCCGAGCAGCACGCACCCGACGTCACCCTGGGCGCGGCACCGCCGCTCGCTCCCGGCGCCACGCACCCCGCCGCCGTCCGACACGGCGTCAGCCGCCGGACGGTGCTGCTCGGCGGTGCGGCCGCCATCGCCGCGGGCGTCGCCGCCGGCTCACTGACGGGAGGCCCGTCCTCCGACACCGCGCAGGCTGCGGTTCCGCGACACGGTCGGCACCGGTCGATCAAGGACGTCCAGCACGTCGTCGTGCTCATGCAGGAGAACCGCTCGTTCGACCACTACTACGGCACCTTCCCCGGCGTCCGCGGCTTCGGCGACAAGCAGGCCGTCGAACTGCCGGGCGGCACCGACGTCTTCGCCCAGCCCGACCCCACCCGCACCGACGGCGGCGTCCTGCTGCCGTTCCCGCTCGACTCCGCGAACCACGACGCCCAGAACGCCGGCGGCCTCGACCACTCGTGGGGTGGCGGGCACACCGCGTGGAACGGCGGCGCTTGGAACCGCTGGGTCACCGCGAAGAGCGGGCAGACGATGGGCTACTTCACCGGCGAGGACCTGCCGTTCCACCACGCCCTGGCCTCGGCGTTCACCGTCGCCGACCACTACCACGCGTCGCTCATCGGACCGACGACCCCGAACCGGCTGTTCCAGTGGTCCGGCACGATCAACCCGCAGGGCGGACTCGGCGGCCCGGCGACCGACAACCCCGACGACTACCTGCCCGTCTACCACTGGACGACCTACCCGGAGCGGCTGCAGCAGGCCGGCGTGACGTGGAAGACCTACGCGAACGCCGAGGTCGGCGATGACGGCACCCATCCCTACGTCGGCGACTACGGTGACAACCCGCTCTGGCTGTTCCAGCAGTACCACGACGCCCTGGCCTCGAAGGACCCCGCGGTGCACGACCTGGCCGACCGCGGTGGGCTGCACGACGGGTGGCTGCCGGACTCCGGCAAGGGCCTCGACGTGCAGCACCTGCTCAGCGACTTCGGCCGTGACGCCGCCGCGAACACGCTGCCCGCCGTCTCGTTCGTCGTCGCGCCCTACGGCTGGAGCGAACACCCCGCCGCGAGCCCCGACTACGGCGCGCACTACACGAACGCGGTGATCCAGGCGCTGATGAGCAACCCGGACACCTGGGCCAGCACCGTCTTGCTCATCAACTACGACGAGAACGACGGCTACTTCGACCACGTGCTGCCGCCGCTCGCCGAACCCGGCACCCCCGACGAGTACGTCGCGGGACTGCCGGTCGGCTACGGCACCCGCGTCCCGCTGACCGTCGTCTCGCCGTGGTCCCGCGGTGGGTGGGTCGACTCGCAGGTCTTCGACCACACCTCGGTCATCCGCTTCCTCGAGACCTGGACCGGCGTCCACGAGCCGAACATCTCCGCCTGGCGCCGGACCATCTCCGGCGACCTGACCTCGTGCTTCGACTTCGCGAACCCGGACTTCTCGATCCCCACCCCGGCCGAGGTCCCGCCGCTCAGCGAGACGCAGAAGCTCGTCGCCGCGGCCGACGCCGACCGTGGCAAGCCGAAGGTCACCGAGCCCGCCGTCGGCGCACAGCGTCGGCCGACGCAGGAGCCCGGCACCTCGACGCGGCACCGTTCCCTGCCCTACCGGCAGTCCGCGGACGTCTCCGTCGACCGGACCCGTGGCGTGGTGACCCTGACGATGCGGAACGACGGACGGCAGGGTGTCTCGCACCAGGTCTTCCCGAACACGGGGCTGCCGTTCGTGTCCAGCCCGCACACCGTCGCCGCCCGTTCGACCGCTGCCTACGAGTGGGACACCGCAGCGCACGACGGCGCCTACGACTTCAGCGTCTACGGCCCGGACCGCTTCCTCCGCCGGTTCGCCGGGAAGGTCGTCGCCGGCTCCGACCGGGACCTGGCACTGCCGGAGGTCACGGCGACGCCGCGCACCGGTCGCGACGCCGGACTGCTCCTGCGACTCGGCAACGGCGGGCGGAAGCCGGTGCGGTTCACGCTCACCGCGAACGACTTCGTGGAGCACCACGAGACCGTCGTGCTCGCCGGACGGCACTCGGACGCGGTGCGGTGGCCGCTCGACGCGTGGGGCTACTACGACGTCGTGGTGACGGCCGACGACGGCACCGGGTTCCGGTACCGGTTCGCGGGGCGGGTGGAGTGACCCGGCGCGGGGTGGTGGCCATCAGGGATCAGGGCACGCCCATCGGATGAGTGAGCCACTTCTGACGTGAAGGCGCTCGGGCCGGGCTCATCACAGACTTGGCAAGGGGGGTGACGGCCAGCGGAGGTCGTAGTCGCGGAACCTCGTCCAGTTGATGTTCCGCTGCTGACTTGCTCCGACTCGTGTGTTCAGCCAGGCTGGGCAGGGGGTTCGGCAGTCGGATCCACTCGTCGTGGGGGCGAGGGCGAGGGGACGCTGATGACGTCAGTTCAATTCGATCGCCGACGCGCTTCTGCTGCAGACCCTCTCGCCCGGCATGCGGTGTTGCCGTGACGGGGCGTCGAACGATCCGTCGATCTGCCCTCGTTGCAGCACTCGCTGGAGCTGCACTCCTGCTCACGAGCTGTCACCAAGGACCTTCCATGAAACCGAGCGAAGCGAAGACCGCCATCCGCACCGTCGTCGACCGCACGACGGCCGCCGTCGGCGGCAACTGGACGGTGCGGAGTGGCCCGGCGTTGAGCATGTGTCCGGGCTCTGCTGACGACCGCGGCGTCACGTACAAGCTCATCCTCGACCGCGACGGAGCCGGGGACCGCGAGGCCGACCTCGCGGAGGTGCAGAAGTCGTGGGAGGCCGAGGGCATGACCACCCGGCGGTACGAGAGCAGGGGCGAGCACCCGATCACGAGCGTCATCGGCCGCGGCGGGCCGACCACGTCCATCCAGCTGCTCACCCGCGAGGACGGGTACAGCCTGACCGGGGTGTCGGAGTGCGCCGACGGCGACTTCGACAAGATGGTGCTCGAGAACGACTTCTGAGATCGTCCTGCCAGCGGCGGCACTCATCCACAGATCCGCTGCGCAGCCGCCGGCACCCCGACCCGCCCTGGGATACTCGGCACATGTCCATCGACCCCGCGGAACGGTCCGGCTCGCGCCCCACGCTCGAGGCCATCGCGCGCCGGGCGTCGGTGTCCCTGGCCACCGTGTCGAAGGTCCTGAACGGCCGCCCCGGCGTCTCCGGACCCACGCGGGAGCGCGTCGAACACCTGCTCACCGCCTCCGGCTACGCCCAGCGCGACACCCCGCCCGGCCCCGGCTCGCTCGTCGAACTCGTCGTCGAGGACCTGTCCAGCGAGTGGTCGATCGAGATCGTCCGCGGCGTCGAGTCCGTCGCCCGCGAGCACGGGTACGCCCTGTCCCTCTCCGCCCTCGGCCCGGACCACGCCGTCGGCGAGGACTGGATCACCGGCGTCCTGCACCGCCGACCCGCGGCGATCGTGCTGCAGTTCTCCGCGCTCACCGCGGGCCGCCGCGACCAGCTCCGTGCCCGCGGCATCCCGTTCACGGTCGTCGACCCGGTCGGTGACCCGCCCGCCGACGTCCCCGTCGTGGGTGCGACCAACACCGCCGGAGGAGCGGCCGCGACCCAGCACCTGCTCGACCTCGGTCACACGCACATCGCAGCGATCGCCGGACCACTCGACATGGCCTGCGCGGTCGACCGGTTGGTCGGGCACCGTGCGGCGCTCGCCGCAGCCGGACCGGAGGCCCGCCCCACCGCCGCCACGCCCGTCCCGTCCGGTGCGCCCGATCCCTCCGATGCGCCCGGACCGTCCGTCGTCGTCGCGCGGTTCAGTCGGGAGGACGGCGAACGCGCGGCCCGCGAGCTGCTGGCCGCCGACCCCCGGCCGACGGCGATCGTCACCGGCAACGACCTGCAGGCCCTCGGCGTGCTCGATGCCGCACGGTCGCTCGGGCTCCGGGTGCCGGAGGACCTGTCCGTCGTCGGGTTCGACGACGTCGCCCCCGCACGGTGGGCACGGCCCGCGCTGACGACGATCCGGCAGCCCTTGCAAGAGATGGCGGAGCGGGCGACCCGGATGGCGTTGCGCCAGCACGCCGGCGCGGGTGCGGACGAGCACGCGGGTGGCGCGCCGGGCGAGCCGGTCCGGGTCGAGCTCGCCACGACGCTCGTGGTCCGCGACTCGACGGCCGCACCCGGTGTCGGGACGGGGGACGAGCCTCCCGTCCGTGACCACGGGCTGGCCGACGAGCGCCCTGACGTGACCACCGTCGAGATCATCGGCGGGCCCGAAGCGCTGCGCGTCGGCCTGCACGAGTACGACCCGGCCTGGGCGATGACGTTCGCGGAGCACCGGGAGCGGATCCTCCGCGCGGTCGGCCCGCTCGACGTGCGGGTCGAGCACATCGGGTCGACCTCGGTGCCGGGGCTCGCCGCCAAGCCGATCGTCGACCTGGTCGTCGTCGTGCCGGACGTCACGGACGAGTCCGCGTACCTCGAGCCGCTGCTGGGCGCCGGGTACGAGCTGCGGGTCCGGGAGCCCGGCCACCGGCTGGTGCGGACGCCGGAGCGGGACGTCCACGTGCACGTCTACGAACGTGGCGCGACCGCGGTCGAGGACTACCTGCTGCTGCGCGACCGGCTGCGGAGTGACCCGGACGACCGGGCGCTGTACGAGCAGACGAAGCGGGCGCTGCTGAGCGGGACGTGGGACGACATGAACGACTACGCGGACGCGAAGACCGACGTGATCCGCGCCGTGATGGGTCGTGCGCGGGCAGCGGCTGCGTTACCCGGGTAA
Organism: Curtobacterium sp. CFBP9011; assembly: GCF_034045095.1. Classification (NCBI taxonomy): domain Bacteria; kingdom Bacillati; phylum Actinomycetota; class Actinomycetes; order Micrococcales; family Microbacteriaceae; genus Curtobacterium; species Curtobacterium sp. CFBP9011. The sequence continues at coordinate 888,353 of NZ_JAXCWN010000001.1, forward strand.
CGCCAGGTTCCCGCCGATGCCGCAGCGCGAGCGTGCTACGGGTTGACACGAGTAAACCCACGCCGTCACACTGGCTGCACGCTCCGTCGGACCCGGCGGTGTGCAACGACGCACAGGAGGACAGCACATGACGTTCACCCTCGGCATGGTCGGTGCCGGCCAGTTCTCGTCCCACTTCGCCGCACTGTTCCAGCTGCACCCGGGCATCTCGGCCGTGTACGCCACCGACGTCGTCGAGGGCCGTGCGCAGCGCCTGGTCGACGACCTCGGCCTCGCCGGCACGTACGCCGACCTGGACGCGATGCTCGCCGACCCCGCGATCGACGCCGTCGCCGTCTTCACCCAGCGGTGGACGCACGGGCCGATCGTCGCCCGGGCGTTGCAGGCCGGCAAGCACGTGTACTCCGCGGTGCCGATGGCCGTGACGCAGCAGGAGATCGCCGAGGTCGTCGACCTGGTGTCCGCCACCGGGCTGACCTACATGATGGGTGAGACCAGCCAGTACAACCCGGCGACGGTCTTCGCACGCCAGAAGGCCGAGCAGGGTGCGTTCGGCCGGGTGTTCTACGCCGAGGGCGACTACCTGCACGACATGGACCTCGGGTTCTACGACGCGTACAAGTACAGCGGCGGCGACGACTGGAAGGCCACCGCCAGCTACCCGCCGATGTGGTACCCGACGCACGCGATCGGCGGCGTCCTGGGTGCCATGCCCCGGCACGCGACGAGCGTCAGCTGCATCGGCGTGCGCGACGACCGCGACGACGGGGTGTTCGACAAGCAGGTCAGCATGTTCGACAACGACTTCTCGAACATGACCGCCCTGTTCGAGCTCGACGGCGGCGGGTCCATGCGCATCAACGAGTTCCGCCGCGTCGGCTACCCGTCCCCGATCCGTGAGAGCCGCTTCCGCTGGTTCGGCACCGAGGGCAGCTTCGAGCAGCTCGCGGAGACGTCGGTCTGGCAGGACAAGGACGGCGTGCAGGACGTCTCCGACCTGCTCGCCTCGGAGCCCGCGATCGGTCTGGACGACCCGCTACTGGCGGACATCGCGCCGTCCCTCCGCGAAGCCTTCAGCTCCGGGCACGCGAAGGTGCACCAGGCGGAGGCCGAGCGCCTGCCGTCCGAGTTCGACGTCGCCCCGGACGGACACGAGGGCAGCCACCGGTTCCTGGTCGACGACTTCGTCCGCGCGGTCGCCGGCGGCACGCTGCCCACCGTCAACGCCTGGGTCGCGGCGCGGTACACGCTCCCCGGACTGATCGCGTTCCAGTCCGCCCTGCAGGACGGCGCACGACTGCCGATCCCCGACTTCGGGGACGCCCCGGTGCCCGTCGGGTCGCCGCTGCCGGTCCGGAGCGCGTCGTCCGGAGCGTGACCGGCCGGGCGGCGCGACCGCGTGCGCGCCGCCCTAGGCTGGCCTCCGTGCGGAGCAGCAGGGCATGACCGACCGGACGCCGGCGCCACGGAAGGCGACCCGACGGGACGTCGCCCGGCTCGCCGGAGTGAGCGACGCGGTCGTCAGCTACACCTTGAACGGCACGGCGCCGGTCGCCGCCGCGACGGCGGAACGGGTCCTGGCCGCCGTCGAACAGCTCGGCTACCGGCCGAACCAGGCCGCACGCGCCCTGCGCTCCGGCTCGGCCGACACGCTCGCCTTCCTGGTGCCGAGCAGCAGCGACCCCGTCTTCACCAACCCGTTCTTCGGTGAGTACGCGAGCACCCTGGAGGCTGCTGCTCGCGACCGCGGGTTCGCCCTGTACACGACGGCCACGTCCTTCCACCCCGACGAGGTGCTCGCCCGGTTCCGCGAGTTCGCCGCGCGCCAGATCGACGGCGTGCTCGTGCTGGCAGGGGACACCCCGCTCGACAGCACGGCCCTCGACCGTGTCGGCCTGCCGTGGATCGCCCTCAACGTCGCCATCCGGGAGCGTGGGGTCGCCAGCCTCGGCACCGATCTCCGCGCGGGGGCGGTCGCGACGACGACACACCTGCTCGAGCACGGCCACGGATCCGTCGGGTTCGTCGGTCAGGACGACCCGAGCGAGCCGCGGTACATCGGGTGGCTGCAGGCCTGCGCCGCCGCCGGGGTGCCGGCCGGGCCGTTCGTCGCGGCCGAGGTCACCCGCCCGGGCGGTCGGGACGCCGGGCACCGGATCGTCGACGACCGGTCAGCGGACCCGGGTCGGGCGCCGCGGGCGTTCTTCGTCGCGTCCGACCGGACCGCGGTGGGTGTGCTGCGGGCCTTCCACGAGCGCGGCGTCCGGGTGCCGGAGGACATTGCGATCGCGTCCTTCGACGGTTCCTCGGAAGCGGAGTACGCCTGGCCGGGCCTGACCACCTTCCGGCAGCCGGTCGACGAGATGGCGCGGAGTGCGGTCACGCGGCTGCTGGCGCGCGACCGTGACCACGCGCACGAACTGTTCCCCGGCGAGCTCGTCCTCCGACGCTCCTGTGGGTGTCCCGACGCAGGTCGCTGACGACGGGAGGCGGCCCACCGGACCGGTGACCGCCTCCCGTCATCCGCATGCGGACCGAGCCGTCAGTGCCGGTCGCGCCGACGCACGAGGCGGACGACGATGCCCGCGACGACGCCGCCGACGATCGGCGCCACGATGAACGCCCACAGCTGCCCGAGCGGCACCGCACCGCCGTAGACCGCGGTCGCGATCGAACGTGCCGGGTTCACCGAGGTGTTGCTGATCGGGATGCTGACCAGGTGGATCAGGGTGAGCGTCAGCCCGATGCCGATCGGGGCGAGCGCCTGGTACTCCTGCTTCGCCGTGACGGACAGGATGACGGCGACGAAGACACCGGTGAGCACGGCCTCGGCGAGCAGCACTGATCCGAGCCCGAAGCCGCCGGGGCTCGAGGCGCCGAAGCCGTTCGACGCGAAGCCGGAGTCGACCGCTGCGCTGAACGCGCCCTGCTTGCCGGACAGGACGGCGGCGATGACGCTCGTGGCCGCGAGCCCGCCCAGGACCTGGGACACCAGGTACCCGGGGACGTGGCGGCCGTCGGTGCGTCCGGCCGCGAGCAGGCCGAGGGTCACCGCGGGGTTGAAGTGGCCACCCGAGATGTGCCCGACGGCGGCGATGCCGGCCATCACGGCGAGGCCGAACGCCAGCGCGACACCGAGGAACCCGACACCGGTCTGGTTGTCCGTCGTGCTCGGGAACCCCGCGGTGAACAGCGCCGTACCGACACCGCCCAGGACGAGCAGGAAGGTGCCGAAGAACTCGGCCAGGTACCGGGCGCCGGGGGACCAGGCGGCAGCGTCTTCTCGGCGCTGCTCGGAGGTCGACGTGCTGACGGGTTCACGATCGCGGGCCACTGGTGTTCCTCTCGCTGGTCTCTCGGTGCTGTGCGGTGTGGTGTTCTTCTGGGGGCGGTCAGCGGCGGTTGCGGGCGGCCTTGACGAGCTTCTTGCCGAGCTTCTTGCGTCCCTTGCGGGCGCGGGGGTCGTTCCAGATCCGGCGGGCGGTCTCGCGCTTCGACGACCCGCCGTTCTTGACGACCGGTCGGTTGGACCGGGAGCCCAGGAAGAAGCCGATGAGGGTGATCACACCGGTGACGATGAGGCGGTTGCGCATGGGGGTACTCCTTGTCGGTGGTGCTCCGAGCACGGCCGGTCGGCCGGTCCCGCGTCACCCGGTCGCTCGACCGCGGTGGGGGTCGGGGCGGCACCGTCGTGGTGCCGCCCCGCGTGCGCGGCTACTCGACCCGCGATTCCTTCTTGTCGTCGTCGTTGTCGTCGTCACCCGGGATGTGGACGTCCTGGATCGTGACGTTGACCTCGGCGACCTCCATGCCGACGATCTGCTCCAGTGCACGGGAGACCGACGAGCGGACGCCCTCGGCGACCTGCTGCAGCTTCACCGGGTACTCGGCGACGATGGTGATGTCGGCGGCGACCTGCTTCTCGCCGACCTCGACCTTGACGCCCTGACCCAGGTCGCGCTGGCCGATGGCGTCGCGGATCGCGCCGATGGCACGGGCTGCGCCGCCACCGAGGGAGTGCACGCCGTTGACCTCGCGGGCGGCGATGCCGGCGACCTTCGAGACGACGGTGTCGTCGATGACGGTCTTGCCGGTGGCGGCGTGG
>NZ_JAXCWN010000010.1:0-93334 GCF_034045095.1 Curtobacterium sp. CFBP9011
GGACGATCGACTCGTCGTTGACAGCATCCGCCCACTCGAAGAGACGGTTCGCCAGGCCGTCGACTACCTGGCACTCGACGCCCGGTAGAGGATCGATCACCGGGCGCTGCGAGAGGACAGATGCGAGGGTCGCTACTCAGCGGCCGGGCGCGTAACACGCCTCGCTGCGGTGACCGGCGCAGGTAGCGTCCCGGTATGGAACTGGAGAAGCTGTGGCCGTTGTTCGGACTCGAACTCCGAACCCCACGTCTGGTGTTGCGTCCGGTGCGGGACCAGGACCTCCCTGCCCTGGCGCAGGCTGCTCTTGATGGCATCCACAACTCGGACCGCATGCCGTTTGGCTTCCCATGGACCGATGCGTCTCCGGAGGAGCTGCCGCGGAACCTCGCGACATATCAGTGGAGCCTCCGCCAGGTCTCGCCGCAGAACTGGACGATCCAATTCGCCGTCATCCTTGACGACGAGGTGATCGGGGCGCAGGACCTCGCCGCGTTCAACTTCGGGGACCGCCGGACTGTGAACTCCGGTTCCTGGCTGACCCGACGCGCCCAAGGCAAGGGCGTCGGCACCGAGATGCGCGCGGCCCTGCTGCTGTTCGCCTTCGACACTCTGGGTGCCGAATGGGCAGAGTCAAGTGCTGCGGCCTGGAACACCCCGTCGCTGACCGTCTCGTACAAGCTCGGCTACGAGCCGAACGGGGTCACGCAGGTATCGCCCCGGTCCGGGCAACCGGTCGACGAACAGCGCGTGCGACTCTCCCGCGGTGCCTTCAAGCGCCCGAAGTGGAACCTGCAGACCATCGGCGATCAACCCGTTCTCGCACAGCTCGGGATCACTGCGTCGTAGGACGACCGCGCCGCGGAGCGGCGGTCGGAGCGAGCTCGCTGGCGGAGCCATGACCGTCCGGTAGCCGATATTGCCCGGACGCTAGCGGGACGGAGCATGACGGCGGCTGTCTGCTCGTGAGGTTGGTCGTTAGAGTCGATTCGTGTCTCCGACAGTGCCGTTCGCCGCTCTCCCGATCGAGCAGCAGGACATCTCGTACGAGTACGGACCCGACTCAGCGGTCCGGCCGGACGTACCCTCCGGCACGATCGAGGAACTCCACCTCGACTCGAGCGAACGGTACCCGGGGACGTCTCGAAAGGTCTGGGTTCATCGCCCCGCAGGACATCTCGCTGATGCCGAGTGCGCGGTCATGGTGTTCAACGACGGCTGGTGGTACCTCGATCCAGCCGGCGCGGTGCGGGCTGGGACCGTGCTGGACAACCTCGCTGCCGACGGTGTCCTTCCGCCGATGGTCGGCGTGTTCGTCGACCCCGGCGTGATGGACGTCGACGGCGTACCGACGAAGCACCGGAACGCCGAGTACGACGCGTTCGATGACACCTACGCGAGCTTCCTGATGGAGGAGGTCCTACCAGAGGTCGAGTCCCGCTACGGCGTTTTGGCTGATCCGATGAACCGTGGCATCTGCGGCGGCAGCAGTGGTGGCAACGCCGCCCTGACAGCAGCATGGACTCGGCCCGACGGGTTCGGGAGGGTCATCGCGTTCAACCCGAGCTTCGCGCAGATGCCGGGCGGGAACCCGTACCCGACGCTCCTCGCGACCGAACCGCGCCGACCCACACGTGTGTTCCTGCATGCTGCGCACCGGGATCTGCACTGGAACGAGCGAGCGGCGAACTGGTTCGCCGAGAGCCTCGACACCGCGTCCGCACTCGCGAGAGCTGGCTACGACTTCCGGCTCGTCGTCGGCGACGGGTCGCACTCCCCGAACCACGGCGGGGTGCTGCTGCCCGATGCGCTGCGCTGGCTCTGGGCGGCGGGTCGCACCGATGCGTGAAGGCGGACTCGACTCGTCAGCCGACGAGGTGGCCTGGATCGTGACCGGGATGCCGGGTGCCGGCAAGTCGACGGTGAGCCGTCTCGTTGCCGCGGCGCTCCCTCGTGCCGTGCGGATCGGTGCCGATGACCTCAACGCGATGATCGTCTCCGGCGCGGTCTGGCCACTCGGCCACCCCGCCGACGAAGCAGAACGACAGGTTGAGCTCTGCTACCGCAATCTCGGGGCACTGGCGCACAACTTCACGGCGAGCGGTTTCACGACGATCGTCGATTGCGTTCTTCCCGACGGAGATCATCTCGATCGCCTCCTCCGGCAGCTCCCTCAGCAGCGCGCACGGTTGGTCGTCCTCGCCCCTGGCGAAGCAGCCTGCCGCGACCGCAACGCCGCACGCAGCACGGATGAGCAGTTCGACTTCGATGGCTACCGCGAGCTCGACGCCACCATGCGAGCAGGCTTCGGTGATCAAGGTCAGTGGATCGACAGCGCCGACCTCACTGGTGAACAGACGATGCGGACGATCCTCGAACAGGTCGCCATCGTCAGCTCCGACCGCAGCGTCCGGTAGCCGATCGGCTTTCGGGACGCCTGCCGCTTAGGCTCCTGCCATGAATGTTCGGGCGGCTACGAAGGCGGACCTCGACATCTTGGGTGCGCTCAGCGTTGAGATACAGCGGCTGCATGAAGAGAACAGGCCCGACCTGTTCCGTGCGCCTGACGAGGGCGCACTACGGTCGTTTCTCGCCGACCAACTCGCGCGTGGGGCGGTCGTCCTGGTCGCGGATCACCACGGCACCGCGGCTGGTTACCTGCTTGCAGAACTGAGCGCGCGACCAGCGAGTCCGTTTCGTCACGCGTCCAAGAGTCTCTACGTGCACCACATCGCAGTTGCCCCAACGGCACAGCGCCAGGGCATTGGTGAGCAGCTGATTGAGGCAGCTGTCGCGATCGCTCAAGCGGAGAGCGCGCAGGCGGTGCGACTCGACTCCTGGTCCTTCAACCGCACGGCCCACGCGTTCTTCGAAGGGCAGGGCTTCGAGCCCGTCAACGTCGTCTTCGAGCGGCAACTTCGCTGACCTCGCGCCCTCTCCGGCGCAGACGACTGGTCAGCGGTCAGGCCTTGTTCGCTCGTAGGCTCGCTGCTGTGCCCCAGTTCGTTCGCTACCAGAGCGCCGTGCCCAACCGTCACGGACAGTACCCCGGAGTGTTCGCCCTCGCCAACGGGCTTCGCGACGACGGCCGGCTCACCACCGAAGACCAGTGGTGGCTGCTCGAAGCAAACCAGAAGGCGACCGCGGCCTACGTCGATCCAACGACCGTCGACACCGCCTGCTACGAACCAACGATCAACCCTGGTGCCCGCGCTTGGTTCTTCGCGGACGCTGCGGATCTGCTGGCGATGACCACGCCCTACCTCGAACTCCTCGATCGGTACGAGGTTCCTTGGATGCAACTCAGGACGCGCACCCCAGGGCGCGTCGTCTACCGAGACGCTGCGCAGGTCATCGCCGTCCCCTATCGGCACCCAGAGGACTGGCCCTTCCCCTGACGTCTCCGTAGTCGATCGGCTATCGGTACAGCTCATCCTCGGAGCGACAGGCCGATAGCGTGAAGCGATGGCAACCGGCGTGAAGTACGACTCTCTCTGGGATGAAGCGCACCGGTCCTTCGACAGGGGCACCCTTCGCGTGGATCACGCGCCCGTCGACGGTGACCCACGCTGGGGTCTCAGCCTCGTCCTGCTTCCGCCGGCGCGCGTCGCTGACGCGGTGGCCGCGGCCGCCGCTGAAATCGGCAGCCTCTACGACGGCACGCACCAGATCTACAACGCCGCCGACCTGCACCTAACAGTCACGAGCCTGGAGCCCTACCGCGACAAGGTCGCGCAGACAACGATCGAGCACTACGTCGACGCGGTCGAGCGTGCCCGCGATCTGCTGGACGTCAACGTTCGGCTGGTTGGGCTCGGCGGCTCGCCGTCCGGCGTGTTCGTCCAGGGCTTCGACTACGAGACGCTGGTACCGATCCGGCGAGAGATGCGTGAGGCAGCGGCGGACTTACACGACCGCGTCGCGCCGCCGATGGCGTTCGTCCGCGACACCGCACACATCTCCATCAGCGTCCACCGGGAAGCAATCCCCGAACCCCGGGCGGCCGAATACGTCCAACGACACAGGCGCTCTGAATTCGGCGACATGGCGGAAGCCACAGTCGCGCTCGCCCGGTATCGGGCGTCAGATCACTCGATGAGTGTCGAAGTCATTCACACCGTCCGGTAGCCGATCGCCTATCGGACGCTCGACAATGCCGGATCGTCGAGGGGCCGAGAGCGTCGGGAGAGGATCGCGGTGTGAACTTTTCTCCCGCTCGATGCGGATACAGGGTGTGAGCACAGATAGTGAGCTGATCCGGCTGTCGCTGGACCGACCGCCCGCGTTCGGGGACTTGTACACCCGACACGCGCGCGCCGTCTACCGCTACGCGGCAAGCCGCGTTGGGACTGAGGGCGCGGAAGACGTGTTGTCGAACACGTTCCTCGCGGCCTTCGAGCGCCGCAAGCGTTTTGACACGACCGTCGTGTCCGCGCTGCCATGGTTGCTCGGGTTCGCCACTGTGGCGATCCGGCAACACCGCCGACAAGAGCACCGACACCTGAGCGAGTCCGTCGACGAAGACGCGCTCGCGCTGGTCGGTGTCGCTGACGTCGCCCCGCACGCAGCGGCCCTCACCGAGGTCATGCGAGCGGTCACACGACTGTCACCACGGGACCGCGACGCGTTGCTGCTGCACACGTCGGCGGACCTGAGCTACGAGGACGTCGCCGCTGCGCTGCACATCCCCGTCGGGACGGTCCGATCACGCATCAACCGGGCGCGAGCACAGCTCCGGACCGCAACAGGCAGGGGCGAAGCCCCGGAACAGGAACGAACCAGTGGACGAACTGCAACTCCTTCGGTCGGGGACCGTCATGTCTGAGCCCGATCTCGCGACCCTCGACCGTGGCCGACGAGCGCTCGACGACCGCATTGCCGGCCACCGGCTCTCCTCGTCGCTGCGCAAGCGGCGGATCGCGCGCGTCTCTATCGGCATCGGCGCCGGGGCGCTCGTTGTCGGTGCTCTCACGGGAGCCGCCTACGTGACCATGGGTCCGTCGAAGCTGCCGTATGACTTGCCGACAGCGGCGCCGTACCAGCACGCGTTCATCGAGTGCATGGCCGGCGACGGATGGACCGATGTCGCGGCCTCCTCGCCTGAGGGCGAGAACTGGGTTCGCATTCTGTTCCCGGACAGCACTGACGCGAACAAGAAAGCGGTGGATGACATCGAGGCCTGCCGGGCGTCCGTGGCGAAGCAGAACGGCGTGAGCGTCGCTGCCGTCACCGGAGGTGAGCAGTGACTCCGGTGCAGGGGAAGCCGATCAGGCCTGATGCGTTGACTCTGCCCCCGACGCAACCGATCGACATCACCGCATGGATAAAGGAACCCGCCGTCAGCAAGTCCGCATGAACCTGACAGCGGAGCTACCCCCAGGGGGTAGCTCCGCTCTCGTGCGTATCCGGATGACCATCGGCTTACGAGACGTCCCCTTGCTTGCGGTCGATTTCAGTGGCCAACCTCGCTTGCAGGGCCCGTAGAGACGCCTCGCCCTCCCCTACTCGCACTTCAAGCTCCCACCCATGCAACGCCTCTATGGCTTCGTTGACACAGTTCGATAGCACGGCAAGCTCATAGGCAGACCAATCCAATGTACGCCCATTCTTGTCGCTTCTGATTGGTTTTGTGCATCGAAGCACGCGCGCCGGCTAACCGTGCCACCGTAGCTAGTGAGAGCGACCTCGGAGACCCCTTCTCGGCCCTGGGGCTCTTGACGTGTCCGCTAGCCGATCCTCTTCCGGGCGGCGCGCCGTGTCAGTCCATGGGGAACGGACGACGTGCGATCCACACAGTGAAACCAACGATGAGGAGCGCATCGAGAGCGAGGACAAAGTAGCCCCATCCGAGTGCGAAGCCGGCTTCGAGCGACCCAACTCCGAGGATGACGGTTACTCCAGCGGCCAGCACGAGGAACACGGGCAGGATCAGGCTAAGACGAGGTTGAGCGTTGAATGCGAGCTGCGCGTCATGGACCCATCGCTTGTTCCGAGCACGCCAGACGATTCCTGCGGCGGTGAGCACGAGGACCGCCACACTCGCCACCGGGAACAGGACATCTCGCACTAGTTCAGACTACGGGCGCGTTGGTCGAGGTGCGTCTCGTTGGTCGATCGTTGACCGAGCGCGACTGCTTACAGGCCCGGTAGTCGTGTTGAACAGATCGCGCGCTGCTCACGACCATGAATCGTCGCGTCCGTACATCGGTACCGTTCGAGTATGTCGAACAACCAGCCCTGGTCATGGTCAGTCCCGTTGCGGTCGCAGACGTGGCTCGACATGGTGAAGCCAGCGAAGCTGAACCTGACCCAAGCCATGTCCTCGCTGCCTGCCGTCACTATTCGATCGGCGGTCTACAACAATGCGCTGAACGCCGCACGCCAGGAGGTTCTTGCAACCGCGCTCAAGCCACCAACTCTCGGCCCACTCAAGCTGCCCATCGGAGCCGGTCTGCAGTGGAAGATGGGCAGCTTTTTCGAGGCGCTGCGTGCGAGCACGCGCATCTCGCTCCCCGACATCGCCCAGCTCCGGCGAGCTGCGCTACCGCCCAACATCGCTGACGCTGACATCGAGTACGACCTCGAAGCATGGAACCTCTGGATGCAGGAGGGTCTTCCGATCGCGTGGGTGCCTGACCCGCGAACACTCGAGCTAGTCGCTGCTGCTGGAACACCTGCCCAGCGCCGGGCTGTTTACGGTCGACGTTGGACGCACGTCCTCAACGCGTGCGAGGACCTCCTCAGCGACGTCACCTCAAGTGAAATGAACAACTTCGTTCAGCCCACTCGACGCGCGATCGACGGCATCAGGAACGGCTACGCCGACCTCGGACAGTCCTATGCCGCCAGCATCCTCGACTCCATCGTCCAGAAGACCTACACCCAGAAGGAGCAGCGTCGTTGGGTTCACAAGCCTGGCGCCGACGACCAACCAGGCGGGTTCCGGAACTTCTTCCACCTCACACAATTGCAAAGCATCTACGAAAGCTTCTGGGACGGTCCCGTCCCATCAACTTTCAACCGACACGGAAGCGCTCACGCCGTGGGGCGTGGGCGGCAGTACTCACGGATGAACGCCGTTCTCGGCGTCGCGCACGTCGCCAGCGTGATCGGGAAAAACGAAGCCGAAGCACGGATCCTCCATAGGACGGCATAAGCATTTCGTGGCTGGCGCTGTTGGCGGCGTCTGGCTGTGGCTAACACGGCCGCCCCCTCTCACCGCTAAGTGGATACGGTCCCAAGGGCCGCAGGAAGCGCCCAATCGCCGTATGAGGATCGGCTTACGGGACACCTCCCAGCGCCGCGGGGATGCTGGATGGAGGTCTTGCCTCTAGTTCAGACAATGCCTGTCATGTGTGCGGCACGACGCGCTCGGCTACATGTGGCGAAGTTTGTCGAGGAACGACCGGAACCCGGCGGTCTTCCGGCTGCGGCTGGTGGTCGGCGCCGATGCTGAGACCGGTTTCGTTGCCCGATTCGGTGGCGCAGGAGTGTGTCCGTCTGGGACGACGTACCCGCCGCAGTCGACGACGGCGCCACCGCGGCTGACGGTGATGGTCTGCACATGCATGACCCCGTCGTCGAAGTCGTATGCGCTGCGGCTGCCGTCACCGGGCTCCCTGTGGCTGGCTGCCCAGGTGAGCCGACCAACGGTGCCGCGCGGTGAGGACGCCCACCAGTTCTTCCCGTCCCACTCGACGCGGAGCTCGTCTCCGATGCGGACCTGCATGATGAGCGGCGTGACGGTGTGCTTGTGCAGGCTGGACGCTTTCGGGGTGCCACGCGATTCGAGGACGCGGGCGTAGTCGCCGGAGATGCCGAACATCCGGTCACCGTTCTTGTGGTCGGAGCCGACCTGCAGGTGACCGGCCGCGACCGCTGGTGTGCTCAACCGCAGAAGTCGCAGACGTTCGTCAGTGGCATGATTGCGCCACACGTCGGGCAGGTCTGCTGTTCTGCTCGACGCTCGCCGGAGCTGCCGCCCGCGCGGCCACTGTTCTCCGGCAGACCGACGCCCCACAGTCCGCGACGTTCGTCGCTCTCCCAAGGGGTGACGCCAGGGCCGCACGCGGCGACCGCTTCGTCATGGTCGACGAAGCCATTCACCCACCCGGACGCGATGCGAAGTGGCGGCTTGGCGTCTTCACGCTCAGCGCGGACGTAACTGGTCGTCTGGTGGAACGACGAGATGCGGATGTGCTCGAGGATGCGTCGGACCATGGCGTGATTGGCGAGCGGGATGCGGCGGAGCACTTCCTGCCGGGTCATCGTTGTGTCGCTGTCGGTCATCGCCGGCCCCTCTGCTGACGCCGGTCGGGCGCCGGCGTCGGCAGCATCCTGGCATGAGCCGGTGTCAGGCTTCGACGAACATCACGTCAGACGCGAACCCGTACCGGGTCTCGGACGCGTAATTGCCGGCCTCCCAGTAGTTGTACTTGTCGATGTGGCGCAGCAGGTTCTCCCGAAGCGCCTGCCCGTCAGGTGTGTAGTCGAGTCCGTCAGTCGTCCATCCCTTCGACACCCCGCCGATGCGGACGGTGAGGGTCCTGTGCCGTCACGGTGTCCTTCGACGTTGACGGTGGCGCCGTCGGGCAGGTGGCCGACGTCGCTGAGGGCCTTCATGTCCTTCCGGAGCCGCCTGGCGGTGCGGGCGACGTCGTCGCCGTGGACGTGGTGGGTGCCGATGTACCGGTGCGTCTCGTCGGACGTGCCGACCCTGGTGGCGTCGTCGTGGGGTGACTCGGGGACGACGGGGACGTGCCGTCCGCGGTCGAACCAGTGCTTGTCGCCGTCCGCCGTGACGACTGCGGGTCCGCCGTGGCGATGCAGGTCGCCGTCCTTGAAGAATGACGTCTCACCGTCGTCGGTGACGTGCACTTCGTAGTGGCCGCTGCCGGAGGACCACACCTGCACCGGCACGTCGTTGCCGTCGCGGACGCCCTGGAATGTCAGGCCGATGCGCTGGTCGGCGGGAACGCCGAGGGTGTCCTCCGGGTCCCGGGTGTCACCCGGTCGAGGAGGCCGATGCCGGGTTCCGTGTTCGCCTTGTGGGTGAACGTCCCGTTGCCGAGTCGTGGGTACCAGCCCATCAGAGTGCCTTCCCGTTCTCCGCTGCTTCGGTGAGGCCTGCATTCGGCGGCGTCACGGCCGCGGCGACGTCGTGGTCTTCGTCGCGGACGTACTTCCCAGTGTCGTAGTCGGCGCGGTAGCCGAGAGTCGAGCACATCGGCTCGCGGACGCGGTGCTCGCCGTTTAGTGGCCGTCTCGGATCTGCACCCAGAACGCACGCTGCTCAGCCCAGAACATCGGGTGGTCTGCGCAGCGTCCAGCGGCGATGTTCCCCTCGATCATGACGACGAGGTCCGCCGCCAACCTGCGGGTCTGCGCACCAACGGTTTTCGGGAGTAGACGGTCGATGAGCTTCATGATGGGTCCTTCCGATGCGGAGAGGTCCCGAATGGGCCTCTCACTTGTACTATCGGCAGCCGCGCGTCCCAACTCGCTGTCGCACAACTTCTGTCCCACTCCGTGCATGAATGCAGCAACGGACACAGCATCAAAACTGGAGCAGACCACGGGTCACAGCACGACCATCGTCGACTTCACTGCCGCCGAAGCGGAGCGCATCCTCGCCGCCGGAGACGACCCGGCGGCAGCACCAAGTAGTGGTGCAGACCGTCCTCGTCACGACGGGTCAGCAGCACCGTCCCATCTGGCGTCGCCGACGTGAATGCCGACGCGCGCTGCGTCACGGTCATCGCGTTCGGTTCGATGGACCCGGCGCGTGTGAACTGCCACACCCTTGCGTCGTCGAGACCTGCCACCGAACACCCCTCTTCGTCGGCCGCGGTCCTACCCGAAGTGGCAGCCCGCCTTCATGCGTTTGAGCACTACAGAGCCGGCGAAAAAGGCGACACCTGATACCCCTCCAGTGAATCTGTGACATGCCAATAACGCCCAAGCCGCGCCGCCGAAATACCCCGCCGCCTCACCCGTCTCCCGCTGCCCTTTCGTTCCTCAGGGTGGTCGTCTGGGTTCGCACCGTGCGGTGGGCGCCCCGTCGTTCGTTCCTCTCTTCGGGGGCTCTCTCCTCGCAGGCTCGTCGTTCGCGCATCGCGTCGCTTCGCTCCAAGCGATGCCCTCGTCCACTCGTTCCTCGCGTCCGAGGCGGGTCCCTCCTTGAGCGCTGTCGCCCTCAGTGCAGGAGTGGTCCCGTCGTCACCGTTTCGCTGGCTCATCGCTGCCGAGTCGCTCCCTTAGGGGTCGCTCCGTCGTCGTCCCGGTCCCGTCCTGGAACCGTCACGACTCCTCGGTCCGCGATGCGTCCCGATGCGTCACGCCCCCCCGTGGCTGGTTCCGCCCCGGAGCATGACGTACGACAGGTCTTCGTCACGGAGTCGTCCCGTCATTGTCCCGACGTCGTCCCGCCTCCCACGTGTGGTGAGCGCACCGCCCCCGCCCACGCAACGACCACGCACCGCCACCACACCGTGAACGTGACGGAGACATGCGCGCAGCGCCGCCGGGGACGCGCCAGCGGACCCGGACAGTGTCCGCCCCGCTGGCCCGTCCCGGCTGCCGGTCCGTGAACGTCGCGCCTGCTCGCCCGTGACGAAGTCGCGGGCGGACGTCGGCATAACCCGCTTCACCCCGCTTCGAAGGTCAGGTCACCGAGCCGTCGTGGACGCACAGGTCAGGTGGTTCTTCTCACCTTCCACATGTCCCACGTCCCACCTGTCTCTTTCCACCTCGATCCCCCTCCTCCTGTCCCGGAAATCCGCCGGCAGGAATCTCGCCGCACCTCACGCGGCTACCGCCGGACGGCGGGCCACCAAGCGGCCCGGGCAGTTCACGTCCGAGTCACCGAGACCGCGGATGCCGGGACACGCACCGAGGTGACCGGCATGCTCGAGCGATGGGGTGGATGAGGCAAGCGCCGACATGGGTGGCCGGAGTTCTGATGGCGGCCATGTTCGCCGTCGGTTGGTTCGGCGTGACGTTTATCACCATCCCCGAGCTGACCATCGGCGGCCGTGCCGTCGCATCGGCGCTCACCGGCGCCGTGTTCGGCCTGGTGATGGGTCTCATCCTCGGCCGGCAACGGCGGCAGTACGGGCGGGCTGGCAGCCGAACCGACTTCGCTCGCGCTGTCCGTCGCGGGACTGTCCCACCCGACGTGAACACCACTGAGTGGCGACAGGCGCTCCTGCGCCGTCAGAAGGAGTACCGGACGCTGCGGTGGACAGCGCCGCTGCTGTACCTGCCGATGACCGCCCTCAGCATCTGGCTCGCCGTCACCGGGCAGCCGCTGTTCTGGTTCGGGGCAGCGTTCTTCATCGCCGTGCTCATCTTCACCGTCGGAGTCACCCCACGGACCCTCCGGAACACCGACGCGATGCTCACCGAACTCGACGGGCGTGAACACGCGGCGCGCGCCAGTCAATGAGGGCGCCGAAAACCACCACGGACGGTCGTTGACGGACGTAGTGAAGCCCGGCCGTCTCTGTGAGAGGGCCGGGCTTTGAGCTGTGTGGGTCGGTGATTAGCGTCGGACGCTGATGACCGATACTCCGGAGTTGGCGACCATGAGTGGGGCTTTGCCGATGGGGTCGTTGCGGAGTTTCATGGCGTGGGCCCCGTGCACGCACCGAACGCAGGCGAACGTCCTCTCAGTCGCTCGGACACTCCAACCTGCGCTGCCGGAGGACCTACGGGTGAAGTCCGGCGCCGGGGTGGCGTGGGCTGCTCCGGCGTGAGTGTCCCTCGCGGTCGGTACGCTCCGTTGTGCCGGGCTGGCCGGCGACGGATGGACGGTTTTGGCGTGAGCGAGCTCGAGTGGAACTTCTTCGACCGCGTAATGGCGTTGACGGACGAGGTTGGTCCGGGCAGCGCGGAGGACTTCCCGGCACGGTTCCCACGGGTGCTGCCGAAGGGCATGCAGGTGCTGACCGGGCTCGACTACGAGCTGATCGCTGAGGAGCGATGGGTGGAGGTTACCTTCACGATGGCTTCCCGGGAACGACTGACGGAAGTCACTGGTGTTGAGGTGACACCGGAGCAGCATCACGCGATGACGGAGGAGGTCTGCCTCGCGTTGGCGTTCGCGACGCTGCGACTCCTGCCGACGGAGTACTACTCCATCACCGCGCAGGTGGCGCGGGAGGGGCACACGGAGGGCGATGAGCCCCTAGCGCTCCTCGGGTTTGACCGCCCGCAGATCGAAGAAGACGAGAAGCCCGACGGATACACGTGGTTCGACTGGTTGGGCGGCGTCTCGACCCCAGCGGATCCGCTCGTACCGGCGCTGGCGCCGGTGCAGTCGGAGGTGACACCTGCCGCAGTCTCACCCGCACAGCTGACCCCGCGTGAGTTCGAACTGCTGCTGAAACGACTGCTCGAGGCGATGGGTCTCACTGCCAAGGAGACGCCGTACAGCAAGGACGACGGTGTGGACGTCATCGCCGAGGACCACCGTCCGTTCCACCGCGGCCGCGTTGTCGTGCAGGCCAAACGGTACGCCGGCAGTGTCGGCGTGACGACGGTCCGGGAACTCAACGGCGTCCTGCCGCTGCACCGGGCACAGCGCGGCATCGTGGTGACTACGGGGACGTTTACCCGGGAAGCGGTCGCCACGGCCCGGCAGCTCGGCATCGAACTCATCGACGGACGAGAACTGCGGCAGGCGCTCGCCGAGCACCTCGGCGACTGAGCCGGGGTGGGGGCTGCTTGTCGCTCACCGTGCGCATGGGAGCCAGCATGACAAGTGCGACCACAGGTCTCGTTGTCTCGCTCCTTTGACGCGATGCTTGCTCGGGCGGAACATGCTCCGGCCTGTGTGCTTCGTCGGCTCGGCCTGGTGGGGAACCGCGACTGGGCGTGCGAGTGCGAGGGGCAGGTGCCGCGAGAGCTGGAGCCGGACCCGAATGTCATCGAGTTCCGCTGACCGCGCATAGAGCAGCAGACCGCCACCCTGCTGAGGAGCCCGCCATGTCCCCGTCTTCGTCTGTCCCTGCTCCCCTGTTCCCCTGCTTCCCGGCCCGTGGTCGGTGCAGCGCTTCCCCGACTCGCAGCCGATGATGTTGGAGCAGCTGGCGATGCAGCGGTCGCTGCTGGTGTCGCCGTTCCTCCTCGCGGATGTCGGCGATCAGCTCGACTGGTTCGACCACCTGCGCGGTGTGACCCGGCCGGTCGGCGTCGCCGGCGCATCAGGCGCTCGTCGGCGCGCACGACCGGATGCGGGCGGAGCAGACTGGGCTCCGTGACGAGGTGAACACCCTCACCGTGTTCGCTCTCGACGCGAGCACCGACCTGCAGGTCAACGAGGAGCAGAAGGCGATGGTCGCCGACCTGTGGACGAACGGACGCCCCTTCGCTGAGACGGTCATCATCTATCCGAACACCGAGACGCCCATCAACACCGCTGATCTCGGCGTCCCGCCGCTGGTGAAGTAATGGGTGCCTTCCGGCGGAGTCGCGAGGACGACGGGACAGCCGAGGAGCACTACCGGCTGACCCACCCGGAGTCGGCTCCGCACTGCCCGGTGAGCGTCCGGTACGCGAAGTACGCCGGATGAACGTACGACCACGATACCGGCGTCGTCACCCTCCGCGTGCTCAGCAAGCAGGACGGGGAGTAGCAGTTCGACGAATGACGAAATCTTGGCGGAGGTGACTCTATTCTGCTGCCTCTGGCAATATACTGGTACCCGAAAGGAGGGGGCATGCAGCTCCAAAGCCCGTTCGCGGCCGTGACACCCACCGTGGACGGTGAGGTGCTCGCCGTTCTCGCGCACGTGCCCCGTGGCCGCCCCTTCACGCTCTCCTTCATCACGCAACGCGTCTCTCGGTCACGCACGGGCGTCCTCCGCGTCCTCGAACGGCTGGTCCAGCAGGGCATCGTCCTGTTCGACGACATCGGCGGAGTGAAGACGTTCCAGCTGAACCACGACCACCTGCTGGCACCGCAGATCCTTGCTATCAGTCAGGCTCGCACGGTCCTTCTCGACCGGCTCCGAGACGCCTGCGCCCAGATGCCGCTCCGCTACGCAGCGGTGTTCGGTTCCGCGGCGCGCGGTGAGATGCGGCCGGACAGCGACATCGACCTGATCTTCATCGCCGACGCCGAACGCCGCGACGAGGTCGAAGACGGGGTACACGACCTCGCCATCGCTGCACGACTGTGGACCGGCAACCCGGTGAACCCCATCTTCTTCAGCACCGAGGACATCACCTCTTCCGACGAGCTGCTACACACCATCGCCGAAGAAGGCGTCGCGCTCACCGAGGACCGACGCTGGCTGAAGAACCACCTGAGAGAGGCACGCCGATGACGCCACCACCGAATCTCCCGAACATCAAGCCTGGAGGCGACGACGTCATGCGCGGCCGACTGACGAAGGCGCGCGACTTCCTCACGTCCGCCGAGGCGTTGTTCGAGCTCGGCAAGGAGGGTGGAGTCCTCGCCCCGACATCCGAGCATGCCGCGGCGTACGTCGACCTGTGCGTTGACGCGGGCATCGCAGCGTCGGACGCCATCTGCATCAAGAAGACCGGCAGATACAGCAGCGGTGCATCCCACGACGATGCGGTCGCTGTCCTGCAGGCGGCGACTGACCGTTCGACCGCGAAGCACCTCGGAACGCTCGTCAACATGAAGTCGGGCACCGCTTACGGCCACCGGCCAGTGACCGCGGCCGACATCCACAACGCCGGCATCTCCGCAACGGCCCTCGTCGAGTACGCCGAGAACCTCATCGCGGGCTCCTGATGGGTCGTCCTGCTCGTCTGCTGCCGGTGGAACTGTGCCCGGCGCCGTGGCCGGAGGAGCCGTCGGAGGACCGTCCTGCAGAAAAGGCCCGTCGGATGGTGCTCAACGTTCGGGCAGCGATGAACGGCCGGTCGATGCGTGCAGTCGCAGGTCGAGGACTATAACGCCGACCAGTGCCTCTCTCACCCGAAGCCGATGGAGACCGTGACCCGGTAGGCGTCCGCGCTCGCCGTCGCAGCCGCTACGGTCGAATCATGACCGACGACGACTCCTCGAGCGTCACCCCTGCGGAACTCCGGGCAATGCTCGAGCGGGCTCCTTTGGAAGCGGCCGGACGGAACCTTCGGATGCTACCGGCGATGGTGGTGAAGAACGCCGACGTGTTGTTCGCAGCTCCTGAGGTCAGCCTCGACGATGCGCTCGACATCGCGGCCCACGTCGGCGCGGCGTTCGTCACCCTGCGGGAGCGGATGTTCGACCTGGCGGAGTTCCTCGGCGACGCCGAAGGGGTGCCCGCTGGCATCCGGAACAACGCTGCCAGTCACGATGGTGACCTTGAGGGGATGGACCTGCAATTCATCGGCGCTGGTGTCTCCTACGCTTGGTGGGCCGCCGTGGACTGGTCGCAGGAAATCACTGCCGAGCTCGAGGAGTGGCAGGAAGACGCCGACGAGAAACGCGACCGGGAACGGCGGGAGCGGCTGGCGCGGGCGCAGCAGCTCATCCAGGCCGCCATCGACGACGCCGGCGTCCGCGCGGCGAAGCCGATGTCGAGGAAGGCGGTTGTCGAAGCTTTCATCCACGGGCGCATGGGACCCAAGAATGACGTCGGCGCCGAGTACGCACTGCGGTGGGCGCCGCAACGGGTCGCCGAGGAGTGGCGGTCCGCGTACGCGCTCCTCGACAACAGCGCGAAGGTGTTCATCGCGGATCTCCAAGAACTGGCTGAGTGGCAACGGTCGAAGTGGAAGCCGTCTGAGCGCCGCGAAGTGCTCCTTCGGTACGCAATGAGCCGCACCGGCGGGTGGGCCCCCACCGACAAGTGGTTGAAGGACATGGACGCGAAGTCCGCACCCTCAACCTGACGCGCCGCACAAACGTCAAGCAGGGTCCGCGCAAACCCCTGTCATGCATCAACAGCACCAGTACCGGCAGCCGAGCTCTGACCATTCGAAGATGGCGACCGGGTGTGCGGCGAAGGTGGCCTACCCCGATTCTGCGCGTCCCCGATGCCAAGGAACTGCGACGCGGGGTGAGCGGGCAGGCGGTCTTGGCGCTGGGCGGGCGGAAGCGTCTGCCACAGCGAAGGTCAAGCCACGGAAGACCCCAGAGCGGGTCGCTGCCGCAGCCTGCCCTGTACGCCGTGGAGGCGGGGTGTGCGCGAAGCCCCACGCCCAGCCGGCACGCAGCAGGCGCCCGCAGGAGCGATGCGGAGTCGGGAGCTCGTGCGAGCGCGTGAGTTCAGATCAGGGTCTGACCCGGAGTCTCGCTCGGGCCGCGTGCGAATTCGACCGCAAAGCTAGCCATGGGAGGGGGGAGGTGGGAGGGGGCAAAGAGGGATGTGTTCCGGTCGCTCCCAGTGTGAGGAGAGCGCAGACTCCGTTTTCCTCACCCAGCACGGCTGAAAAGGATCCCCCTGACCCCCCCCTACCCCCCCCCGCCCGAGCGAAAGGGCAGCTCAACCCCGACCGCTAGCCGACCCTCACTCCCGCCTTACGTGCGTGCCGAAGACGATCCGGCAGGACCACCTCCGGCTGATCTGCTTCTCGCCGCATAGCTCCCTTCGAACGGGCACGCGGCCCACTGAGTGTAGGAACTCACCGCGACCCGAGAGTGGAAGCGAGAGATGAACAGCGGAAACACCATTGCCTCGGAGTCGCTGGACGCCCTCCGCGTGAAGCGCGCGATGGAGTGCTTGCGCGAGCACGGTCTAACTGTCTCCGTTGACGGAGCGACCGTTGCGCCAACGGACGCCCTGCCGGAGGTGACGGCCGAAACCCAGGTGGGCCTGCGCCTCGGCATCCAGGGGCGTGTCGCCCGTACAGACGAGAGCTTCGTCTACCCGGTGGCGCTCCGGGCCGCAGACGTTAACCGCGCCAACGGGGAGGCTCTGAGCGACGCGGTTGCCCGCGCAAGCCTGAGCCGACTGATGACGCTGGTTGATGCCGGCTGGTGCGAAGACCTCCCGGATGGCCGCCGTCTCCGCCTCCTCGGGGTCACAGCCCGGAACGACCGGGAGTACAGGGCGGTACTGAGCAGCCTCGCGACCCGCCGCACTCTGCAAGACGGCACCGTCATCGCGGACATCGCCGTGGGCGGGAGCACGACTATCGCACCAACCATTACCGAGACCGGCACACACCGGCTGGCGAGCGGCGAAGTTGGCGTACTGACGCCGGTGACGCATGGCGAGTTGGCCGGTCTCGGCGTTCTGCTCGACAACCTCTCGGACGCACGCGACCCGCGAACCGCCCGGTCGGTGTACGACATCCGGGCCCATGACGAGCAGACGAACAACGTCCGGGACCGCTACAACCGTGGGGCGACGACAGAGGACATGACTCGGTTCTTGACCGTCGCCGGCTGGGTGGAATCCGGCGAAGGCGAAGCCGGCCGGCTCTTCTTCCGCGAGGCCGAGCACGGCGAGCTGCTGGAAGAAGCACGAGCTTTTGCCCATGGTTTCGACGTTGGTAACGGTGCCGTTGCACGGGCCTTCGACCTCTGCCTTGAGTGCCCACCGCGCGCCGACATCACCTCACCCGAATACCTCGCGCAGTACCTCGTCGACGAGGGCCACGTCGCGGTCACCGCCGAGGTCTTTACCCGGCACGGCGCCCGCGCCGAGATCGAAGTCCAGCAGGAGACCACCAAGGTGATTTCGGACTTCGTGACCGAGGTTCGCGCCGCGCGAAGCGCATCAGACCGCTCCCGCCCGCTCGCCTTTTCGTACGTGCTGGAGGGAGAACCTGCGGGCCCGGTGTACATCGACGCCGGCGGCCGCGTCCGTTATTGGGATTCGCAGTCAGCCTCTCGCCTCATGATCGCAGCAGCGCAGCTTGGCACCAGCTTCACCAGTAAGGACGGTACCCCAGGCTTCCGCCCCTCACACCAGCTGCCGCCGACTGTCGTGCAGGGTGTCTTCGAAACGCTGAAGGGACACGGGGCGCTCCCGCCACTTCACTACGTCGGCCGTGAGCCGGTGCTCACCCGCGAGGGCCGGGTGGTCTCTAAGCCGGGCTACGACATGGCCTCGAAAGCGTTCGTCACGCTTCCGCACCGAGACCGCACCCGCTGGGCCCGTGAATACGCCGTGCCGGAGAAGCCGACTCTCGCTGAAGCGCAGGCCGCTTTCGAGATGCTTGACGACGAGCTCCTCTGGGATTTCAACTTCGCGACCCCGGGCGACCGCGCCCGCGCGATGGTGTACCTACTGACGTGCGTGGGCCGACCGCTGCTGAACGGCTCACCCCTTTTTCTCGCGAACGCAGCCGACCGCGGTGCGGGTAAGAGCTACCTACTGCTGATCGGCCGGCTGCTTGCCACGGGTACACCGGCGGCCACCTCCTTCCGGGTGGGTGGCTTCAACGACGACGAGACCGAGAAGAGGCTCGTCGCGCTCCTGATGGCGGGCGGCCGCTTCCTCCACTGCGACGAGGTCCCGCGAGGAGCAAAGCTCTCCGGTCTCATCGTGACCGAGCTGCCGACCGCCATCGACGGAGAGCAGGAGCGCCGCAAGCTCGGCTCGAACGACGCCGTCAAGCAGACTGGCGTCATCGCCACCATGGCTGGAAACAACGTCGAGCTCGGCGGCGACTACAACCGCCGCGTCATTGAGGTCCGGCTCGGCTCCTTCGGCACGAGTTCACCGATCGCGCGCACCGGGTACCGCCACCCCTCCTTGCCGAAGTACATCGCAGAGAACCGACCGATGCTGGTTGCCGCGGCACACACCGTCCTCCTCTACGGACTGCAGAACCCAGTCGAGACCCCCGGTTATGGTTTCTCGCACAACTGGGCCGCTACGGTTCTCGGCGCGCTCACCCATGTCACGAACGAAGCCGGTGTCCCTGTCCATGAAGCTGCTATGGACGGCTTCTTCGAGAAAGTCGATGAGGACGACGAGCTCGGCGAAGAGTGGGGCCCGCTCCTCGAGTACCTGTGGGATCGTCGGGGCGAAGCCCGCCGTACGGCCGCCGACATCCGCCAGGACGCAAAGAGCCCTCTTCAGGGGCAGCAGCGTCCCGATCTTCCGTCTTCGCTGGCGCTGATCAGCCCGATGTTGCCGGAAACCGCTCAGGCCACCGCGTGGGGTAAGGCGATGAAGGCAGTCCTCGGTACTGGCATCCCGTACCGCGGTACCCGGTATGTGCTGCAGGCTGTGCAGAAGGCAGCGTCGTCGAAGAGGTCGAACTTTTACTTCATCACCGCGAGCGTCGAGGGTGAGCGTCGTATCCCGGGCCGTGCCGCCGAACCTGAAGCTGCGGCAGCCTGATGACCCGGCTCACGTACGAGGGCATGCCTAAGTTCGAGCAGTGGCTGCAGTCATCGCATCGTGGGTTGGGTGTCGCGGTCACTGAAACTCAGCTCGCGGTTGGCGACGCGACGGGGTCCTCGTGGACCGTGCCACTACAAGATGACGCGACCGTCCGGAGGGCCCTGACCGCCCTCCGGAGCCTGGGCCCCGAAGAATCGAAGGTGTGGGCCGTTCGCGGATCAGCTGCGGCCACAGCACTGCACCGTCGTTTCGGCGTGGCACTGTCGACGCTCACCTGGCTGCGAGATGTCTCAACCGCCTACGCGGTGCTTCGGCCGGGGGCTGAGGGCTGGATGCTGCCCCGGCCAGGCGTCACATACTCGGATGAGCCTCGTGGTGCTGCACGGGCCGCAGTTGCGTGTGCTCGTGCCGTGGCCGGTTTGGCGGCGGAGAGCACTTCGGCTTCCCGTGCGGCAGCGATGCGCTCTGTTCGGCAGGATCACGCGTGGCGTCAGGTACAGGCTCGCGGCATCCGTCTCGATGTGGACCGTCTGCTGCGTGAGCGGACGGTCGTCGAGGAGGAGGTGCGCCGGCTTCGGGTGGAGAACGGCGTTGATCTGATGGCTGCGTCGGATGCGGGCGTCGCTGCGGCGCATGCGTGGTTGGCAGCCAATGGCGTCACCGTTCGGGATGCAACAGGTCATCCCTCGCTGGAGCAGAACGCCGTCGCGCAGGCTCAGGTGGAAGATACAACCCGCGCCCGTGTCTCCTACGGTGCGTTGCTAGCCGCCCGTGAGCTGGGCCGCACCCGGGGGAAGCTTCTTGAGCTTGACCGGCTAAGGCAAGGGGACCGGGTGTACCCGCAGATGATTGTCCGGCACACGAAGACCGGCCGCGCGCTCGCGCGGCGCCCCGCGTTGCAGAATCTCGGCCGGGCGCTTCGAGGCATGCTGATGGCGGATCCGGGTTACGTGCTCGTGAGCTTGGATTACCACCAGGTGGAGCCAACGGTCGCTGCCGCGATGTCCGGCGATGCGCGGCTCGCCGCGGATGTGGCGAGTGGTGACGTGTACACAGCGGCGGCTGCCGGATGGACCTTCGGCGGGGCTCCCGTCAATCGGTCGCAGGCGAAAGTGGCTTTCCTGGCCTGCCTGTACGGGCGCGGCCCCTCGAGCACTGCAGCGGATCTCTGCATGTCGGAGAAGGATGCCGCTTCGCTCATTGACGTGGTCTGGACTCGGTACAACCGGTTGCGGGAGTACCGGGTTGAGCTGCAGGACCGCTTCGCCGCATCTGAGTTCATGACGACGCTCGGCGGTCGACCGCTTCCGGCGCTAGGCCGGGGTGAGCTGTACAAGTCACTGAACTGGATGATCCAGGGGAGCGCCGCAGACATCTTTGAAGGAGGAGTCTTGCGAGTAGCTGATGCCATCGGCCCCGAGGCACTCTTCCTCGGCGTGCACGACGAGCTCATCCTCCACGTACCCTTCGCGCAAGCCGAGTCGGCACGTCAGGTGCTGGCTGAGCAGATGCCGTGCACGCTCGGCTCCGTGATCATCACCGGTGAGGCCGAGGTCCTCGGCACCCACTGGAGGAAGTAAGACCCGCGTCGCCGGACCTCCTACAGATGGCGGCGCTCTCCAGAATCGGCCCTTGCCTGCGTTGCTTCCACTCCGCGGCGGGGGCCGCTTCGTGCCCGTGCACATACGAGGTGTGAAGGATGGCATCCCCGGCCGCTCGGCACCCCCACCCTTCGCCACTCGCTCGTCTCGCCTCCGCGCATACCGCTTCTATGACACGCGCACTTCTCTGGGCTCACGAGCTCCGCGGCGACGGGCGCCTCATCACAGCGGAGTCTCCCGTCGCGCTGGTCGTCGGCATCCTGTGCTTGGAGGCGACATCCGAGTGGACACCGCGCCGGATTCCCGCCTACGCGGTGGCGCGTGCGGCGATGCGTGCGCAGCGGAGCGCCTGGACGGCCTGGGCCCGTAGTCGCGGTCTCAAAATCCCCGGTGAAGCCGCCGGAGCGCTTCCCGGAGACTCGGTGCGGGCGCTGCGTGCACGGAAGGACGCCCTGTTGGAGGCGGCGGTGCCGGAGCCGTGGAGTGCGGACTGGCCGCCGTTGTATGTGACCCGGCAGATGCTAGGGGTTGGGTGTCGCCTTCCCGAAGGCACGATGGCCGTCGCGGGCTACCCCACCGGTGTACTTCGGGTGATGCAGGATGCGGAAATGATTCGGGTAGGGATTCTGCATCAAGATGGCCGCGGCGGTGCACTTTCGGGACGTGCGGAGAAAGGAGCGCCGACGCCCTGAATCTGCACCACGGAGTGTCGACGGGTGGGTGACTGGGGAGTGCTGAGACGATTTCTGGGTGACACGCCCTTCCGCCGAATCCGCTGCCCGCCGTGCTGCGCTTGCCGCTGAGCTGCGGCGCCTTCAGCGAAAGGGCCACTCGCAGCGGGCGCTTGCTGAGCGCTTCGGGGTGAACCGGCGGACGGTCTCGGCGCTGCTCACCGGGCCGGCGGCCCGGGCGTCCACGGTCGGCAAGAGGGCCGCCCCGGTGATGGCACCCTTCGAGCAAGCGGTGCTGCATCTTCTGCAGACGGGCGTGCGCAGCCCGCCGGAGATCCGGCGCCGGCTGATTGCGGAGTATGGGCTGCCGGCGGGCACGTCGCCGAACACGGTACGTGACTTCGTGAACCGGAGGCTTAGCTCCGTAGCGCCGCTGCGGCCGAGCACCGGGGTGCGCTCCGGCGATACAGCCTCAGGTGCGGTGGAGTGGTACACGCCCCCGGAGCTTTTCGCGGCACTCACCGACGACGACGGAGTGCCCATCCACTTCGATGTTGATGTCGCCGCGCCTGGCGTCGACGGCATCGTCACCAGCCCGCACATCGCCGTGCCGGCCAGCCGATTCATCACGAAGGACCTCGACGCACTGGAGCCGGCGACGCCCTGGGGCTCTCGCACGAAGTGCTGGATGAACCCGCCCTACGGCCCACTCCTCCCAAGATTCACTCACCGGGCTACGTCGCATGCAGCCGCGGGCGGTGAGGTGCTCGCTCTTCTGCCCGCGCGGACGGATACGCGGTGGTGGCACAGCACCGTGATGACTCACGCCGACGCGGTGGTCTTCATCCGCTCCCGCCTGCGTTTCATCGACGCCACCGGCCGCCGCGGCGAATCACCGGCGTTCGGCCAGGTGCTGGTCGCGTACGGACCCACCTTCGCGGACGTGCTCGAGAGGGCCACCACCGGCCCAGCTGCCCTCGGCTCTTTCATCCGGCTTCGTGGGAGCGACACCGCGACCCGGAGCCAAGAAGAAGAGGCGGCGTAGCTCGTAAGCATTTCGGTCGGTGCCGTGCTTTGGGTTTTCGGCCGTCGATCGTCACTCGGGGCCGTTATGAGGAGCAGGGGTGGTCGGAGCAGACGAAGACCTCGGTGGTGCGCTGGTCCAGGGCGCGGCCGCGGCACCGTAGTTGACCGGCGGAACGGGAACGCCGGTGCGAAGCGACTCGGTCACGGCCCAGAGTTTCTGCTTCCCGACGGCCTTATCGGAGTTCCGGCGGGCGGCGACGATGCCGTGCTGAGCGGTCTCTCCATGCCAAGATCAGACTGACAGAGGAGACGCATATGGGCAATCCGGCATGGGGACACGGGTACCACAAGGGCTTTGGCGACGGCGCGAAGCAGGGAGGCGCGGTCGGCGCCCTGATCACCTTGGGTGCTACTGGCCTAGTCGTGGGCGGAAAATGGGCTGTCGGCAAGCTCCGCGAACGCAGCGTGGCTAAGCAACTCGCCGAGAATCCCTCCGTCGATACTCCGGATGCGGACGAAAAGGATTCGCAGGCGAGTTCCTCCGACTGATCCCATATGTCCGATGAACACTGGTACGCCGAGCGCCGAGCACGTTGGCAGCCAGACCGCGTCTGCCTGCTACTCGTCGCCGAGAGCGCGCCTGACGACGACGGCGACCTTGCTAATCGACGCTTCTTCTACGACCAGACGCTGACCTCGAAGGACGGCCTCTTCCACGAGGTTGTCCGTGCCCTGTATGGTGCTTCACCGCTCGCCAGCGGTCCGAACGCGAAGACACTTTGGCTTGCCAGGCTCAAGGCGGCACCTGTCGCCGGCGAGCGCATCGTGGTGCTGCCCCGCACCCGCCTCTGAAGAGAGCCGACTGAGCCGCCACGAAGGCGGGTTAGAACAGCTCGCTGTCGACCGTCTGCGCCCACGTGCCCGAATCAACGGAGTGGGGGAAGCGGGCTTTGACCGTCTTCGGGTAGACGATTTCGGCGCCGCTTTCGGTGACAGCAAAACTCACCTGCATGGTGTCCTGAAGTCCGTCGATCAAGCCGTCCTGGTATTCGACATCGCTGTCGAACTTTTCCGAGTGGTCGCCGCTCCACGGGTTGGACCAGTCGAAGGTCAGTTGCATCCGTCCGCCGATGGTCGGATCCGACACATAGCCGTCGTCGCGCACCGTCATCGACTTCTCGTAAGTCGGGTACTTGACCATCGTCCACTGGACGTTCGTGGCCTTGCTGTCGTCGGCCGTCATGTCGTGCTGTACCCAGTTAGGGCATGCGAGCGCACGCTCTGCGATGGGCGCGTCCATGCACACGTGGATATCCGAGTCGAGCTGCTTCACGATCTTGTCGCGCTCCGCCTTCACCACGGTCGCGGTCAGCGCGGGTCCCGACGACTTCGAGGTATCGAAGTCGTGACCCTCAACCACGACGAACCTGTTCTTCGACGACGCCGTGACCTTGTACTTGCCCGGGAAGACCGACATATCCTGTGCCTTCACCGACACCCCGTTGACCTTGACGTCCTTGGCGAACGGGTGCTTGAGGTTCAGTTTGTCCCATTCGGCCGGTTCGAATTCGAACCCGTCTGAAGTCTTGTGTGACGTGAACTCAGCCGTGTCCCGTTCACCATTCACTGTAAAGGTTGCCTTGGTGACGGCAGTCCCCGGTTCGCTGGAGTCCTCCCGCGGCTTGCCGATGACGAACTCCGAGATGCGGTTCGATGCCTTCGAGTAGATCGCGTCGTCGAGCTGAGTCTTCCCTGCCAGTGGCACAATCTCTTGCGCCGCCTCTGCCTTGCCGTCGACGAGGTCCTGGAAGTAGATCGAGAGGGCCTCGTCGGCGGTCTTCGGTTGGTGCGCGCACCCGGTCAGGGCGATCAAAGTGAGCGTGCTCGCAATGAGCGCGGTTATGGCGATTCTGGTCTTCATGAAGCGGATCCCCGGGGAGAGCGCTCGAAGAACGTTGCTCTGAGCGACCTACCGATCGGCGGAGTGTTCGTCGAGCGTCGACTGACAGTTGACTCAGCATCAGCTTCTGTTGCCTTGGTCAACGGGCAGAACCACCCCCACCTCCCAGTTCGGGGGGGCATGTTCGACGATTGACGATCTGTCTTGCGGGACCTGAACTGATCGTCGCGGGTGGGCGCGGTGACATACGCGTTTGGTGTGCGACGAGGAGGCTGCGCGGCGTGTCGTACTACCGGCAGGTTGGCCCTGCCCAATGCGCCGAGAGACGCCGTCAAGTAGGTGACGGGTGGGCTGTCACACAACTGGTGGGTTGCGGGACGTCTCGAAGGCGTGGTGGTGAGTCCAAGCGGGTGCTCCCGAGTCACTGTCTCGCATCTATGTCTCGCAAGGTCCGCGCATATTCGTGTAAGCGAAGCAGGATGCGAGACAGGGAGAACAGCAAATGACCGCGAAGTTGATCGGGTACGCCCGTACGAGTACGAGTACGGGATCGCAGAGCACTGATCGGCAGGAGCGGGATCTTCTCGACGCCGGCGTCCTCCCTACAGACCTCTACATCGACTCCGGCGTTTCCGGCGGGAAAGCCTCCCGCCCCGCCTTCGACGAAGCCCGCCGGGTTCTTCGGGATGGCGACACGCTCCTGGTCACAACCTTGGACCGCCTCGGCCGCTCAACCCAGAATCTTCTCGCCCTCGCGGCGGAACTCCGCGCCGGCGGGGTGGGTCTACGGGTACTGAACTTGGGTGGTGGGGAAGTGGAAACGAGTACGCCGATAGGGGCGATGGTCTTCACCGTGATGAGCGCCCTCGCCACGATGGAGCTGGAGATCAAGCGGGAGCGGATCCGTGATTCGGTCACGAAGAGGCGCACGGCCGGCGGTGACTTGGGCGGGCGTCGACGGGCCTACACGGATTCGGCGATTGCCAGCGCGGTCAGGCTCATCGAAGCAGGGGTGCCCGCAGCCCAAGTGGCGCGGGATCTCGGGATGAGCAGGGCCACCTTGTATCGGAGGATGGCGCAGGCAGTGGCCGGGTAAACGGGCGGACCGACGCCGTCGTGGCCGCTAAAAAGTCAGCGTTCAGCGGAGGGGCGCGGTGACGATGGTGGCGAGCATGTTCTCATTGCTAACGGTCAGGATGCCGGGGGTGGTGCCGGCGGCTGCAGTGAACGCGAAGTTCCAGGTTCTTGTCGAGCTGTGCGAGAGGTACTCATCGCATCCAGGGTGGACAGCGAAGTTACTGCAGCTCCCCGTTGTTACGGTCGCAGCCGGAGTTCTCGTGCCTCGGCGTCGTACTCGTAGTCGACGATATCGCCTGATGTGATCAGGTCGATGGCCTGGTTGACCATCTTGAGCGGCACGGAGTACCACTCAGAGGGCTCGTAAACACGACCATCCTTGCCGACCTGACTGAGACGCAGACGCTTCTCGCTGAATACACGGTGCAGTAGATGTTCGAGCGCCGAGATCTTCAGGTTGTAGGTGCGGTAGCTGGCAACGATCTCGACCGGCGCCATCAAGTACGTTGCCTCGCTCTGGGCATGAGCGATGCGCTTTTCGACCGGGCCGCGCGAGAAGCCGATCTTGTGCAGGTCGGGAACTTCTTGGATTTGCGGGTCGTCACTGAGCGAGCGCAGGACGTAGATGTATCCAGTTGCCTCGTCATCGGCCAACAGTTCTTCGAACGTTGCGGGGACAACGGCGAGACCGCCGTTCTCGTAAAGTTGCCCGGCGAGCGAGCGGCGGTAGAGATTCGACTCCGTGCCGTTCTCGAAGACCGTTCGGGTGCGCGGCTTGTACCTGGTTCGGACACCGGGCGCCGCCTTCGGCTCGGTGATCTCTGCAACGAACAGCATCACGCCCGACAGCACGAAGAAGCCGCCTTCTTTGATCGCTCGCTGCCCTCCTGCAGCGCCGAAGCTCACCAGCTTCGATAGCCCAGCGCGGAGCTCTTCGTGTTTCTGACGGAACAAAGGCTCGAAGGCACCGAAGTCCGAGCTCTTGACGCGCTGAGCCACCTCGTTCGGGTCGATGCGTCGTGCGCGCGCGGGCAAGTCACTTGTGTCGAGCAGTCCGGAGTCGTCATCGAGCAAGCCGAAGTCGTCACCACCGAGCAGATCGTCAAGACTAGCCGGCGCTTCCGGCTCGTGGAGCAGCCCAAACTCGTCGAGGTCATTCAGCGCGGCGATTTTGTTCTCGTTCGCCAGGATACCGTCGAGGCGCGCACCAAGCTTGCGCTCCGCGATCTCACTAGTGTCCGAACGCGGTATACGACGGTGCTCACGATAGAACTCGATGATCTCTAAGAACGACCGCTCGAGCCGGTCAGAACTGGTGAGCTTGGGGGCCTTCGCCGGGGTGTCGAGGAGACCGTCTTCGTCCGAGTCGAAGATGCTCTGGAAGTCGTTGTCGCTCACGACTCCTGCAACCTCTGCTGGGCGTCGTGCTCGCGTTTCTTCTTGCGCAGGAACAGCAGCGCTTCGGCGTAACGCTTTTCGACGAGGTCGTCGCTGCGCACGTCCGGCTGCCGCCGATTGACCTTCGCGAACTGCTGGATCTTCGGCCAGAGCAGCAGCGCTTCCTCCTCGCTGATCTCGATGCGGGTCGCGGTGATCGTGTCCTGGATGATGCGTAGCACCTGCGGAGTCACCGACTTCGAGAGCACTTCGAAGGCGCGCTGGAACGGATTCACCCGGTCGATCAGGTTGATGTCGAGGTCGTCAACATCGAAGAAGCGATTGTTCAAGATGAACTTCTTGCTGCCGCCAACCTCACGTGCCTCGCCGTTCTTGATCACGGAGTCCACGACGACCTGCTGGCGCAGTTCCTCGACCTGGGTCTCGTTGAGGTCGGGATAGCGCTCCCGAATGATCTTCGGGATCAGCACCTTGTTGGTCACCTCGGCGTCGAGGTTGCCCGCCGCGGCTTTGACGAAGGTGTCGTCCTGCAGAATCGTCGCCTTGAGGTCGTTGAGGTCGGTGGCGACGATCTGCTTGACACGGTCGGTGGACGGCTCTTTGAACCCCTTGATGCGGAGCTCTCCTGGCTGCGGGGCATCGTCATTGCCGGTCTTGGTCTTGAAGGTGAAGTTCGGCGCCAGCACCTGCTCCATGAGCAGCGAGGCGGTGATCGCCTTGAGCATGTTGTTGACCGACAGCTTCACCTCATCGGTGGTCGCGTCGGGCTGGGCGATGAGGTTGGTGAACTGCGCGTGTTCCTTGCAGGGGCTGTCGCGTGTGACCCGCCCGATGATCTGGATGACCTCGGTCAGCGACGCCCGATATCCGACCGTCAGGGCGTGCTCCGCGAAAGGCCAGTCGAAGCCCTCCTTCGCCATGCCGAGCGCGATGATGACGTCGACCGCGTCGCGTTCCTTCGAGGCCACCGAGGTCAAGTAGTGCAGCGTTTCGGCGCGGGCGATCTGGTCGGTGTCGTCGACGAGATCCGCCACACGCACGATCTCGCCGTTGTCGCGGCGGCGGATCCGCATGACGTTTGATTCCTCGGTCTCGGTCGCAATGACCTCGCCAATGGCATCGAGGATGAAGCCGACCTCCTCGATCTTGTCTTTGGTGGACTCGCCGCTGTTGACGTTCGGGATATGGATGATCGTTTTCTTGTCGAGGTCGAGGATCTCATGGATCGCGCTGGTGTAGCGGCCTTGGTAAAAGTGATGTCCGATGCCGAGCGACTTGAGATGCTCGTAGCCGTTGAGCTGGTCGTAGTAGTTGAACGTGACCGGCGTGAACTTCGCTTCGTCCTCCGGTAGCAGCACCGGCACCGAGTCGCCCCGGAAGTACGAGCCAGTCATCGCCACGATGTGCACGTCGGATCCGGCCATAACGCCCTTGAGTAGGTCACCGAGACGGTTGCTCGAAGTATCCGCCGAGACGTGGTGGAACTCGTCGATGGCGAGGACCGTACCGTCGAACGCAGAGGCGGGCAGCTTCTCGTAAGCGAAGCGCAGCGTGGCGTGGGTGCAGACGAGGGTGACGTCCGGCCCTGCCAGGAAGTCGATGAACTGCTGCACCTTGCCCGACGAGGAGCCGGGCGTGCAGAGGTTGTTTTTCTCCTTGATCTCCCAGTCCGCGAAGAAACCGAACCGGCTCAAATTCGTCGTGGAGAACGATCCTCCGATAGAGCGCTCGGGCACGGCGACGATGACCTTCTTGCGACCTTGGTTGTAGAGCTTGTCGAGTGCAACGAACATGAGAGCTCGGGATTTACCCGAGGCCGGCGGTGCCTTGAGGAGCAGGTACTGCGCACCGCGCCGCTCCCAGACGCGCTGCTGCATCTCGCGCATGCCAAGCTTGTTGGTGTGGACGCTGTTGCCGGTCTGCGCATACGTCACATCGACGATGTTCGTCGGTTTCTTGATCTCGGTCACTTGCGCTTCTCCTCGGCGGTCATCTGTTCATACATACCGAAGAGATAAGACAGGCGCTCTTCGTCACTGTCGAAGCCGTGCTTGCGATAGACCGCGTCCACGAGCTCGTCCAACTCCTGGTGCGCCAGGCGAAGGTCATCGGGCATCAGGCCAGGGTCGTACAACTCCGCCAGCGTCTTCTCGGAGTGATACTCGCGCACGTCAAGCACACGAAGTGCAGTCTCGGTGAGCTGCTCCTTGGCCGCAGCGGACAGCGGCGGTACCGGGAAGTTGTTATAGACGATAGTCGCGGAATAGCGGAGGCGGGTCTCAAGCTGACCCGACACCGCCCGAGTCCATGCCATATGAATCCGTGAGGTGACCAGCGCGAACAGCCACGGGGCAGCGCCGTATGCGGCGTTGGCGAGATTCGAGACCACGGTTTGACCGTCGAGGTAACCAATCGGGATATACTCGCGCCGCTCCGAGGATGTCGAGGGGATCACCACGGAGTTGGTGTCTTGATGGCCGAAGAAGTAGAAACGGTGCGGGGTCTCAGCAAGCGCGCGAGTCGACCTCTCGGTGCTCTTGGCGCGGTGCTCCCGAACCTTCTCCAACCGTGCTGCGATCTCGTCGATACCGAGCGCGATCTTCAGATCGTCGTCGCTGATAACGAGGCACCACCGGCTCTTACCCTTGATGAACTCGTCGGAGCCACTGAACCCTCGGACGAAGCGGGATGCCTCCGGCCAATGCGACAGCAGCGTGTCTCGTTGGCCATCAGTAAGGATGAGATTTCCGCCATCGTTCGGCATCGATCCATATCCGAGCCGCGGCAACACCGAACTCAGGGGCTTGCTCCTACGTCCGATTCGTATGTCAGGGCCATCGGCCAAATACGGATTGATGCGCCTAACTTCGTGCCGAAGATCGTCGGTGAAGATGAACTTCGGCGCATCCCCCTTGTTGCGAACCCCGACAACAACACACGTAACGCCGGCTGCATTCTTCGCCTGGTTAGTCCACCTGAACGACGTGTACGCGTATCCGATCTCCAGATCGTCCGAGAGTACGTCCGGCCAGAGAAGCCCCACCTGTTCGCCCTGGGTGACGGAATTGGTCGAGACGAGCGCCAGCTCAGCCTTGGTTCCCCGGATGTACTCGCCGCCCTTGATGAACCAAGCGCTGACGTAGTCGAGACTCTTGTACCGTGGTGTGACCGTTTGCAGATCGCGCTTGTGCTCAAACGTCTGGTTCCGGCTTCCGAGGTACGGCGGATTGCCAATCACGTAGATCTCTTCGGCACCCGTATTCGGGCACACCTCGTTCCAGTCTCGCGTGATCGCGTTGCCCTGATGGACGCTCCCAGATTCCCTTAGCGGGATCAGTGGCAGGTCGATGCCGAACTTCTCACGGAACTCGACGTTCATCTGGTGCTTCGCGATCCAGAGCGACAGGATCGCGACCTCTACCGCGAAGTCGTCAATTTCAAGTCCGTAGAAGTGCTCGACGTTGACCCGGGAGCCGAGCAGGTTGAAGGTGAACTTGTCGCCCTGAAGCACCTGAAGCCTTTCCAGGATGGCGTGCTCGAGCTTGCGCAGTTCCTTGTAGGCGATGACGAGGAAGTTGCCAGAGCCGCAGGCGGGGTCGAACACCTTGATCTGTGCGACGCGCCGCAGCAGCGCTTCCAGCTTGGGCCGGCTGTCGAAGGCAGCGTCGAACTGCTCTTTGAGTCCGTCGACGAACAACGGCTCGATGGTCTTGAGGATGTTCGGAACCGACGTGTAGTGCTGCCCAAGGTCGGAGCGCTGGCCCGGCGTGACGACCGCCTGGAACATCGAGCCGAAGATGTCGGGGTTGATCTCGTTCCAGAGCAGCCGACCGCTCTCCAGCAGCAGGTCACGAGCCTTCTTGTTGAAGGCCGGCACGGCGTGGTGTTCCTCGACTGTGAACAGGCGCCCGTTGACGTAGGGGAAGCCTGCCAGATGGGTGGGCTTGTCGGCGAGTTCGGCCGTGTCCAGTGCGGCGAACAAATCGGTCAGGAACTGGCTGACGTCCGAGCCATCAGACTGCGTGAGCGTGCCGACGGCTCCGGTGAACTGCCCGTCCTTGAAGATGCCGGTGTCCTCGGCAAAGAAGCAGAAGAGCAGCCGTGTGAAGAAGACGTTCAGGGCGTGGCGCCCGAGCATCGTGGTGTTGAGCTCGGGGTTGAGCGCCAGCAGCTCGTCGAACAGCTTCGCCATGCGCTCAGCGGCCTTGACGTCAGCATGGGCCTCGGCAACGTACTGCGCTTTCTCCATGCCTGCCCAGGGCAGGAAGAACGTGAAGTGCTTGTGGATGTCCGAGATCGGGATGGCGAGCGAGTCGTTCGTCTTCGTGTCGACGGCTAGCAGCTCTTCGTAGTCAGTGACGACGACGAAGCGGGTGTTGTAGCGAACCACGGTCGGAGCGCCGCGGAGCTCATCTATCACGGCGAGAAGCTCGTCCGTCGTCTCCTTGAAGTAGATGACGTTCTTCTGAGCAACCTCGGTCGACGAATCGTCGGCGACGTTGAGCGAGCCGTTGCGCAGGCGCGTGATGTTGCTCGACGAGCGTCCGTAGGCAGCCAGCAACTCGAAGATGAACTCGCGGTCGTAGTGGCTGCGTCCGCCGAGTGGTCTGACACGCTCCTCGACGGACTTGAGGTTGAGCCTCATGGGGTCGTGCCTTTCCTGCGCCGTGCCATGAAGCCAAGATGGGCCATCACGCGGCTCACTCTTCATCCACCGTGCCAGGGCGGCCGGAACGCACCCCGTCGTGCTTGGTCGCGCCAAGATGCTCGGCGATGTCGTCAGCCGACAGCCAGGGCTCCCTCACGGACGGCCTCCTGCACCGATATGACCCGGCTTAGCCGGGTTTGCCTAGATCATACCGAGGTCCTTCGGCACAACGGCGACGTGTCAGGACTGGTGAAGATTTCGAGTGTGGCCCCGGCATTGAAGTACCGCCCAGGAGAAGACGATTGCCAGTGGCCGCACCTCAGCGGAACCGAGACCAACGACTCCGGAGCCATCGTTGCCGCCGAGCCGTACGCCTGACCTAACCTCGCCCCCCCCCGCAAAGCCAGCGGTGTCGGCAGCGCAGGTGGCGCGGGATCCGGGGATGTCGTGGGCCACCTTGTATTAGCGGATGGCGGATGGCGGATGGCGGATGGCGGATGGCGGAGGCGGCGGTCTGAGGCGGGAGTCGCTTCCGCGCATACCTCCTACATGACCTGGGAGCTTCTGCCGACCGCAACGCTGGTCACCGACCATGGCGCGACCGTCGAGTGGGCGGTGCTCGGGCAGCACATTGCAGTGCTGGCGCAAGCGGAGCCTGGCACTGCCGCGGGTATCGTTGCGTACCAGCCTGGTGAGAAGGAGCGGCTGGCTGCAGTGCAGCTGCTTACTCTCTCGGAGGGGCGGCTCGCCGTCGAGGTGACGTTTTCGTACGGCACCCGCGGGAGCCGGTACCAGCGTGTGCAACCGGCCGGCTCTTCCGCGCGTATCCAGCGCCTCCTGGTACAGCCGGGCTGGGTTGCCCGTATCCAGAAGGGTGCCATCCTCACCCCCGCCCAGGCCCTCGACGCGGTCGCATGGGCATGCGCGGAAGGCTCGCTTCACAGCTCGCTTCATACGACGCACGTGGCAGAGGATTTCTGGGCCGACGTGGTCGCCGGCCGCCGCAGCCCACCCTGACCCGGCGTCGGCCCGGAGATGCCGCGGTGTCGGCAGAGATGACCTCCTTTGCTCTGCCGGCGCCGCATCCTCATTCTTCGAGCAGCTCGACGCTCAGCTCCTCGAGGTCTACGACCGCGTTAGCTCGCCCCAACCCCAGCTTGTTGAGGATGACGCTTCGTGATTCGAACGATGCACCGTCGTCCCCGACGTAGCTCTCCACTGCGTCCAGGTTCAGGTGGTAGTGCCCCGAAACGACCAGCCGCGGCTTCACCTGCAGGAACCCCCGGTGGAACATCCGCTGGCCCTGTTTGCTGTACTTAAGCCCAGCCGGATCCCACAGGTGATCCGTTCGCTCAAGCATCCCACCCAGCGCTCTGGAAGCTGGCGCGTCGTGGGCGAGGAGGAAGTCGACGGGGTCGTGGCCGAGGGCGGCTAGATCGGTCGCGGTGATGCTTTCCTCCGACCACCAATTCGGCAGTGAATCTTCGAAGAGCTGCCGACCCCTGGTGCCGACATCAATGCTGTTCGCGCCTCCCAGCGCCGCCACGGTCATGCCCGTGGCGGCCCGCGCTCGCCAGCCGCGGGGGAGGAAACCGATGCGGGGATCGAAGCGATGGATGCCCTCATCGTCGATGGGGAGTCCGTTGATTGCTGTGTACCCGTCGTGGTTGCCGGGCACCACGAACAGCTGCACGCCGCGAAGCTCAAGGTGCGCGGATAGCTGCCGGAGTCGCTCATGCTCCTGCGCGGTCCCGTGGAAAAGCATCTGTAAGTCGCCA
Organism: Curtobacterium sp. CFBP9011; assembly: GCF_034045095.1. Taxonomy (NCBI): domain Bacteria; kingdom Bacillati; phylum Actinomycetota; class Actinomycetes; order Micrococcales; family Microbacteriaceae; genus Curtobacterium; species Curtobacterium sp. CFBP9011. Next base: position 33,359 of record NZ_JAXCWN010000010.1, read on the forward strand.
AGCTGGAAGAGCGTACGAATCCCTGCTGCGGCGACCGCGTCGATGACGGCCGGGGCTAAGTCCAGTCGGCCGTGCCAGTCGCCGGAGACGGCGATGCGGGGGTCGAGGATCACGGTGGCTGCCTTCCGGTCGGCGGGTCGAGTGGGGCGGAAATCGTACCGTCGACCGCTGACGGTCGGCGTCCGCGCATAACGGGAGTGCGGGTCGGAATGGCGGCCCCGGTGAAGGGAGCAAGGAGATGGCAATCTCGGCAGGCACGGTGGTGGTGGCGGCGAAGGATCACGGCGGCATGAGCAGGTCGTTCGTGGCCGGCGGTACGCGCGGGGTCGTCACGAAGGGCGGTTCATGGCCCGTTGAGGTGCGGTGGGAGGGCCTGAGCTACGGGCAGCCCGCCTACCGCGACGAGGTGATCTGAGCCGTAGAAGCGGAAGAGAAGCGCGAGCCCACACCGGGCTCGCGCTTCCTCTGCTGACGGGAGGCTTCGTGGGAAGCTGTACTGGACGGTACGCACCCGCGGGCTACGGCGCGCGAAGCCGCGTGGTCCTACTCACGGAGCCGGTCGCGTCCGCGACTTCATCGCGCACAGGGTTTCGAGGTCAACGTTTTGGTCAACGTTTACGGCGGGAACGACCGGGAATTCGCGGGAAAGACCGGGAGGTGGCTTCCGACAGGTTTGGAAGAAAACACCTGGTCAGCACGGATTTACGGGTAGTTCCGGGGATCCCCGGGAGCCCAGCGACCTAAGGAAAGGGTTGGGGGTTCGAGTCCCTCCAGGGGCACTTCCGGTGGTTCGTCCCGTTCCGTCCTCAGGAAAGGGTTGGGGGTTCGAGTCCCTCCAGGGGCACTGTCGACGTGGCGGGCCCACGGGTGCACACTTGCTGCACCCGGACGAGGAGGCCCCCGTGTTCCAACCCACCAGCGCCTACAGCGGATTCAGCGTGGACGACGTCGACGCTGCCGTGGCCTTCTACGCCGGCGTCCTCGGGATCGACGTCCGTGTCCTCGTCGCCGGCCAGATGATGCAGCTCCTGCTGCCAGGCTCCGACGTGCCCGTCCTGGTGTACGGCAAGCCGGACCACACTCCGGCGACGTTCACGGTGCTGAACTTCGTCGTGGACGACATCGACACCGCGCTCGACGACCTGGCCGCTCTCGGCGTCCACCCGACCGACGGCGGGCAGTGGGCGGACGAGCGGCAGGTCCTCCGCGGTCGGTCCCGTGACATGGGGCCGGACATCGCCTGGTTCACGGACCCGGCCGGCAACGTCTTCTCCGTCCAGCAGCAGTGACGTGCCGGCACCAGCACGTCCCGGCACCAGCACCGACGCCAGCACGCGGCGGACGGGAGGCGCATGCTCAGCGCGCCCCGCGCCTCCCGGAGTCGTCGCGCAGCGTCTCCTGCGGTGACCGCCCGTACGCGTCGCGGTGGGCCGCACCGAACCGCGTCGCGTTGGTGAAGCCCCAGCGCAGAGCGACGGCGGACACGGTGGCCCCGGAGGTCGGGTCGGTGGCGAGCAGTTCGCGGTGTGCCTCGGCCAGACGGGCCCGCCGGAGGTAGGCCATCGGCGTGATGCCGAGGTCGCGCTGGAACGCGGCCTGCAGTCCGCGCGGCGACACCCGGGCTGCGGTGGCGACCTCGGCCGCGCCGATCGGCTCGGCGACGTGGTCGTCCATGTACCGGGTGGCCCGCCGGACGACGGCCCCGGCGGTCGCGGTGTCGGGGACGACCCGGTCCGCGTCGACGTGGATCGGGAAGGCGGCGAACGCGGCTGCCGTGAGGTGCCGGAACGTCTCGGCGCGCACCAGGTCGTTCTGGAAGGTCGTCGGATCGGCGGTGATGGTGTGGGCGTGGTCGATGACCGCGGCCCAGTAGTCGGCGAGCTCTGGTCGGGGAGCCCGTCCGTCGACGACGAGGTGACCGCGCTCGGCACCCTCGTGCTGCAACCCCGCACGCAGGAGCACCGGCACCGGCAGCGTGACGATGCTGAAGTCGGCGTCGGTCGTGCCGTTCGCGATCGGACCGAGGCCGTGCAACGAGCCGTTCGGGACCGCGCCCTGCTCGCGCGTGGCGAAGCGACCGCCGTGGACCTGGACCGACACGAGCGCGTCGGGGATGTCGGCGGTGGTCTCGATGTCACCGCCGAAGTGGTACCGCTCGAGCGTCATCTCCCCGTCGCCGCGGACGTGCTGCTCGTACCGGAAGCCGGGTCCGACGCCTCTGATGTCCGGCTGGTCGTAGAGCGAGGCCAGCGACCGCGAGGCGGCTTCCGCGTCGGTCGTGGCGTAGTCGATCTGCAGCACGGGCGCGGTCCCCTCCGAAGTCGTGTGGCGAACGCATCATGCTCCCACCCGGAGGACGACGCGGTCCCAGGTGGACAGGAGCGACGGGACCCGTTCACGCACAGGTGCCGAGAACCCGTGCGCATGACGGTGGTGCGGGCGGATACTGGGGGAGTGCGAGAACTCCAAGCCGCCATCGCCGCGGACCTCAACGTCCAGCCGACCATCGACCCCGAGCAGGAGGTCGCCCGGCGCGTGGGCTTCCTGCGCGACTACCTGCTGACCACCGGCGCGAAGGGCTACGTCCTCGCCGTCAGTGGTGGGCAGGACTCCACCCTGGCCGGTCGCCTCACGCAGCTCGCGATCGAGTCGCTCCGCGCCGAGGGCCACGCGGCCGAGTTCACCACCGTGCGGATGCCGTACCGCGTGCAGGCCGACGAGGACGACGCGCAGCTCGCGCTGCAGTTCATCGCCGCCGACCCGGGCATCGTCGTCAACATCGAGCACGGGGTCGACGGGGTCGTCCAGGACACCGCGGACGCCGGGGTGCCGCTGAGCGACTTCGTCAAGGGCAACGTCAAGGCCCGGATGCGGATGGTCGCGCAGTACGCCGTGGCCGGGCAGCGCGGGTACCTGGTCGTCGGCACGGACCACGCGGCCGAGGCGGTGACCGGCTTCTTCACGAAGTACGGCGACGGCGGTGTCGACCTCACCCCGCTGACCGGCCTGACGAAGAGCCAGGGGCGCCAGCTGCTCGAGCACCTCGGCGCACCGGCCCGGCTGTACGAGAAGGCGCCGACCGCGGACCTGCTCGACGACCTGCCCGGCCAGACGGACGAGGCGAACCTCGGCCTCACCTACGCCGAGCTCGACGCCTACCTGCAGGGCCACGACGTCCCGGTCGAGGTCGCCGAGGCGATCGAGGCCCGCTACCGCGCGACGGAGCACAAGCGCCAGGTGCCCGCGACGCCGTTCGACGAGTGGTGGCACGCGACGGCGTGACCGTCGGCTGACCGACAGACGGGAGGCTCTCCACCGGCCCGGTGGGGAGCCTCCCGTCTGTCGGTGGGTCAGGCTGGCGGGACGGTCAGGCCTGGTCGCGGTCGTCGCGACGGTCACGGTCGGAGTCCGGGTGCCCAGCGTCCTGACGCCCATCGTCCGGTCGGCTGCCGTCCTGGCCCTGGGCGCCCTCGCTGGCGAGACGCTCCTGCCAGACGATGCTGCGGGCCGCGCCCTCGAGGACGTCCTCCACCGGGTGCCCGGTCTGGGCCGCCAGCGCACCGCTGAGGCCCGCCGTCAGGGTCCCGCCGGCCTGCGCGAGCCGCTCGACGACCTCTTCCTGGCGCGGGGTGAGCGGCACGTCGACCAGCTCGTCGACAGCGTCGCGGATGTTCGCCTCGCTCGCGTCCAGCGCCTGCTCGTCACCGGACTGCAGCGCCGAGGCCTCGCCGACCACGACCAGCCCGAGTCGCGCTGCGTCCTGCTCCGGGCGACGGGTGTCGTTCTCGTCAGTCATGACGTGGACGGTACGCGCCGCGTGCTGCGCGGCGTCCGGACGACGGGGGACGTGCTGGCGAACAGACGACGGGAGGCCCGGTACCAGCTGGTACCGGGCCTCCCGTCGTGGCGTTCCGTGCGTCAGCGGCGGGCGCCGCGACCCGCGAAGCGCGTGTAGAGGAACAGCACGATGACGGCACCGATGACCGAACCGATGATGCCGGCCGGCTGGAAGAAGCCGTCCGTCGGGTCGTGCTGGAAGATGAGGAAGCCGAGCAGCCCACCCACGAAGGAGCCGACGATCCCGAGGACGATGGTCATCAGGATCGACATGTTCTGCTTGCCGGGGATGATCAGTCGGGCGAGGGCACCGGCGATGAGGCCGATGACGATGAGGCTGATGATGAGGCCGAGTACGCCCATGGTGTTCTCCTTGTTCTGCGGCCGGTCCGAGGCTGCGGCGGATCACCGAGCTCAGGGCCGGAGCCCGATTGAACACCGGATCGACTCAGCGTGTCATCAGGAACGGTCGCTACCCGCCAGGACGGAGCCGCGGAGGGTGCTCAGACCGCGCCCGAGGACTCCAGCTCGCCCTGCAGTTCGGCGTCGGACGGCTCGACGAAGTGCTTGCCGTTCGGCAGCACCACGACGGGGATGTTCTTGCGGCCGCTGATCGCCTCGGCCCGGTCCGCTGCCGACAGGTCGGCCTCGACGTCGACGTACTCGTAGTCCACGCCCAGGCGGTCGAGCAGCGCCTTGGAACGACGGCAGTCGCGGCACCAGTCCGCGCCGAACATGGTCACCTTGTCGAACGTCTCGTCAGTCATGTCGGTCACTACGTCCGCCGCGCCTTCCGTATTCCCGGTGACCGGGTCGCCACCGCCGCACCCGCTCCGCTGCGGCGGTCCGGAGCGCCCTACGATGGGCGCATGCCGCGCGCCGACCCGACAGCCCGCGTCGACCCGGCCGTGCTGGCCTGGGCCTCCGCCGCCGTGCGGCACACCGCCCGGGTGACGAACATGCTGATCGCCGCCCGGCGCTTCCGCATCGTCGGCGGCGACGCCCGAGACGCGGCCGTCCTCCACGACCTGCTCACGGGACTCGGCGCCCGGCCGGCCGATGACCCGGCCGCCGATCCAGCCGCTGTCGACCAGCTCTGGTGCCTCGGTACGCCGGAGGAGTCCGTCCTCGCGGTCGAGCAGGCCACCGCCGACCGCCCGCGCGGGTCCACGTTGCTCCTGGTCGACGCCGGCCGCCACGTCCCCGCCGTCGACGAGGACGCGTTCGGCCCGACGACGCTCGCGCGACCCGGGGTGCTCGGCGTGCCGACGACGTCCGACGACGTGTTCCTCGTCTCCACCGGCCGCTCCGCCGAGGACGACCCCGCCGCCCAGGCCCGCATCCGCTGGGCCCGCCGCTCGATGCCGGTCTCCCGCGCGGTCGCCGACGAGCTCCGGCAGGGAAGCCTGCTCCGCGGCACCCGCATCGGCGTCAGCCTGTTCCTGGAACCGAAGACCGCGGTGCTCGCCCTGCTGCTGCAGGACGCCGGCGCCGAGGTCGTCGTCTACGCCCACGCGGACGAGACCGACGACGCCGTCGCGGACGTGCTCCGCCGCACGGGCATCCCGGTGCACGCCAGCAGCACGGCGACCGTGCCGGAACAACGCGACCTGGCGCTCGCGATGCTCGACACCCGGCCGCACGTCCTCATCGACGACGGCTCGCACGTCATCCGGCTCGTGCACCAGGAACGCCCGGACCTGCTGCCGACGATGCTCGGGGCCGCCGAGGAGACCACGAGCGGTCTCCGCCCCCTGCGGGTCATGGCCGCGCGTGGGCAGCTCGGGATCCCGGTGGTCGCGGTGAACGACGCCCGCACCAAGACGTTCTTCGACAACCGGTACGGCACCGGGCAGTCGACCGTGTTCGCCGCGCTGGACCTGCTCGACGACCTCGACGACCCCTCGGCGGTGCGCGGCCCGGGAGGCTCGGCCGTCGTCGCCGGGTTCGGGCACGTCGGCGAGGGGGTCGCCCTGGTGCTCCGCGCGCTCGGGTTCCGGGTCACCGTCGCGGACCCCGACCCGGTCCGGGCGCTGCAGGCCCTGTTCGCCGGGTACGCCGTCGCCCCGCTCACCGAGGCCGTCCGCACCGCCGACCTGGTGATGAGCGCCTCCGGGGTGCCGGGCACGATCAGCCTCGACGTCCTGCGGGCCTGCGCTGCCGGAGCGGTGATCGCGGTCGCCGGCGGGGTGGACCAGGAGGTCGCCGTCGACGACGCGCTCGCCGCCGGAGCGGTCCGCACGACGATCGGCTGCAAGGTCGAACGCGTGAGCGTCCCGGACGGTCGCGACGTGCTCCTGCTCGACGGCGGGGGCTGCATCAACATCACCGCGGCCGAGGGCAACCCGATCGAGATCATGGACCTGTCCTTCGCGGCGCAGCTCGGGGCGGTACGGATGCTCGTCGAGCGCGGGGACGAGCTCGAGCGTGCCGTCGTGCCGATCGACCCCGAGGTGGACGCGGTGACCGCCCGCGCGGCGCTCGCCGCGTTCGGGACGGTGGTCGGGCCTCCCGGCCGTTCGGCTGACACGACCTGGCCGGCCGCGCAGCCCGCGGACCGGGAACCGGACGTCCGCACGCGACGGTTCGGGGACTCGGCGTGAGCGCGCCGATGCCGACCGGGTCGGCGACGACCGTGCACTCGGCGCGGGTCGTCGTGCCGATGACCGCACCGCCGATCGCCGACGGTGCCGTGGCCGTGCGCGACGGGCGGATCCTGCACGTCGGCGAGCGCTCGTGGGTGGTGGACCAGCTCGACGGCACCCCGTTCACCGAGCGACGGTGGCGTGGCGCGCTGTTGCCCGGTCTGGTCAACGCACACTCGCACCTGCAGTACACCGGCATGGCCAGTGTCGGGCAGGGCCAGTACGACGGGTTCGAGGACTGGGCGTCCGCGTTCAACACCGTCTACGCCGAACCGCACGACTGGCGGGCCGAAGCCGCCGCCGGTGCCGTGCAGTCGATCGCGGCCGGGGTGACGAGCATCGCCGACGTCGTCACCGACCTCGACGCGGCGACCGCACTGCAGGACGCCGGCCTCGGTGGGATCGCCTACTGGGAGGTGATGGACTGGGAGAACGCCGCCTGGCAGCAGCACGGACGCGACCAGGTCCTCGACGAACTCGCCCGCATCCCGACCACCCCCGGCGCTGGGCTCTCACCGCACGCGCCGTACTCGCTCGACGTGGCACCGCTGCTCGAGCTGCCCGACATCGTGCGGCAGCGGGGACTGCGCCTGCACCTGCACCTCGGCGAAGCCGCGTTCGAGGGGGAGCGCACCGCCGTCGAGCCGATCCCCGGGCTGGCGGGCGTCGCCGGCGTCGGCCACGGCGCGGACTGGCACCTGGCGAACGTGCCGTCCTTCCGGGCGATGCGCGCCCTCGGGTTCGGCGCGAGCGCGACGTCGTTCGTCGACCGGCTCGGCGTCCTCGGCCCGGACTGCCACATCGCACACGGCGTGTACATGACCGCCGCCGACCGGGCACTGCTCCGAGCCCGCGGCACCGCGGTCGCGCTCTGCCCACGGTCGAACGCCGTCATCGGACTCGACCCGCCACCCGTCGCGGACTACCTGCGGGAGGGCAGCCCGATCGCCGTCGGCACCGACTCCCTGTCGTCGTCGCCGTCCCTCGACCCGATGGCCGACGTCACCGCACTGCACCGGATCGCCCGCGCGCAGGGCTACACCGGTCGCGACCTGCACGAACGGCTGCTGGCCGCGGCGACGCTCGGCGGGGCGCACGCGATGGGTCTCGCCGTCGGTCCCGACCGCATCGGACACCTGGCCGTGGGCGCCCGCGCCGACCTCGCCGTGTTCGACGTCGACTCGCGGACCGTGCCCGACGCGCTCGCCGAACTCGTCGAGGACGGCGGTGGACGTGCTGCGGCGACCGTGATCCGCGGGGTCGTCCGGACCGCCGACGCAGCCCGGACGGTGCCCGGCACCGCCATTGCGGCACCCCCGACCACACCTCCCGTCACCCCCAGCAAGGAGCCCCGATGACCGACACCGCACCCCGACCCGGCATGGCCGCACGCCGGACCGTCACCGGCGACCTCGTCGAGTGGCTCGACGTCCCGTCCCGCGCCCGCGCACTCGGCATGGAGCCGCACCCCGAGGGCGGCTGGTACGTCCGGACCTGGACCTCCCCGGCCACCGTGCAGACGCCCGCGGGGGAGCGTCCGGCCGCGACGCTCATCCACTTCCTGCTGCCGCCGGGGGAGTCCTCGGCCTGGCACCGGGTCGCGAGTGACGAGATCTGGATGTGGCACGGACCGGACTCCGTCGAGCTCGAACTCGGCGGGTCGGGCGACCAGCCGGAGCCGGGCGCGCGGATCACCCTCGGGCCGGACGCCGGTCGCGACCGGGTCAACGACGCGCAGGCGTTCGTCCGCGGCGGTGTCTGGCAGCGGACGATCCCGCACGAGGGCGAGGTGCTCCTCAGCTGCCTGGTGTCGCCCGGGTTCTCGTTCGAGGACTTCACCCTCGCCGTCTGAGCCGACGCGCGGCCGGCACCGACGCGCGGCCGGCACCGACGCGCGGCCGGCACCGGTCGTCGCGCCGCGTCATCCGCTTCGCGCTGGTATCCCACATCGAAGTACACTTCGACCTGCCCTGTTCCCCTCTGACGAAGGCCAGACCGTGACCCGACCCCTCCGCCTGACCATCGCCCTCGCCACGGCCCTCGTCGCCGCGACCGCCCTCGCCGGCTGCTCGTCCGGTGGTGGTGACAACCCCGCCGGCACCGTGACCGACGGCAAGCTCACGATCGCCACCGGCCAGCCCGCGTACTCACCCTGGGTCGAGGACGACGAGCCGCAGTCCGGCAAGGGCTTCGAGGCCGCCCTGGCCTACGCCGTCGCGAAGGAGATGGGCTACGGCAAGGGCGACGTGGTCTGGAAGCGCAGCACCTTCGACAGCGCCATCGCGCCGGGTGCGAAGGACTGGGACCTCAACCTGCAGCAGTTCTCGATCAACGCAAAGCGCAAGAAGGCCGTGGACATGTCGTCCGCGTACTACACGACCACGCAGGCGGTCGTGACGAAGAAGGCGTCCGCCGCCGCCGATGACACCACCGTCGCCGCACTGAAGAAGGACACGATCGGCGTCGCGGCCGGCTCGACGAGCATCCAGAGCGTCAAGGACGTGCTCGGTGTCACCCCGCAGGTCTTCAACTCCAACGACGACGCCGTCCTCGCGCTGCAGTCGGGCCAGATCGACGCCATCGTCACGGACCTGCCGACGGCCTTCTACATCAGCGCATCGCAGGTGAAGGGCGGCACGGTGTCGGCGCAGTTCCCGGCCGACGGTACCGGCGACCAGTTCGGCATCGTCCTGCCGAAGGGCTCGAAGCTCACGCCGAAGGTCGACGCGGCACTCAAGTCCCTCGAGGGCGACGGCACGCTGCAGGACCTGCAGACGAAGTGGCTGTCCTCCGAGACGAACACCCCGGTCCTGAAGTGACGCGGGCATGACGTCGCCCGCAGGGGCCGGCACGCCGCTGGTCACGCCGGCACCGAGCCAGGTCGAACGCGAACGCCAGCTCTACCGTCGGCAGCGCGGACGCCGGTCCGTCACCGTCTCCGTCGTCTCGACCCTGGTGGTCGTGGTGCTGGCGTGGATCGGCATCGTCAACACCCCCGGGTGGGCGGCCGTCCAGCAGTCGTTCTTCGACCCGCAGGTCGCCTGGGAGACGCTGCCGGACATCCTGCTCGGCCTCTGGCTGAACGTCCGGATCCTGTTCGCCGCCAGCATCGGCGTCGCCGTGCTCGGCACCCTGCTCGCCGTCGTCCGTGGCCTCCGCAACCCGGTCTTCTTCCCCCTGCGGATGCTGGCGACCGGCTACACGGACCTGTTCCGCGGCCTTCCGCTCATCATCGTGCTGTACCTGGTCGGCTTCGGCCTGCCCGGTCTCGGTGTCTTCCCGCGGCTGGCACCCGAGTTCTGGGGGACGATCGCGATCGTTCTGACGTACTCGTCGTACGTCGCCGAGGTGCTCCGGGCCGGGATGGAGGCCGTGCACCCGTCCCAGCGCCTGGCCGCCCGGTCGCTCGGCCTGTCCCACGCGCAGACGTTGCGGTTGGTCGTGCTGCCGCAGGCGATCCGCAAGGTCACGCCGGCGCTCATGAACGACTTCGTCTCCATGCAGAAGGACGTCGGGCTCGTCTCGATCCTGGGCGCCGTGGACGCGGTCCGCAGCGCCCAGATCGCCCAGGCGGAGCAGACGAACTTCACGCCGTACCTGGTGGCGGGCCTGCTCTTCGTGCTCATCAGCCTGCCGCTGATCCGGGTCACCGACGCGATCGCCCGGAAGCAGCAGCAGCGCGAACAGATCGGAGGCGCGGTGTGACCGACACGACCGCTCCCGTCCTCGAACTGCGCGGCCTGCGCAAGTCGTTCGGCGACCAGGAGGTCCTGCGTGGCATCGACCTGGCCGTGCACCGCCACGAGGTCATCTGCGTCATCGGGGCCTCCGGCTCTGGCAAGTCGACGCTGCTGAAGACCGTGAACCTGCTCGAGGGGATCGACGACGGTCAGGTGCTGTTGCAGGGCGAGGACGTCTCGGACCCCCGTGTCGACGTGGACGCCACACGCGCCCGGATCGGCGTCGTCTTCCAGCAGTTCAACCTGTTCCCGCACATGAGCGTCCTGGACAACGTGACGCTGGCCTCGCGGAAGGTGCACCGCGCCTCCCGTCCGGAGGCCGAGGCGAACGCGCGCCGGCTGCTCGACCGGATCGGACTCGGAGACTTCGCCGCGGCGTTCCCGGACCGGCTCTCCGGCGGGCAGCAGCAGCGCGTCGCGATCGTGCGCGCCATCGCGTCGGACCCGGAGCTGCTCCTGCTCGACGAGGTGACGAGCGCACTCGACCCGCAGCTCGTGGGCGAGGTCCTCGACCTGGTGACCGAGCTCAAGCAGCAGGGGTCGACGATCCTCATGACCACGCACGAGATGCACTTCGCGCGGAACGTCGCCGACCGGATCGTGTTCCTGCACCGTGGCGAGGTCGTCGAGCAGGGCGCTCCCGCCGCGGTCTTCGACGACCCGCAGCACCCGGCTCTCCGCGCGTTCCTGGCACGCGTGCACGCTGCCTGAGCGCGTGACGCACCAGGGACGGAGTGATCAGACGGTGACGGGGAACTGCAGCACGGTCTTGCTGTCGACCGTCACGGTCAGGACCGTCGTGCCGGAGCCGATCCCACGGGCGAAGAACGTCTTCTCTCCGTCGACGACACCGCCGGCGAGCCCGCGCCGTTCGTCACGGATGACGACGCTGGTCGGGTGGGCGCCCGGCGTGGTCCGGAGCGTGATGGCGGCGTAGCCACCCATCAGGGGCGAGGTGCGGATCGAGCTGACGGCGACCGGTGCGGACGCTTCCCGCTCGACGCTGCGCGCGGGGAGCGGAGGTGCGTAGGACTCCAGGGCCACGGGTGCCGACGACACCGTGCCCCATCGGTTGGTCACGGTCGCGGTGATCTGGTGGTTGCCGGGGCCGAGGCCACGGACCTGGCAGTCGTCGCGCTCGAAGTCGGCAGCGCTGACCGTGCAGAGCTCGGTGCCGTCCTCGTCGGTGATGCGCAGGTCGCCCGGTTCGGCGTGCACGCGGACCGGGAAGTCGTGCTGGTCGACCTGGAACACGAACTCCCCGATGACCCCTTCGACCACCGGGCGGTTGTCGACCAGCTGGACGGAGGGGGTCGGGATGATCGCGTTGGACGCCGATGCGGGCGTGGCGCTGAGGACGGCTCCGGTCACCGCGGCGGCGGTGAGCGCCGATGCGAGGAGACGGGTGCGGAGGGTGCGAGGGGACATGGTGCTCCTTCAGGGAGGGGTCGGACCCGCCCATCGTGGAGCAGCGACCTGGCGACATCTCGCATGTGATGTCCTCAGATGGCCAGCAGCAGTTTCCCGATGACGTCGCCGGAGGCGAGCCGGCGGTGCGCCTCCGCTGCGTCCGCGATCGGCACCACGGCGTCGATCACCGGACGCACCCGTCCGTCCTCGACGAACGGCCAGACGTGCCGCCGGACGGCCGCGACGATCTCGGCCTTCTCGGCAGCGGGACGAGCCCGGAGCGTCGTCCCGCTCACGGTCGCCCGCTTCCGCATGAGCTGGCCGATCGGCAGGGTCGCATCCGCCCTGGCACCCGCGGCGATGATCGCCAGGTGTCCGTTCGGTGCGAGGACCTCGAGGTTCCGGTGCAGGTACGACGGGCCCACGACGTCGAGGACCACGTCCACCCCGACACCGTCCGTGAAGGCGAGGGCGCGCTCGACGAAGTCCTCGTCCCGGTGGTCGATCACCAGGTCCGCGCCGAGCTCCCGGGAGGCCCGGACCTTCCGCTCGCCGCCCGAGGTCGCGATCACCCGCGCACCGAGTGCCTTCGCCCAGAGCACCGCATGCGACCCCATCCCACCGGTACCGCCGTGCACGAGCAGGGTCTGGCCCGGTCGGAGTCCGGCGAGCATCCCGATGTTCGAGTACACCGTGCAGGCCGCCTCGGGCAGCCCGGCGGCCGCCACCAGGTCCAGGTCGTCCGGCACCGGCAGCAGCTGCGCCTGCGGGACCACGGCGAGCGAGGCGTACCCGCCGCCGCTGAGCAGCGCACACACCCGGTCGCCGACCGCCCAGTCCGTGACGCCGGTGCCGAGGGCACGGACGGTGCCGGACACCTCGAGCCCGAGCACGTCCGAGGCCCCGGGCGGCGGCGGGTAGTTCCCCTGGCGCTGCTGCAGGTCGGCGTTGTTCACGCCGGCGGCGGCGACCTCGACGAGGACCTCGCCGTCGCCGGGGACCGGGTCGGGCAGGTCGCCGAGGGTCAGGACGTCGACGTCGCCGGGCTGGGAGAAGGTGATGGCACGCATCCCTCGACCGTACGCGCCCGCCGGCGGCTGTCGAACCGCGAAGCCGGGCCCGCCCGGCCGCCCGGAGGCAGCCGTCGGTACTGTCGGTCGCGAACGTGTCCGATCAGGGACACGTCGCGAACTCACGGGGGATCCCATGTCCACGAAGCACCTCACCGTCTTCGCCACCGCCGCACTCGCCGCGGTCCTGCTCACCGGCTGTTCCGCGGGCGGCAGCACGACCGGGACGGGCTCGGCGTCGCAGGGGGCGACGACGGGTGCGAACTCGAGCGGATCGTCGAGCGCGCCGACGGAGGCCGCCGGCGCGTCCGGCACGCAGTCCAAGGCCGACGCCTGCCAGGCCTTCGAGAGCAAGGTCCGCTCCGCCGCCGAGGGCCTGCAGTCCCAAGCCGCGAAGCTGCAGTCCGACCCGGCCGCCGCGGTCGCGAAGCTCAAGGAGCTGGACTCGAGCATCGACGACGGCGTCGCCGCGGTGACGAACACCGAGGTCAAGGGCAAGGCCGAGGCGTTCCAGAGCGCCTACGGCGACATGGTGACCCGCCTCGAGGCGATCACCAAGGACCCGAAGTCCGCCGACCTGTCCGCGTTCCAGTCGTCCGCCACTGCGGTCCAGACCGCCGGCACCGACTTCGACAAGACCTGCGCGTCCTGACACACGACCTGCGCGTCGTGACACACGACCTGCGCGTCCTCGGACGCGACCCGCGTCGCTGAACGCACCACGGGCCTCCCGGCTGTCCGGCCGGGAGGCCCGTGGTGCGTCGTGCCGTCGGCCGGCTACTCCGCCTGGTCCGGTCGTGACGCGTCGAGCCGGTCGACCTCTTCGGGCCGAAGCTTGACGGTCGCCGCCGTGACGGAGTCGAGGATCGACTGCGGGCGGGACGCTCCCGGGATCGGGACGACGACGTCGCTCTTCGCGAGCTCCCACGCCAGGGCGATGACCTGCGGGGTGACGTCGCGCTCCCGGGCGAGGAAGGCGAACTCCTCGGCCGTGGTGCCGAGGTCCGCCGCGCCGCCGATGCCACCGAGGGGGCTCCACGGCAGGAACGCGATGCCCATCTCGTCGCAGAGCTCGAGTTCCGGCTCACTCGAGCGGAACACCGGCGAGAACCGGTTCTGCACCGAGGCGAGACGACCGCCGAGGACCTCGTTGGCCTCCCGGATCTGGTCGGCGGTGGCGTTCGAGATGCCGGCCATCCGGATGACGCCCTCGTCGAGCAGCTCGGCGAGTGCCCCGACCGAGTCCGCGTACGGCACGGCCGGGTCCGGGCGGTGGAACTGGTAGAGGCCGATCGCGTCGACGCCGAGGCGCTTCGCGGAGGCCTTCGCCGCCTCCTTGAGGTACGCCGGGTCGCCGTTCTGCGCCCACGCACCGGCCTCGGGGCGGAGGTGGCCGCCCTTGGTCGCGATGAGGACCGCGGAGGTGTCGCCCGAGTACTCCCGGACGGCCTTCGCGATGAGCTCCTCGTTGTGTCCGACCTCGTCGTGCGCGGCCAGGTGGTACGCGTCGGCGGTGTCGATGAGGGTGACGCCGGCCTCGAGGGCGGCGTGGATGGTGGCGACGGAGCGCCGTTCGTCCGGCCGCCCCTCGATGGACATCGGCATGCCGCCGAGTCCGATGGCGCTGACGGACGTGTCTCCGATGACTCGTTGCTTCATGCGCCCAGCATGCGCCCGGGGGTCGGCCCGGCGTCCAGGGGAGGACCGGTCAGGTGGTGGGCAGCTGCGCGGTCGCGACGGAGGCGCCCCGGCCGACGCCCTGGTCGTCGAGGGTCTGCACGAAGAGCACGGTGCCCCAGGTGACGGCCGCGACGGCCAGGACGAAGCCGATCCCGGCGATCCACCACGACGTCCGACGGCGGATCCAGGCCCGCACCGCGAACACCAGCGTCACGACGCCGACCACGAAGGCCCCGCCGACAGCCAGGACGGCACCGCCGACGAGCCCGCCCGCACTGCAGGACGCACCCGTGCCGCAGGACGTCGCCGCGGATGCGACCGCGATGACGGCCGCGACGGCCGCGACGGCGGTGAGGACCGCGCCCGCCACGAGCAGCAGGACGGTGGAGACCCGGTCGGCGATCCTGCCGGGCGGGAACAGCGAGGTCGCCCCCTGCTCCCACGCGGCACGCTCGGCGTCCGTGGCGCGCTGGGCGCCCGGGCCCCACGGCTGTGCGTCGCCGTCGTGGGGCGTGCGGTGGTGCTCGGGTCCGGATCCGGGGACGTTCGACCAGGTCATGGGACCGTCCTACCGGGGCTCCACCCCGAACGCCTGGGCGAGGCGCTGGATCTTCTGGGCACGACCCAGGCGCGGCAGGTCCGAACCGTCGCGGATGACGCGCCCGCGGGCTTCGAAGTCGTCCAGGAAGTCCTGCGCCCAGGCGACGTCGGTCGGCGTGGGGGAGATGACCTCGTTGATGACGGGCAGCTGCTCGGTGTCCAGGCAGAGCTTGCCGGTCAGGCCGAGCGACACCGCGACCTGCGACTGCTCGCGGAGGATGGGGTGCGACGAGCCCACGGTCGGACCGTCGATCGGGCCGGGCAGGTCACCGACGCGGGACGCCACCACCAGGCGCGAGCGGGGGTACGCCATCGCCAGGGTGTCCGCGCTCGTGCCGGTGTCGCGGCGGTAGTCGCCGCTGCCGAACGCCAGGCGGAACGCACCCTGGGCCTTCGCGATGCTCGTCGCGTCCTCGATGCCGACCGCGGACTCGACCAGGGCGATGACCGGCGTGTGGCCGCCCAGACGGTGCCAGGTGTCGGTGACCTGGGCGGGGCTCTCGGTCTTCGCGAGCATCACGCCCTGCAGACCCGGCAGGCCGCGCAGTTCCTCGAGGTCGTCCTCCCAGAAGTCCGTCGTGACGTCGTTGACCCGCACCCAGGCCTCGCCGGAACCGGCCAGCCAGGCGGCGACGGTGGACCGGGCGGCGGGCTTCGCAGCGGGGTCGACGGCGTCCTCGATGTCCAGGATCACCTGGTCGGCGCGGGACCGGGTGGCACCGTCGAAGCGGTCCTCGGCGGTGCCGGCGACCAGCAGCCACGAGCGCGAGATCTCGGCGGGGACCGATCGACGCCGGGAGACGGCAGGGGCGGACGGAGCGGTTCGGTCGTCGATGGCCATGCACCGTTGGTACCACACCCGCGCGTCCGGCCGCGGTGTGGCGGGCGGGGCGACCGGGCGAAAACCCGGAACCGCGCGCTCATTGCCGGAGTGCCACGACGCTTCCGCCTACAGTGGGCGTGTGTGGCGAGTGGACAGGACGACCGGCGATGAGGACGACGTGACGAACGACGACGCCTCGGTCGACGGCGATGCGACGGAGGGCACGGACCTGCCCGACGAACGGTCCGCGCTGCGCCCCGAACTCCAGGTCACCAGCCCGCACGCGATCAGCCTCGGCGACCCGCGTCTCACCGCGGGCAACGCCGCCGAGCCCGCGTGGGACGCCTGGCGCGAGCAGCTCGCCGGCGTCGGGGGCACCAGCCCGCTCGTGCACTTCGCCGACCACCCGCGCGGCCGCATCGAGCTGTCGACGACGCACCCGGGCGGCCTCGCCCAGTTCATCACCGGCAAGACGACCCTGCTCTCCAGCCTGATCCGCGACGAGGTGGCGCTCCGGGCGGCCCGCGTCGCCGCCGGGCACGTCGAGGCGAAGGGCACCGAGCTCGCGACGGTCCGGGGCATCGACGCGGTGAAGCTCGGCATCGGCATCGCCGACTGGCAGCACGGCGACGAGCACTTCCGCGGCCCCGTCCTGCTCCGCCCGCTGGCGATCCGCCGCCACGGTCGGGACTTCGAGGTCCGCCTGCTCGGCGAACCCGTCCTGAACCCGGGCCTGTCCGACGCCCTCCGCGAGCAGTTCGGGGTGACCCTCGACGCGCAGTCGTTCGTCGCCCTCGCGCAGCAGGACGGCTCGTTCACGCCGAACCCGGTGATCGACCGCCTCCGTGGTCTCACCGCGCACATCCCCGGCTTCGCCGTCCACGCCCGACTGGTCGTGTCGACGTTCGCCGAGGTCGCGACCGGGCTCGTCGAGGACACCGACGACCTGGCACACCCCGTGCTCGACGCCCTCGCCGGCAACCCCAGCGCCAAGTGGCAGGTCGAGCAGTCGTACCACCCGGTCGAGCAGACCCCCTCGGACGAGCGCAGCCCGGAGACGGACACGCTCCTGCTCGACGCCGACGACGAGCAGGAGAACGTGATCGCACAGATCACGGCCGGCAACTCCATCGTCGTGAAGACCCTGCCCGGCACCGGTGGCACGCAGACGATCGTGAACGCCCTGGGCGGACTGGTCGCGGCGAACAAGCGCGTGCTCGTGGTCAGCCCGCGCCGTGCGACCCTCCGCGGCATCGCGGCCCGCTTCGGCGAGGTGCACCTGCCGGGCGTCGCCGTCACGCCGGGCACCCTGCGCCGGGACGTCGTCCGGGCCATCGCCCGCAACGAGAAGGCCAGCCGCCCGAACCTCCGCGAGGTCGACGACGCCCTGGTCCGGCTCCGCAAGGTCCTCACCGACTACCGCGGCGCCCTGACCCGCACCGACCCGGACTTCGGCGTCAGCGTGCTCGACTGCCTGGTCGAGCTGTCGCGGCTGTCCCTGCTGCCGGTCGCCCCCTCCACCACGGCCCGGTTGTCCAAGCAGTCCGTCGTGTCGATGGTGTCCGGCCGCGCCCGCGTCGCCGAGACCATGGTCAGCGCCGCCAACCTCGGTGAGTTCCGCTACGGCCCGGACGACTCGCCCTGGTACGGCGCGAAGTTCAACTCGAGCGATGGTGCCCAGCGCGCCCACGCGACGGCGCAGGAGCTCGACGGCGGATCGTTGCCTGCCCTGCTGCAGCGTGCGCACGACCTGGTCGCGTCGACGCACATGCGGCAGTTCACGACGATCAACGAGCTCGGCATCTACCTGCGCCTGCTCACCGAGATCCGCGACACCCTCGACCGCTTCCTGCCGATCGTCTTCGACCGGTCGGTGTCCGAGCTCGTCGCCGCCACCGCACCCCGGGGCGAGGGCGCGCCGATGTCGAGCACGAACCGGCGCCGGCTGAAGAAGCTCGCTCGTGAGTACGTCCGACCGGGCGTCCACGTCTCCGACCTGCACGAGGCGCTCACCCGTGTCCAGCAGCAGCGGGTCCTCTGGCAGCGCTACGTCGCCGCCGGCGTGAACCCCGAGGTCCCCACGGGCATCGCCGACGTCCAGGTGCTGTTCTCGAACGTCGTCGAGGACCTCGCGCGTCTCGACGAGCCGCTCGGCCGCGCCAGCCGTGACCAGCAGCTCGCGAACCTGCCGATCGAGCGCCTCGTGCCGACGATCGCCGAGCTCGCCGCCGAGTCCGACGTCCTGCACAACCTGCAGGAGCGCACCGAGCTCATGCAGACGCTCCGCGACCTGCAGCTCGAGCCGCTCCTCACCGACCTGGCGAACCGGCACGTCCCCGACGTGCAGGTGCCCGCCGAGCTCGAACTCGCCTGGTGGCAGTCCGCGCTCGAGACCATGCTGGAGTCCGACCGGGCACTGCTCGGCGCGAACACCGACATGCTCGACCGGGTCGAGGCCGACTTCCGACTCGTCGACGACGCGCACGCGGCCGGGGTGTCCCAGGGCCTCGCGTGGCAGCTCGCCGAGAACTGGAAGGTCGGGCTCGTCGACTGGCCGGAGGAGTCCGCCGCGCTGAAGAGCCAGCTCCGCGACGGCGCGATTACCTCCCGCCTGCTGCACGACTCGGCACCGCACCTGTCCCGCGCCATCGCCCCGGTGTGGCTCGCCTCGCCGTACGAGGTCGCGCAGATCGCGGACACGATGCCGTTCGACACGGTGATCCTCGTCGACGCCGGCGCCGTCACCATCGCCGAGACCGTCGGTGCCGTCCGTCGTGCCCGCCAGACCGTCGTCTTCGGCGACCCCGTCACGCAGACGCCGTCGCCGTTCCGCATCGCCGTGGACCCGGAGCACCGCGCCCTGCAGGTCGACGAACAGACCCTCGACGCCCTGCACGCGGACTCCGCCCTGGCGAAGCTGTCCACGCTGCTGCCGACCCTGTCGCTGACCCGCTCGTACCGGGCCGGCGGCGAGGACCTGGCGGAGCTCGTCAACCGTCGCTTCTACGGCGGCCGGATCGAGTCGCTGCCCTGGGCCGGCTCGTTCCTCGGCCACGGGTCGATCGCGCTCGACTACGTCAGCGAGGGCAAGGCCGTGCCGGACCCGGAGTCCGGTGCCGTCGAGAGCGTCGACGCCGAGGTGGACCGTGTCGTCCGTCACGTCATCGAACACGCCCGTACCCGGCCGACCGAGTCGCTCATGGTCATCACGGCCTCGGCGAAGCACGCGGTCCGGGTCGAGCAGGCCGTCCTCGCCGCCGCGCAGGGCCACAAGGACCTCACCGAGTTCGTGATCGGCGACCGTCCCGAGCCGTTCATCGTCGCGACGCTCGAGCAGTCCGTCGCGCAGAGCCGTGACCGCGTCGTGTTCTCGATCGGCTACGGCCGGACCCCGCACGGCCGCGTCCTGCGCGACTTCGGCCCGCTCGGCAAGCCCGGCGGGGAGCGTCTGCTCGCCGTCGCCATGACCCGTGCCCGCCGGTCGATGGTGATCGTGACGTGCTTCCAGCCGTCCGACATCGAGGCCGAGCGGATGGGCCACGGCACTGTCGCCCTCGCCGAGATCCTGGCCGAGGTCCGCGCCCGCACCACCGCCGAGTACGTGCCGGACGACTCCGACCCGCTGCTCGTCGACCTGGCCCGTCGACTCGAGATGCGCGGCATCCCGGTCGCGCTCGGCCACCGCGGCAAGCTCGGCCTGGTCGCCGCACACGGCGGGGTCTGCGTCACGATCGAGACCGACGCGTCGCTGGTGAAGGGGTCGCTGCGCGAGTCGCTGCGCCTCCGGCCCGAGGTGCTCCGCCGTCTCGGCTGGCACTACGTCCGCGTGCACGCGTTCCAGCTGTTCTCCGACCCGGACCGGGTCGCGAACACGGTCGCGCAGGTGCTCGGCGTCGACCGCGGCGCCACCCAGGAGATCTCGATCCCCCCGGTCCCCGCACGCCGATGAGCGTCACCGTCCCGTTCGTGACCGTCGGCGCCTGCCGCTCCGGCCGCTCGTGACCGCTCGGCCCTCCCGTCGGGCTGCGCGCCCGGCCGGCCCGGTCACGTCGACCACGGAGCAGCTCACCGGTGCGTGGACGCCGGAAGCGACCACCCCACGGACGGGAGGCGCGCAGCCGACCGCAGCCGAGCCTCCCGTCCAGCAGGGGGTCGAGGACACGGCGCCCGCGCCGTCCGTCGGTGTCGTCCGGTCCGGCCGTCGCGTCACCACCAGGCCCGTCCCCGGCAGCGACCCGACCCCGTCACCCGAGCCCCCGCGACACGGGACGGGGGAGAACGACGACCGGCTCCTCCGCGACCGGCCGCCGCACTGGGGCTGACCGGTACGCTGGGGGTCCTGAACCCCGAACGGAAGCGTGTGATGACGGAGCCCTCCCGGCGGACCCGGCCCGACTGGCAGACGTGGCCGAACCTCATCACGATGGTGCGGTTCGTCCTCATCCCGGTCTACGTGGCGCTCGTCGTCGCCGGCCACCCCGGATGGGCGCTGACCTCGCTGGTCGTCCTCGGCGTCAGCGACTGGGCGGACGGGTTCCTGGCCCGCCGCCTGCACCAGGAGTCCGAGCTCGGCAAGGCCCTCGACCCGATCGCGGACCGGCTGGCGATCGTCGCGATCGTGCTGTCCCTCGTGCTGGTCGGGTTGCTGCCGTGGATCGTCGTCGTCATCGTGGTCGCGGTCGACCTGGCACTGCTCGCCCTGTCGAGTGCGTGGTTCCGCGGCAACCCGGGCCTCCGCGTGACGTGGACCGGCAAGATCCGCTCGGCGCTGCTGTTCGTCGGGCTGCCGGTGCTGCTGTTCTCGTCCACCTCGGTCGCGGTGGACCACCACTGGATCCGGAACGTGGCGCTCGTGTTCGTCTGGCTCGGCACGGTCGGACACGTCCTGGCCGGGCTGCAGTACGCGGCGGAGATGTCCCGGAAGCACCGGACGCAGCGCGCCCCGGCGTAGGTGCCTCCGGCGCGCGCGGCGCCCCCCCGGCGCGCCCGCGTCCCTCCGCCGAGCGGTCACGACACCCCGTTCACCTTCCGGCTCGACGGGGTGTCGTGACCGCTCGGCGCTATGCCAGCGGGGTGTCGTGACCACTCGGTAGGGGTCGCTCCGGCCTGACGTGCGACCCACGGGAGGCCCGGCTGACGCCCGCCACGCCCGCGTGGCACCCTCGACTGGTCACGACACCCGGTTCACCTTCCGGCGGAACGGGGTGTCGTGACCGCTCGGCGTCGGGCCGACGGGGTGTCGTGACCGTTCGGCGGGGGCGGCTGCGCCCTACAGCTTGGTCGAGCCGGCGATGCCGGGACCCTCGGGAGCGGTCGACGGTGCGACGTGGGCGCCACCGCCGGTCG
The DNA here is from genome assembly GCF_034045095.1 of Curtobacterium sp. CFBP9011. Classification (NCBI taxonomy): domain Bacteria; kingdom Bacillati; phylum Actinomycetota; class Actinomycetes; order Micrococcales; family Microbacteriaceae; genus Curtobacterium; species Curtobacterium sp. CFBP9011. Next base: position 54,510 of record NZ_JAXCWN010000010.1, read on the forward strand.
GCACGGACGCCTCGTCACCACCCTGTCGACGGAGCAGGTCGCGGATCTCGAGCAGCACCTCGACGTCGGTCGGCGGGACGTCCTGCGGCGTCTGCTCCTCGTTCTTCTTCACCCGGTCGAACGCGACCTTCTTCAGGTGGTTCACCGGCACCACGAGGGCGAAGTACACGACCGCGGCGACGATGACGAAGTTCAGGACGGCGCCGATCATCGCGCCGAACAGGATGTCCGCGCTGCCGCCGGAGACGGTCGGGATCTTCCAGATCAACGCTCTGTCGAGGCTCGACGCGTTGAACACCGCACCGATGAGCGGGTTGATGAGCGAGTTCACGATCGTCGTGACGATGGCGGTGAACGCCGCACCGATGACGACCGCGACGGCCAGGTCGATGACGTTGCCGCGGAGCAGGAACTCCTTGAAGCCCTTCACGTGAGCCCCCCTTCTGTCGTGGACGGCCACCGTGTGGTGACCCGCTCCAACCTATCCAGCGGGCGCGGAGTCGGTCAGGATCCCGAGGCCGACGATCCTGCGCTCGAGGTGCTCGGCTTGCTCGCGGACGACCCGGAGCCGGACGCCCCGGAAGCAGACGACCCGGAAGCGGAGGACCCGGAGGACCCGGACGCCGATGACCCGGACGAGCTCGACCCCGAGCCGCCCCCGCCCTCGCTCTTCGGCGCCGGCCGCGAGTCCGTCCGGTAGAAGCCGCCCCCGTTGAAGGTCACGCCGACCGGCGAGAAGACCTTGCGCAGGACCCCGCCGCAGACCGGGCACTCGGTCAGGGTGGCGTCGGAGAACGACTGCTTGATGTCGAACGCGTTGTCGCACTCGGTGCAGCGGTACGAGTAGGTGGGCACGTCAGCTCCGGAACGTGATGATGCGCGACGGCGTGATGATGCCGTCCACGGGTTCGTCGTGGGCTTCGCGCGGGACCTCGTCGAGGTACTCCGCATCGAACACCACAGCATAGACGGGCGGGCGCTTCGCCATGGACCCGAGCGTCTTGTCGTAGTAGCCCCGGCCCCAGCCCATCCGGACACCGTCGTGGCCGACCGCGGCGGCCGGGGTGAGGATCGCGTCGACGTCGTTGATCGCGAGGGGGGAGAGGACCTCGCCGACGACCTCCGGCATCCCGAACAGGCCCTCGCGCTCGGAGGTGCCGTCGCCGACCGCCCAGTCGAGCAGCCCGTCCTCGCGGGTGACGGGAAGGAGCACGCGGATGCCCTGGTCGAACGCCCAGTTGAGGAACGGCCGGACGTCGGGTTCGTCGGGCGCCGAGAGGTAGACGGCGACCGAGGCGATCTGCCGCTCCTCGACGAACCGCTGCAGGGTCGCGGTGAGGGACAGGGAGTCGGTGTCGCGTTCGGTCGAGGTCCGGCTGCGCCGCCGCTGCCGGAGGTCGGCTCGCAGGGCACGCTTCTCGTTCCCGAGATCGGCGGTCATGGCGACGAGTGTAGCGATCACGGGTGATGCGGCTTCCCGCCGATCTCGGTGTCCCCCTATCCGTTGACATGCCTCGGAAAAGGGGATCGGATACGGTCGCTGCATGGGCTTCCAGATTTCGAAGGCCGTGATCCCCGCTGCAGGGCTGGGCACGCGCTTCCTCCCCGCGACCAAGGCGATGCCGAAGGAGATGCTCCCCGTCGTCGACAAGCCGGCCATCCAGTACGTCGTGGAAGAGGCCGTGGACGCGGGTCTCACCGACGTCCTCATGATCACCGGGCGCAACAAGAACGCGCTCGAGAACCACTTCGACCACGTGTCCGAACTCGAGGAGACCCTCCGGAAGAAGGGCGACCACGAGAAGCTGCAGAAGGTCAACCAGTCGACCGATCTCGCGGACATGCACTACGTCCGGCAGGGCGACCCGCTCGGCCTCGGCCACGCGGTGCTCCGCGCGAAGATGCACGTCGGCCGCGAGCCGTTCGCCGTGCTCCTCGGCGACGACATCATCGACGCCCGTGACCCGCTGCTGAAGCGCATGATCGAGGTCCAGGGCGAGAAGAACGCCACGATCGTCGCCCTCCTCGAGGTCCCGGAGTCGCAGACCCACCTCTACGGCATCGCGACGGTCGAGCCGACCGACACCGACGACGTCGTGAAGATCACCGGCCTGGTCGAGAAGCCGGCGCAGGGCGAGGCCCCCTCGAACCTGGCCATCATCGGCCGCTACGTGATCCGCCCCGAGGTCTTCGACGTCCTCGAGAAGCAGGAGCCCGGCAAGGGCGGCGAGATCCAGCTGACCGACGCGCTCATGAAGATGGCCAGCGCCGAGGAATGGACAGGGGGCGTGTACGGCGTCGTGTTCCGTGGACGCCGCTACGACACCGGTGACAAACTCGACTACATCAAGGCGATCGTGCAGCTCGCCTCGGACCGTGCGGACCTCGGGCCGGACCTCAAGTCCTGGCTCAAGGAGTTCAACGCGGGCGAATGAGTCGACCCATCCCGCACGGGTCCGGTGCACCCGGGCCCGTGCGGGACACCCGTCCCGACGAGATCGGGACCCCGGAGGAACCAGAAGCGATGACGACGATCCCGACCCTCACCCACGGGCGGGTCACCATCCGCCCCCTCCGGGTCCGTGACTCCCGCGACCTCGACCTCGCGCTCGCCGGCAACCGCTCCTGGCTCCGCACCTGGGAGGCGACGAACCCCTCCGGCATGGCGTCCTCGGACGTCCGCGGGAGCATCCGAGCACTGCAGGCGAACGCCCGGGCCGGGTTGGGCCTCCCGTTCGCGATGGAACTGGACGGTCGGTTCGTCGGTCAGCTCAACGTGTCCGGGATCACGTACGGCTCGCTCGCCAGCGCGTCGATCGGGTACTGGGTCGTGCAGGACGCGGCCGGCCACAACGTGACCCCGACCGCGGTCGCCCTGGCAGCGGACCACTGCTTCCGCGTCGTCGGCATCCACCGTCTCGAGATCTGCATCCGTCCGGAGAACGCGCCGAGCCTCCGCGTCGTCGAGAAGCTCGGTTTCCGGTACGAGGGTCTCCGTCGCCGGTACATCCACATCAACGGCGACTGGCGGGACCACTTCTGTTTCGGTCTCGTCGGCGAAGAGGTACGTGACGGCGTCCTCGACCGCTGGGTCCGCGGGCAGGTCCCGCTCGGCACCGGGCGCGTGCCCGAGGACGCCTGGGACGAAGCGGCCGTGCCGCTCCCCGTCTCGCCGCATGGCTGAGCCGGTCCGCAGCCGCCGGTCCTCCTGACACGGCTGTCGGTCGGGAGGCCCGCCCTCCGTCCGACGGATCCGTCACGACTCGCTCGACACGCTCCCGGCAATGGGCGTCCCGGCGGTGCGCTCCCCCTACCGTTGCCCCATGGGATTCGGGACCTGGGGCGGCGGCGTCGTGCTGCTCGTGGCGGCAGTGCTCTGGGTCGTGTACCTGATGCCCGCGTGGGCAGCGAGACGCGAGTACCTGGCGACCGAGCGGAACGCCATCCGACTGCAGCAGACCCTCCGCATCCTGGCGCAGACCGCCGAGCTGCCGGACGAGGTGCGGGTCGAGATGAACGCGAAGTCCCTCGCCGAGGCGCAGCGCGTCGCCCGGTCGGAAGAGGCCAAGCGCGCCGCCATCGTCCGCGCCCACGAGGCCGCACGGCAGCGCGAGATCACCCGTCGTCTGGCAGCCCAGGCGCCCGTCCTCGAGCAGGTGTCCTCCGTGCCCGCACTGACCGCGATGCGGATGCGTCGCTCCCGCCTCGGTGCCACGATCCTCGGCACGCTCGGACTCGTCACGGCACTCGTCGTCCTGGTCGCCGCGCCCGGGGCCTGGATCCTCGCCGTCGCCGGACTGGTCGCGGCCGGGGGGTCCGCCGCGGTGCTCGCGCAACTGCAGCAGGTGGCGACCGCACGGCGTCGTCGGGCCGCAGCCGGTGCGCCGGAGCAGCGTCGTGCCTCCCGTCCGGCCAGCACCTGGACCGACCCCGCACCGCCCCTGTCGACCGAGCAGCCCGAGGCCGCGCCGGCCGAACGCACCTGGACACCCGGAGCCGTCCCGAAGCCGCTGTACGTGCAGGCCCCGGTCGCGCCCGAGCCGTCGCCGGAGTCGTCGGCCGAGCTCGCCGCGCGGCTGCGGGAGCGGGTCGCGAAGGCGAAGGCCGAGGCCGAGGCCGAAGCCGCTGCGATCCGGGCCGGCGAGTCCGACCCGTCGCTCGCACGGGTGTCGCGGATGCGGGCCGACGTCGAGGAGGCCGCGGCGGCACTGTCGTCGCACGACCAGGGACGGCTGGCGGAGCGGCTCGGCCTGCGGGCGGCGCCGGCGGCCGGCCCGGAGGTGGCGTCCGACCCGGAGGCGACTGGGTCCGCACCCGAGCCCGAGGCCCCGTCCGCGCCGAGCCGCTGGGCCGGGATGGGTGTGATCGGCGACGACGCGTACGGGCAGACCGACCTCGACGCGATCATGCGTCGACGTCGCGCCGTCTGACCGGTAGCGGCACGCCCGACCGCCGCGGCCCGATTTCGGATCGCTGCACCGCGGTGCTATCGTGGTCGAGCACTTGGGGCTATGGCGCAGTTGGTAGCGCGTCTCGTTCGCAATGAGAAGGTCAGGGGTTCGAATCCCCTTAGCTCCACCAAGAAGCAGCACGATCCACCACAGGCTCGGAACCGCCCGGTTCCGGGCCTGACGTGTTCGTGCCCTCGGTACCCGGCTTCCCACAGGTCCCGTCCTGGGGCTGTCGGCGCGTCACACCCTGCGCCTAGACTCCTGCTGCGCCCGGACCGGGCAGACACCAGGGGAGTGCCATGCACCGCTTCACACGAGCGCTCGCGACCATCGCAGCCGCGGCCGTCGTCTCTGTCGGACTCGTCGTCGTCCCGGTCGCGTCGGCCTCCGCCGTGGTGCCGACCACACCCGTCGCGGCCGGGACGACGGGCACGGCCGCTGCGGCGACGACCGCTCCGGCCTACGGGCGCTACACGCCACTCGCCGCACCGACCGTCTGGACCGGCACCGCCCGCACGACGCCGACGACGGTGACGCTACCGGGCATCCCCGCGTCGGCGACCGCCGCGACACTCGTCGTGCAGGTCGCCGCGCCCTCCGCGGCCGGCGTGGTCTCGGTGGTGCCGGTGGGCAGCACCGCGCGCCCGCCGCTGCAGGACTACGTCCGCGGCCGGACGGTCGCCGGCAGCACGACCGTCGCGGTCTCCGGCGGGCGTGTGCAGGTCGTGCTCTCCGCCGGCACGGCGACCGTCTCGCTGGTCGTCGCCGGCTCGTACGGCAGCAGCGGTTCCACCTACACGCCCGTGACGCCCACGGCGCTGCTCGCCGGCAACGTCGCGGCGACGACGCCCACCACCGTCCAGGTCACCGGTCGTGCCGGTGTCCCGGCCGGGGCGACCGCCGCGGTCCTCGACGTCCGGGTCAGCAACCCCGCAGCGGCCGGCAGCGTCAGCATCACCCCGCAGGGGGTGGCCGACCGAGCCGCCGTCACCCAGGCGTTCCCGGCGAAGGGGCTGTCGATCACGAACACCGCGACCGTCCGGCTGCCCGCCAGCGGCGCCGTCGACGTGCGCACCTCCGGGGTCGCCTCGGGTGTCACCGTGACCGTCGCCGGCTACTGGTCGACGAGCACGTCCGGACTGGTGTTCGTCCCGGCGGACGGGGCACGGGTCGCGTCGGTCGCCGTGAAGTCGACCCTGCAGCAGGTGCGGGTCGCGGGCGCTGGCGGCGTCCCGCTGACTGCGCGGGCTGCGGTCCTCACCGCCCGGACCACGGGGCTCTCCGCCGCCGGCTGGTTCCACGTCGGTTCCGTCGGCGCGGTCGTCGCTTCGACACAGGTGGTCGCCAAGTCGCAGTCGCTCGCCGGGACCGCGTCGGTGCCGATCGCACCGACCGGCACCGTGCAGGTTCGTGCGAAGGCCGGCACCGGTACGGTGAACCTGGACGCGGTCGGCTACTTCGTCGACGGGTCCTCCGGCGTCGGCACCGGGGCGGACGTGTCCTGGCCGCAGTGCGGTTCGGCCCTGCCCACCGACCACGCGTTCGGCATCGTCGGGGTGAACGGCGAGCTCGCGAACACCACGAACCCGTGCCTGAGCAGCCAGCTCTCCTGGGCGGCACTCGCCGCCGGTGGCACGGCCCAGCCGACAGCCCAGCTCTACGTCCTCTTCGCCAACCCCGCCGCCGCGGCCGCCTCGGCCTGGCCGACGTCGAACACCTTCAAGGGGTACGCCCCGAAGAACCCGTACGGGTCGTGCTCGACCCGTGACGGCGGGAAGCCGCAGAACAGCCCGGCGTGCTCGTTCCTCTACGGGTACGCCCTCGGCGGCGACGACACGACGAAGCGCGGGGTCGCGACCCCCGGCTCGCACCGCTGGTGGATCGACGTCGAGACGCAGTTCTCCCACCAGGCCGACACCAGCCTGAACCGGACCGTGCTCGAGGGCATGATCGCCGGGCTGCAGAGCGGCGGAGCGACGACCATCGGGTTCTACTCGACGTCCAGCCAGTGGGCGACCGTCGCCGGCGTCGTCCCGAAGACCAGTACGGCGTACGGCCGCAGCAGCTGGATCGCCATCGGTCCGGGCACGCTCGCGGCAGCCCAGAAGGCGTGCTCCGGTGCGGGACTGGCGGGTGGGAAGACCGTGATGACCCAGTACGTCACCGCGTTCGGGTCGACGACGATCGACCGCGACGTCTCCTGCACCTGATCCAGCCGGGTCCGGCCGTGCTCGTGCGTCGTCGTCGAGCGTCCTTGCGGCCGCCCGAGCTCGCTGGCACGATGAGCCCCGGACGAAGGAGCCCATCATGACCTCACGACTGAACCCGTACCTCGGCTTCCGCGACGACGCCCGGCAGGCGCTGGAGTTCTACCACTCGGTGTTCGGTGGGGTCCTCCGTATCGGCACGTTCGCCGAGATGGGTGCCGTGCAGGACCCGGCGGACGCCGACAAGGTCATGCACGGCCAGCTCGAGACGACGCGGGGCTACGCGCTCATGGCGTCGGACACCCCGTCGTCGATGAGCCGGTCGGAGACGAACAACATCTCGATGTCGCTCTCGGGTGACGGCGACGACGCTGACGACCTCCGCGGCTACTTCACGGCGCTCTCCGACGGCGGGACCGTGCTCGAGCCGTTGACCCAGGCGCCGTGGGGTGACGAGTTCGGCATGGCGACGGACCGGTTCGGCGTGACCTGGCTCGTCAACATCACCGCGACGCAGCCGACCCCTGACGCCTGACCGGGGGCTTCCGTGCGGGGCGGCCGAGTCGGTCGGCAGATCTCCGACCGCGTCGCCTAGCCTGGGACACGTCATGACTGCCCCGATCACGCGCCGCACCCTCCTGTCCCTCGCCGGCATCACCGGTGTCGGCTTCGTCGCCGCTGCCTGCTCGTCGGACGGACCGGGTGCCGGGTCGTCCTCGGCGGCTCGCGGTTCCGGCGCTGCGGGCTCGGGGGGCGCCTCCAGCCCGACGGAGGAGGCTGCCGCGAAGCCGACCGCCACGTCCGTGCGGCCTGCGGAGGTCCCGCTCGCCGGCGGTGTCACCGTGACGGTCACCGGCACCGGGCTGGCCTCGGTGGCGGGCGTCACGGTCGGCGGTGTCGCCGCACGCGACGTGTCGGCCACCGCCACGACGGTCACCTTCACGGCCCCGCACCAGGCGATGTACACGGCGGGATCGGCGGACGTCGCACTGTTCACGACCGCGGTCCGTCCGGTGCCCTCGGCGAACCAGACTTCGGACGGCAACGGCAGCGCGGCCAACGACGGCCAGGTCGGTGCGACCCAGGACTCCACGACGGCGACGCCCACCCCGACGACGGCTGCCGTGCCGGATGCGAGTTCCGCGGTCGCGACCACGACGGTGGCCTACGCCGCGAAGACCGACGTCGACCGGCAGCTGCAGTACGCCATGCGGCACTGGTCGGACTACAACACCGCCGAGTACGGCACGATGAACCCGATCGGCGGGGACTGCGCGAACTACGTGAACCAGACGCTGCAGGCCCGCGGGTGGCAGCAGCGCAGCGACTGGTACAACCGGGCCGGTGGCGCGGAGCACTCCGCCACCTGGACCTACTGCCCGGCGATGGACCCGTGGCTCGACCAGAACGCGTCGACGTTCGGGTTGACGCGGCGGACGTCCGACGAGCGACAGCACGTCAAGGTCGGCGACATCGTCATGTTCGACTGGAACGCGAACGGCTCGCCGGATCACACGACCATCGTGTCCGAGGTGTTCACCGAGTCCGACGGCACGATCCGCATCAAGTCGGCGAGCCACAACCAGGACGGGCCGTACCGCGACCTCGACGAGATGATCACCGTGCAGCACCCGGGCGGCACCGCCTGGTTCCACACGTTCGACGCGTAGAAGGCCCGACGTCACCCGACGGGGCGCGCCTGGAGCACCCGACGCGGAGCGCGCCCGAAGCACCCAGCGCGGGGCGCGCCGGAGCCACCCGACGCGGGGCGCGTCAGGGGAACCCGAGGAACCAGAGCAGCACGACCGCGACGGCCTGCAGGCACACGCCCGTGACGAGCCAGCCGACCGCCCGGCGTCGCGTCGCCAGGAACACGTCCGACCCGAGCAGCGGCGCGGCCGGCATGAGCAGCCGCGGCAGGCTCTGCTGCGGCAGGAACACCGCGACCAGGTAGGCCACGTAGGCGACGACGAAGCCGAGCACCTCCGGGCCGAGCGCCCGGACGTCCCGTCGCCCGAGGAACCACGCCGCGGCCGCGAGCACCACCACCACGAGGACGAGCCCCGCCGGCCCGAGCCACCGCCCGGCCATCAGGAACCACGGCGTCAGCGGGGTGAAGTCGACCCGGCCGACGAACCCGACCCACCAGGACAGCTCCGTGTCCAGGTACGCGCCCGGGCGCCCGGTGACCGCCGACGCCACGACCGGCCAGGCGAGTCCGGCCGCGGCCACCACCAGCCCGGCGACGACGACCGCCACACGCTCCCGCCACGGGAACGTCCCACGTCCGCGCACGACGGGGGCTCCGCCAACGGGGCCACCGGCGACGGATCGGTCGGCGACCCAGCGCACGACCAGGTGCACCGCGAGCGCCACCGCCAGCGCCAGCACCCCCGGCCGGGTGAAGGCGGCGACCACCCCGAGCACCGCCACCAGCCAGTAGCACCGCCGGACCAGGGCGAGCAGCGCCCCGAACAGCAGCAGCAGGAACATGCTCTCGGCGTAGGCGACCTGCAGCAGGTACCCGGTCGCGCCGAACGCGAAGAGCGCCGTCGCCCATCGGGCACGTCGGGCATCGGCGACCGCCAGCACGAGCCGGAACAGGACCACACACGCGCCTGCACCGCAGACCGTCGCGACCAGGACCCCGGCCACCCAGAACGAGACGCCGGTCACGGACATCACCGCACGCACCACCCCGGGGAACACCGGCAGGAACGCCCACGGGTTCGGCACCACGTGGCCGGAGCCGTCGGTCGGCAGGACGCGTGGGTACCCGTGTTCGGCGATGGTCCGGTAGAAGGACGCGTCCCACGACCCGGAGAACGTCGCGAACGACGGACCGCGGCGGTACGAGGCGAAGTGCCAGCCGTTCGCGGTCGCCAGCAGGTAGACGGTGCCGAGCAGCAGCGTGCTGACCACGCGGGAGGCCAGCCACAGCAGCAGGGGAGTGGTCCACCTGCTGGAGTGTGCCTCCAGGACGGCCGTGACCGTCCGACGGAGGCGGGTCGGCGCGGAGGCCCGGGTCGTCTCCAGCAGGTCCGTCACGCGCACGATCCTCCCAGACCCGGTGGTGTCCACTCGCCGCACGACGGCCAGGCCACGTCCAGCGGCCGGGCGTTGCATCGCGGTCGTTCCCTGGACACAAACCACCTGGAGGCACCATGCCGTTCATCACCGTCGGAGCCGAGAACGGGCACGACATCGACCTGCACTACGACGACTTCGGCACTGGTGCCCCGGTCGTCCTGATCCACGGGTGGCCGCTGTCCGGCCGGTCATGGGAGGGTCAGGTCCCCGCGCTCGTCGCAGCCGGCCACCGGGTCATCGCCTACGACCGTCGCGGCTTCGGCCAGTCGTCGCAGCCGTGGGGCGGCTACGACTACGACACGTTCGCCGCGGACCTCGACAAGCTGATCACCGAGCTCGGCCTCTCGGACGTCACCCTCATCGGGTTCTCGATGGGCGGCGGCGAACTCGCCCGCTACGTCTCCACCTACGGCACCGGCAAGGTCGCCAAGCTCGTCTTCGCCAGCGCGGTGCCGCCGTACCTGTGGAAGTCGGACGAGAACCCGGACGGCGGCGTCGACCAGGGCCTGGCGGACTGGTTCGCGAACGGCATCACCGGCGACCGTCCGGCGTTCCTGCACGAGTTCGTCGACAAGTTCTACACGGCCGGCGGCACGGTGTCGTTGACGCACAAGCCGCTCGTCAGCGATGACCAGCGCGCCTACGACCTGGCGATCGCGGAGCTCGCGTCGCCGAAGGGCACGCTCGACTGCACCGTCGCGTTCGCGACGACGGACTTCCGGGACGACCTGACGAAGGTGGACGTGCCGACGCTCGTCATCCACGGTGACGCCGACGGGATCGTCCCGTTCGAGGTCTCCGGCAAGCGGACCGCCGAGGCGATCCCGAACGCGCAGGTCCACGTCATCGAGGGTGGGCCGCACGGCGTCCTCGCGTCGCACCGCGACGAGTGGAACGAGGCGGTGCTGCGCTTCCTGGCGCAGTAGCCGGATCGCTGCACGGCGGCGGCCCGCCGGGCTGTCGTGATGACGGACGGGAGGCCCGTGACCAGCTGGTCGCGGGCCTCCCGTCCGTCGTCGTGTCCGGGTCCGTCGTCGGTTCCTGGTCCGGTGCCGGTGCCGGTGCCGGTTCCGGTGCCGGTTCCGGTCCTGTGCTCGGATCGGGTCCGGGGTCGGTCAGTGTCCGAGGACCGCCCGGCGGATCCGCTCGATGGGCTCCTTCGGGGTCCGGTCCGCGTTGAGGAGCCCGTTCGTCTCCTGCATCGTGTCGGTGAGCTGCGTCCAGCAGCTGCCGGCCAGGAACGAACTCGCGCGGACGGCGTCGTACAGCGCCGTGACGCGGGCGATCCAGTCGTCGCCGTCCGCCGCCGTCGTGTAGCCCCACGCGTCGTCGCGCTGCGCGACGGGTTGGTGGTTCACCCCGCCGAACTCGGTCAACATCACCGGCTGCCCACGGTCCACCGCGCCGCCCACCAGGATCAGCCGGTCGGCCGGCCCGAGGCCCGCGAGCAGACGGGTCCGAGCCGCGTCGTCGGCGTAGGTCTGCGCCAGACGGTCGCCATTGCCCTCGTAGTCGTGCACCGAGAGGATGTCCGAGTCCGGGTGCTCCCAGCCGTCGTTGGAGATCACCGGCCGGGTCGCGTCGAGAGCCCGGGTGACGTCTGCCAGCGCTCGGGCGTAGGCCTGCTGCGCCGGATCGGTGGCGATGTGCTGGACGCCCCAGCTCTCGTTCGCCGGCACCCAGGTCACGATCGAGGGGTGGGAGGCATCGCGCTCCACGGCGTCCATCCACTCGCGCATCAGCCGCTGCACCGCGGTGGGCGAGAACGCGTAGGCGCCGGGGGCTTCGCCCCAGACCATCAGGCCCAGTCGATCCGCCCAGTACAGGAAGCGCGGGTCCTCGATCTTCTGGTGGTTCCGGGCGGCGTTGAACCCGAGCTCCTTGATGAGCTCGACCTCGCGGCGGAGGGCCTGCCGCGTCGGCGCGGTCAGGTGCGAGTCCGGCCAGTAGCCCTGGTTGAGCACGCTCCGCACGTCGATGCTGCGGTCGTTGAGCAGGAACCGGCCACCGCCGATCCGCGTGGTGCGGACGCCGAAGTACGAGCTCACGGCGTCGGCGGCAGTCCCGGTCGGTGTCACCAGGGTGACGACCGCGTCCACCAGGCGTGGTGTGTCCGGGCTCCACTGCAGCTCCTGCTCCGCCTGACCGTTCGCCTGGCGGGCGATCGGCACGACCAGCTCGCACTCGTGCGCGGTCGGGCCGACGGTGGTCTCGACCGTGGCGAGGTGCTGGTCGTGCTCCGTCCAGGTCGCCTCGACCCGGAGGCGCGTGCCGGCCGGGTGCTCGCCCGTCAGCCGGACGGTCAGCCGCATCGTCTCGTGGTCGACGTTCGTCCAGCGCAGCGAGTGGATCGCGGTCGTCGGGACGGCCTCGAGCCAGACGGTCTGCCAGATCCCGGTGGTGCGGCGGTACCAGATGTCGTGCGCCTGCTCGTGCCAGTCCTGCTTGCCGCGGGGCTGGGTGAGGTCGTGCGGGTCGTCCTCGGCGCGGACCACGAGGGTGTGGGACGTCGTGCCGCCGGTGCCGGTGCTACCGGTGTCGGTGCCGGAGTTGCCGGTCCCGGTCCCGGTCCCGGCGTCGGTGCCGGAGTTGCCGGTCCCGGTCCCGGCGTCGGTGCCGGAGTTGCCGGTCCCGGTCCCGGTGTCGGTGTCGGTGTCGCCGTCGGTGTTCGGGGCGCCGGCGAGCGCCTCGGTCACGTCGAGGGTGAAGGGGGTGTGACCGCCCTCGTGCTCGCCGATGAACTGCCCGTCGATCCAGACCCGCGCCCGGTGGTCGACCGCGCCGAAGTGCACCAGCACGCGAGGTGCGTCCGCCCCGAACCCGGCCGCAGTCAGGTCCGCCGCCGTGATCTGCCGCGAGTACCAGACCACCGGGTGGAAGCCCGGCTCGTCGATGCCCGAGGCGACGGACTCCGGTGGGAACGGCACCCGGATGTCGCGAGCGTCCGGGAACCCGTTCCGCCACGCGGGGTCGTCGCCGGTGTTGCGGAAGGACCAGGTGCCGTCGAGGTCCGCCCAGCGGGAGCGCATCATCTGCGGACGCGGGTACTCGCCGTCCTGACGACTGGCGAGCGGGAGGACGGGAGCGGCGTCGTTGCCGAGGTGCGCGTTCATGACCCCATGCTGGCGGACGCGGTACATCGTTGTACAGGGGGTGGAGTCGGCCGTTCCGCGGTCGTGCGGGCTGCCGGAACCCGCAGACCGCACAGGTCCGGAAAGCGCGAGTCCCGCACTCCCGCAGTGGCTTGCGCGAACGCGCAAGAGTGCCCCGCAGCCCCTTGTCGCGTGGTCGGCGCTCCGCCTAGCGTCCTCAGCACGACGCCGTACCGACCGTCGTTCGAGCCACCCACTCGCCGACCGTCCGCGCCCGGCCACCCACCGAGCGCCCCGGATCATCCACCCTGCCAGTCCGAAGGACCCGAACCCATGGACACCCTGGCCGCGCTCGCCGCATCCCAGACATCGACCCAGGTCGTCATCGACCAGCTCGTCGCCTTCGGCCACGAAGCCCTCAAGTACGTGCCCGTCGGCATCGCCGGTGTGATCGTGTGGGCCCTGTGGCTCTACCGCGTCGTGCTGTCGGCGCGGGCGAAGCCGGTGGTCAACGGCTTCCGCACCACGACCTCCGTCGTCGTGCCGAGCTACCACGAGGACCCCGACATCCTGCTCCGTTGCCTCGACTCCTGGCGCTCGCAGAACCCCGACGAGATCATCATCGTGCTCGACGTCGCCGACACCGAGGCGTACCAGCGCATCGTCGCCGTGGGTGACCCGACCGTGAAGCCGGTCCTGTTCCACCATGTCGGCAAGCGCAGCGCCCTCGGCCAGGGCATCCGGCTCGCGCGGTACGACGTCGTGGTCCTCGTCGACTCCGACACCAGCTGGGAGCCGGGACTGCTCGAGAACGTGCAGATGCCCTTCGTTGACACCACCGTGGGTGGTGTCGGGACGCAGCAGAACGTGTACCAGCGGAACTCGAGCATCTGGCGGATCATCGCCGACTGGCTCGTCAACCTGCGCTACTTCAACTACGTGCCCGCCATGGGTGCCGCCGGGGCGGTGCCGTGCCTCTCCGGACGCACCGCCGCGTACCGTCGCTCGGCCGTCCTGCCCGTGCTCGACAACCTCGAGAACGAGTTCTTCCTCGGCCGCCGCTGCGTCGCCGGCGACGACGGCCGTCTCACCTGGCTGGTGCTCGCCTCGGGCTTCAAGACCGTGCACCAGGAGAGCGCCAAGGCCCTCTCGATGTTCCCGGCCACCGGCAAGGCGTTCTTCAAGCAGCGCATCCGCTGGAGCCGCAACTCGTACCGCACCTACCTGACGGCCATCGCCAAGGGCTGGATCTGGCGCGTGCCCTTCGTCACGAAGATCACCGTCCTGCAGATCATCCTGACCCCCGTCACCATGGGCATCACCATGTGGTATCTGCTGTTCAGCCGCCTGGAACTCAGCATCGTCGGTGCGGCGTTCACCATCGCCTGGCTGCTCGCCGGTCGTGCCGTCCGTGGGTTCTCCAACCTGCGCCGTCACCCGCTCGACCTCTTCGTCCTGCCGATCTTGGCGATCGTGGTGATCGTCATCGCCCTGCCGATCAAGGTGTTCTCGTTCATCACGATGAACAAGCAGGGGTGGCTGACCCGGCATGCCGACCAGATGGGTGGCGACGGACAGACCGCGGCGACCCTCGACGGTCCCGCATCGCGCCCGGCGGTCCAGACCACACCGGTCCAGACCACACCGGCCCCGACGCCGGCACCGATCCCGGCTCCGGCCTTCGCCATGGCGGGAGCGCCCGAGATGGCCATGGCCTCTGCGGGAGCACCCGCGATGGCCATGTCCCCGGCGGGATCACCGGAGACCTCCTCGATCGCGACGCCGACACCGACGGCACCCGTCTCGGAGGCCCCGGCCACCGCTTCCCAGCCGACCGAGGCAGCGACCGCGACCACGTCGGGGACGCAGCGGGCGTCGCAGCCGGCAGCGGGCCTCCAGGGCGGAGAGGTGGCAGCAGCATGAGCACCGACCTGACCCCCACCACGTCCACCCGTCGTCGCCGTCGTATCGCGACCGCGTCCGCGCTCGTCCTGACGCTCGCCGGCGTCGGCGCTCTGACGCTGCCCACCGCAGCCCAGGCCGCGACCACCGGGTCCACCTCGACCGCGGTCGAGTCCTCCGTCGTCACGGGCAAGGCCTACCCGGGCAGCCCGAACAAGGAGGCGAAGCTCGTCGCCGCCGAGAACGAACGCATCTACAACGTGCGCGCGCTCGCATCGGCAGCCCGGTGGAGCGGCCTCGTGACCACCAAGCCCTACCGACTCGCCACGGGCAGCTCGTACACCCTGGTGCTCGTCGCCCGAGGCTCGGCGTACACCGTCAACGACCTCAAGCAGCTCGCGCCCTCGACGTTCGTCAAGCAGCCGGACGGGTCGTACCTGCTCAGCGAGAACATCGTCGTCGAGAACGGCGCGACCCTGCAGCTCGCCAGCCCCGACGGCCTGCACATCCACATGGAGAGCGACGACCGCGGCTTCGTGTCGATCGTCACGCAGGCCGGAGCGCTGCAGATCGCCGGGTCGGCCAAGGCGCCCGTCATCATCGACTCGTGGGACCCGCAGGCCGGCAAGGTCGACACCGACACCACCGACGGCCGTGCCTACGTCCGAGTCCAGGGCGGGACCGCGACGCTGAGCTACGCGTCGTTCCGTGACCTCGGCTTCTGGAGTGGCACGACCGGCGGCGTCTCGCTCACCGGCACCGACCTGTCCACGCTCGACACCGCGTCCGGCACCCAGACGGCGAAGACCCTGCGCACCACGAAGGACGTCTTCGGCACCACCCTGCTGCCGACCGGTGCTGTCGACGGGACCACCCCGGGCGAGAGCACGGCCGCCGGGTCCTACAGTTTCGTCTCGGCGAAGATCCAGCACACCGAGTTCGACGGCAACGCGTACGGCCTGTTCCTCACGAGTGCGGACGGCGTCGTCATGTCGGACTCGACCATCGAGAACTCGCTCATCGACGGACTCGTGCTCCACCGGTACGTGACGAACAGCACGCTGTCGTCCGTCGACTCGCACGACAACGGCGTGGACGGCATCAAGATGACCCGCGCCTCCACGGGCATCGTGCTCAGCCAGGTCACCGCGAACCGCAACGGTCGCAACGGCATCACGCTGAACGGTGGGGCGCTCGCCGACGGTCCGAACGCCGTCGGCATGCCGACCGGCGACTACGGCAACAACTCCCTGACCGACAGCACCGCGTCCGACAACGGGCGGTACGGTGTCGAGGTGCTCGGTGGCGAGAACGTCAAGGTCAGCGGCTCCACGATGGACGGCAACCGGATGGGCATCGTCGTCGGTCAGGACGCCGTGAAGACCACCGTGCGCAACAACGTCATCAAGGGCTCGACCCAGAACGGCATCTCGGTGCTCGACGGTGTGCGGGCCTCGGAGGTCAGCGACAACACGATCGCGGGCGCCGACATCGGGATCTACAGCCGGGCGTCCGACGCGGATGTGGACGGCAACGAGATCTCCGGCGCGCGGACCCACGGTGTGACCGTGGTCGGTGCTTCGAAGGGCACGACCGTGACCGACAACTCGGTGTCCGGCCGCGGACCGAGCGCCATCGACCTGGCACGGTCCGACGAGGCGGTTCAGCACGGCAACACCACGACCGGGTGGCACTCCACCAAGCCGCTGCTCGTGACGCTGCGCGGGATCTTCCAGCCGCTGACCGTGCTGTGGTTGATCCTGCTGCTCATCGTCGTGGTCGCCGCCATCGGTGGTGTCATCCGCGGCCGTCGAGGCGAGGCCCGCGAGCACCCGTACGCCAAGCTCGCACCGCTGTCCTCGTTCACCCGTGGTGTCGTCGACCCGACCACGCTGGGCCTCCCCGCGTCGCCGATCTCGTCGCCGATGGCCGAAGCCGCCGCGGACCAGATCGGCACGGACCGGGTCCGCACGGACGGGGTCAGCACGGACCGGGTCGGCACGGACCACGACGGCAGCCGGCATGCAGCCCACGCCGCACGGTCCGACGGCACCGACGTCGATGCGGCGCTCGCCGCGGCGGCCCGGTGACGCGGATGACGAACCTCTTCGAACGACATCGCGTCCAGATCCTGTCCGGGGTCGTCGGCCTCGTCGCCGGAGCCGTGATCGTCGGCGGGATCTGGGGTGTCAGCGCAGCGGTGCGCGGCCCCGAGACCGTCGCGGCACCGGCCCCCAGCTCGTCGGCGACGACCGACCCCGGCCGCGCCCCCAGTGCGAGCCGCACTCCGCAACTCGGCACCCTCGGTGACGATGGCGGATCCGACAGCGCCGGTTCCGGAGGCAGCGGGACGAGCGGCGGCACGGCGAACGGCTCCGGTGGGACCGCCACGGCTGCCCCGGCCGCGGCGTGCACGTCGCCGACCATCCGGGTCAGCACCGCGGATGCGCTCAAGTCCGCGCTCGAGGACGCCAAGGCCGGGGACGTCATCGCCCTGGCGAACGGCACCTACGACGGCACCTTCGAGGGCACCGCCACGGGCACGGCCAGCCAGCCCATCGCCCTGTGCGGGGGGAGCGGGGCCGTCCTCGACGGCGGCGACCCGTCCGACGGCTACGTCATGCACCTCGACGGCGGCGCGTACTGGACGCTGTCCGGGTTCACCGTGCAGAACGGGCAGAAGGGCGTGATGCTCGACGACACCCAGCACTCCGTCCTGCAGGGGCTGACGGTCCGGAAGATCGGCGACGAGGCGATGCACGTCCGTGCCAACAGCAGCGACAACACGGTGCGGGGCAACCACGTGTCGGAGACCGGACTCCGCAAGCCGAAGTTCGGCGAGGGCATCTACATCGGCTCGTCGAAGAACAACTGGTGCGACGTGTCCGACTGCAAGCCGGACCGCAGCGACCGCAACGTCGTGACGGAGAACACGATCACCGACACCGCGGCCGAGAACGTGGACATCAAGGAGGGGACCACCGGCGGCGTGCTGTCGGACAACTCCTTCGACGGTGCGGGCATGCAGGGGCAGAACCATGCGGACTCCTGGGTCGACGTGAAGGGGAACGGCTGGAGCGTCACCGGGAACCGCGGGGTGCACTCGATCCTCGACGGGTTCCAGACGCACGAGCTGCTGGACGGGTGGGGAACGGACAACACGTTCTCCGGCAACACCGTGGACCTCGGCAACAGCGACGGCGTGGCCTTCGCCTTCCGTCCGGTCCTCGGCAACGCGGTATCCTGCGACAACGACGTGGTCGGCTCGAACGAGTTCTCGACCACGAAGTGCACGTCCTGATCAGAGGCGAGCGAGCAACTCCCGCCCGCGCCTGAAGCGACGGTCGGCCCGCTGACGGCCGACCGTCGCCAGGGCACCGGCGGTGAAGTCCGTCCGCGGCTGCAGGGCCGTGACGGCGTGCGCGGCGTCCAGTCCATCGCCCACAGCCGCCTGAACCTTCCGGAGTCGACCGAGGTGCTGACGGCCGCTGACGAATCCGCCCGCCGCGTCGATGCCGTACCGGAGCCGTCGCGCGGCCTTGCGGGCATCGTGGAGCACCTCGAGGTCACCGGCGCGGGCTGCTGCCGTGTCCCGCACACGTCGCATACGCCGTCGTTCGCGGTGCAGCCGACGCTCGACGAAGGGACGAACGGCGTCCCCGGCCCGAGGACCGGGTGGTGCGTCGGCGATGAGTGCGTCGAGTGCGTCGAGGGCGTCGAACCACTCGGCGGATCGCAGCACCTCGTCGAAGGCGGCCACTGCCTCGCGGTGAGCCGTCGCCAGGCGACCGAGGAGCCCGGCCGACGCGGCGTCATCGACGAGTCCGACGGGCGCGCGGTCGGCCAGCGACCGCACCGTCGCGGCCAGGACCTCGGCGTCTCGGGCCACCCCGGCGGCACGTCCGACGTGGCCGAGGCTCCGTCGCACCGCTTCGGTGGCGTCGCGGTCGAGCGCTCCGCGGAACACGGCCAGCACGCTCCGGATCCGGCGGAGCGACCCGCGGAGGGTGTGCAGCGCGTCGGGCTCTCCGCGCCGGACGAGCGGGTCGATCCGGACCACGTCGGCGCGGAGCGTGGCCAGGGCATCGACGACGAACCGAGCGGCGGTGCCGGACCTCGGGCGGCGCGCTCCGGCCGGTCGAACAACGGGCGCCCGTCGGGGGACCGGCACCGGCGGCTGCTCGGACACACCAGCGCCCCGCTCGTCGCCCGCGGCCGTGCACGCCGCGTCCGCGCTCCCCGCGTCCGTGCCCTCCTCGGCCGCGTCCCGCATCGCCCGCTCCACCCCGCGGACGAGTGCGTGCTCGCTGCCGTCGTCGGCCAGCGCCCACCACCGGCCGACCCGCAGCACCGGCTCGCCCGGAGCGCCTTCGTCGACCCGGACGTCGGCGACCTCGGCACGCACGCGGCCGTCCCGACTGTGCAGCACCAGCAGGGCCGTCGTGGTGTCGCGCCGCCGGACCACGGTCAGGGGGCGACCACGGAGGTACACCGCCAGTTCCGGCACCGGGGCATCAGCCGTCCGGTCCGCCAGCTGTTCCGGGTCGTCCCCGCGGTCGATCGTCCAGGTGCCGTCCTCACTGCGCACCAGGTCGACCCCGGCGGCGGTGAGCACCCCGTCCGACGTGTCCCAGACGGTCTCACGCCCGATCACGTGCGGGACCCGTCCGACGACGTCCGCGTAGGGCTCGAGGGCGGGCAGCCGGCGCGCGTCCGGCACCCGCCACGTCAGGCGTGGGGCCGGGAAGTCGTCATCGTGGGGATCGTCTCGCTGGGGCATGCGAGTCAGTGTCGTCCGGACCACCCCAGCGCCGTGACGGTCCCCGCGAACTGTGGACAGCCTCCCGGCCAGCGTCGCCCTGTGCAGGAAGGGACGCAGCCCGCCACCGTGACCCGACGCGGCCCGGACCCGCGCCCCGACGCGGCCCGGACCCGCGACCCAGACCCGCGCCCCGACGCAGCCCGCACGCGTGATCCCGCGCCCCGACGCGCCCCGCACCCGTGATCCCGCGACCCGGCGCAGCAGCGACGGGTAGCGTCCCCGACATGACCGACGCTGTGCACGCCGACCCCTTCGAGACCGCCGTCGCCGGCTGGATGGCCGACCAACGGTGGTACGCCGCCAAGGGCGGGACCCCCAGCATCCGGGTCGTCGCCGAACAGACCGACACCACCGCGGACGCGACGATCCGCACCCTGTTCGTCCTCGACGACGCTCCCACCGGCCCGGTCCTCTACCAGGTCCCGCTCACCGTGCGCCCCGCCGCGGTCCCCGAGCTCGCGCACGCCCTGGTCACCGAACTCGACGGTGCAGCGGTCTACGACGCCCCGCACGACGTCGCCTACGCACGCTGGCTGCTCGGCCGCATCGAGGCCGATGGCGAACACATCGGTCCGGTCACCGGCGCGCGCGTCCTCAGCGGCGAGCAGTCGAACACGTCCGTCATCGCCGACACCGCCGAGAGCGGCCGGGTGATCACCAAGGTCTTCCGTGTCCTGCACGACGGTGAGAACCCCGACGTCACCACCCAGCGTGCGTTGTCGACCGCCGGCTCCGTCCGCGTGCCACGCACCTTCGGCGCGCTGACGGGGGAGTGGCCGGACGCCGGTCAGGCGAGCGGCACCGCGCACGGCCACCTCGCCTTCGCGCAGGAGTTCCTGCCCGGGCTCGAGGACGCCTGGCGCGTCGCGCTGACCGCGGCCCGGGGCGGCGAGTCCTTCGCCAGCGCCGCCGACCGACTCGGTGCCGCGCTCGCCGAGGTGCACACGGTCCTGGCCGGCGCGATGCCCACCGCGACGTCCGGACCGGACCAGGTCGACGAGGCGATCGCGACGATGCGTCGTCGCCTGGACACCGCGGCTGCCGAGGTGCCGCAGGTCGCCGAGCACGCCGCCGCCGTCGGCCGGGTCTACGACCGGGCGGCGACCGTGCCGTGGCCGACCATGCAGCGCATCCACGGCGACCTGCACCTCGGGCAGGTGCTCTCAGCCCCCGAGCCCCGTGGATGGGTCTTCCTCGACTTCGAGGGCGAGCCGCTCCGTCCGATGCCGGAACGCTCACGTCCGGACGTCGCACTGCGGGACGTCGCCGGCATGCTGCGGTCCTTCGACTACGTCGCCGGCGCCCTCGCGCACGAGGACGAGCCCGTGGACACCGGCGACTGGGCACACGAGGCGCGCAGTGCGTTCCTCGACGGGTACGAGCGGGGCAGCGGGTCCGACCTGCGCGCACACCGCGCACTGCTCGACGCCTTCGAGCTCGACAAGGCGGTCTACGAGGTCGTCTACGAGGCGCGGAACCGCCCCACCTGGGTCGGCATCCCCGTCGCGGCGGTCGACCGGTTGGTCGCGCGCTCGGCAGCATGACGACGGTGGGTCGCGCGTGCAGCGTGACCGGATGACGGACGGGAGGCCCGTGGCGACACCGCCACGGGCCTCCCGTCCGTCAGTGGGACCGTCTCCGTCAGCGGAACCGTCTAGTTGACGGGTCCGGTGTACTTCTCGCCCGGACCCTTGCCCGGTGCGTCCGGGATCGCCGACGCTTCGCGGAACGCCAGCTGCACGGACCGCAGTCCGTCGCGGAGCGGACGCGCGTGCTGGTCGCCGATCTCGGTCGCGGCCGCGGTGACGAGCCCGGCGAGCGAGGTGATGAGCTTCCGCGCCTCGTCCAGGTCGGTCTGCTGCTCCGGGTCGTCGGCCAGGCCGACCTTCACGGCGGCGGCGCTGAGCAGGTGGACGGCCACGGTGTTGATGAGTTCGATCGCGGGGACCTCGGCGATGTCGCGCGCGGCCTCGTCGGAATCGTCGAATGCGGGGGCCGGGTTGCTCGGGGTGTCGGTCACGGTGCTCCTCTGCTAGACTCGCCGACGGCAGACACTGTCCGCGCGCCCGGATCTTTCCGGTCGAGCCCAGATCCTCCCTGTTGTACTCGGGAAGGTCCGGATCAGGACAGCGTCACGAAAGAGGAGTTCCTCCCACCCGCGGCTGCACCAAGGCTACCGGGTCACCACCGCTCCGCCGGAGTCCACGATGTGGGCATCGGCAGGCCGAACCGCAAGGGTCGGCGCAAGCCGGACCGCAAGGGTCGGCGTCGGGCGGCTGCCGAACGGGTCTCGATCCGTGCGTCAGATCTCCTCTCTCGTGCCGTCGTCCCGGGCAAACGCCCCGGACGGCCACCACCTGATTGAAGGAGCTCCGCATCACCGATCCCCGTACCAACGACCGAATCCGCGTCCCCGAGGTCCGACTGGTCGGACCCCAGGGCGAGCAGGTCGGCGTTGTCCCCATCGCCGTCGCACTGCGCCTCGCGCAGGAAGCCGAGCTGGATCTGGTCGAGGTCGCGCCGAACTCGAAGCCGCCCGTCGCCAAGATCATGGACTACGGCAAGTTCAAGTACGAAGCCGCTCAGAAGGCCAAGGAAGCCCGCCGCAACCAGGTCAACACCGACCTGAAAGAGGTCCGGTTCCGCCTGAAGATCGACGTGCACGACTACGAGACGAAGCGCAAGCGCGCCGAGGGGTTCCTCCTCGGTGGCGACAAGGTGAAGGCGATGATCCTCTTCCGCGGTCGCGAGCAGTCGCGTCCCGAGCAGGGTGTCCGGCTCCTCCAGAAGTTCGCGGAGGAGATCGCAGAGTTCGGCGTCGTCGAGTCGCGTCCGACCCAGGACGGCCGCAACATGACGATGATCATCGCGCCGCTCAAGAACAAGTCGGACGTCAAGGGCGAGCAGAACGCCAAGCGTGCCGCTGAGAAGGCCGAGCGGAAGGCCACCGAGCACTCCGCCAAGGCCAAGCCGGAGGACGAGCCCACGTCGGCTCCCGCCGCAGCAGCCCCGGCCGACTCGTCGGCCGAATAGGTCCTCCCAGGCCGATCCGCGCTCGACGCGGTCCCCATCCACCCCACGGAAAGGCACCACGATGCCCAAGCAGAAGACCCACTCCGGGTCGAAGAAGCGCTTCAAGATCACCGGCAGCGGCAAGATCATGAAGCAGCAGGCCGGTATGCGCCACAACCTCGAGGTGAAGTCCTCCAAGCGCAAGGCCCGCCTCAACGAGGACCAGGTCCTCGCGAAGGCCGACGTCAAGGCCGTCAAGAAGCTCCTCGGCCACTGAGTCGACCCGGATCGTAAAGGAACAGATCAATGGCAAGAGTCAAGAGAGCGGTCAACGCCGCCAAGAAGCGTCGCGTCATCCTCGAGCGCGCAGAGGGCTACCGCGGCCAGCGGTCGCGCCTCTACCGCAAGGCGAAGGAGCAGGTCACCCACTCCCTCGTCTACGCGTACCGTGACCGTCACGCGAAGAAGGGCGAGTTCCGTCGCCTCTGGATCCAGCGCATCAACGCTGCGTCGCGTGCGAACGGCCTGACCTACAACCGCCTCATCCAGGGTCTGGCCCTGGCTGGCGTCGAGGTCGACCGCCGCATCCTCGCGGACCTCGCGATCAACAACGCCGAGACGTTCGCCGCGCTCGTCGAGACCGCCAAGAAGGCCCTGCCGGCCGACACCTCGGCGCCGAAGGCAGCCTGAGCCACGTCACCCGTGCACCGGAACCCCCGCTCCGTCAGGAGTGGGGGTTCCGTCGTTCCCGGGGCCATCCGTCGGCAGTCCGGTCGTGGCGGGCAGCCGGTGGTTCCTAGACTGGGTCCGTGAGCGAACTCCTCGAGAACCCCCGTGCCGGCCGAGTGAAGGCCGTGGCCGCCCTGGCCAAGAAGGACGTCCGTGCCGAGACCGGGCTGTTCCTGCTCGAGGGCCCGCAGGCCGTGCGCGAGGCGATCGAGTACCGCCCGGAGCTCCTACGCGAGCTCTACGTCACCCCGACCGCGGCCGCGCGCCACGGGCTGGACGACGCTCCGGTCGACACCTGGTTCGTCACCGAGCAGGTGCTCGACGCGATGGCCGACACGGTCACCCCGCAGGGCGTCGTCGCGGTGTGCCAGCAGTTCCCGACGTCGGTGAAGGACGTCTTCCCGGACGCCCGTCCGGAGGCACGTGCCGACGTCGCCGAGTCCGGTGCCCTCCCCGGACTGGTCGCCATCCTCGAGGAGGTCCGCGACCCGGGCAACGCCGGCACGATCATCCGGGCCGCGGACGCCGCCGGAGCCGACGCCGTCGTGCTCACCGGACGCAGTGTCGACCCGTACAACCCCAAGGTCGTCCGTTCCACCACCGGCTCGCTGTTCCACGTGCCGGTGTCGGTCGGGGTGACGCTCGTCGACGCCATCGAGCGCGCCCGGGGTCTCGGCTACACGATCCTGGCCGCCGACGTGTCCGGCGACGACCTGCCGGACGTCCGCGCCGACGGCATGCTCGACGGGCCGACCGTCTGGGTCTTCGGCAACGAGGCCCGCGGCCTGACCACCGAGGACCTCGCGCTGGTCGACCGGGCCGTGAAGGTGCCGATCTACGGGCGGGCCGAGTCGATGAACCTCGCGACCGCGGCGTCGGTGTGCCTCTACGAGAGCGCGTTCGCCCAGCGCACCCGTTCCTCCACAGCCAGCGACTGACCCGTTCCCCTTCCCTCCCCACGGGCTCGGCCGCCACGCCGCTCCGCAGGCTCCGCAGCGCGTCGGTACCGGCCCGCGTGGGCCCAGTCCGACCGGTGCAGGGCGGCGGTGTCCCGTCGGCCGGTAGAGTTGGCTCTCGTGTCAGAACCTCTCGAGATCAGCGAATCGGCGGTCGCCGGTGCCGTGGAAGCGGCCCTCGCCGCCGTCCGCGCCACGACGACCGTCGCCGAGCTGAAGCAGGCCCGTGCCGAGCACACCGGTGAACAGTCGACGCTCGCGCGGATGAACGCGTCGATGCGCAGCGTCCCGCCGGAGCAGAAGGCCGCCGCGGGCAAGCTCGTCGGTCAGGCCCGCGGCCAGGTGAACCAGGCGATCGCCGCGCAGGAAGCGGTCCTCGCCGAATCGGAAGAGCGCGCGCGCCTCGACGCCGAGCGCGTGGACGTCACCGCGTTGCCGTCACGTCGCGCGCCGGGTTCGCGGCACCCGCTGTCGGTCCTCAACGAGACCGTCGCGGACATCTTCGTCGGCATGGGGTGGGAGGTCGCGGAAGGCCCCGAGCTCGAGCACGAGTGGTTCAACTTCGACGCGCTGAACTTCGACCAGGACCACCCGGCGCGGGCGATGGCGGACACGGTGTTCGTCGAGCCCGTGGACCGGCACCTGCTGATGCGCACGCACACCTCGCCAGTGCAGGTGCGGTCGTTGCTGTCGCGCGAGCTGCCCCTCTACGTCATCGCCCCGGGCCGCGTGTACCGCGCTGACGAACTCGACGCCACACACCTGCCGGTCTTCACCCAGGTCGAGGGCATCGCGATCGACAAGGGCCTGACGATGGCACACCTCCGCGGCACGCTCGAGCACTTCGCGCGCCAGGTCTTCGGCGCCGAAGCGCAGATCCGACTGCGCCCGAACTACTTCCCGTTCACCGAGCCGAGCGCCGAGATGGACGTCTGGCAGCCGAACGCCAAGGGCGGCGCGCGCTGGGTCGAGTGGGGTGGCTGCGGCATGGTCAACCCGAACGTCCTGCGCGCCGCCGGCATCGACCCGGACGAGTACCAGGGCTTCGCCTTCGGCATGGGCATCGAGCGGACGCTGCAGTTCCGCAACGGCCTGAACGACATGCGTGACTTCCTCGAGGGCGATCTCCGCTTCTCGCAGCAGTTCGGAACGGTGGTCTGATGCGCGTCCCACTCCGCTGGCTCGGCGAATCCGTCGACCTGCCCGACGACGTCTCGCTCGAGCACGTCCACGCCGCCCTGGTGTCGGTCGGGTTCGAAGAGGAAGCCGTGCACACGTTCGACCTGACCGGACCGGTCGTGGTCGGCCGGGTGCTCGAACGTGTCCCGGAGCCGCAGAAGAACGGCAAGACGATCAACTGGTGCCAGGTGGACGTCGGCGAAGCCGAACCCCGTGGCATCGTCTGTGGCGCCCACAACTTCGACGTCGGCGACCTCGTCGTGGTCACCCTGCCCGGCGCCGTGCTCCCCGGTCCGTTCCCGATCGCCGCGCGCAAGACCTACGGCCACGTGTCCGACGGCATGATCGCCTCGGCCCGTGAGCTCGGGCTCGGCGACGAGCACGACGGCATCCTCCGCTTCGCGGACCTCGGCATGGACCCCGAGGTCGGTGCGGACGCCATCGCGCTGCTCGGCCTGGACGACGCCGCCGTCGAGATCAACGTGACGCCGGACCGCGGCTACGCGATGAGCATGCGCGGGGTCGCTCGTGAGTACGCGCACGCCACCGGGGCGACCTTCTCGGACCCGGTCGACCGTGTCCTGCCGCGCACCGGTGACGGCTTCGCGGTGACGATCGACGACGCTTCACCGATCCGGGGCCGCGTCGGGTCGAGCACCTTCGTGACGCGGGTCGTCCGTGGCATCGACGCCAGCCGGCCCACGCCGGCCTGGATGGTCGCGCGCCTGTCGCTCGCCGGCGTCCGGTCGATCTCCCTGCCCGTCGACATCACCAACTACGTGATGTTCGAGCTCGGTCAGCCGCTGCACGGGTACGACCTCGGCACCCTCCAGGGCGGCCTCACCGTCCGTCGGGCCACCGCGGGGGAGCGCCTCACCACGCTCGACGCCGTGGAGCGCACGCTCGACGCCGAAGACCTGGTCATCGCGGACGGCGACGGGGCCGTGGGCCTCGCCGGCGTCATGGGTGGCGCACGCACCGAGATCACCGCGGCGACGACCGACGTCCTGATCGAGGCCGCCGGCTTCGACCAGGTGTCCATCGCCCGCACTGCCCGGCGGCACAAGCTGCCGAGCGAGGCATCGCGCCGGTTCGAGCGCGGTGTCGACCCGCTCGTCGCCCAGGCCGCGGCGAACCGCGCCGTCGAGCTGCTCGTCGACCTCGCCGGTGGTACGCCGGACGCCCTCGGGTCGACGCTGGTCGACGAGTCGGCGCGCCCCACCGTGACCATGCGCCTGGACCGGGCCGCCGGGCTCATCGGTGTCGAGTACACCGACGCCGAGGTGCTCGACACCCTCCGCGCGATCGGGGCGACCGTCGGCGTCGACGGTGACCGCGTCGACGGTGACCGCGTCGCCGTGACCCCGCCGAGCTGGCGCCCCGACCTGGTGGACGACGTCTCCCTGGTCGAGGAGATCGCCCGCATCGTCGGGTACGACCGGATCCCCAGCGTGCTGCCGGTCGCGCCGCCCGGACGTGGGCTGACGCGGCACCAGCAGGCCCGACGCCGGGTCTCGGCCGCTCTCGCCGCTGCCGGCCTCACCGAGGTCGTCACGGCTCCGTTCGTCTCCGCCGCCACCGCTGCCGCGTTCCCGGGCATCGACCCTGCGGGCGGCCCGAGCGTCGTCCTGGCGAACGCCCTCGACAGCGCCCAGGACCACCTGCGCCGGAGCGGTCTGCCGGCCCTCGTCGACGTCGCCCGTCGGAACCTCTCCCGCGGCCTGGTCGACGTCGCCGTGTACGAGACCTCCCGGGTGTTCCTGCCGGAGCCCGGCGTGGAGCTCGGCACCGTCGAGGTCCCGGTCGGGGCGCAGCGTCCGACGGCCGAGACCCTCGCCGCTCTGGACGCCGCGCTGCCGCCGCAGCCGTTCCACGTCAGTGCCCTGCTCGTCGGCAACGCCGTGCTCAAGCAGCCGGGCACGACGGTCGAACCGTTCGGCATCGCGGACGCGCTCGACGTCGCCCGCACCGTGGCCTGGGCCGTCGGCGTCGAACTGACCGTCGCGCAGACCAGCCACCCGTCGCTGCACCCCGGGCGCGCTGCGTCGCTGCTCGTCGGGGACGTCGTCGTCGGCGTCGCGGGTGAGCTGCTGCCGGAGCGCACGGCGGACGCCGACCTACCGCGTGTGGTCGCGGTCGTCGAGATGGACCTCGACGCCCTGGTCGCCGCGGCCCCCGAGCTGGTCGACGTCTCGGCGATCGTGTCGTACCCGGCCGCGACCCAGGACCTGTCGTTGGTGGTGGACGTGGCGGTGCCTGCCGGCGACGTCCTGACCGAGGTGCGCGCTGGTGCCGGAGACCTCTTGGAGTATGCTCGGCTCGTGGATGACTACCGGGGTGCCGGCGTGGACGAGGGACAGAAGTCCCTGACGTTCGCCCTGCGCTTCCGTGCCACGGACCGCACGCTGACCGCTGCCGAGGCCTCCGAGGCCCGCGACAGCGCAGTCCGACGTGCCGGCGAGCGATTCGGGGCGACCCTGCGCGACTGATCCACGACGGATCACCGCCCGGGGTCGCCGCCTCCGACTCTCTCGACGAACAGTCCGACCAAAGGTGGAACCCATGTCCGTATCCGTCGCCGTGGCTGGAGCCAGCGGCTACGCGGGTGGCGAGTTGTTGCGCATCCTCTCCGCTCACCCCGAGTTCGACATCAGGACGGTGACCGCGTTCTCGAACGCCGGACAGCCGCTCATCGCGACGCAGCCGCACCTGCGCTCGCTCGCCCACCTGACGCTGGTGGCGACGACGGCCGAGAACCTCCGCGGGCACGACGTGGTGTTCCTCGCGCTGCCGCACGGGCGGTCCGGTGCGATCACCGCCGAACTCGACGCGGACACGCTCGTGGTGGACTGCGGCGCGGACCACCGCCTGACCGACGAGAGCGCCTGGACGACCTTCTACGGCGGCGAGTTCCACGGCGCGTGGACCTACGGTCTGCCGGAACTGCTGCACGCTCCGCCCGCGCCGGGTGCAGCGGAGGAGTGGCGCGACGTCGACGACATCGTCGTGCAGGGCCGGCAGCGGACCGAGCTCGCGGCGACCAAGCGCATCGCGGTCCCCGGCTGCAACGTCACCGCGGTCACGCTCGGCATCCAGCCCGGTGTCCAGGCTGGGCTCGTCGAGTCCGACGACATCGTCGCCGTCCTGAGCGTCGGACCGAGCGGTGCCGGCAAGAAGCTCGAGCCGACCTACCTCGCCGCCGAGATCATGGGCTCCGCCAGCGCGTACGCCGTCGGCGGCAAACACCGGCACGTCCCGGAGATCCAGCAGAACCTCCGCGTCGCAGGTGCGTCCGACGTCCGCATCTCGTTCACGCCGGTGCTCGTGCCGATGTCGCGCGGGATCCTCGCGACGACGACGGCTCGCCTGGCGCCCGGGGTCACCGCGCACGACGTGCGCTTCGCCTGGGAGCAGGCCTACGCCGACGAGCCCTTCGTGCACCTGCTGCCCGAGGGCGTCTTCCCGCGGGTCGCCGACACGATCGGTGCCAACACCGCGTTGGTCGGCATCGCCGTCGACGAAGCAGCCGGTCGCGTCGTCGCGGTCACCGCGCTCGACAACCTCGCCAAGGGGACCGGCGGCGCAGCCGTGCAGTCCGCGAACATCGCGCTCGGCTTCCCCGAGACGCTCGGCCTCAGCGTGGACGGAGTCGCCCCGTGACCGACAGCAACCACAGCACCGACAGCACCGACGGGACCGGCGCGGACGACGCGACCACGGGCCTCCCGTCCGCCCAGGATGCGCTCCAGGGCGTCACCGCCGCCGCGGGCTTCCGCGCCGCCGGCGTCACCGCCGGCCTGAAGACGAGCGGCAAGCCGGACATGGCGCTCGTCGTCAACGACGGCCCGTCCGATGCCGTGGCCGCCGTCTTCACCTCGAACCGCGCCCAAGCGCACCCGGTGATCTGGTCCCGCCAGGTCGTCGGTGACGGGGTGGCGCGTGCCGTCGTCCTCAACTCGGGAGGCGCGAACTGCTTCACGGGACCGTTCGGCTTCCAGACGACCCACCTCACCGCCGAAGCGGTCGGCGATGCCCTCGGGATCGGCGCCGGCGACGTGGTCGTCTGCTCCACCGGCCTGATCGGGCGGGGCGACCAGACGTTCCGCGACGGCGTCCTCCGCGGCGCGACGCTCGCGGCCGACGCCCTCACCGACGGAGGGGGACCGGACGCCGCAACGGCCATCATGACCACCGACACCACGCCGAAGCAGTCCGTCGTGACCGTCGACGGCTGGACGGTCGGCGGCATGGCGAAGGGTGCGGGCATGCTCGCACCGGGGCTGGCGACGATGCTCGTGGTCTTGACGACCGATGCGGCGCTGACCTCGGACGAACTCGACCAGGCACTGCGCGCCGCGACCCGGGTCACCTTCGACCGTGTCGACTCGGACGGCTGCATGTCGACGAACGACACCGTCGTGCTGATGTCCTCCGGTGCGTCCGGCACGACGCCCGAGGTCGGTGACTTCCAAGAGGCCTTGACCGCCGTCTGCGCCGACCTCGCCCGCCAGCTCCAGCAGGACGCCGAGGGCGCCGCGCACGACATCGCGATCGAGGTGGTCGGAGCCGTGAGCGAGGACGACGCGGTCACGGTCGGCCGCAGTGTGGCGCGGAACAACCTCTTCAAGGCTGCCGTCTTCGGCAACGACCCCAACTGGGGCCGCGTCCTCGCAGCGATCGGGACGACCGACGCGGAGTTCGATCCGTACGCGGTCGACGTCTCGATGAACGGCATCCGGGTGTGCCACGCCGGCGCCCCCGACCAGCCGAGCGACAGCGTCGACCTCACCCCGCGGGACACCCACGTGCTCATCGACCTCGGGGTCGGACCGTACGCGGCCACGATCCTGACGAACGACCTGACGCACGACTACGTCCACGAGAACAGCGCGTACTCCAGCTGATGAGCGATCCGGACCTGTCGAAGGAAGAAGAGCACGAGCTCGCGACCGTCAAGGCCGCGACCCTCATCGAGTCCCTGCCGTGGTTGAAGCGGTTCTCGGGCAAGATCGTCGTCGTCAAGTTCGGCGGCAACGCGATGGTGAACGACGACCTCAAGCGCGCGTTCGCCGAGGACATGGTCTACCTCCGGTACGCCGGCCTGCACCCCGTCGTCGTGCACGGCGGCGGTCCGCAGATCTCGGCGGCGCTGAAGGAACAGGGCATCGAGTCCGAGTTCCGTGGCGGCTACCGCGTGACGACCACCGAGGCGATCACCGTCGTCCGCGACGTGCTGGCCGGTGAGGTGAACCGCGAGATCGTCGACCTCATCGACGAGCACGGCCCCGGCCTGGGCGTCGGCGTGTTCGGTGACGGCGGGTCGCTGTTCACCGGTGAGAAGAAGGGTGTCGTCGTGGACGGCGAGCACTTCGACCTCGGTCACGTCGGCGACATCACGCACGTCGACCCGTCGGGCGTCCTCGCCGCGATCCGAGCCGATCGCATCCCGGTCGTGTCGAGCATCGCGATCGACGACGCGCACCCGGACCAGGCGCTCAACGTGAACGC
This sequence comes from Curtobacterium sp. CFBP9011, assembly GCF_034045095.1. Lineage (NCBI taxonomy): Bacteria > Bacillati > Actinomycetota > Actinomycetes > Micrococcales > Microbacteriaceae > Curtobacterium > Curtobacterium sp. CFBP9011. The sequence continues at coordinate 85,458 of NZ_JAXCWN010000010.1, forward strand.
CGACGCCGCGGCCGCCGCGCTGGCGATCGCCCTGAACGCGTCGAAGCTGATGATGCTGACCGACGTCCCCGGGCTGTACCGCAACTGGCCCGACCGCGACTCGATCATCGACCTCATCGCGGTCGAGGAACTGCGGCAGCTGCTGCCGTCGCTCGAGTCGGGGATGATCCCGAAGATGACCGCGTGCCTGGACGCCGTGGTCGGCGGGGTCGGCGGCGCGACCATCATCGACGGTCGCATCCCGCACTCGATCCTGCTCGAGGTCTTCACGCTGCGCGGTGCGGGCACCGAGGTGATCCCGGACCCCAGCCGACGGACCGAGAACCAGAACACCCACGCCGAGATCGGCCGTCGCGCCGCCGGCGACCACGCGACCCCGCACCACGCGACCCCGCACCACGACGAGAAGGGCACACCACGGTGAGCACCGAGACGCAGACCGAGACCTGGAACGACCGGTTCGGGGCGTCGCTCATGCGATCCCTGACCCCGCCGAAGATCATGCTCGAGCGCGGCGAGGGTTGCCGCGTCTGGGATGTCGACGGCAACGAGTACCTCGACTTCCTGGCCGGCATCGCTGTGAACTCGCTCGGCCACGCCCACCCGGCGCTGGTCGAGGCGATCAGCGACCAGGCCGCGAAGCTCGTGCACGTGTCGAACTACTTCGCCACCCCGCCGCAGCTCGAACTGGCCGAGCGCCTCAAGCGCATCTCCGGAGCCGGTGATGCGGGCCGCGTGTACTTCGGCAACTCCGGAGCCGAGGCGAACGAGGCGGCCTTCAAGCTCGCACGCCTGAACCGCGGTGCCGACGGTCGGAAGACCCGCATCCTCGCGCTGCAGCAGGCGTTCCACGGCCGCACCATGGGGGCACTCGCCCTCACCGGCAAGCCCGCCCTGCAAGAGGACTTCCTGCCGATGATCCCCGGTGTCGAGCACATCGAGACGTCGATCGAGGCCCTCGAACGATCGATCGACGACACCGTCGCCGCACTCATCCTCGAGCCGATCAAGGGCGAGGCCGGCGTGGTCGACCTGCCCGAGGGCTTCCTGCAGGCCGCCCGGGCGCTGACCGAGCAGCACGGTGCCCTGCTGATCCTCGACGAGATCCAGACCGGCATCGGCCGGACCGGGTCGTGGTTCGCGTTCCAGAACACCGGCGTGACCCCCGACGCCATCACGGTTGCCAAGGGCATCGCCGGCGGGTTCCCGATCGGCGCCCTCGTGACCTTCGGGGCAGCGTCCGACCTGTTCTCGGCCGGCCAGCACGGCTCGACGTTCGGCGGCAACCCGCTCGGCACCCGGGTCGCGAACGCGGTCCTGGCCGAGATCGAACGGGCCGGCCTCGTCGAGAACGCCGTCGTCAAGGGTGAGCGGATCCGCGCCGGCATCACCGCACTCGGTTCCGACCTGGTGGAAGAGGTGCGTGGCAGCGGCCTACTCGTCGGCGTCGGCCTGCGTCTGCCCGTCGCAGCCGCCGTGTCAGCCGCCGCGCTCGACCGCGGCTTGATCATCAACGCCCCGAACGAATCGAGCCTGCGCATCGCGCCGCCGCTCATCGTGTCCGACGACGAGATCGACGAGTTCCTCGCGATCCTCGCCCAGAGCATGGCTGCCGTCGCGGGCGCCGACCAGGAGACCACCGCATGACCCGCCACTTCCTCCGGGACGACGACCTGACCCAGGCAGAGCAGTCCGCCATCCTCGACCTCGCCGTCGAGATGAAGCGCGACCGCTGGGGTGCGAAGCCGCTCGCCGGCCCACAGAGCGTCGCCGTGATCTTCGACAAGTCGTCGACCCGCACCCGGGTGTCCTTCCACGTCGGCATCAGCGACCTGGGTGGCAGCCCGCTCATCATCTCGACCGCCAACAGCCAGCTCGGCGGCAAGGAGACCCCGACCGACACGGCTCGTGTGCTCGAGCGCATGGTGTCGGCGATCGTCTGGCGCACCTACGGCCAGGCCGGGCTCGAGGAGATGGCGGCGAGCACCACCGTGCCCGTGGTCAACGCGCTGTCCGACGACTTCCACCCGTGCCAGCTGCTCGCCGACCTGCTGACCATCCGCGAGCACCGCGGTGCTCTGGCCGGTCAGACCATCGCCTTCGTGGGCGACGGGGCCAGCAACATGGCGCACTCGTACCTGCTCGCCTGCGCGACCGCCGGCATGCACGTCCGCGTCGGTGCTCCGGCCGAGTTCGCCCCGGCCGCCCAGGTCGTCGCCGACGCCGAGGCACGCGCTGCCGAGACCGGCGGTTCGGTGCTCGTCGTGACCGACCCGGTCGCGGCGGTCGCCGGGGCCGACGTCGTCGTCACCGACACGTGGGTCTCGATGGGCAAGGAAGAAGAGAAGCAGCAGCGTCTCGAGGTCTTCCACGGCTACCGCGTCGACGACGAGCTGCTCGCGCACGCGGCCGCCGACGCCGTGTTCATGCACTGCCTGCCGGCCGACCGCGGCTACGAGGTCACGGCCGAGGTCATCGACGGCCCGCGCAGCATCATCTGGGACGAGGCGGAGAACCGTCTGCACGCCCAGAAGGCCCTGCTCGCCTGGCTCCTCGCCGCCGACACGGCGACCGCCAGCACCTGACAACCACCCCAGCAAGGAGAACACTCATGGCAGACCGCGTCGTACTGGCCTACTCAGGTGGCCTCGACACCTCCGTCGGCATCGGCTGGCTCAAGGACGCCACCGGGAAAGAGGTCGTCGCCCTGGCGGTGGACGTCGGCCAGGGTGGCGAGGACATGGACGCCATCCGCCAGCGCGCGCTCGACTGCGGCGCGGTGGAGTCCGTCGTCATCGACGCCAAGGACGAGTTCGCGGACGACTACCTCGTCCCCGCCCTCAAGGCGAACGCGCTGTACCAGAAGCGGTACCCGCTCGTGTCCGCGCTGAGCCGCCCGCTCATCGCGAAGCACCTCGCCCTGACGGCGAAGCAGCTCGGCGCCGACAGCGTCGCGCACGGCTGCACCGGCAAGGGCAACGACCAGGTCCGGTTCGAGGCCGCGGTCGCCGCGATCGCCCCCGACCTGACCAGCGTCGCGCCGGTCCGCGACCTCGCGCTGACCCGCGACAAGGCGATCGTCTACGCGCAGGAGCACGACCTGCCGATCCTGCAGAGCAAGAAGTCGCCGTACTCGATCGACCAGAACGTCTGGGGTCGCGCGGTGGAGACCGGGTTCCTCGAGGACCCGTGGAACGCCCCGATCGAGGACCTCTACGCCTACACGCAGGACCCGTCGGTCGATCGTGAGGCCGACGAGGTCACCATCACGTTCGAGCAGGGGGTCCCGGTCGCGATCGACGGCCAGCGCTTCAGCGTCCTGCGCATCGTGCAGGAGCTCAACGCCCTGGCCGGCAAGCACGGCGTCGGCCGCATCGACGTCGTCGAGGACCGCCTGGTCGGCATCAAGTCGCGCGAGGTCTACGAGGCCCCGGCCGCGATGGCACTCATCGCCGCGCACGAGGAGCTCGAGAGCCTGACCCTCGAGCGTGACGTGAACCGCTACAAGCGCGGTGTCGAGTCGGAGTGGGCCGACCTGGTCTACGACGGTCTCTGGTTCGGCGGCCTCAAGCGCAGCCTCGACGCCTTCATCGACTCCACGCAGGAGTACGTGTCCGGTGACATCCGCATGCAGCTGCACGGTGGTCGCGCCACGGTGACCGGCCGTCGTTCGGAGCAGAGCCTCTACGACTTCGACCTCGCCACGTACGACACCGGCGACACGTTCGACCAGTCGCTGTCCAAGGGCTTCATCGAGCTGTGGTCGCTGCCGAGCAAGATCTCTGCCCGCCGCGACCTCGCGAACTAGCCGAAGCGCAGCCGCAGCCGCAGCCAGCACCACCAGCACCACCCGCCGGACGGGCCTGGGCCGCCAGCCCTGGCCCGTCCGGCACCACCCAGCCACCTCTGACGACGCAGGACGACATGACGGACGTGCCCCGGGCCTCCCGGCCGGAAGAAGCCAGCAGCAAGACCGACGCGACGAACACGGGCGCCCTCTGGGGCGGTCGTTTCGCGGACGGTCCGAGTGCCGAGCTCGCCGCGCTGTCGAAGTCGACGCACTTCGACTGGCAGCTGGCGCCGTACGACCTCGCCGGGTCCCGCGCCCACGCGCGAGCGCTGCAGACGGCCGGGTACCTGACGGCCGACGAGCTGGACCGGATGCTCGCCGGGCTGGACCGCCTCGAGGAGTCGTTCCTCGACGGGTCCCTGCAGCCCGCCGACTCCGACGAGGACGTGCACGGAGCCCTCGAGCGCCTGCTCATCGCGGACGTCGGACCGGAACTCGGCGGGAAGCTCCGCGCCGGCCGCAGCCGCAACGACCAGATCGCGACCCTCGGCCGCATGCACATGCTCGACCACGGACGGCGGATCGGCCGGATGGTGATCGACCTCGTCGACGCGATCAGCCAGCAGGCGTCCGAGCACGAGGGCGCGATCATGCCGGGCCGGACCCACCTGCAGCACGCGCAGCCGGTCCTGCTCGCCCACCACCTGCTCGCGCACGCGTGGCCCCTCGTCCGTGACCTCGAACGGCTGCGCGACTGGGCCGGCCGCGCGAGCGTGAGCCCCTACGGTGCCGGCGCGCTGGCGGGCAGTTCCCTGGGGCTCGACCCGACGGCGATCGCCCGCGAGCTGGGCTTCGCCCGGCCGGCCGACAACTCGATCGACGCGACGGCCGCGCGCGACGTCGTGGCGGAGTTCGCCTTCGTCCTGGCGCAGATCGGCATCGACGTCTCGCGTCTGGCCGAGGAGATCATCCTCTGGAACACCAAGGAGTTCGGCTTCGTCCGGCTGCACGATGCCTTCTCGACCGGGTCGAGCATCATGCCGCAGAAGAAGAACCCCGACATCGCCGAACTCGCGCGCGGCAAGTCCGGTCGGCTGATCGGCAACCTCACCGGCCTCCTCGCCACCCTGAAGGGTCTGCCGCTGGCGTACAACCGCGACCTGCAGGAGGACAAGGAGCCGGTCTTCGACTCGGTCGCTCAGCTCGAGGTCCTGCTGCCCGCCTTCACCGGCATGGTCGCCACACTGTCGTTCGACACCGCGCGGATGGCCGAACTGGCGCCGCAGGGCTTCTCGCTCGCGACCGACGTCGCCGAGTGGCTGGTCCGCCAGGGCGTCCCCTTCCGTGACGCACACGAGGTGTCCGGTGCGCTGGTCCGTTACTGCGAAGAGCACGGGATCGACCTCGACGACCCGACGGACGAGCAGTACGCGTCCGTCTCGCCGCACCTGACGCCGGACGTGCGTGCCGTCCTGACCATCGAGGGCAGCGTCGCCTCGCGTCGTGGCGTGGGTGGCACCGCGCCGGAGCGGGTCGCCGAGCAGCTCGCTGCCGTGACCCGGTCCGTGGCCGAGATCGCCGCGGGGACGCCCTTCGCCCGATGACCGGAGCGGTGAGCGCCGTGGAGGCCCTGCTGTCGGAGCCGGCCCCGGTCTCCGCGCCGGCGCTGCTCGGCGCGACCCTCACTGGCAAGGGCGTCACCCTCCGCATCACCGAGGTCGAGGCCTACTCCGGCTCCGTCGACCCCGGCTCGCACGGTCACCGCGGGATGACCCCGCGGAACCGGCACCTCTTCGGCCCGCCCGGCACCCTCTACGCCTACCGCTCGTACGGCATCCACACGTGCGTCAACGTGGTGAGCGGACCCGACGGCGTCTCGTCCGGGTCCTTGCTCCGCGGAGCCCAGGTCGTCGCCGGCATCGAGACCGCCCGGCAACGGCGTGGTCCGGCCGTCGCCGACGTCGCCCTCGCGCGCGGACCGGGCAACCTCGGGGTCGCGCTCGGCGCGGTCCTCGGCGAGGACGACGGAACCTCGCTCCTCGACGGCTCCGGCCCGTACCGGCTCACCCTCGCACCCGGACTGGAGGCCCGACTCGCCTCCGCGACACCGGCTGCGGTCACCGAGGCCCTCCTGGCCGACGGCTCGATCGCGCGCGGACCGCGGACCGGTGTCGGCGGGATCGCGGGTGGCGCCTCCTTCCCGTGGCGGTTCTGGTTGCCCGGCGACCCGACGGTGTCGACGTACCGCCGTCACAAGGGCGCCGTCGACTGAAGCGTGTCTCGCTGCGCCGCTACGATGGCGGGGTGTCCAGTGATACCGCTCCCGATGTCCTGACGCGCCAGCAGAACGACCCCACCTTCGCCTCGGTGTGGGACGAACTGCGCTGGCGTGGACTGGTGCACGTCTCGACCGACGAGACCGCACTCAAAGAGGCTCTCGACGCCGGCCCGGTCACCTACTACTGCGGGTTCGACCCGACGGCTCCGTCGCTGCACTGCGGCAATCTGCTGCAGCTGCTCACCATGCGTCGATTGCAGTTGGCGGGCCACAAGCCGCTCGCGCTCGTCGGCGGGTCGACCGGCTTGATCGGCGACCCGCGTCCGACGGCCGAGCGGACGCTGAACACCCCCGAGACCGTGGTCGAGTGGGTCGGTCGTCTGCAGACCCAGGTCTCGCGCTTCCTCAGCCCGGACGGCGAGAACGGGGTCCGTCTGGTGAACAACCTCGACTGGACCGCACCGCTCTCCGCGATCGACTTCCTGCGCGACATCGGCAAGTACTTCCGCGTCAACTCGATGCTCAAGAAGGACGCCGTCGCGGCCCGACTGAACTCCGACGCGGGCATCAGCTACACGGAGTTCAGCTACCAGATCCTGCAGGGGCTGGACTTCCGCGAGCTGTACCGCCAGTACGGGTGCACGCTGCAGACCGGTGGTTCGGACCAGTGGGGGAACCTGACTTCGGGCACGGAGCTGATCCGGCGCACCGAGGGTGTGGCTGCCCACGCGGTCGGCACGCCCCTCATCACGAACTCCGACGGCACGAAGTTCGGAAAGAGCGAAGGCAACGCCATCTGGCTCGACGCCACGATGACGTCGCCGTACGCCTTCTACCAGTTCTGGCTCAACACCTCGGATGCGGACGTGATCGCGCGACTGCGCGAGTTCACGTTCCTGTCCCGCGCCGAGATCGATCGGCTCGAGCAGGCGGTGACCGACGAGCCGTTCCGACGGGAGGCCCAGCGCACCCTGGCGACGGAGGTCACCACCCTGGTCCACGGGGCCGACGCGACGCAGGCGACGATCGACGCGTCGGCCGCCCTGTTCGGCAACGGTGACCTCGGCGCACTGGACGACGAGACCCTGCGGTCGGCGATCGCCGAGCTGCCGGGCTCCGTCAGCATCGAGGGGACGGCGGACCTCGCACGTGCCCTCGTCGAGACGGAGCTCGTGAAGTCCCTCGGCGAAGCCCGTCGCGCGATCACCCAGGGTGGGGTCTACGTGAACAACGAGCGAGCGGAGGACCCGGCGGCGACGGTGGCGTCCCTCGCACTGCCAGCCGGGGTGCTCGTCCTCCGCCGGGGGAAGAAGACCCTCGCCGGAGTGACGGTGTCCTGACCCTGTCCTGCTCTTCCCGAACGCCCGGTCCTCGTCGAGGGCCGGGCGTTCGTCGTCTGCCCGGTGGCGTCGCCGGCAGTCGCGTCGGTGTTGCAGTGTGCGACACGCCCGGGATGTGGGGTGGGTTGGTGGTGTGGGGTGGGGGCTGCGTAAAGTAATCCCTCGTCACCCCAAAGGTGCGGCGGAGCGGCTGGAGCGAAAGCCCAGAGCACGCCGGCCCTCAAGCGGGACCATCCTCCACTGGAGTTCAGATCTGGCCTTGTGCTGGTTCGCTTCGACGCTTAGGATGACTACTCCACCGGTTCTCTCCTTCGGGATGAGCCACTGGATCTGGTTGCACGGTTGTGTGGCTGGGTTCGACGACATCGGTGGGTTCGAGAACGACAGCCTCTCTGGCGGAGCATCTTCGTGGTGTCGAGTGGGGAGTGCGTCTGGTCCTTGAGAACTCAACAGCGTGCACATTGTCAAT
>NZ_JAXCWN010000011.1:0-58561 GCF_034045095.1 Curtobacterium sp. CFBP9011
GTGCGCCCGGCTGGGCCGCGGGCCGCGCGGCGCGCGCCGTGCCCGGCGGGGCCGAGGCTCGGCCTGGCGGACATGTTGCGCCGTTCGGAGGCCGCGATGTGTCCGCTCAGGCGAGGCTCGGCGCTGGCCGACGGGCCGGCGCGGGCGTCGCGGCCGCGTCAGGCGAGCAGGTGGGCGGCGGAGCGGACCGCGTCGAGCGCCGCACGGACACTCGGCACGCGGTCGGCCCCGCGGGCGACGACGACCTCGACGCGACGCGCCAGGTCGTCGTCCACGGGGTCGATCGCGACGCCGGCCGGGATGACCGTCGTGGCGAGGGCCAGCCGGGGGAGCAGCGCCACCCCGAGCCCCGCGGCGACGAGCCCCACGACCGCGGCCGCGTTGTCCGTCTCGAGGACGATGTCCGGCGTGAACCCCGCGCTCGCGCACGAGGCGAGCAGGTGGCCCCGGCAGCGTGGGCAGCCGCCGATCCAGCGGGCGTCGCGGTGGGACGCGAGGTCCACGACGGTCGAGCCGGCGGGGCGGAGGGGAGCCGGGCCTCCCGTCACGAGCGGCTGGGCAGCAGCGACGGGTGTGACGAGCGCGAGCGAGTCGCGGCCGAGTGCCCGGGTGACGAGCCCCGGGTCGGGGACGGCCCCGACCTCGTCGCCGACGTAGGTGAAGGTGAGGGCGACGTCGACCTCGCCAGCGCGGAGCAGGTCGAGGGCTTCGGGAGGCTCGACCTCCACGTACGAGGTCGTCACCCCCGGCGCCGTCGCGGCCAGGCGCGCGAGCACCGCGGGCACGAGGGCGGAGGACGCGCTCGGGAACCCCGCGAGCCGGACACGCCCGCGGGTGAGTCCGCCGACGGCGTCGAGGTCCTCGCGCGCCGCGGTCAGCGCCGCCTGCACGTGCAGGGCGTGGTCGGCGAGCACCTGGCCGGCGTGCGTCAGGGTCGCGCCGCGGCCGCCACGCAGAACCAGCGCGTGCCCGAGGCGCTGCTCGGCCCGGGTCAGGAGCTGGCTGACGGCCGGTTGGCTCGACCCGAGTGCAGCGGCCGCCCGGGTGATCGACCCACTGTCGGCGACGGCGCGCAGGACCTTGAGCAGCTGCGGGTCGATGTCGTCCATCACACGATGTTACCGGTGGCACAACGAACCTGCTCTGGCGTGATGGCTCGAGCGGCGGGACCCTGTCGGACATGGACTCGTTCCCCGCCGGCCGCGGCTACCTCGCGGCGTGCACCGCCGGACTCCCGTCGCACGGCACGCTCGCCGCGCAGCGCGCCGACCTCGACGCGTGGTCCCGAGGCGAGTCCTCGCCCGCTCACTACGGTGCCCTCGTCGAGGAGGGACGCGCGCTCTTCGCCGACCTGGTCGGTGTGCCGGCAGCGCAGGTCGCGACCGGGTCCCAGACCTCGGTGATGGCCGCCGTCGTCGCCGACGCCCTGCCGGACGGCGCCGAGGTGGTCGTCCCCGACGGCGACTTCAGCTCCGTCGTCTTCCCCTTCCTGGCGCAGGCACACCGCGGCGTGCGCGTCCGGAGCGTCCCCCTCGCCGAGCTCGCCGCCTCGATCGGCCCCGACACCGCGCTCGTCGCCTGGTCCGTCGTGCAGTCCGCCACCGGCATCGTCACCGACCCGGCGCCCGTCCTCGACGCGGCCCGACGGGTCGGTGCGCTGACGCTCTGCGACCTGACCCAGGCCGCCGGGGTCCTGCCCGTCGCCGCCGCGCCGTTCGACATCACGATCACGCACACGTACAAGTGGCTCTGCGCTCCTCGCGGCGTCGCGTTCATGACGCTCTCCGACACCGCACTGGGCCGCCTCCGCCCCGTCCAGGCCGGCTGGTACGCGGGCGAGGACGTCTGGTCCTCCTGCTACGGCCCCGCCATGCACCTGGCCGACGACGCCCGCCGCTTCGACGTCTCGCCGGCCTGGCAGGCGTGGCCCGGAGCGGTCGCCGCACTCCGGCACGCCGTCTCGCTCGACGCGCACACGACCTGGAGGCACGCCACCGGACTCGCAGACCGGCTCTGCGACGTGCTCGGGGCGGCCCGGCAAGGACGCGGCTCGGGTGGGCAGGCCATCGTCACGTTCCCCGACGCCGACGGCACCGGGCTCCGGGCGCTCACCGCGGCGGGCATCACCGCGTCGGGGCGGGCCGGACGGCTGCGGATCGCGTTCCACCTGTGGAACGACGAGGACGACGTGACCGACGTGGCGGCGGCGCTGGCGGGGGTGGAGCCGGGCGCGTCGGGGCGGTGAGGGACGGGGCGGCGGTGGGTCGGGCCTCCCGGGCCGCTAGCATTGCCGGGTCCGACCGCACACCGAGCACCCAGCTCGGCGAACTCAGGAGCACCTCAGTGGCACAGCCCTCCCGTCTCGACAGCGTCATCGCCCTGGCCAAGCGCCGTGGGTTCGTCTTCCAGTCGGGGGAGATCTACGGCGGATCCCGCTCCGCGTGGGACTACGGGCCCCTCGGCGTCGAGCTCAAGGAGAACATCAAGTGCCAGTGGTGGCAGCGGTTCGTCCGCGGCCGTGGCGACATGGTGGGCCTGGACTCCGCCGTCATCCTGCCCCGCAAGGTGTGGGAGGCCTCCGGCCACGTCGCGACGTTCACCGACCCGCTCGTGGAGTGCCTGCACTGCCACCACCGGTTCCGCGAGGACCACCTGCTCGAGGCGTTCCAGGCCAAGAAGGGCCGCGCTCCCGAGGGCGGCATGGCCGAGATCGCGTGCCCGAACTGCGGCACCCGCGGCGAGTGGACCGAGCCCCGCGAGTTCAGCGGCATGCTCAAGACCTACCTCGGCCCGGTCGAGTCGGAAGAGGGCCTGAACTTCCTGCGCCCCGAGACCGCCCAGGGCATCTTCGTCGACTTCGCGCAGGTCGTCACGACCAGCCGCATGAAGCCCCCGTTCGGCATCGGCCAGGTCGGCAAGGCCTTCCGCAACGAGATCACACCCGGCAACTTCATCTTCCGGACCCGCGAGTTCGAGCAGATGGAGATCGAGTACTTCGTGCCGCCGGCTTCGGCCGAGGAGCACTACGAGCAGTGGATCGCCGACGCCGTCGCGTTCTACACCGACCTCGGCATCGACCCGGAGAACCTCCGCCGCTTCGACGTGCCGGACGGGGAGCGCGCGCACTACTCCGACGCGACCGCTGACATCGAGTACCGCTTCGGGTTCGCCGGCACCGAGTGGGGCGAGCTCATGGGCGTCGCGAACCGCACCGACTTCGACCTGAAGAACCACATCGAGGCGTCCGGTCAGGACCTGCGGTACTTCGACCAGGCCGCGAACGAGAAGTACGTGCCCTACGTCATCGAGCCGTCGTTCGGTCTGACCCGTGCGCTGATGGCGTTCCTGCTCGACTCGTACCACGAGGACGAGGCCCCGAACGCGAAGGGCGGCGTCGACAAGCGCACCGTCCTGCGCCTCGACCCGCGTCTGGCGCCCGTGAAGGCCGCGGTCCTGCCGCTGTCCCGCAACGAGCAGCTCTCGCCGGTCGCCCGCGGCCTGGCCGACGACCTGCGCAAGAACTGGAACGTGGACTTCGACGACGCCGGTGCGATCGGTCGTCGCTACCGTCGCCACGACGAGATCGGCACGCCGTTCTGCATCACGGTCGACTTCGACACGCTCGAGGACAAGGCCGTGACCGTGCGTGAGCGCGACACCATGGGCCAGGAGCGCGTGTCGCTCGACCGCCTGCAGGGCTTCCTGGCCGAGCGGCTGCTCGGCGCGTAGCGCGGCGGCGGCGGCCCCGCGAAACACCGGTGTTCGTTGAACGCGCCGCGACATCCCGCGATGCGACCGACGAACACCGGTGTTCCGCGTGCCAGCCAGCACGGGAATGCCGGGACGGCGTCCGCGTTGGGGTCAGCATGAACGACTCCGTGAAGGTCGATGTCTGGTCGGACATCGCCTGCCCCTGGTGCTACATCGGCAAGCGCAAGTTCGAGGCGGGCGTCTCCGCGTTCGGCGGCCCGGTCGAGGTCGAGTACCACTCCTTCGAACTGAGCCCGGACACCCCCGTCGACTTCGAGGGCTCCGAAGCCGAGTTCCTCTCGCAGCACAAGGGCCTGCCCGTCGAGCAGGCGCAGCAGATGATCGACCAGGTCGCCGGCATCGCCGCCCAGGTCGACCTGCACTACGACTACGACGCCCTCCGCCACACCAACACGGTCAAGGCGCACCAGGTCATCCACCTCGCCAAGCAGCACGGCAAGCAGCTCGAGATGGTCGAGCGCCTGTTCGCCGCCTACTTCGAGCGCGGCGAGCACGTCGGGCAGGACGACTCGCTGGCCGACCTGGCCGCCGAGGTCGGGATCGACCGGGACGAGGTCCTGGCCACCCTCCGCGACGACAGCCAGCTCGCCGCGGTCCGCGCCGACCAGTCCCAGGCGCAGGCCTACGGCATCAACGGCGTCCCGTTCTTCGTCATCGACGGCAAGTACGGCGTCTCGGGCGCGCAGGACCCGGCCGCGTTCGAGCAGGTCCTCCGCCAGGTGGTCGCGCTCCGCGAGTCCACGCCCGCCGAGGTGGCCGACGCCGCCCAGCGTGCCGACGACGATGCGGCAGCGGACGCCGGGGTGACCCGATGACGGGCGCGACGGCTCCCGTGGGTGGTGGGTCGGGCCTCCCGGCCGGGTTTGAGGGCCGACCCGCCCTCCTGACGCTCGTCACGCCCGGCGGTGCGCCGGTCTGCGAAGGCGAGTCGTGCTTCGTGCCGGGCGCCGAGGGCGACTGGTCCGAGGTCCCCGACTGACGGCAGTCAGGAGCGGGGCGGTTCCTCGTCGGTGATGTCGGCGACCGTCGCGTCGTAGGCGGCGACGAGCGCATCGCCGTCCACGAAGGCGCTCGCGCCGTGTCGACCCGCCCCGAGCGCGACCCGTCGCCCGAGCACCCGCTCGTCGGCGAACACCGGCAGGTCGCCCGTCGCACCGATCGGGGTGATCGTGCCGCGCTCGTAGCCGCTGGCCTCGAGCGCGGTGGCCGCGTCGGGCATCGACAGCTTGTTCACGCCGACGATCGTGCGGAGCTTCTTCCAGGCGATGCTCCGACCGCCGGGGACCAGCGCCAACAGGAACCCGCCGTCGTGGCGCTTCACCACCAGGGTCTTCACGATGTCGCCCGGGTCGATGCCGAGCAGGGCCGCGGCACCCTCGAGCGAGTCGGCAGCGGGACGCTCGACGACCTGCACGTCGAGGCCGCGGGCGGCAGCGTCGGAGTCGAAGCGGGTGACGGCATCCGGAACGGTCATGTGGAGAACGCTACCGGCGGCCGACGACGTGGGAGAATGGGCAACGTATGACGATCACACAAGCTGCAGCAGCGCCTCTGCGCATCGGCCCCATCCAGGTCGATGCGCCCGTCGTGCTCGCCCCGATGGCCGGCATCACGAACATGGCGTACCGCCGCCTCTGCCGTGAGTACGGCGCCGGCTTGTACGTCTGCGAGATGATCACCTCCCGTGCCCTGGTCGAGCGGACGCCCGAGTCGATGCGGCTCATCCGGCACCACGAGTCCGAGACCCCGCGGTCGATCCAGCTGTACGGCGTCGAGCCCAACACCGTCGCCGAAGCCGCCACGATCCTGGTCGGCGAAGACCGCGCAGACCACATCGACCTGAACTTCGGGTGCCCGGTGCCGAAGGTCACGCGGAAGGGCGGGGGCGCGGCGCTGCCGTGGAAGCTCGACCTGTTCCGTGACCTCGTCACGAAGACGGTCCAGGCCGCGGGTGACGTCCCGGTCACCGTGAAGATGCGCAAGGGCATCGACGGCGACCACCTGACCTACCTCGACGCCGCCCGGATCGCGCGGGACGCCGGCGTCGCGAGTGTCGCCCTGCACGCCCGCACCGCCAACGAGCACTACTCGGGACAGGCGGACTGGTCGGCGATCGCGACCCTCAAGGAGACCATCACCGACATCCCGGTCCTCGGCAACGGTGACATCTGGTCCGCCGCCGACGCACTGCGGATGGTCGACGAGACCGGCTGCGACGGCGTGGTCGTCGGGCGCGGCTGCCTGGGCCGCCCGTGGCTGTTCGGCGACCTGGCCGCGGCGTTCCGTGGTGAGGACCTCCGGGCTGCCCCGGGCCTCGGCGAGGTCGCGGTCGCGTTCCGTCGGCACGCCGAACTGCTGGTCGAGTTCTTCGAGTCGGAAGAGCACGGCTGCCGGGACATCCGGAAGCACGTGGCCTGGTACTTCAAGGGGTACCCGATCGGTGGCGAGGTCCGGTCCGGTCTCGCCATGGCCTCGAGCCTGCAGGAGATCGACGACCTGCTCGGCCAGCTCGACTGGACGGCGCCGTACCCGGGTGCCGACGTCGAGGGCCCGCGTGGTCGTGCCGGACACGCCAAGCGGACGGCGCTGCCGGACCGTTGGCTCGAGAGCCGCGACGTCGACTCGGAGTTCCGCAAGGTCCTGGCCGCCGCCGAGATGCACCACAGCGGCGGATGAACGCCACCTCGTCGTACGGCCCGGCCGACGCCGACCGCTGGTTCCCCGAGGAGCACGGCAACCGGCGGAGCGACTTCGCCCGTGACCGCGCCCGTCTGCTGCACTCCAGCGCGCTCCGTCGCCTGGCCGCCAAGACGCAGGTGCTCAGTCCGACGACCGGACTGGACTTCGCCCGGAACCGCCTGACGCACTCGCTCGAGGTCGCCCAGGTCGGCCGTGAGCTCGCCGACAGCCTGGGCCTCGACCCGGACGTCGTCGACACCGCCTGCCTGGCGCACGACATCGGGCACCCGCCGTTCGGCCACAACGGCGAGACCGCGGTGAACGCCTGGGCCGCCGACATCGGCGGCTTCGAGGGCAACGCGCAGACCCTGCGACTGCTCACCCGGCTCGAGCCGAAGGTCTACGGCGACGACGGACGCGCCTACGGCCTCAACCTCACCCGCGCCTCGCTCGACGCCAGCTGCAAGTACCCGTGGCCGGCGTCGCAGGGTGTCGGCGAGGCATCGTCCGGCCGCACGAAGTTCGGCTTCTACGACGAGGACCACGAGGCCTTCGCCTGGCTCCGCGCCGGCGCACCCCGCCGGCAGCGCTGCATCGAGGCCCAGGTGATGGACCTGTCCGACGACATCGCGTACTCGGTGCACGACTTCGAGGACGCCGTCGTGGCGGGCTTCATCGACGTGGCCGCACTCGGGGACCGCGTCGGCGAGAACGACATCGTCACCGCCATGCACGCGTGGGTGGGCGACGACCTGAGCCGCGACGAGCTGCTCGAGGCATTCGACCGACTGCGCGGGATGTCCCTGTGGATGACCGAGTACGACGGCTCCCGGCAGGCGCAGGCGCGGCTCAAGAACCTGACCAGCCAGCTCATCGGCCGGTTCGCCCGCACGGCGACGACCGCGACGCGCGAGGCCTACGCCTCGGGCTCGCTCGTCCGGTTCGCGGCGAGCGTCGTCACGCCGCCGGAGATCATCGGCGAGATCGCGGTGCTCAAGGGCATCGTGGCGGCGTTCGTGATGACGCAGGGCGACCGGCAGCCGGTGTACGAGGACCAGCGCCGCGTGCTGACCGAGCTGCTCGACGTCCTCGCCGACCGCGGTGCCGACGCGCTGGAGCCCGGGTTCGCGGCCGACTGGCGCACCGCCGCCGACGACCAGGCTCGTCTCCGGGCCGTCGTCGACCAGGTGGCGAGCCTGACCGACCAGGGCGCGCTCGCCTGGCACAAGCGTCTGGTCGTGGGGGAGCGCGAGCCCGCCCACATCGCGGTCTGAGCCGAACCGCCGACCGGACGCCACCGCCGACGTCCACAGGCGGTCCGACGACGTCGGCCCGCCGAACTAGAATCGTCGGGTGGCAGGACTGATCGCGCGGAACGACATCGACGAGGTCCGCGCGCGCGTGAACATCGCCGACGTGGTGGGCGACTACGTCACGCTGAAGTCCGCGGGCGTCGGCTCGCTGAAGGGCCTCTGCCCCTTCCACGACGAGCGCACCCCGTCGTTCCACGTCCGTCCGCAGGTCGGTCGGTACCACTGCTTCGGCTGCGGCGAGGACGGTGACGTCTTCAGCTTCCTGATGTCGCAGGAGCACACGACCTTCCAGGAGGCCGTCGAGCGGATGGCCGCGAAGATCGGCTTCACGCTCCACTACGAGGACGGCGACGGCCCCCGCACCGACTACAACGCGCGTGCCCGCCTGATCGCCGCGAACGAGGCAGCGCAGGCGTTCTTCACGGCGCAGCTGACCACGGCCGCTGCCGAGCCGGCCCGGCAGTTCCTCGGGCAGCGCGGTTTCGACCCGGCCGCCGCGCAGCACTTCGGTGTCGGCTTCGCGCCGAAGTCGTTCGACGCGCTCAAGGACCACCTGCGCGGACTGCGGTTCAGCATCGACGAGATCGTCGCCGCCGGACTCGTCAGCCAGGGGGACCGCTCCCCGTACGACCGGTTCCGCGGGCGTCTGATGTGGCCGATCCGCGACGTCACCGGGGCGACGATCGGGTTCGGCGCCCGGCGGCTGCTCGAGGACGACAAGGGCCCGAAGTACCTGAACACGCCGGAGACCCCGATCTACCACAAGAGCCAGGTGCTCTACGGGCTCGACCTCGCCCGCAAGGAGATCGCGAAGGGCAAGCAGGTCGTCATCGTCGAGGGCTACACCGACGTGATGGCGTGCCACCTCGCCGGCATCACCACCGCGGTCGCCACCTGTGGCACGTCCTTCGGCGTCGACCACATCAAGGTCCTGCGCCCGATGCTCGGTGACTCTGCCGGACAGCACGTCTCGCAGCTCGGCCAGATCGTCTTCACGTTCGACCCGGACGAGGCCGGGCAGCGCGCCGCCTCTCGCGCGTTCGCCGAGGAACAGCGGTTCGCGTCGCAGACCTACGTCGCGGTCGCCCCGGGCGGTCTCGACCCCTGCGACCTCCGTCTGGCCCGGGGCGACGACGCGATCCGCCGTCTGGTGGAGAACCGTCGTCCGATGTTCGAGTTCATGATCCGTCGCCGGCTCGACGGCCACGACCTGGACACGGTCGAGGGCCGCGTCGGCGGTCTCCGCGAGAGCGCGCCCGTCATCGCCGACATCCGTGACCGCGCCCTGGCGGACGGCTACATCCGGAACACGGCCGGGTGGCTCGGCATGGACATCGAGGACGTGCGTCGGGCGGTCGCCACGGCCCGTCGGCGTCCGTCCGACGGTGGGCAGGGCGCTCGATCAGGAGGCTCGTCCAACGCCGGGCAGAACGGTTCCGGCAACGGGACCAACGGCTCCGGCACCGACGGATCCGGGCGGCACGGCGACGGTCGCGACCTGCCGGACGAACCGCAGGCGAGCATCCGGTCGCTGCCGGACGACCCGATCGCACGGATGGAGCGCGACGCCGTGATGGCGATGGTGCAGCAGCCGCAGTCGGTCGGCGTCCCGTTGCTCGCGCTGGCGGCCTCGGCGACCTTCTCGGCGCGGATGCTCTCGGTCGTCCGTGACGCCGTCGTGGCGAACATCGACGCGGTGGGGGACCGGGCCTGGCTCGACAAGCTGCTCAGCGACGTGCCGGCGCCGTTCCGGTCGCTCGTGCAGGAGCTCGCGCTCGCGCCGATCCCGGCCCGCTCCGACGAGGACCTGGCGATCTACTGCCGTGGCATCGTCGTGGCCCTCGTCGAACGGGACCTGCTCGCGCGGAAGGCCTCGCTGCTCGGACAACTGCAGCGCACGGATCCGTCCGACCAGGAGCGTCGGGCAGACGTGCAGCGTCAGCTGATGGACCTCGACGCCCAGCGGATGCGACTCCGCGCGGACACCCCCGGCGCCTGAACAGCGCGTCCTCGGCCGTCCTCCTGCGGAGCACGGCGGGCCGTCGGGTGCGCCGCCGAGCGGCTCCGAGCCCCGCGGAACCGGGGAGTTGCTGGACGCAACAGTTGTCGTCACGGCGCAAGGAAGCTGCGCGCCGCGCCGGACACACTGTCTCCGATACTCCGCTCTGAGCCGCGATCCTGCGTTACAGCGGTGTAAACAATCCGCCCCCGGGGCCTCCCGATGTCTGGCAGGGTGTGACCATTGAACGTCCCTGCGACCGGTCACAGCCCGTTCCACTCGGTCCCAGGACTCTTGCAACCACATCAGAGAGGCAATCGGACATGGCATCCGTTTCCACATGGGGCAAGCGCACCCTCGCACTCGGCGCCGGCGCCGCAGCGACCGCGCTCGTGCTCACCGGCTGCGCAGGCGGCACCAGCGGTGGCTCCGGCGACCTCAACGGCCTGATCATCGGCACGACCGACAAGGTCACCTCGCTCGACCCGGCCGGTTCCTACGACAACGGCTCGTTCGCCGTGCAGAACCAGGTCTTCCCGTTCCTCATGAACACCCCGACGGGCAGCCCGGACGTCGAGCCGGACATCGCCACGAAGGCGGAGTTCACGAACCCGACGACGTACGAGGTCACCCTGAAGAAGGGTCTCGAGTTCGCGAACGGCAACAAGCTCACCTCGAGCGACGTCAAGTTCTCGTTCGAGCGCGACCTGAAGATCAAGAACGACAACGGCCCGTGGTCGCTGCTCGCGAACCTCAAGAGCATCGACACCCCGGACGCCACGACGGTCGTCTTCAACCTCGACCACGCCGACCAGACCTGGCCACAGGTGCTCTCGAGCCCCGCCGGCCCGATCGTCGACGAGGACGTCTTCTCGGCGACGAAGCTCACCAGCGCCGACGACATCGTCAAGGGCAACGCCTTCGCCGGCCAGTACAAGATCACCTCCTACAAGGAGAACGACCTGATCGCGTACGAGGCGAACGACAAGTACGACGGTGTCCTCGACAAGGCGAAGACCAAGGACGTCACCGCCCAGTACTTCACCAAGGAGACCGACCTCAAGCTCGCGGTCCAGAAGGGCGACGTCGACGTGGCGTACCGCTCCCTGACCCCGACGGACATCTCGTCGCTCCGCAAGGACTCCAAGCTGCAGGTCATCGACGGCCCCGGCGGCGAGATCCGCTACGTCGTCTTCAACTTCAAGACGCAGCCCTTCGGCACCGGCCAGAGCGACGCCGACGAAGCGAAGGCGCTGGCCGTGCGCCAGGCCGTCGCCGACGTCGTCGACCGCGACGAGCTCGCCAAGGAGGTCTACAACGACACCTACACGCCCGTCTACTCGATGGTGCCGGACGGCCTGACCGGTGCCGCGACGCCGTTCAAGTCGCTCTACGGTGACGGCAACGGTGCGCCGGACGTCGACAAGGCCAAGAAGACGCTCAAGGACGCCGGCGTCTCGGGCAAGATCGAGCTCGACATCCAGTACTCGCCGGACCACTACGGCTCGGCGTCGGACGACGAGTACGCCACGCTGAAGACCCAGCTCGAGAACACCGGCCTGTTCACCGTGAACATCCAGTCCACGGTCTACACGACCTACGCGGTCGAGCGCACGAAGGACGCCTACCCGCTGTACCAGCTCGGATGGTTCCCGGACTTCTCGGACGCCGACAACTACCTCTCGCCGTTCTTCACGAAGGACAACTTCGTGCAGAACCACTACGACGACCCGACCATCCAGGGTCTGATCGCCGACGAGCAGGAAGAGTCGGACACCGACAAGCGCGCCGCCATCATCGAGAAGGCCCAGCAGCGTGAGGCCGAGCAGATCTCGACCCTCCCGCTCCTGCAGGGCAAGTCGGTCGCCGTGGCCGGCAAGGACGTCAAGGGTGTCACCCTCGACGCGTCCTTCAAGTTCCGCTACGGGACCATCACCAAGTAACCAGACGCACGGAAGGGGGCGCTCCCACGAGGAGCGCCCCCTCTCGGCGTCATGCGAAAGGCACAGACCCCGTGACCCTCACGAACCCAGAGGCGATCGAGACCGAGCCCACGAAACCCCAGGCACAGCGACGTGCCAAGGGACAGGGCGGCGGACTCGGCCGGTACATCCTCATCCGCTTCCTCCTGATCTTCCCGACCGTGTTCATCCTGGTGACACTGGTCTTCTTCCTGATGCGTGTCGTCGGGAACCCGATCACCGCCTCGGTCGGCGGACGGCTCACGCCCTCGCAGCTGCAGGAACGCCTGCACGCCGCGGGCTACGACCGCCCGGTGATCGTCCAGTACATCGAGTACCTCGGGCAGATCGTCCGCGGTGACTTCGGCTCGTCGGTCACCGACAACCGCCCGGTGACCGAGATCATCCTGCAGTACGGCGGCGCGACGGCGGAGCTGGTGTTCTACGCCCTCATCGTCGCCCTCGTGCTCGGCATCCCGCTCGGCATGCTCGCCGCGTACCTCCGCGACAAGTGGCCGGACGTCCTGCTCCGCGCCCTGGCGATCCTGACCTACGCGACACCGGTGTTCTTCGGTGGCCTGCTGCTCAAGCTCGTCTTCTCGGTCTGGCTCGGGTGGCTGCCGCTCGGCGACCGGGCGTCGACCCGGGTCCAGCTGATCCTGGACCGGATCGACAACCCGACCGGGGTGTTCCTCATCGACGCGATCCGGACCGGCAACGGCCAGATCATCAGCGACGTCCTGCAGCACGCGGTCCTGCCGGCGCTGACGCTCGGGCTGCTGACCGCCGGCATCTTCCTGCGCCTGGTGCGCGCGAACATGATCGGCTCGCTCGGCTCCGAGTACGTCGACGCCGCGCGCTCCCGCGGTGTGCGGGAGTCCCGACTCGTCCGGACGCACGCGTTCCGACCGGCCCTGGTGCCGATCATCACGGTGATGGGTCTGCAGATCGCGATGCTCCTGGGCGGCTCGGTCCTCACCGAGACGACCTTCGGCTGGCGCGGCCTGGGCTTCGAGCTCAACCAGTACTTGTCCGCACGTGACTTCGTCGCCGTGCAGGGCATCGTCGCGATGCTGGCGGTGATCGTCGCCGTCACGAACTTCGTCGTCGACGTCGTCGCGGCGCTCATCGACCCGAGAGTGAGGTTCTGACGATGTCCGACATCACCCTCGTCGACCGCCACGAGCCGCTCTGGAAGCGTCTCCCCGTCGTCGTCCAGCTCCGCCGGAGCACCGGATGGCAGCGCGCCATGCTCATCGTCGGTGTCGTCATCTGCGCCGTCTACCTGCTCGTCGCGGTGTTCGCCCCGCTCATCGCGCCGTACGGCTTCGGTGACCAGCAGGGTGCCGACGGCGCGAACTTCCCGCGCACCGGTGCCCCGAGCGCCGAACACATCTGGGGCACCACGGTCGGTGGCCTCGACGTGTTCAGCCGGGTCCTCTACGGCACGCGGACGGCGGTGCTCGTCGTCATCGTGGCGGTGGTCGTCTCGATCGCGATCGGTGTCCTGCTCGGCATGGTGTCCGGGTACATCGGCGGCTGGCTCGACCGTGTGCTCGTGGTCGTCGCCGACGCCATCTACGCGTTCCCGTCGCTGCTGCTCGCGATCGTCGTCTCGATCGTGGTCTCCGGCGGCCGGTCGACCTACTGGGGCGGCATCACGGCGGCGGCGATCTCGATCACCGTGGTCTACATCCCGCAGTACTTCCGGGTGGTCCGCGCCGAGGCCGTGCGCCTGAAGAACGACGCCTTCGTCGAGTCGGCCCGCGTCATCGGCACGAACCCGTGGCGCATCATGACGCGGCACGTGCTCCGGAACTCGACGCGGTCCCTGCCGCTGATCCTCACCCTGAACGCCAGTGACGCGGTGCTCACCCTGGCCGGCCTCGGCTTCCTCGGGTTCGGCATCGGCCCGACCCAGGGCGCCGAGTGGGGCTACGACCTCAGCCGTGCCCTGTCCGACGTCGCGAGCGGCGTCTGGTGGACCGGCGTCTACCCGGGCATCGCGATCGTGCTGCTCGTCCTCGGCGTGACGTTCATCGGCGAGAGCCTCAACGACATCTCCGACCCCCGCCTGCGCGCCCGCCGGCGGTTGAAGCAGCTGGTCTCCACGCGCGACAAGGGGACCGACGCGGAAGGGGCAGCAGCATGAACGGCAGCACCACGGGCCTCCCGGCCCACACGGGCCGCACGGCGGCCGACCCGGTCGTCGTCGACGACCTCACCGTCACCTTCGCGACCGACGGTGGCGCCGTCGACGCGGTCAAGGGTGTCAGCCTCGACGTCCGCCCCGGCGAGGTGCTCGCCCTGGTCGGCGAGTCCGGCTCGGGCAAGTCGGTCACCGCGCGGAGCATGCTCCGCCTGATGCCGGAGACGGCGACGCTCGGCGGCGCGGTCATGCTCGAGGGCACCGACGTCGTCGCGGTCGGGTCGCAGAAGCTCCGCGAGCTGCGGGGCACGGCCGGTGCGATGGTCTTCCAGGAGCCGTCGACCGCGCTGAACCCGGTCTTCACGGTCGGGTGGCAGATCGCCGAGGGCCTGCGCGCCCACGGCGGGGTCTCCAAGAAGGAGGCCCGTGCCAAGGCGATCGACTACCTGCGCCGCGTCGGCATCCCCGACCCGGAGACGCGCGTCGACCACTACCCGCACCAGTTCTCCGGCGGGCAGAAGCAGCGCGTGGTGATCGCCAGTGCGCTCGCCCTCGAACCCAGCGTGATCATCGCCGACGAGCCGACCACCGCCCTCGACGTGACGGTGCAGGCCGAGATCCTCGACCTGCTCCGCCGGTGCCGCGACGAGTTCGGCGCGGCGATCGTCATCATCACGCACAACATGGGCGTCGTCGCCGACCTGGCCGACCGCGTCGCCGTGATGTACCAGGGCGAGGTCGTCGAGGAAGCCCCCGTGGAGCAGCTCTTCGCCGCCCCGCAGGCCGACTACACGAAGCGCCTGCTCGCAGCCGTGCCGCGGCTCGAGGCGTCGACCGGGGTCGCCCGCCGCGCGCTCGTCACGGAGGACGTCGAGCCCGTCGTGTCCGCGACGGGGCTCGAGATCGAGTACCCGGGTCGACTCGGCTCGCCGGCGTTCCGCGCGGTGAAGGGCGTCGACCTGGCGATCCGACCCGGCGAGGTCCTCGGTCTGGTGGGGGAGTCCGGCTCCGGCAAGACCACCATCGGCCGGGCCATCGCCGGGCTGACGAAGATCACCGGTGGATCGCTCAACGTGCTCGGCACCGAGATGCTCGGGTACAAGGAGCGCGACTTCAAGCGGCTGCGGAAGGACATCGGGTTCGTCTTCCAGGACCCGGCGACGTCGTTCAACCCGCTGCTGACGATCGCCGAGTGCGTCGCCGAACCGCTCGTCGTGCACGGGGTCGCCTCGTCGCCCCGTGCTGCGCGCAAGCAGGTGGACGAACTCATGGAGGCCGTGCAGCTGCCCGCCGCGTACGGCGACCGGTACCCGCACGAGCTCTCCGGTGGGCAGCGCCAGCGCGCCTCGCTCGCCCGGTCACTCGCGCTCCGGCCGAAGCTGCTCATCGCGGACGAGCCGACGAGTGCGCTCGACGTGTCGGTGCAGGCCCGGGTCCTCGAGCTGTTCCTCGAACTTCAGCAGGACTTCGGGTTCGCGTCGCTGTTCATCAGCCACGACCTGGCCGTCGTCGGCGCCCTGTCCGACCGGATCGCCGTGCTGTACCGCGGTGACCTGGTCGAGACCGGCACAACAGCCGAGGTCCTCGGCGCCCCGCAGCACCCGTACACCCAGCGGCTGCTCGCGTCGCTGCCGGTGCCGGACCCGACGGAGCAGGCCGAGCGACGGCGTACGCTGGAGCGACTGGAGCAGGCCGGGGCCTGACCGGACGGTGACACACCGTCGGATGCGCCCCGACCAGCCAGGAGGCCCGGCCACGTCCGCGACGCACGTCGCGCGGACGAGTGGTCCGGGCCTCCCGTCCGGTGTGGACCGCGGCAGGGCGCACGCGGCAGGAGAAGGGGTTCCATGACCGGGGAGAACGGTCCGGCCGTCATCGCGGACGACGTCAGTATCGAGTACCGGGGCGGGCCGGTGAAGCACCCGATCCGCGCCGTGGACGGCGTGAGCCTGACGCTCGGGTGGGGCGAGATCCTCGCGGTGCTCGGCGAGTCCGGTTCGGGGAAGTCGACCTTCGCTGCCGCGGTCGCCGGGCAGCTCGGCACGCACGGCGAGGGGGAGGGCGCGCACCGTCGTCGGATCGTCGGCGGGGAACTCAGCGTGCTCGGCCAGCCGACACGGCGGCTCCGGCAGTCGTCCCGGCGCTACACGCGCCTGACCGGGCAGATCGGCTACCTGCCGCAGGACGGCGCCGACCGGCTGCGCCCGGACCTGCTCGTCGGCGAGGCGATCGCCGAACCGATCTACGCCCGCGACCGCCGGTTCGACCGGAAGGAAGCCGGCCTCATCGTCGCCCGGCTGGTCGACGCGGTGCACCTGCCGCTCGGTGTGCTCCGGCTGAACACGTGGGAGCTGTCCAGCGGGCAACGCCAGCGCGTCGCCCTGGCCCGGGCGCTCGTCCTCGAGCCGCAGCTGCTCGTCGCGGACGAACCCGCGCGCGGTGTGGACGTGCTCGTTCGGCAGTCCGTCCTGGAGGCCCTGGCCGGCCTCCAGCGGCACCGCCAGTTCGCCGCGATCGTCGTCTCGAGCGACCTGCGGGAGGCCCGTGCCCTCGCCGACCGGGTCGCGATCATGAGCGCCGGCCGGCTGGTCGGGCTCGGCACGTTCGACGAGGTCCTCGACAACCCGCTGGACCCGTACGTCCGGACGCTCGCGGCGACGGCGTCGCGACCGGTGAAGCGGAAGCCGGCGACGGCCGGCCGCGGCGGGGTGCGACAGGCATGAGTGGTGGGGCAGGCATGAGTGGGGGGACAGGCATGAGCGAGCAGCAGCAGGCGCGGGGCCACCGTGCGGTCGTGACCGATGCCGGGCGCCCCCTGCCGGTCGGGACGCCGGAGTCCGGGTCGGTGACGATCCTGCCGACGCCCACCGCGCTGCACGAGGACGCCGTCCGGAGCGCCGGCGGCACCCTCACCGCCCTGGGCGACGACACCCGCGGGATCGTGTGGCTCGACGCGAGCGACCCGGGCGGGCTGCAGGACGCCCTGACGACCGCTCCCGGCGTGACCTGGGTGCAACTGCCGTTCGCCGGCGTCGACGCGTTCACGCACCTCATCGCCGAGCACGGTGACCGCGTGCTGTTCACCTCGGCCAAGGGCGCGTACGCCGAGCCCGTGGCCGAGCACGCGCTCGCGCTGACCCTCGCGACGCTCCGGGTGCTGCAGAAGCGTGCCCGGACCATCACCTGGTCGCGGGAGCCCGAGGGCATGTCCCTGTACGGGCGGCACGTGGTGCTCATCGGCGCGGGGGGCATCGCGCTGGAGTACCTGCGGCTGGTGGCACCGTTCGAGGTGCGGGTGACCGTCGTCCGCCGGTCGTCGGAGCCCGTGCCCGGAGCCGAGCGCACCGTCACGACCGACCAGCTCGACGCGGTCCTGCCCGACGCCGACGTGGTCGTGGTCACTGCGGCCATGACCTCGGACACGTCCGGGCTGCTCGGAGCGCACCAGTTCGCGATCATGCCGGACCACGCGCGACTGGTGAACATCGCCCGCGGCGGACTGGTCGACACCGATGCACTCGTCGACGCGCTCCGGTCCGGAGCGATCACCGCTGCCGGGCTCGACGTGACCGACCCGGAGCCGCTGCCGGACGGACACCCGCTCTGGGACGAGCCGGGCGCGCTCATCACCCCGCACCAGGCGGACACCCCGGAGATGGTCGCACCACTGCTGGCCGAGCGGGTCGGGGCCAACGTCCGGGCGTTCCTGGGTGGTGACGGCACCGGGTTCGTGGGCGTCGTCGACCCGGCGGCCGGCTACTGACGGACCCTGCCTGACCGGGGGTTCTCGGCGCCGTCGGTGGCGGCACGCCCGGGATGCGCGACCGATGCGCGGGACGCTGGGCGTTTGCTGCTATGCTGTTACCCGCTGTTCAACCGCCTTCCAGCGGAGCCGCAGTGATCCTCGATAGCTCAATTGGCAGAGCAGCCGGCTGTTAACCGGCAGGTTGTTGGTTCGAGTCCAACTCGGGGAGCGACAGGCCCTCACCCTCCGGGGTGGGGGCCTTCTCGTTTCTCCGGCGTGCTGGTGCTGGTGCTGGTGCTGGTGCTGTCTGCTGTGTGCGGCTGCCCGCCCGCGGTTCCCGGGCGTCGTGCTGCGCTTCCACAGCCGGCATGCTGTCGGAAGCTGTTAACGTCCACAGGTGCCCCTCCGACCTCGACGCCCCGCGACGCTCGTCGCCGTGCTCGCGCTCGGGGTCGCCCTGACCGCGCTGACCGGTTGTTCGTCGACCGAGACCGGTGCCCGCGCCGAAGCGGCCGACGGTCCGTCCGCCGCCACCAGCCGGTCGGCGTCCGGTGGGTCCGGGCCGACCGGCACGTCACCGATCGTCTTCGCGTTCACCTGCACGGTCGGGAACGGCCCGTCCGTCGAGACCTACACGACCTCGTCCGCGGTGTGGGAGGACGGTCGCACCTCGTGCACGGCCGCGCCCATCACCGGCACCGTCCCCTCGGCACAGCAGCAGTCCGCACTCGACGCTGCTCGCGGCGCCGCGACGCTCGAGGAACTCGCCGCGGGCTGCGCGGTCAGCGGGACCGGTCCGTGGCGGTCACCCGTGAAGTCGGCCGAGCAGGCGGACCTGGCGGCTGGGCTGGAGCGGTACTGCCCGGGTCACCCGGACATGGACCGGCTGCGGGACGCGCTGGCGGCGCACCGAGGCTGACACGCCGCCTGCGGCGGGCTCAACCGGAGGCGGGCTGTGCCGGCGGCGGGATCAGCCCCCGGCCGGTGCTTTCGGTTGGTTCAGCCCTCGGGGTGGTCGCGTCCCGGCAGCCAGGACTGACCGGGCCCGCCCCAGCTGGCCTTCCGGATCGCCTTCTGGACCTGCTTGGCGTACGGGTGGACCAGCCGGTCCGCGTACAGCACGCCGTCCAGGTGGTCGTACTCGTGCTGGAAGACGCGGGCGAGCCAGCCGTGCGCCTCGATCTCGAACGGTTCGCCGTGCTCGTCGAACGCCTGCAGCAGCGCACCCTCGGACCGTCGAAGCGGGAAGCGTTCACCCGGCACCGACAGGCAGCCCTCGGACTCGTCGTCCTCGTCGAGCTCCTCGATCGACTCCGGCACCGCGGGAGTGGTCCACAGCACCGGGTTCACCGCGACGCCGCGCCACAGCACCTCGTCGTCGTCCGTCCAAGAGTAGACGAACAGCCGCTGGCCGACCCCGACCTGCGGGCCGGCGAGCCCGACGCCGGGCGCCAGGTCCATCGTCTCGAACATGTCGGCGACGAGCGTGCGCAGGTCGTCGTCGAAGACGGTGACCTCGGTCGCGGGGGCGTGCAGGACGGGTTCACCGGTGATCCGGATCGGGAGGACGGCCATGCAGTCAGGATATCTTCGCGCGTCGGATAGCCTCGACGCGTGACCCCGGACCTGCAGATCCCCGACGCGGTGCAGAACCTGACCCCGTTCCAGGCGCTGATGATCCCCGTCGCCCTCGTCGGTGCCGTGTTCCTGTCGCTCGGCGCGCAGTTCCAGAGCCGTGGGGTCCAGCGGGTCGAAGCGCGCCTCGGCCAGCAGTCGAAGGGGCTGTCGGTCCGCCACGTGCTCGCGCTCCTCGGCAGCGGCAACTGGGTGCTCGGCACGATCATGCTCGGTGCCGCGATCGTCCTGCAGCTGGTCAGCATCACGTACGCGCCGCTCATCGTCGTGCAGCCCCTCGGTGCCGTGGCGCTGGTCGTCACGACGTGGTTCTCGTCGCGCAGCACCGGCGTCCCGCTCGGCACCCAGGCGCGTCGAGCCGTGTGGACCTGCATCGGCGGTGTGGGCTTGTTCGTCCTCATCGCCGCGCTGTACGGCCGCGAGAGCCCGATCGGCCGTGGCCAGCTCATCACCGTGCTGGTGGTCCTGGCGGTCGTCCTGACCCTCGTGGTGATCTCGTTCCGCCTGGTCGCCAAGCGCCGCAACGCGCTCTACTACATCATCGGCGCCGGCATCCTCTACGGCTTCGTCGCGACCCTGGCGAAGGTCACGCTGAACCGCATCGTCAACGGCACCTTCGACTGGGTCACCGCGTTCGCCATCGTCGGCGTCGTGGTCGCCTCCGCCGTGGGCGCGTACTTCGTGCAGAACGCCTACTCGAGCGGCTCCGCCGACCTCGTCATCGCGGGGCTCACGGTCGTCGACCCCATCGTCGCGGTGGGCATCGGCGTCATCGTCCTCGACGAGGCCGCCGGCGCCCCCGTCGGTGCCGGCATCGGCTTCCTCGTCGCCGGTGCGATCGCCATCACCGGCGTCTTCCTGCTGGCCAAGCACCACCCCGACTCGCGCCGGTGACGGCGGACGGGAGGCGCGCCTCCAGTCCGACAGCCAGCCCGCGTCCGACGCTCGGTGCGGTACCAGGGGATGACGCGGGTCCGCCGCGCGGCTGAGGTGGGCGGCCAGAGGGGTGCGGTAGCGTTCCGAACCGACCAGACCGGCGTGCGACCACCACGCGCGCCGGCGTTCGCGACGAGAGGACGACCCCCGCCGTGTCAGCAGACGCCACGACCGAGACGACCGACACCACGGCCGCCACCGGAGGGCGACGGCCGCTGCGGGTGCTCATCGCCGCCGACACCTTCGCGCCCGACGTCAACGGGGCCGCGACCTTCACCGAGGAGCTCGCGCTCGGCCTCGCCGCCCGGGGGCACGAGGTGCACATCATCGCGCCGTCGTGGAACCGGTGGCACGCCGGGTCGTTCGACGAGGAGTACCGTGGCGTGACGCTCACCGTGCACCGGCTGGCCTCGTACCGGTGGCCGGCGCACGAGTGGTACCGCTTCGCCTGGCCCTGGACGGTGCGCAAGCACACCGCACCGATCATCGCCGCGCTGCAGCCCGACGTGGTGCACATCCAGTCCCACATCGTCGTCGGTCGCGGCGTCGCCCGCGAAGCGCACGACCGGGGGATCCGGATCATCGGCACGAACCACTTCATGCCGGAGAACCTGCTCGAGTACACGCCGTTCGGCAAGCGCACGACGCCCCTCGCGTTGAAGATCGCCTGGGCGGACGCGGCCAAGACCTACCGTCTGGCCGAGGCGATCACGACCCCGACCGAGCTCGCGGCGGACTACCTGCGCGATGCCATCGCCGGGCAGCCGGTCCTGGCGATCTCGTGCGGCGTCGACGCCACCCGCTACACGCCGGCGAGCGGACGGCCGGCGGGCAACGACATCGTCTTCGTCGGCCGGGTCGCGCCGGAGAAGAACCTCGACGTCATGATCCGGGCGCTCCCGCTGCTGCCGGCCTCGCTCGACGCCCGCTTCACCATCGTCGGCGACGGCGACATGATCCCGAAGCTCACCGCGCTGGCGAAGGAGATCGGGGTCGAGGACCGGGTCCGCTTCCTCGGGTTCGTGTCCGACGAGGTCAAGCTCCGCACGCTCACCGAGGGCACCGTCTTCGTGATGCCGTCGACGGCGGAACTGCAGAGCATCTCGTCGCTCGAGGCGATGGCCTCCGGGCTGCCCGTCGTCGCGGCGGACTCGATGGCGCTGCCGCACCTGATCGACGGCAACGGGTACCTGTTCACCCCGGGGGACGAGCACGACCTGGCGGCGAAGCTGACCTCGGTGCTGACCGCTCCGGACGACGAGTACCAGGCGATGCGGCAGCGCAGCCTGACCATGATCGAGGCACACGACATCAACCGCACCCTCTCGACGTTCGAGGCGCTGTATCGTGGGGAGCCGGTGGCTTCGGCCCCCGAGGGGCGGTAGCCAAGCTGGTCAAGGCAGTCGGCTCATAACCGAACGATTCGCGGGTTCAAGTCCCGCCCGCCCTACGTGCACCTGCCGTCCAAGAAGCGCCCGCCCGAAGACACGAGCCATGCGCCCACCCCGAACGTGATGTTCGAGGTGAGCCGCGCGGGCACCGGCGTGCGCGTCAACGCCTTCCGCATCGGGTTCATGGGTGCGATCGGTGTGCTCGTCGCGCTGTTGGCCGGGACGCTCGTGCACGAACTCAGCACGGTGCTGGTCTACATCGGCGTCGCGCTGTTCATCGCGCTGGGCCTCGACCCCCTCGTGAACCTGCTCGAGCGGTACATCCCGCGCTGGGCGGCGATCCTCATCGTGGTCGTCGTCGTGCTCGGGGCCTTCGTCGGCGTCGTGTTCGCGATCGTGCCGATCTTGGTGAACCAGGCGACGAACCTGGTGAAGAACTTCCCGGAGATCGTCGGCGACATCTCGAAGCTCGGGTGGGTGCAGGACCTGGCCCGGCAGTTCGAGGGCTCCTTCGACGTCGACCATGCGCTCGAGTCCGTGCAGACGTTCGTGGAGAACCCGGGCAACCTGCTGAGCCTCGGCGGCGGGATCCTGGCGGTGGGCAGCGGCATCCTGTCCGGGTTGACCGGTGCGCTCATCGTCATCATCCTGATGCTCTACTTCCTCGCCTCGATGCGCGGGCTGAAGACGATGGTCTACCGGTTCGTCCCGGCCTCGCGTCGCGAGAACTTCGTCGAGGTCAGCGAGCAGGTGACCTCCTCCGTCGGCCGCTACGTCGTCGGGCAGATCACCCAGGCCGGCATCAACGGCGTGCTCAGCATCATCTGGCTGCTCGTCATCGGGGCGCCGCTGCCCGTGCTGTTGGCGTCCTTCGCGTTCCTCGGGTCGCTCATCCCGCTGGTTGGGACCCTCGGGGCAGCCGTGCTCATCTCGCTGCTCTGCCTGTTCGCATCGCCGGCCACGGCGCTGGCGGCGGCGATCTACTACCTCGTGTACATGCAGGTCGAGGCGTACATCATCTCGCCGCGCATCATGTCGCGGGCCGTGCAGGTGCCCGGGGCGCTGGTCGTCATCGCCGCGATCGCCGGTGCCACGATCGGCGGGGTGCTCGGCGCGCTCGTTGCCGTGCCGGCGGCGGCGTCGGTGATCATCATCGTGCAGAAGGTCATCTACCCGCGCCAGGAACTGTCCTAGTCGCTCCGAGGTCCACCGCGGGATCGTTCTGCGGGTCTTCTCCCACCGACATGGCCCGGATGGTTGCCGTTCCCAGTCGGCACCTGGCATGATGAGCGTGTCCTCCGGGACATCACAATCGCATACCGATGGTCCCGAACGGGGTCCTCCGCTGTACAGGTCGATGGGGAAGTCGCACCTGACGATCGGAGGAATCGTGACTGGGTCAACGTCAGGAGTGCTCTACGTGCACTCCTCACCACGCGCGCTCTGCCCACACGTCGAATGGGCGGCAGGTCGCGCGATGAACCGCGCCGTGAACTTCTCGTGGCTCGACCAGCCCGCACTCGACGGTTCGCGCCGCACCGAGTTCACCTGGTCCGGGCCGATCGGGTCCGGTGCGGCGATCGCCTCTGCGCTGCGCGGGTGGGAGCACCTGCGCTTCGAGGTCACCGAGGACGCCACGACGGACTCCGACGGCGGCCGGTGGATGCACACCCCCGACCTCGGCGTCTTCTACGCGCAGACCGACGTCACGGGCAACATGGTCGTCCCCGAGGACCGGATCCGCTACGCGATGGAGATCGCGGGCAGCAACGCCCTCGAGCTGCACCGTGAGCTCCGGCTCGCACTCGGCCAGGCGTGGGACGACGAACTCGAGCCCTTCCGCCACGCGGCCGAGGGCAACCCCGTCGTCTGGCTGCACCGCGTCGGCTGAGTCCGCACGTTCCTCCCGTCACACCGAACGCCGTCCTGCGGGGCGGCGTTCGGCGTTCTGGGCGCGCCCGCCGGTTAGGCGCGCCCGGCCTCCGTCGCCGAGCGGTCACGTCCTGTCGGTTGCGGGCCTCCGAAGCGACGCGTGGTGACCAGTCGGCGGGAGGTGAGCGGGGTGTCGTGACCGCTCGGCGGCTGAGCCCGGCTGGCGGAGCCTCCCGCTCGTCGGCGGGTGCCGGGGGTGGGCGCGCCCGTCCCGTGTCGCCGAGCGGTCACGTCCTGTCGGTTGCGGGCCTCCAGAGCGACGCGTTGTGACCAGTCGGCGGGAGGTGAGCGGGGTGTCGTGACCGCTGGGCAGGGGCCCGACCGACCGTGCAAACGCCCCCGGACGGACGGGAGGCCCGCCCCGCGACGCGGGACGGGCCTCCTGACCGGCAGGTGGATCAGACGGAACGGAACGCCACCACGGCGTTGTGCCCACCGAAGCCGAACGAGTTGCTCACCGCGAGCAGGTCACCCTGCGGCAGGTCGCGCGGCGCCGTCGCGACGTCCATCACGATCTCGGGGTCCTGCTCGGTGAGGTTGATCGTCGGCGGTGCGACGCGGTTCTCGAGTGCGAGGACGGTGAAGACGGCCTCGATCGCCCCGGCACCACCGAGCAGGTGCCCGGTCGAGGCCTTCGTGGCGGACACGACGACGGAGTCGAGGTGCTCGCCGAAGACCCGACGCATGGCGTGGTACTCGGCGACGTCGCCCACCGGAGTGGAGGTCGCGTGCGCGTTGACGTGCGCGACGTCCTCACGGCTGGCGTCGGCGTGCTCGAGCGCCATCAGGACGGCACGGGCGGCCGCGGAGCCCTCGGGGTCCGGCGCGGTGATGTGGAACGCGTCCGAGGTGATGCCGGAGCCGGCGACCTCGGCGTAGATGTGCGCACCGCGGGCCTCGGCGTGTTCCTTGGTCTCGAGGATCAGCGCGGCGGCACCGTCGGCGAGCACGAAGCCGTCGCGGGTGACGTCGTACGGACGCGACGCGGTCTCGGGGGAGTCGTTGCGACGGGACAGCGCCTGCATCGCGGCGAACGAGGCGAGGGGCAGCGGGTGGAGCGCGGCCTCGGCACCACCGGCGATGACGATGTCGGCGTCACCGAAGGCGACGTGGCGGTAGGCCTCGGCCAGGGACTCCGTCGAGGAGGCGCAGGCGGAGAGGTAGGTGCGGGCGCCACCACGAGCGCCGAACTCCATCTCGATGGCGGCGGCGGGGCCGTTCGCCATGAGCATCGGGACCGTCATCGGCATGACGCGACGCGGGCCCTTCTCGCGGAGGGTGTCCCACGCGTCGAGGAGCGTGTTCACGCCGCCGATGCCGGTCGCCCAGTCGACGATGAGTCGCTCGGGGACGACGGACTCCGCGTCGATGCCGGCGTCGGCCCAGGCTTCGCGCGCCGCGATGAGCGACAGCTGCGAGGACGGGTCGAGCCGCTTCGACTCGGGACGGGTGAGCTGGTCGGTGACGAAGCGACGCGCCTGGCCGGCGAACTCGACGGGGAGCTCCAGCTCGGCGTAGCGGGGGTCTTCGATGCGGCTGATGCCGGACTCACCGGCGAGCAGAGCCGCCCAGGATTCCTTGGCGGTCGCAGCGAGGGGACTGATCGCACCGATCCCGGTGACGACGACGGTTCTCTTGGTCATGAACGACGGTTCTTTCTGCGAGGGACAAGACGAGCGCCGCGGGCCATGACTCGAGGGTCAGCGGCCCGCGGCGCTCAGGAAGCTCGTTTCAGGCCTGGGCCTTGACGATGAAGTCGACGGCGTCGCCGACGGTCTTGAGGTTCTTGACCTCTTCGTCGGGGATCTTGACGTCGAACTTCTCTTCGGCGTTCACGACGATGGTCATCATCGAGATGGAGTCGATGTCGAGGTCGTCGGTGAACGACTTGTCTGCGGCGACGGTGTCGGTAGCGATACCGGTCTCGTCGTTGATCAGCTCGGCCAGGCCGGCGAGGACTTCTTCGTTGGACAGGGCCATGAGTGTTCTCCTTGAGGGGGGTGTCGTTTGACCGTGGGACAGCCTAGGGCACGGGCAGCGCCCGCGCCCGGAGGCGCGTGGGACTAGGGGAGGACGACCACCTGCGCGCCGAACACGAGTCCGGCGCCGAACCCGATCTGCAGGGCGAGTCCGCCCGACAGCTCCGGGTGCTCGGAGAGCAGGCGGTGTGTGGCGAGCGGGATGCTCGCGGCGGAGGTGTTGCCGGTGGTGGTGATGTCGCGGGCGATGGCCACCGTGTCCGGGATGCCGAGCTGCTTCGCGAACTCGTCGATGATCCGGATGTTCGCCTGGTGCGGCACGAACGCGGCGAGCTGGTCGGCGCGGACGCCGGCCGCCTCGAGTGCCTGACGAGCGACCTTCACCATCTCCCACACGGCCCAGCGGAAGACCGTCTGACCGGCCTGGCGCATGGTCGGGCGGGGTGCGCCGGCCTCCCACTCGTTGTAGGTCGCGGTCATGCCGATCGCGTCCCACTTCGAGCCGTCGGAGCCCCAGATGCTCGGGCCGATGCCGGCGGTGTCGCTCGGACCGACGACCGCGGCGCCGGCGCCGTCGCCGAGGAGGAACGAGATCGAGCGGTCGGTCGGGTCGACGACGTCGCTGAGCTTCTCGGCACCGATGACCAGCACGTGGTCGGCGATGCCGGACTTGACGAACGAGTCGGCCTGGGCGATGCCGTACGCGTAGCCGGCACACGCGGCGCTGATGTCGTACGCGGCCGCCGGGGTGGCGCCGAGGCGCTCGGCGAGCAGCGAGGCCAACGACGGCGTGGCGACCGAGTGCGTCACGGTCGCGACGAGCACGACACCGATCTGGTCGGGGGTCAGGCCGGCCTTCGCGATTGCTTCGCGGGCAGCCGTCTCGGCGAGGTCCACCGCCTCGACGTCGCGGCCGGCGCGCATGCGGGTCACGATGCCGGTGCGCTGGCGGATCCACTCGTCGGACGAGTCGATCGGGCCGATCAGGTCCTCGTTCGGGACCGCGTTCTCGCCGCGCGCGGCGCCGAAGGCCAGGATGCGGGTGAACTCGTGGCCGCGTCGCTGGGACAGGACCGGTCGGGTGCCGGACTGGAGGCCCGTGGCCGCGTCGGCCCCGCCGGTGGCGGTCGCACTGCTGGCGTCGCCGGTGTTGCTGGTGTCGCCGGTGTTGCTCGTGTCGGTCATCGGGTGCCCTCGGTGGTGTCGGCGGCGGCGCTCTGGAGCAGCTCGACCGCGGCGGGCAGGTCCTCGGGGGTCTTGATCGCGGCGGTCGGGGTCCCGCGGAGCCCACGCTTGGCGAGACCGACGAGCGCCCCGGCTGGAGCGAGCTCGATGATCCCGGTGACGCCGGCCTGCTGGAACGACGACATCACGGCGTCCCAGTGCACCGGGCTGGCGATCTGACGGACCATCAGGTCGACGAAGTGCCGACCGTCCTGGACCTGCGAGCCGTCGGCGTTGGTCCAGAGCGGCAGGGTGGGGTCCTGCACGGTGGCGGCTGCGGCGACGGGGGCGACCCGGTCGACGGCCGGGGCCATGAAGCGGGTGTGGAAGGCTCCGGCGACCGCGAGCGGGATGACCCGGGCCTTCGCGGGCGGCTCGGCGGCGAGACGGGCGATGGCGTCGGCGGGCCCGGCGACGACGGTCTGGCCGCCGCCGTTGTGGTTCGCGGCGGTGAGCCCGAGCGACTCGAGGGCCGCGGCGAGCTCGTCGGCGTCGCCACCGAGGACGGCCGCCATCGACGTCGGCTCGAGGGCAGCGGCGGCCGCCATCGCCCGGCCGCGCTCGGCGACCAGGGACACCGCGTCGGTCGGCGTGAGGACACCGGCGACGGCAGCTGCGGTGAACTCACCGACGGAGTGTCCGGCGACGCCGCCGACCAGGTCACGTCGACCGTCGGCGAGCAGGGCGTCGGCGGTCACGAGTCCGGCGGCCACGATGAGCGGCTGCGCCAGGGCGGTGTCCTTGATGGTGTCCGCGTCGGAGTTCGTGCCGTGTTCGGCCAGGTCGACGCCGATCGCCTCGGACCACTGCCCGACTCGGTCACGGACGGCGGAGTCCTCGAGCCAGGGGGCGAGGAAGCCGGGGGTCTGGGAGCCCTGTCCGGGCGCGACGACGACGATCACCGGTCAATCCTGTCTGCCTGTCCCCGCAGGACCCGTGTGGACTCCCCACACGGATTCCGCGGTTGCGTTGTAGGAAATCACCGCCGATCACATGCGGCGGCGGTCGCCTCCGCCTCGTCACGTCGTGGCCGAGCCGTGAAACACCGGTGTTCGTCGAAGACACCGCGGATCCGCGCGGTGTCTTCGACGAACACCGGTGTTTCGCGAGCAGAGCTGACTACCGCCGGGTCGGACGACGACGGGTGGACGCCGATTCGGACATCGCGCCGAGGATGAGCGCCGACTGCACGATGAGGGCGTCGCGGGCGTGCGTGGCGTCCCAGCCGATGATGTCGGCGACACGGCGCAACCGGTAGCGCACCGTGTTCGGGTGCACGAAGAGCTCGCGCGCGGTCGCTTCGAGGGAGCGCCCGGTGTCCAGGTAGCACCAGAGCGTCTGCAGGAGTTCGGTCGACTGGTCCTTCAGCGGGATGTAGATCCGCTGCACCAGCGCCGACCGGGCGAGCGGGTCGCCGGCCAGTGCCCGCTCGGGCAGCAGATCGTCCGCGAGTGCCGGCCGGGGTGCCCCACGCCAGGCCCGAGCGACCGCGAAGCCGGCGAGGGCGGCCTTGGCACTGGTCGAGGCGTCGACCACGCCGGGGACCTCGTTGCCGAGCACCAGGTGGCCCTCGCCGAACAGCGGTTCGAGCTCCTGGGCGATGGACATGAACGACACCGGCTCTTCACCCTCGGGGACGTCGTCCCGCGGGGTGGCCCGCCCGATGACGACGACGAGTCGGGAGCCCTGCACGCCGATGAGCACGTCCGCGTCCTGGTGCCGGGCCGTCCGGCGGACCTGGTCGACCTCGAGCTGCCGCGGGGCGGTCCCGACGAGCACCGCGACCTCACCGTGTCCGTGCCAGCCGAGGGCGGCGATGCGCGACGGCAGTTCGTCGTCGTACTCACCCGACAGGATCGAGTCGACCACCAGGGCTTCGAGACGGGCGTCCCAGAGCCCCCGGGCCTCGGCCGCGCGCGCGTAGACGTCGGCGGCGGCGAACGCGATGTCGCGCGAGTACTTGAGGATCGCCTCCTGCAGCATCTCGTCGTCGGCGGCGCGTTCCTCGACGACGGTCACCACGACGCGGATGAGCTGCAGGGTCTGCTGCAGGCTCACCGAGCGCAGGAGTTCCCGTGGCGCCGATCCGAAGACGTCGGCCGCGGCGATCCACGGGGTCGACGCACTGCCCTCGAGCCACGAGATGAACGACGTGATGCCGGCCTGCGCCACCATGCCGACCGCCGAGCGTCGGCCCGGCGGCATCTCGCTGTACCAGGGGAGCGTGTCCTCGAGCCGCTTGATCGTCGCGGTTGAGAGCTCGCCCGACACCTGCCGGAGCCAGGAGAGCGCCCGTGCCCGGTCGTCCTCCCGCGCTCCGGCGGTGTCGGTGCGTGGTGTCGTCACCAACGGGTCAGCTCTCGCCGCCCGCGCTGCCGGTCGTGCCGGCGGTCACGTCGTGCAGACGGTACTTGTCGATCGCCTGCTGCAGGACCGAGGCGTCGAGCTTGCCCTGGCGGACCAGCTGCTGCAGCGTCCGCACGACGACCGAGGGGCCGTCGATGTGGAAGAAGCGGCGTGCTGCCGGACGGGTGTCCGAGAAGCCGAAGCCGTCGGCGCCGAGCGTGGCGTAGTCGGTCGGGACGAACGGGCGGATCTGCTCCTGCACGGCGTGCATGAAGTCGCTGACCGCCACGACCGGGCCCTCGGTCCCGAGCAGACGCTCGGTGACGTACGGGGTGCGCGGCTGCTCGTTCGGGTTGAGGAACGCGTGCTGCTCGGCGTCCACACCGTCACGGTAGAGCTCGCCCCAGCTGGTGACGCTCCAGACGTCGGCCGACACGCCCCAGTCCTCGGCGAGGAGCTGCTGCGCCTCGAGGATCCACGGCACGGCGACACCGGAGGCGAGCAGCTGGGCCTTGGGGCCGTCGTGCTCGCTGGCCTTGAGCAGGTACATGCCCTTGACGATGCCCTCGACGTCGACGCCCTCGGGCTCTGCCGGCTGCACGAGCGGCTCGTTGTAGACCGTCAGGTAGTACATGACGTTCGGGTCGTCGTGCGACGGCGTGCCGTCCTCGTTCGTGCCGTACATGCGGTCGAGGCCGGTCCGGACGATGTGTCCGATCTCGTACCCGTACGCGGGGTCGTACGACACGACCGCCGGGTTCGACGCGGCGAGGAGTGGCGAGTGGCCGTCGGCGTGCTGCAGGCCTTCACCGGTCAGGGTGGTGCGGCCCGCGGTGGCGCCGATCATGAAGCCACGGGTCATCTGGTCGCCCGCGGCCCAGATCGCGTCACCGGTGCGCTGGAAGCCGAACATCGAGTAGAAGACGTAGACCGGGATCAGCGGCTCGCCCTGGGTCGAGTACGACGTGCCGACGGCGGTGAAGGCCGCCATCGCGCCGGCCTCGTTGATGCCGACGTGGATGATCTGGCCCTGCGGGCTCTCCTTGTAGGCCAGGAGGAGTTCGCGGTCGACCGAGGTGTAGTGCTGGCCGTTCGGGTTGTAGATCTTGGCGGTCGGGAAGTACGCGTCCATGCCGAACGTGCGCGCTTCGTCCGGGATGATCGGGACCACGCGGTTGCCGAAGTCCGGCGAGCGGAGCAAGTCCTTCAGCAGTCGGGCGAACGCCATCGTCGTGGCGACCTCCTGCTTGCCGGAGCCCTTCTTCACGACCTGGTACTTCGACTCGTCCGGCAGGTTGACCTGCGTGTACTTCGTGCGACGCTCCGGCACGTAGCCACCGAGTTCACGGCGACGCTCGTGCATGTACTGGATCGCCTCGTCGTCGTTGCCCGGGTGGTAGTACGGCGGCGTGTAGGGGTTCTCCTCGAGCTGCGCGTCCGTGATCGGGATGCGCATCTCGTCGCGGAACTGCTTGAGGTTGTCGAGCGTCAGCTTCTTCATCTGGTGGGTCGCGTTGCGGCCCTCGAAGCTCGGGCCCAGGCCGTAGCCCTTGACCGTCTTCGCCAGGATGACCGTCGGCTGGCCCTTGTGCTCGCTGGCGGCCTTGAACGCCGCGTAGACCTTGCGGTAGTCGTGGCCACCGCGCTTGAGGTTCCAGATCTGGTCGTCCGAGTAGTCCTTGACCAACTCGAGCGCCTTCGGGTCGCGCCCGAAGAAGTTCTCACGGACGTAGGCACCGTTCTCGGCCTTGTACGTCTGGTAGTCGCCGTCCGGCGTCGCGTTCATCAGGTTGAGGAGCGCGCCGTCGGTGTCACGGGCGAGCAGGTCGTCCCACTCGCGGCCCCAGACGACCTTGATGACGTTCCAGCCCGCACCGCGGAAGAACGCTTCGAGCTCCTGGATGATCTTGCCGTTGCCGCGGACGGGTCCGTCGAGGCGCTGGAGGTTGCAGTTGATGACGAAGTTCAGGTTGTCGAGACCGTCGTTCGCGGCGACCTGGAGCTGGCCGCGGGACTCGACCTCGTCCATCTCGCCGTCACCGAGGAAGGCCCAGACCTGCTGGTCCATGGCGTCCTTGATGCCGCGGTTGGACAGGTACTTGGCCTGCTGCGCCTGGTAGATCGCGTTGATCGGGCCGATGCCCATCGACACGGTCGGGAACTGCCAGAAGTGCGGCATGAGACGCGGGTGCGGATACGACGACAGACCGCCACCGGCGTGGGACTTCTCCTGGCGGAAGCCGTCGAGCTGGTCCTCGCTCAGGCGGCCTTCCATGTAGGCGCGTGCGTACATGCCGGGGGAGGCGTGGCCCTGGAAGAAGACCTGGTCGCCGCCGGACGGGTGGTCCTGCGCGCGGAAGAAGTGGTTGTAGCCGACCTCGTACATGGCGGCACTCGACGCGTAGGTCGAGATGTGGCCACCGACCGAGATGCCGGGACGCTGCGCGCGGTGCACCGTGATGGCCGCGTTCCAACGGATCCACCGCCGGTAGCGACGCTCGAGCTCTTCGTCGCCGGGGAACTCGGGCTCGTCCTCCGGCGCGATCGTGTTGACGTAGTCGGTCGTCGGGACCATCGGCACACCGAGGTGCAGCTCGTTCGAGCGCTTCAGCAGGCTCTGCATGATCTCGCGAGCCCGCTGGTGTCCGTGGGTAGCGACGAGGCCGTCGAGGGACTCACGCCATTCGGCGGTCTCCTCCGGGTCCTGGTCCGTTCCTGCGGTGCTGCGCGGGTCCTGGTCGTTCACCGTCACCGTTGACCTCGTTCGTTCTCGTGGTGGTGGACATGTCGGGCCGTCGGTGGTCGGATCACGACCGGGGACGGGCCGCGTCCACTCTAGGCCCACGCACCGACGCTCCCGCTGACGGCGACGCGCACCGGACGCCACTTGCGTTCGGACGGCGTCGGCGTAGCATGGCCGACCGTGCGTCCGCGACCGGTGGACGTGTGGAACCGTAGGGCACACCCAACGCCCTGGGAGAGAAGCACCCCAACGATGGCTCTGGAGATCGGCTCACTCGCGCCGGACTTCGAGCTCCCGAACCAGTTCGGTGAGCACGTCCGACTCAGCGACCACCGCGGACACCGCCCGGTCGCCCTCGTCTTCTTCCCCCTCGCGTTCTCGTCCACCTGTACGGACGAGCTCTGCACCCTGCAGGACAACATCGCGATGTTCCAGGACCAGCGCATCGAGCTGATCGGCATCTCGGTCGACTCGAAGGCGACGCTCCGCTCCTTCGCGCAGGTCAACGGCTACGACTTCGAGCTGCTGGCGGACTTCTGGCCGCACGGCGCCGTCTCGAAGGAGTACGGCGTCTTCCTCGAGAAGAAGGGCTTCGCCACCCGCGCGACCTTCGTCATCGACGTGAACGGTCGCATCAAGGCCTCGATCATCACCGAGCCGGGTGTCGCCCGCGACGTGACGGAGTACCGGGCGGCCCTCGACCGGCTCGCGGCCTGCGCCGCACCGGTCCCCGTCGCCTGAGCCGCCCCCGTCGCCTCAGCCTCGACCCCTCCACGACGGTGTCGGTTCCGAACTCCGGGTGACGTCACGAGACGTCGGACTGGAGGCACGGTGCGCGTCATCGACACCGGCGCGGTCCCACAGGTGGGGACCGGTGAGACGGACCGGTACGCGCCGTACCCCGTCGTCGCCGACCCCTCACGATGGGGCCTCACCACGACGACCGTGACGACGAGTGCCGGCCCGACGGTCGTCCGGCACCGCCCCGGACCCCGGCCGCTGCTGTTCCTGCACGGCGTCGCCGGATCGTGGACCACGTGGACACCGCTCCTGACCGCAGCGGACGGCGTCGACGAGCGGGGCCTGGTGCTCGTCGACCTGCCCGGCTGGGGCTCCTCGCCGGCACCGGCCGTGCCGCTCGACGTCGACGAGTCCTCGCAGGTCCTGGTCGACGTCCTCGACGCCCTCGGTCTCGACCGGGTCGACGTGGTCGGCCACTCGATGGGGGCCTTCGTCGGCCTCCACCTCGCGGTCACCCGGCCGGACCGGGTGCGGTCCCTCGGCCTCGTCTCCGGCACCACCTTCGCCACCGCTGCCGCCGCACGTCACCCGGTCCGGGCCCTGCGGACGCTGCCGGCCTTCACACTGCTGCGTGCCGGGCTGGCCGTGACCCGTGGAGCCGCCCGGGGCCTCCTGCGCGGACTCGCCCGGATCGGACTGCTGCCGCTGCTGGCAGGACCGGTGTTCGCCGCCGTTCGACAGCTGCCCCCGAGCGTGCTGCAGGCGTTCGTCGACGAGTTCCGTCCGGCCGGCTTCCTCGGCGCGGCCCGCTCGGCCGCGCGCTACGACACCCGGCGCTGGGCCGAGGTGCGGTGCCCGGTCGTGGCGGTCGCGGGCCGGCAGGACGTGTTCGCGCGGGTCGACGACCTGGCGCGTCTCCGTGGGGTCCTGCCGGACGTCCGCACGGTCCTCCTGGAGGACTGCGGGCACTTCGCGCACGTCGAACGCCCCGACGCGGTGGTCCGCGAACTGCTCAGCTGAACTCGATCGGCGTCCCGATCGGCAGCTTCGCGAGCGCATCGGTCATCGCGGCCGTGATCCGGACGCAGCCGTGCGAGGAACCGGTCGGGTCCGGGTAGAAGTGCAGCGCCGTGAGGGCCGCGTTGCCGCCGTACCCGGAGAGCTTCGACGAGTGCGCACCGGTCAGCGAGATCGGGTGACCCTGCGTGTACCCGACCTGCGGGTCGACGTAGTTCGCCTCCATGTACGTCTTCGTGTCCGCCGGTGTCGGGTCGTCGGGCGTGCCGAGCCGTGCGGTCTCGCTCGTCTCGACGGTGCCGTCGCGGTGCACGATGGCGATGGTGGAGGTCGCGTTGTCGATCCGGACCTCCCGGTCGATGCCCGCGAGCGTGAAGTCGGCGGCGCGGGCCCAGGCGAACGTCGAACTCGGGGCCTCGGCGACGCCGCCGTCGCCGGGCGTCCGGTTCCGGGACGGCGTCGAGACGAGGAGCATGCCGCCGTCCGCGCCGGCCGATCGACCCCAGACAGCGGTCGCGGTCGGCGTGTTGATCGTCGACACCGACGAGGACAGCGTCGCGACCGGAGCGGCGTTAGCGTCGGGCGCGGCGTAGAGCGGGACGAGCGGGGACTTCGGGGTCGCGGTGGTCCACTCGTTCCGAGCGTCCACCTGCGAGCCGTCGAGGAGCTGACCGATCACGGCGTCGTGGAAGGCCAGGGGGAGTGCGGCGAGCGCCTCGTCCGACGGGCGGTCGGGCATGGCGGGCAGCGGCGTGCGGGACGGGGTGGGCGTGGGGGTGGCGGTGGCGACGGCCACTGCGGGGGTGGGGCGGGCCTCCCGGTCGGAGTCTGTGACGGACCACGCGACCGTGGCGGCGGCGACCACGACGGCGAGCGCCCCGGCGCCGACGATCCACCGGCGTCGTGCGGTGCCCTGCTGTGGTGCTGACGGTTCCGTCATCGAAGTCCCCGTTCCCCTGTGTCCATGGTGCTCTCGCCTGTGTCCATGGTGCTCTCGCCTGGGTCCATGGTGCTTCCGCCTGGGTCCATGGCGCTCTCGTCTGGGCTGCGTCCTGGCACGCTGCCCTTCCTCCACAGCATCCCAGACGGTGCTGCGTCGTCCACAGGCATGCCAGCGCGGGCATGGGCGTGGACGGGTGGTGCGTATGCTCGCGGCAACGACCACCGAGGGGGAACCGATGGCCACACCCTGGACCGGCATCATCGAGGATGCACGGCACTACCCGTCACCGCACAACTCGCAGCCCATAGTGGTGCGGGTGGAGGACGACCGGACCGCGACCGTCTTCTACGACCTGCGGCGCGGGCTGCCGGCGGAGTCCTTCGGGATCCCGTTCGGGCACGTCTGCGGCGGCGTGTTCCTCGCCGGGCTCGACCTGGTGGCCCGGGCGCACGGCTTCGCGGTGACCGAGTCGCTCGACCACGCCGAGATGGACTTCGGCCGGGTCGACCGCGACCCGGCGGACCACCTGCACCGGCTGGGCAGCGTGACGCTCACGCCGCACCCGGCGACGGCTGCCGACCGGGAGGCCCTGCACGGCTTCCTCGCTCGGCGCACCTCGCGCAGGCCCTACGACGCGACCCTGGTCGACGACGACGCGATCCGCGCCTCGGAGTCGATCGCGGCGCAGGCCGGACACCGGTTCCGGACGACGGCGGACCGGGCCACGGTGGATGAGATCGTGCGGGTGAACCAGGCGACGCTGTTCGACGACCTGCGGAACGACGCGGTGCACACCGAGATCCTGCACTGGCTGCGGTTCTCGAAGCGCCAGGCGGCGGACACCGGCGACGGGCTGTCGGCCGAGACGATGCTCATGCCGGGGCCGGTGCTGAAGTTCGCGATGGAGCACCGTGGGCTGTGGGAAGCACCCGGCATCGGTGCCGCGTTCAAGAAGGTCTACCTGTCGACGATGCGGGGCGTGCGGCAGCTCGGGTGGCTCGAGGGGCCGTTCGGGTCGCCGGCGGAGTACGTCGAGGCGGGTCGGACGTTCATGCGGATCTGGTTGGACCTCGACGCGCGGGGGATCGCCCTGCACCCGTTCGGGACGGTCATCACGAACCCGCGGTCGCACGCGGCGTTCGTCGAGCGTGCCGGCGTCGACGAGTCCGACGGGCGTATGGCGTGGATGCTGTTCCGCTTCGGCCGGAGTGCGCCGCCGCCCCTGGCGCACCGACGACCTGCGTCGGCGATGACGCTCGTCGCGACTGCGGACGGCGGTGCCTCGTGAAGCGCGCGGCGGTGTTCACGGTGGTGTGGGTCGTCGAGGCGGTCGTCGGACTGTTCATGCCGCGGGTCGGGACGCACAAGTTCCTGCTCGCGCCGGGCATCGAGCCGCTCCGGTGGACCCTCGGGCGGTGGCGTGCGTGGCGGACGGCGGAGCTCGCAGCGAAGCGGGTGCCCGCGTACCGGGCGTTCCTGGCGGGCGCGGGGCGTTCCTCCCGGCTGGACACGCGCAGCGGGATCGCCTCGGCGTTCTCGGCGTTCTCGGCGCTGCCGGAGATGGACAAGGAGTCCTACGTCAAGCGGTGGACGATCCCGGAGCGCTGTCTCGACGGGCGGCTGCCGCGACGCGGTGTCGTCGTGGACGAGTCGTCCGGGTCCTCCGGCGTGCCGACGAGCTGGGTGCGCGGCCCGGACGAGCGTCAGGCGACCCGGCAGCTGCTGCAGCTCGGGTTCGCCCGGACCTCGAAGGAGCTGGCGAAGCAGCCGTTCGTGCTCAACGCGTTCTCGCTCGGCGCGTGGGCGACCGGCATGAACGTCACGGCGTCGCTCACCGAGTCCACGATGATCAAGTCGATCGGGCCGGACCGCGACAAGATCGTGCAGACGATGCAGGAGTTCGGCACCGGGTTCACCTACGTCATCCTCAGCTACCCGCCGTTCCTCAAAGCGCTGTTCGAGGACGACCGGATCGACTGGCGCGAGTACACGATCGTCGCGGCGTTCGGCGGCGAGGGCATCAGCGAGAACATGCGCGCCCACATCGAGCAGTACGCGCACACCGTCCTCGGGTCCTACGGGGCGAGCGACCTCGAGATCAACCTGGGGATCGAGACCGGCTTCTCGGTGGCGGTGCGCAAGGCGATCGCGGCTGACCCGGCACTGTCGAGCGCGCTGACGAAGCAGTCCGAGTACGGCGTCCTGCCGATGGTCTTCCAGTTCAACCCGTTCGGGTACCTGATCGAGACGAACGACCGCGGTGAACTCGTCGTCACGATCACCCGCTCCGAGAACATCAGCCCCCGCATCCGGTACAACATCCACGACCGCGGACACGTGGTCCGGATGCGTGACCTGAAGCCCGTGCTGCGGGCGACCGGGCACGAGGACCTGCTCGCACAGGCGGAACTCGACCTGCCGCTGCTGTTCCACTACGGCCGCTCGGACCTGTCGGTCGACTTCAACGGTGCCGTCGTCGCGCCCGATGCCGTGCGGGACGTCGTCTACGGCGATCCCGTCCTGCTCGAGGCCGTCGAGAACCACCGGCTGATCAGCTACGAGGACGACCAGGGCAACAGGCAGCTGCACATCGCCTTCCAGCTCGCCGC
Source organism: Curtobacterium sp. CFBP9011 (assembly GCF_034045095.1). Classification (NCBI taxonomy): domain Bacteria; kingdom Bacillati; phylum Actinomycetota; class Actinomycetes; order Micrococcales; family Microbacteriaceae; genus Curtobacterium; species Curtobacterium sp. CFBP9011. The sequence continues at coordinate 37,114 of NZ_JAXCWN010000011.1, forward strand.
GTCCGTCGAGTCGTTCGATGCGGACCGCGCCCGCCCGGCCGTCGTCGCCGAACTCCGGCGGCTGAACCGTGACTTCTCGAACGCGATCCGCACCGCGCCGGACGGCACCCTGCCGACCGTGGCGTTCTACCCGTACCGGACCGGGCCGTTCCGTGAGGACGGTCGGAAGCTCAAGAACGAGTACGTGTGGCAGCTCGGACCCGGATCCGTCGACGAGTGGGACCTGGACCTCGGGTGGGTGGCGTCGAAGGACGTCTGAGAAGGTCCCTCCGGGGCGGTGGTGCCGCCGCGCGTCAGTGGTACTGCGGCGGCCAGTCGAACGCTGCCGGCGGGTGGGGGACCTCGCCGATCGTCGTCACATCGAGTCCGATCTGCCGCAGGTTCGTCAGCTCGATGGACCGCGGGTTGCCGAAGTACCGCTTGCCGTCCACCCACACCGTCAGCTCGCCACGCAGCCCACCGACGTGTGCCGGGCCGAGGGAGACACCCCACTCGTCGAAGAACTGCCCCAGCGTGAACGTCCGGCGGGTCGGGGACTCGACGTGCAGGATGCCCGACGTGTCGTGCGTGTGCAGCTGCGCGGCGAACCGCTGCGACTTCGAGTGCCCGACGTTGCCCGGTACGACGACCGGGGTGTCGCCGTCCGTGATCGTCAGGTGGGTGTGGACGTGCTCGGCCAGGCGTTCGCCCCAGACGTTCTCGAGCCCGGCCTCCTGTGCCCGGTGCCCCAGGTCTGTCGGGCGCGGCCACGGGGGTGCGACCGACGTCGTGTCGGCACCGGGGGCCGAGCAACCGGTGAGCAGGGCGATGAGGACGGCGGCGACGACGACGGCGGGGGAGCGGCGCATGCGGACGAGCGTAGTCAGGGGACCGGCGTCGCTCTCGGCGCACCCGTAGGATGTGGGGTGCGCCGCAAGCGGTGCGAGGGGCCTTTAGCTCAGCTGGTAGAGCGCCACGTTTACACCGTGGATGTCGTCGGTTCGATCCCGGCAGGGCCCACCGACAAGAGGCAGGATCGTCTTCAGCTCGGTCTCGCCCGTCGAGTGGTGGATCCGGCTCGAGATCGTGGTGCTGACGGTGAGCTGCCGGTGCCCGAGGCGCCACGCTGGTTCCGCCGCAGGACGGTTCGAGTCGCTTCGCTCGGTTCGGACCTTCTCGCTTCGCTCCTGGGTCGTCACTCGTCGAGCCGGTTCGCTCCACCGCGCTGGACCACGCGGTGATCAGTCGAGCGGGCGACATCGATCAGCTCGACGATCTCGCTCGTGGTGAGCGTGCCGGCACGGTGCGACGCCAGTCGGGGCCTGCGCGGAGGTGAGCGGGGTTCTCGAGATCGCCACGGTCTCTCGGTGTCCGACCGGAGAACTCAGCGGCTCGGCGCATCCTGGACAGGTCGTGGAGAGGTCGTGGACACGAGCAGGATTCACGTCGCACCCTGGAACCGCGGGAGCGCAACTGAGCGAGTGCCTTCCCGGCACGTCCGTCTCAGCCGTTCTCCGTCTCGTTGATCCGCATCGAAGCGACTCAGGAGGACGCGATGGAACACGTCACACAGACCGGACCTGCTCGGTCCGGAACCGTCACCCGGACCCGTCAGCACGGAGCACCCCGATGACGCCCCGGCTGGTCGGCGCCGCGGTGGTCGTCGCCGCAGCCGGCGCCGTGGTGCTCGCCCGACGTCGCCGACCACGATCCGCGCCGGGGACGGGAGCGGCCTCCGCTCCGCGGTCGGGATGGCTCGCCGTCACCGTCGCCCGCGACGTCGACGACGTCCTGCCGGCGGGACGGACGCCGGGGCCGCTCGCGCGGTTCGGTGACGCCGTCGAACTGGAGGCCCGGATCGCGCCCGGCGACAAGGGCACCGAGTTGCGCGCCCGCTTCCGGCCGGGTGCCTCCCGAGCAGCAGCAGCGGGCGACCGCGACCGCGGACGGCTTCGCGCTGCGTTGCGGGAAACCAAGCAACTGATCGAGGTCGGCGAGGTGCTCCGGGTCGACCCGGTGCCCCACGGCCGCCGAACGGCCACGCCGACCGGAGCACTCGTGGAACTGGCGACGGCGCGGAGCAACGAGGAGGGGACACTGTGAAGGCACTGTGTTGGACCGGGGTCAACGAGACCTCGGTGGAGACGGTCGAGGACCCGGCGATCCTCAACGACCACGACGTCATCCTGCGGGTGCGGCTCAGCACCACCTGTGGCTCGGACCTGCACCTGCTCGGCGGGTACATCCCGACGATGCGTGCCGGGGACGTCCTGGGCCACGAGTTCATGGGCGAGGTCGTCGAGGTCGGGTCCGCGGTCCGCAAACACCGGGTGGGGGACCGGGTCGTGGTCTGCTCGTTCATCGCCTGCGGACGGTGCTGGTACTGCACACACGGGCTGTTCTCGCTCTGTGACAACGGCAACCCGAACCCGGGGCTGACCGAGACGATGTGGGGCTCGCCGATCGGTGGCTGCTTCGCCTACAGTCATGCGCTCGGCGGGTTCGCGGGCAGTCACGCCGAGTACGTCCGCGTGCCGTACGCCGACCAGGGGGCGTTCCCGGTGCCCGACGGGGTGTCGGACGTCGTGGCGCTGTTCGCGTCGGACGCGGCGCCGACCGGGTGGACCGGGGCTGACCTCGCAGGCATCCAACCCGGTGACACCGTCGCGGTGTGGGGTGCCGGTGGTGTCGGCCAGATGGCGGCGCGGGCGGCCATGCTGCTCGGGGCCGAGCAGGTCGTCGTCATCGACCGACTGCCCGAACGCCTCCGGCAGGTCCGGGAGCACATCGGCGCCGAGACCCTCGACCACAGCAGCGAGAGCGTGCTGCCGGAGCTCAAGGAGCGCACCGGAGGCCGCGATCCCGACGTCTGCATCGAGGCAGTGGGGATGGAGGCCCACGGGAAGGGGCCGCAGTACCTGTACGACCAGATCAAGCAGCAGCTCCGGCTGCAGACGGACCGGCCGACGGCGCTGCGCGAGGCGATCTACGCCTGCCGCAAGGGCGGCAGCCTGTTCTCGCTCGGGGTGTTCGGCGGGTTCGTCGACAAGTTCCCCTTCGGCGCGGTGATGAACAAGGGCCTGACGGTCCGTGGCGCTCAGCAGCACGGACACCGCTACATCCCGATGATCCTCGACCGGATCGCCGCCGGGGACATCAGCACCGAGCACCTCGCAACCCACGTCATGCCGCTCGAGGAGGGGCCTCGTGGGTACGAGATGTTCAAGCAGAAGGAGGACGGGTGCGTCCGCGCCGTCTTCCGTCCCGGTTCCTGATGGCGGAGGACGCCGACCGGCAGCACTCGCACCATCACGCACGAACAGCACGAACAGCACGAACAGCAGGAAAGGCACGGTCATGAGAGCAGTTGTGTACGACGGCCCGCGCAGGGTCAGTGTCAAGGACGTCCCCGACGCCCGCATCGAGCGTCCGACCGACGCTCTGGTCAGGATCACGACCACCAACATCTGCGGCTCCGACCTCCACATGTACGAGGGACGGACCGACTTCGAGACCGGACGGTGGTTCGGCCACGAGAACCTCGGGCAGGTGATCGAGGTGGGCGACGCCGTGGACGAGGTGCAGGTCGGAGACTGGGTCGTCCTGCCGTTCAACGTCGCCTGCGGGCACTGCAAGAACTGCGAGCGGGGCTTCACCAACTACTGCCTCACCGCACAGCCGGGACGGGCGATGGCCGGCGCTGCGTACGGGTTCGCCGACATGGGGCCGTGGGCCGGCGGACAGGCGGAGCTGCTCCGTGTGCCGTGGGCGGACTTCAACTGCCTGCGTCTCGGTGAGGATGCGCAGGAGAAGCAGACCGACTACGTGATGCTGTCGGACATCTTCCCCACCGGCTAGCACGCGACCGAACTCGCGCGCGTGCAGCCGGGCGACCAGACGGTCATCTACGGCGCCGGACCGGTGGGGTGCATGGCCGCGTACTCCGCGATCCTCAAGGGAGCGAGCAAGGTCATGGTCGTCGACCGACAGCCCGACCGGCTGCAGAAGGTCGAGGAGATCGGAGCCATCCCGATCGACGACTCGGCGGTCGATCCCGTCGAAGCGGTGAACGAACTGACGATGGGGCTCGGAGCAGACAACGGGTGCGAGTGCGTCGGCTACCAGGCGCACGATCCTGACGGAGAGGAGCGTCCGAACTCGACCCTGAACCAACTGGTGCGCTCGGTGCGCTTCACGGGCTCGATCGGTGTCGTCGGCGTGTACGTCCCCCAGGACCCCGGGGGTCCTGACGTCCTGGCCCAGCGCGGTGCCGTCGCGTTCGACTTCGGTGAGTTCTGGTTCCGCGGGCAGTCGATGGGGACAGGGCAGTGCCCGGTCAAGCGGTACAACCGGGCACTCCGCGACCTCATCGCGAGTGGACGGGCGACGCCGTCGTGGGTCGTCAGCCACGAGCTCCCGCTCGACCAGGCGCCGGAGGCGTACGCGCACTTCGACGCCCGCGACCACGGTTGGACGAAGGTCGTCCTGCACCCGGAGACCGCTCCGGCGGCGACGCCAGCGTGACCGACGGATGCGGCACAGGTGATGAACGACCGGATCCTGTCGCCGGGCCGCGCCTCGGCCTACGTCGCGATCGGCGTCGTCGCCGGCGTCTCCTGCATGTTCCTCGGGGCGCCGTCCCTCGGCCCGCTCGCGGCGTGGTGCACCGCTGGGCTCATCGCGCTGACACAGGTGTGGCGTCGGTGCTGGCGGCAGGACCCGGACGGCACGGAGCGTCTGGCACGGGAGGAGTCGGAGTCGCGGCTCACGGACAACGCCGTCATCGTGGCGTGTCTCGCGAGCCTCGCCGCGGTGGTCCTCGCCCTGGGTGAGGCGAGCCACGCCCGTGACCCCGCCTCGGTCGCGGCGGTGGTCCTGGGCGTCCTCGGGGTGATGGTCGCCTGGGCGCTGGTGAACACCGTGTACGCGCTGAAGTACGCCCGGATGTTCTTCCTCGAACACCGCGGTGGTGGGTTCGACATCAAGCAGGACGCACGCCCGACCTACAGCGACTTCGCCTACTTCGCCTTCACGATCGGCATGTCGTACGCGGCTCCCGAGGTCGAACCGGACGACACCGCGACCCGGCGGAAGGCCCTGTCGCACGCGCTGCTGTCGTACTTCTTCGGGACGGTCCTGATCGCGGTCGCCATCAACCTGGTGACGAACCTCGGTCAGAGCTGAGGTCGCGGTCGCCGATGCCCGTGCAGCGGACCCCCACCCTGAAGCGAGCAGGGCCACACCGCCCGCAGGTCGTTCCGCGCGTTGTGGGTGGGTTGTGCCACCAGCCGGATGTTCGCCTACACACCGGTGGCTGGTGGCTTCGCGAGAACGGATGCGACGTAGCCTGGTCGCATGGATGACCAGCGGCCCCGCAGCATGGCCGAGCTGTTCGCAGCGGGCGAGGAAACGATTCCGGCGCCTCGTGATGGAATCCGCGCTGCTGGTCTGGTCGGATTGCTGACGTTGTTGACCACGGTGATCGCGTCGGTCGCCGCTGTCGTCGTGACGGTGGCGTTCTTCGTCACGGTGCTCGGCGGGATCTACCTGATCTTCGGCTTGGCTCTGCTGCCCCGCTGACGGATGGTCAACGATCGGCTACCGAACGGACATCGGGCACACGAAGAGGCAGGCTCGGACCGTGCACATCCCGTGGCAGGCGCTCTTGCTTCCGTTGTTCGCGATCTTCGTCGGGGTGGTCATCTTCTCGACCGCAGAGGAAGGCGCCCGACAGTCGCGCGCGGTCGGGAGCGGCTTCTTCGGGCGCGCGTGGGCGGAGCGGGCCTACACGAAGCGCCACATGCGGATCCAGGGCATCATCTTCGCTGTCCTCGGACTGATCGCTGGCGTGGTCATCGTGACCATCAACGTGGTCGATGCGCTCTGCTGAACGATCGGCGACCGGCCAGTAGTCATTTCAGGAGCGATTGCACCGCGTTCCACAGGTGCTCTGAGCTTGGCGATGATCGGCGTCGTCTGGACACTGCTGTCCATCTCCGGTCACCCGGAGAGACCGGAGAGACCGGAGAGACCGGAGAGAGAGTTTCCAGCGCAACTGGATGAAGTCCGGCAGCCGATGCCTGCGGGGACGGCAGTAGTCACTCTCGTAGCTGCCGCAGGGATCTTTCGCAAACGTTCATCGCGCTCGGGGCGCTCTGCGATCGGGACGCAACCGCGCGCTCGTATCGTTCCGGGATGAGTCAGGTGAGATCGCCCGAATCCCTTCCACGTGCCCTCTTGGTGATGATCTGGGTGCTCGCCCTTTTGTTCAACGCGGTGTTCGTGGTCTTCTTCGCCTTGTACTCGGCAGCCAACGACTGGGCGGCAGAACGATCGGAAGCGACTGGGGCGTTCGACCCGTCACGATTGCTCCCGCACGACGCGGCGCTGTGGCTGAGTGCTCACGCTGCGATTCTTCTGCTCGTCATGCTCGACGCCGTGAGTATCGCGCTGTTGCTGCGCGCGCGCCGGATCCGCATCACCCAGGCCCAGTAGCGGATCGGCCATCGGCCCCCAGAGAGCCGTTCGACCGCGCGCATCACGTCGGCTTCCCTCTTTCGTCGCGTTTCGATGAGGACCGCCTCATCGCGGACCTGAACGACATCGCGTCCGCGCTGCGCGCCGTCGCCGAGGTGTGGCGAAGGCTGCTCGCGAGCGTCAGCGGCGGCGAGCAGGCCGGAAGTCAGTCTTCGCCGTGCAGCAGCATGTCCTCGTAGTCCCCGTCAGCGCACCGGGACACCCCGTGCACGGTGTAGCCGTCGGAGCGGGTGAGGAACTCGATCGACCACGTCGGTCCACCGTGGCCGACGACACCCCGCAGTGGGTCCGCCCCGCCGCTCTCGTAGTCCGAGGCGGTGATCCCGGAGGAGCCCCAGAGCTCCTGCACAGCCGCCCGGTCCGCCGTCTGGTCGCCGACCTGGTCACGGTCGAGGATGTAGGTCCAGGTGACGCCGCCCGTCCCTGCGGACGCCGGGCACTTCCCGAGTGCCGGTCCTCGTCGGACGGTCCACTTCCCGCCCAGCGTCTCCGTCGTTCGGTCGACGACGTCGACGACCTCCTTCTTCGCTCCGTCCGGTTGCACGGTCGGTCCTCGCTGGCAGCCCGTGAGGAGGAACGGGACGGCGACGAGCAGTGCCAAGGCCACAGCCACCCGGCTGGTGAGTGTTCTCATCGGTCCTCCGACGCATGCGTGACGGAGTGTCCGTCCGGATCGCTCAGCGACACTGCTGTGTCTCCTCGTCGCTCGGTACCGCACGATCCTCGTCGTCCTGTCGGGATCCTGTCCATCCGCAAGCGCCGAACTTGACGCGTTCTCCTGGGAGCCAGGCCTCCGTCGCCAGGCCGGGCCGGGCCTCCCGAGTGGCCAGTCGCCATCTGACGGCGGCAGGCTACCGCGCCGAACGAGCGCTGAGCGCTCGCCGGCGGCGGCGGATCCAGATCGTGACGAACACGATCGCGCACGCCGCGAGCGCGATGAGGGGCCAGACGGCCCACGTCTCTCCGAGCACGAGCGCGATGAGCGCACCGACACTCATGACGGGCGCGATGATCGCGCCGCCGCCGACGAAGCCGCGCTGCATCTGTTCGGACTCGTGCTCCGTGATCATCGGCACACCTCCGGGGTGCAGCTTGTCACCCGTCGCGCTCGTCGTCCATGTGCCGCGACTCCGCCGCAGGGTCCCGTACCGGTGGACGGGAGGATCGTGGCAAGCCCGGAACGCGAGGATCCGCCCGGCGCTCGGCACGATCTGCTCCGGTCAGCCCGCGGTCGCCGCGACGCTCCGCGGCACTGCAGCCCGACGGATCCGCGGGGCGTGTGCACCCAGGTACAGCACCGCGCTGAGCGCGGTGACGAAGAATCCGACCGGCCAGTCCGTCGCGTACGCGAGCGCGATCGAGGCCCACACCACGATGAGCGTGAACGCGGTGGACAGGGCGATCGCCGTGGACGGTCGTCGTGCGAGGGTCCGCGCAGTCGCCGGCGGGCCGACCAGCAGGGCGAACATCAGCAGCGCGCCCACGACGGGGACGCTCGTCGTCGTGGCACAGGCGACGATCAGTCCGAACACCACGGTCATGGCGTGTGGCCGGACACCACGAGCGGGTGCGGTCGCGGGCAGCAACGACGCGAGGAGCAGCGGCCGGTACAGCGTGGCGACGGCGGCGAGACAGACGATGCCGAGGACGAGCATCGGCACGATCTCCACGGTGGAGACGCCGAGGACCTGACCGAAGAGCAACGAGAACACCTCGGCGGAGTACTCACTCGAGCGGCTGAGGAAGAACGCTCCGAGACCGAGCATCGTCGCGAGCGTCAGAGCAGTGGCGACGTCACCCCGCCCACGGCGTCCGAGGACCGACACGAGCAGGGAGCCGACGGCGGCGAACACCCCGATGCCGAGCAACGATTCGATGCCGACGAGGACGGCACCGGCGGCGCCGGCGAAGGCACCGTGGGGGAGCGCGTGCGCCAGGAAGGTGTCGCCGCGGATGACGACGAACACCCCGACGACTCCTGCGACGACGCCGACGATCGTGGCGGCGATCCACGTGTTCACCATGAAGTCGGAGAACATCAGGCGACCTTCCCGGCTCCGGCGGGGATCCGCAGGGCCTGCCCAGCCGGTCGTCGGGACGCCGCTCTCCGCGCGACGGACCAGGAGGCGAGGCGAGCGCCGACGTAGACGACGAGGACGAGTGCCACCACGCAGAAGCTGACCGGCCAGTTGCCGTCCTTCCCCGCCCAGTAGTAGCTCTCGTACGCGATGAAGCAGCCGGCCCACGTCTCGATGACGCCGATGCCGGCGGACAGCAGCACGGCGACCCCGAACCGACGCGTCACCAGCAGGGCCGTGGCGGCCGGGCCGATGAGCAGCGCGGTCGAGAGGATCGCGCCGATGGTCAGCGACGACAGCTCCACGGCGAGTGCGAGTGCCACGAGGAACACCAGGCCCGCGAGCCGGACCGGGACGCCGCGGGCGACGGCCAGGTCCCGGTCGATGGACGAGAGCAACAGCCATCGGTAGACGGCGACGACGAGCAGCAGCGCGATCACGCTGAGGAGCACCACCGGGGGCACGACCGAGGGGTCGATGACGAACAGGGAGCCGAACAGCACCGAGACGGCCGCGTTGCTCGATCCGCCGATCGTGGTGTCCCAGGAGAGGAACAGAGCGGTCAGCCCGAGTCCGAACGCGAAGACGACCCCGGTGGCGACGTCGCGCCCCTTCAGCCGGTGCGTGCCGATGGCCTCCATCAGCAACGCGGCGAGGACGCCCGCGCCGACGAAGCCCCACAGCTGGCTGATGCCGACGAGGAACGCACCGGCTCCGCCGACGGCCCCGAGGTCCGCGAGCGCGTGTCCCGCGAACGACTGCCCGCGGACCACCGTGAAGACCCCGACGACACCGGTGACCGCCGCGACGAAGCCGCCCACCACGAGGGCGGAGTGGACCGTCGGGCTGTTGACGAAGCCCGACAGGGCGACGGCGACGGAGGCGCTCATCGCCGGACACCCGCCGGGGCCGTGACGGGACGGTCGTCGGCGAGGACGACGAGACGTCCGTCGGCATCGATGACGCGGATCGGTCGCCCGTAGAGGGCGGAGAGCACGTCTTCGCGGATGACCTCGGCCGGGACACCGGTCACGGCTCGACCATCGGCGAGGTACACCACGCGGTCGAGGACCGGCAGGAGCAGGTTGATGTCGTGCGCGGTGAGGACGATGCCGACTCCGTGGTCACGGCGGATCGTGTGCAGGAGCGCGACGATGTCGGCAGTGCTGGCGGGGTCGAGGCTCGCCAGGGGTTCGTCGAGGAGCAGCAACGACGGCCGGCTGATCAGCGCGTGTGCGAGGAGGACCCGCTGCTGCTGGCCACCGGAGAGTTCACCGATCCGTCGATCGGCGAACGCCGTCGCGCCGACACACTCCAGCGTCTCGTCGACGAGGGCGTGTGTCCGTCGCCGTCGGAGCGGGAGGCCGAGCCGACCGCCGTCGAGACCGAGCGCGACGACGTCCCGGGCCCGCAACGGCGCATCCGGGTCCAGCACCGTCTTCTGCGGGAGGTAGCCGATGCCGTGGACGTCCGCGGCCCGCTCCGGTCGGCGGACGGTGCCGCTGGTGATCGCGACGACGCCGAGGAGCGTGCGGAGGAGCGTGGTCTTGCCGGCACCGTTCGCTCCGATGAGGCCGACGAAGTCACCCGCCGCGACGTCGAGGTCGACGCCGTCGAGGACTGTCCGTCCGGCGAGGGCGACGTGGAGGTCGCGGACGGTGACGATGCGACCGTCGTCGGCTGCTCCGGCGGTGGTGGTCACAGCTTCTCCGTCGAGGTGCCGTCGGTGACGGCCTTCGCGAGCGCCGCGAGTTCAGCCTCCATCCACCGCTGGTAGGTGTAGCCGGTCGGCATCGTCTCGTACACGCCGACGACCGGGACGCCGTTCGCGTGTGCCAGCGACAGGTAGTGGGCCGTGATCGAGTCGGTCACCTGCTGGTTGTAGAGGAAGACCTTCACCTGCTTGCTCGTGAACAGGGAGTCCTGCGCCGCCGACTGCTGCGGTGACGGGTCGGTGTCGTTCATGATCGCGGCCTGCAGGGACCACGGCGTCTTGATGTCGACACCCGCGGCTTCGAGGGCGTAGTCCGCGACCGGTTCGGTCACGGCGACGGGGGTCCCGCCGTGTGCGCTCTTGAACGAGGCCAGCGCGGACGTCCACGTGTGCAGTGAGTCGTCGAACGTCGTGAGGTTCTGCGCGAACGTCGTCTTGTGCGCCGGGTCGAGCTTCTCCAGGTCGGTGGCGATCTCCGCTGCCACGGCGGGCATCGTCTTCGGGTCGTACCAGAGGTGCGGGTTCCTGGTGCTGTCGGGGAGGCCGAGCAGGGTCTGCGCGGTGATGACCTTCCGGTCGGAGTTCGGTGATGCCTTCTCGAGCTTGGCCATGAAGTCGTCGTACCCGACGCCGTTCTGGATCACCAACTGCGCTGAGGAGAGCTCCCTCGCCACGCTCGCACTGGCTTCGAACGTGTGCGGATCGGTGTTCGGGTCGCTCATGACCGCCGATGCGCTGACGTACTTCCCGCCGATCTGCGCGGCGACGTCCGAGTACTCGTTCTCGGCGCCGACCACGGTGATCTTCCCGTTCCCGTTGCCGTTGCCTCCGCCGGAGGAGCACCCCGTGAGGGCTGCTGCGGCCACTGCCGCGACGACACCGGAGGCGATGAATCTGTTGATGCGCACGGCATCCGTCCTGTCCAGGGCACGTGGCCCGATCGTTGTGAGAATCGTTCTCGATCGGAACCGTAGGGGACGAGGGTCCCCCTTTGCGAACCCAAATGATAGTGATCGTCGTTCTCGCGAGAGGATGAGGGCATGGCAACCGACGGCTCGGTCGTGCACCGCGAACAGCGCCGGCACACGGACTGCGTCCTCGCAGCACTCCGGGAGGTCCGTCGCGCGACCGTGCAGGAGTTGTACCGATCCCTGCGGGGTGCGGGCGATCCGATCAGCCTGTCGACGGTCTACCGGGAGGTGCACCGCCTCGTCGCGGTCGGCCGGGTCCGTGAGGTGGTCCTTCCGGGCGAAGCCGTCTACCTGCTGCCCGGCGACGACCTGTTCGTCTGCGACCAGTGCGGACGGATCGAGGAAGTGCCGCTCCGTCGCCTCGCGGTGATCCAGGACGCGGACTTCTTCGCGCAGGCCGAGGCCCTCACCGTCCACGGCCGGTGTGCCCACTGTGATCGGTGACCGCAGCGCGCGCCGAGGCGACGGATCACAGATCCCGCGCGAAGCACACGGATTCGGCGGACCCGACGTAGGGGCCGTACGGCGCGATGCTCGTGTAGCCCTCCCGTTCGTAGAAGCGGATCGCGTCGGGTTGGAGGGTGCCCGTCTCGAGGACCACGCGCCCCGACCCGAGATCGCGAGCAGCAGCCTCCAGGGCGCGGAGGACGGTGACCGCCACTCCTGAGCCCCGCGCAGGCGGCGTCACGTACATGCGCTTGATCTCGACGCTTCCGGGGCCGGCGACGTCGTCTGCCAGGGGGCGCAGGCCCCCGCACGCGATGGGGCGATCGTCGCTCGTCCTCGCGACGAGGAACACCGGGACGTCGTCCGCCGACGGGGGTGTGCCCGGCTCGTGGTCGTCGCTGCCGTAGCGCGCGTCCAACTCGGCGCGCTGCGCTCGCCGCAGCTGGTCGGCATCGGGGTGGTCGAACTCCGTGCGGCTGATGGTCCAGTTCATAGGTTCCTCTCGTGACGATCGTTACCGTAACATCTGTTACGGTCGTGGTGTGAGCAGGACGAGAGACGCGGAAGCGAGCCGGCTGAGACTGTCGGAGGCGGTTTTCGGCACGCTTGCCGACCGCGGCCCGACGGGGCTCACGCTCCGTGCCGTCGCGGAGCGTGCCGGGTGCACGACGGGCCTGGTCCTGCACACGTTCCGCGACAAACGGGCGCTCCTGCTCCACGCCCGCGACCTCATGCACGAGCGCACGCGCGTTCGCTCCGACGCGCTCGAGGCCGATGCCCCTGACGCCGGATCGGCCCTGTGTGCCGTTCTGCTGGGCGCGTTGCCCGTGGACCAGGAACGACTCGCCGAAGCGCGGGTGTGGGTGGGGTTCCTCGCGGCAGCGCTGGCTGATCCAGTCCTCGCCCAGCGGCACGCCGCGAACAGCCGGGCCTTCGCGGAGCGGGTGACGCGGCTCATCGGCTCCGCCTACCCGGACCTCCATGCCGACTCCGCCGAACGGGCAGCGGCCCTCGTCGCTGCGGTCGAAGGCGTGTCGAGCTTGGCAGCGGGGGATCCCGACGGGTGGACCGAGGCGCGACAGGTCGCGGCGGTGCGCACGGTGATCCTCGCGGTGACGTCGGGGAGTGCACCCGAGGAAGACCTCGGGCAGGGTGGGGACATGGACGCCCCAGCTCCGGACACCATCCACTTCCACCAGAAGCACCACGAGGCGATCGTCAGTGGCGAGAAGGTCACCACCGTCCGGTGGAACGAGTCCGTGGCGGTCGGCGCCGCGACCTTCGTCTTCGACGGTCACCCCACGGCCGAGCCGCTGGTCGGAACGGTGACCGCCGTGCACCGGTACCGGCTCGACACCCTCACCGCGGAGCAGGCCCATCAGCCACCGGAGACCGACATGCGCCGCTTCGGGCAACAGCTCCGGGAGAACTACTACCCCGACATGCCGGAGGATGCTGTCGTCGAGGTCGCCGAACTCGTCCTCGGGCCGACGTGACGGCCGATCTGCCACCAGGGGCCGCATGGACGGACACCCTGGTCTTCGCGGTGCTGCGCAGTGAGCTCGACGGGGAGCCGAGACGGTCTGGCCGGACTCTAGAAGGCGAAGGACGCGGGCTGCAGTGACGGGGAGACCCAGCAGGTGACCGCCACCTCAGCCCTCCGCATCCGACGCGCGAGCCGCGACGACGTCCCGGCGCTGACCGCGTGGACGAGTGGCGGTGGCAGCTCCTCGACGGCGACGAGGGCGGCGGGTTCCACGTCCTCGAAGCGTCGCAGTCGGACTCGCGGACCGAGGGGTTCGCGCTCGCGTCGTCGGCAGCCAACGGCAACGACAGCTGGGCCGATGCACTCCGACGGTTCTCCCCGGACCTGATCACGTCGATGTGGGGGACGAACGACTACGGCAAGGTGACCCCTGCGGTCTCGACGCAGCAGCAGGCCGTGAGCACGTTCCGTTCCGCGGACCCGGGCGTCGCGATCGGGTTCTTCGACCTCGGTGCGTACGTGCCGCCGTACTTCGGCCAGACCGGGGCGAAGGACAACCCGTACATGTCCGACGGCATCCACGCGAGCGACACCGGGTACGACGTCATCACGGCGATCCCGGACGCGTACTTCACGTCGACGCCGGCCTGACACCCGACGACCGACTCGACTGCGAGCAAGGCGGCGGAGTCACGTGACGTGCGGGCCTCCCTCGACGGGGTGTGCGGCCCGGTGCAGGAAGATCCCCAGCCCTCACCGTCCACGGCCGATGTGCCGACAGTGATCGGTGAAGGTCGGCTCGGTCTACGCCTGCAGCGACCGAGGAAGGATCTGGGCGGATTCCACTGTCGGGTACGTGGTCGGGTCGCTCGGCGAAGTGACGGCCAGGTACTCGACCGGAAGCCACGGGGTGGGCTCCGGCGCGGACCGCTGTCGTGGCCCGCGGAGCCCGAACCAGCGCCGCTGGCCGAGGGGTGTCGGCGGAGTCAGCAGTCGCTCGAGGTCGGCCTGGTCAGTCGGTTCGTCCGCGGCCCGGTGGAACAGGCTGCGGTCGTGGCGTCGTACCGAGCCGAACGACAGATGTGGGCCGATCTCGTCGGCGTAGTCGGTGCCGAACCACGAGAGCCACTTCGGCGTCGGCGGCAGCCCCTTCCAGACACCGCGACGGCCGAGGCCGGGCTCGTACTCCGCGGAGACCGGGTACCAGAGCTGTCGGCCGGACCACTCGGCGCCGTGCAGGACCGAGGCGGATGCGTACACGGCGTCGACCCGGCTGGCGACGGCCGTGAAGAACCGCACGACCGCTTCGCGGTACCGGACGTCGGCGAGGGCGTCGGCGAGGATCGTCAGGCCGTGGGACGCCACGACGGCTCCCTCCCAGCCAGATGAGCTGATGCTCCCGTACGCCACCGGGCCGCTCCCTGTCCACGAGGTGCCGGCGTCACCTGGCTCATCCTCGTCGAGGTGGATCAGGAACGCCTCCGCCCGGCCGGGTTCCCACCGGTGCTGCAGCGGCTCCGTCCTGCCGTACCGGCGGGGAAGCGCGTCCGGGAGGTGCCGGCGAGCGAGTTCGAAGAAGGTCTCCGCGGTCGACGGGAGGTCGAGTCCCTCGGTCCGCACCCACCAGTTGATGGCGAGGGTCGCGACGATCGCGCCGCGGGCTGGTGACGCCCGCTTCGTCGAGCCACGGCGGTGGACTTCGTCGGTCTGCACGTCGTGCACGGCTCCCCGCATGGCCAGGGCAATCCTCCGAGCGGCCCGGATCGCGTGGGGCACTTCTGACGTCTCCGACCCTTCGACGCGGACGACGACCTGGGACGTTGCGCCGAGCAGGACCGCGGTGATCTCGTCGGGGACGTCCTCGGGTTCGACCCGCTCGGGTGGTTCCACCGTGAACGAGTAGCGGCGGCGAGCGCCACGGACCACCACGAAGGGCGATCCTTCGGCCAATCCGTCGTCCTCGACTGCCAGACCGGTGACGAGCGCCGCGGCCTGCAACGCCTCGGGTCCCGCCTCGTCTCCGTAGACGTACAAGTCGTACGACATCACTCACCTCTTCGTCGGTGATCACGACTGTAGGGGAGTCGGGCCGCTCGGGTGCCGGCGGGCGTGCACGGCCGGGCGGACCGCTAGCGTCGAAGCGTGACGACGACGCGAGGAACCACAGAGCCGGACAGCAGGGGACGCACCGGTCTCGACCAGGTCGGTCGTGGTCTCGACCGCAACCCCGACGTGGTCGTCCGGGACGTCGAGGTGACGTCGGACGGCTGGCACGTGCTGCGTCGGACCACGTTCGACGTCCGGGGTCGCGACGGCTCGTGGACGACCCAGCAGCGTGAGACCTACGACCGGGGCAACGGCGCCGCTGTCCTGCCGTACGATCCGGTGCGCGGCACGGTCCTGCTCACCCGACAGTTCCGCTGGCCGGCGTACGTCAACGACCACCCGGACGGGATGCTGGTCGAGGTGGCGGCGGGTCTGCTCGACGCCGACGACCCGGAGACCGCCGTCCGGCGGGAGGCGCGTGAGGAGCTCGGCGTCCGGCTCCGCCAGCTCACCCACGTGGTCGACGCGTTCATGAGCCCTGGCTCGGTCACGGAGCGGGTGCACTGTTACGCCGCCCCCTACGGACCGGAGGACCTCGTCGATGCCGGCGGCGGCGTGGCCGAGGAGGGCGAGGAGATCGAGGTGCTCGAGGTGCCGGTCGACGAGGCGATGGCGATGCTCGGCGACGGCAGGATCGTCGACGGCAAGACCATCCTGCTGCTCCAGTGGGCCGCGTTGCACGGCGTCCTGACCCGTGACGGTTGAGTCCCTGCCGTAGCCGGTGAGCCCAGGGTCAGGCCTGGAGTGCCTGCAAGGCCGGATGCCCGGCCAGGGCGCCGTGCCCGTGCGTGAGCATCACGGCCATCGTCGCCAACGCCGGCGCCATCGCGCCGGTGAGTGACAGCGGCGACGTCTGACCACCGAACTCGAGGACCACGTTGTACTGCTCGGGGTCCGGGTAGATCGCCGTCACCGCCGACCAGTCGAAGCTCAGCCAGCCGCGGCCCCCGACGTTGCAGACCAGCCGCTGGTTGCTCACCACGACGTCGACCTGCTGCTGTTCCCGCCACTGCGTGGCCGCCATCGCCTGTGCTCGGGAGCGTGCGATCGAGTTGCCGATGGCGTTGCCGATCACCGCTCCCGCGACCCAGGCCGGCCGTCCGAACGCGACGACCCCGGTCTGCCCGTAGGTGACGTCCGTGCCGTAATACCGGGCGTACCCGAGGAAGCCGCTGAGGAAGAACCGTTCACCGTGGTGAGGGACGACGTTCCAGACCTGGATCTCCGGCGGCAGTTCCTTCCGCATCAGCGACGCTCGGAGTGACACCGCGTGGCGCCATCCGTACGCGTAGGCGTCCTGGTGGCTCTGCACCGACTGTTCGCGCTTGGTCAGGTGACCGAGAGACCGCTGCCACGCCCGGTAGGCGCCGTGGCCGCGTCGGATCGCGATGATGCCGAACACGATGGGAGCGGCGAACGCGGCGAGCAGGAACAGCAGGCCGAGCAGCGACAGCCCGATGGACCCCTGTCCGTTGCCGGCAGCGGTCAGCTGCCCGCCGACCAGGGCGAACGCCACGTACCCGATGGGTGCGAGCGCGGCCGGCACGACCCACCGCCGGTGCCGCGCCCACCAGGACCCGCGCTGGTCGTTCCCGCTCGTCGTCGTCGTCATCGTCGGACCCCCGTGGCCCGTGCCACCCGTCCCCACGACGGGTGGTCGGGTTCCAGTCTGGCGCGCTCCGGGCCCGTCGCACCACCGGCACGACGGAGGCCGAGCTCGCGCGGTCAGCCGTGGTGAGCCAGGCGCGCGGCGTGCTCGCGGTCCTTCTGGTGCTCGCGGACGACCGCACTCACGGCCAACCACGTGACCAGCACGCTGAACGCGCCGACGAGCAGGGTCCCCGAGATGCTCGACATCCACACGATCGTCTGGGCATTCGCGGCGATCGTCTCGAGGTCGCCGTCAGCCTTCGTGAACACGACGAGCACCCCGACCGCAGTTCCGATCGCTCCGGCGAACAAGATGATCGTGATCGCTGCGAGGGCTCCGCGCCAGCCGTTGTCCATGCCCCGACCGTACCGGCCGTCCGAGCGGAATCACGAGCAGCACTCGTATTCAGTCCGACTCATCACCCGCTATGCGCGACCACACCGCCAGGTCCACTCGACCGTCGTCCGTGAATCCGGCGTTCCGAGCGACGCCTTCGTGGACGAACCCGGCGCGGGACGCGACCCGCGCCGACGCCGCGTTCCCGGTCGCGACGCGGAGTTCGACGCGTTCGAAGGAATGGACGCCCAGCAACCACGACGACAGCGTCCGGACGGCAGCGGACGCCAGACCCCGCCAGCGGAACCCGGGCGCGAGCCAGTAGCCGAGCTCCGCCGTGCGGGCTCGCCAGTCGATGCGCTTCACGTCGATGCAGCCGGCCAGGGCCCCGTCGACCCGGATGCAGCGGACCAGTCCGGTTCCACTGACGCGGGTCGACTCCGTGCCCACGGTCACCCACTGCTCGGCGAGCTCCACCGGGTACGGGCGCGGCAGTGGCAACCACCGGCGGATGTCCGGGTCCGCGACCGCCGCGACGAGCGCCGGAGCGTCCGCCACGTCGAACGCGGTCAACGCCGTCGTCGCGTCCACGGGGATGGCGGCGTCCGGGAGGCACGGCACCGCAGGCCGCGCCGGTTGCGCTGGGCGGGCCTCCCGTCCGCTCACCGGACCACGCTCCAGTCCGTGGGCAGTCCGGGGGCCATCCACGCAGGATCCGGGACCCAGCCGGACCAGTCGGCGTCGAACGGGAATCGCCGCTCGCGCGCAACGGTGGTCGCTTCCTCGCCAGCCTGTTCGATCACGGCACGCATGCTCGCCGGCCAGTGGCCGGTCGAGGCGTAGAAGGCGAGTTCGTCTTCGTCCTTGTACCGGACGGACCAGGTGCCATCGGGGGCGGTGGTGGCGACGACGTCGAGCGTCCAGTCCTGGCTGTCGAACCCGATCGCGGTCCGGATCCAGGGCAGCTCGAGGTTGACGTACCAGTCGGGCAGCCAGTCGGAACCGTCGTGCCAGCGCCACACGGACCAGGGTGAGCCGGTCGGGTGCACGCGGACGACCGCCGCGCCGGTCCACCGGTCCTCGACGTAGGAGCCATCCCAGTCCTCGGGCAGGACCAGACGTCCGTTCGGACCGCTGCCGACACCGGCGCGGCGACGGACCGCCGAGCCGACCGGACTCGCGACGACGGCCAGGGCGTCGTCATCGACCACGACCCGGCCGGCGACCGCGAAGGCAACGGCGTCCCCGCGGGTGCCGAAGTCGTGCACGCTGCGGATGACGACGGAGTCGCCCGGGGCGAACGGCTCACTGCGGCGGTCGGAACGGGCGCTCGTGTCCATGGCATCGACCGTACCGGCCGTCCCAGCGGGGGAGGCGGGCCTCCCGTCCGCTCACCCCGCGTCCGCCGGGCGCCACCCGAGTTCCGAGCCGAGCCGCTCCGCGATGTCCGTGATGATCTGGGCGTAGTCGTCGGGCTCGAGGTCGAAGGGCAACGCGAACGCGACCTCGGTGGCCGCCTGGTAGCCGGCGTCGGCGCGCAGCCGGTCGGCGATCTCCGCCGAGGTCCCCACGAGGTCCGCCGCGAAGAGCAGCCTGCCGGGCCCGAACGGCACCCCGACCCGGCCGGAACGCGAGTTGACGTAGTGGCGGTAGCGCGCCTCCTGTTCGGGCGTCGCGCTGTCCGTCGGGATGACCACGAGCCCCTGGGAGATGCGAGCGGTCCCGGGGGTCGGGTGCGCGGCGAGGTAGGCGTCGATCTGGGCCCGCTGGTTCGTGGCGAAGTCGGTGCCGACCTCGCTGCGGGTGACGCTCGAGGTGAGCAGGTGGAACCCGTTCTCGGCAGCCCAGACGGCCGACCGTGTGCTGCCCGTCCCGTACCAGAGTCGGTCGACCAGGCCGGCGCTGAGGGGCTGGACCGTGCGCGAGAACTCCTCGATGCCGCGTCGCTCGGTGGTGTCGCTGACCGGAGCTCCGCCGACGAGGTCGCGGAAGCGCAGCAGGCGGTCGTTCCCGAGGTCCTCCTGGTCGGCGGTGTCGGGGTAGATCGCGTCGCGGTAGAGGTCGTAGTTCATCGGCGGACCGGCGGAGAACCCGGGGTTCAGCCGGCCGCCGAGCAGCACGTCCACCGTGCCGAGGTCCTCGGCGAGCCGGAACGGGTTCTCCGCCCCGATCGGGGTGACGGCCGTGCCCAGCTCGATCCGGGAGGTCCGCTGCGACGCGGCAGCCATCACCGCGACCGGGGACGAGATGCCGTGCTGCAGGTGTCGGTGGCGGAGCCAGGCGCTGTCCAGGCCCAGGGCCTCGCCGCGCTCGATCACCCGGAGGGTGTCCTCGATCCCGAGCGACGGCTCGGCGGGGTCGAACGAGCCGATGGTGAGGAAACCGACACGGTCGGGGGCAGTTCCGTCGAGGGGCATGCGCCGATCGTGCCAGACATCGCGGACCGTGCCCAGGCCGCGACCGACGTCAGCGGTCGAAGACCTCCGGCAGCGCCGCCACGAACGGGTCGAAGTGGCTGTACCAGACGGAGTGCGCCGCCCCGGGGATGCTCCGGACGTCCACACCCGACGCGGTCAGCGCCGCAGCGGTCGCGTCGTCGACGTAGTGGCTCGGGTCCGCACGGACGACGATCGACCCCGGCCGCGGCAGCCACGTCCCACCCGGTCCCGCCGCGATGGCCGCCGCGGTCGCCGGGTCGAACCGGGAGGCCGCCCGTGCCTCCACCTGACAGTCGCGCTCGCCGTAGTGCGGCTTCTCGGCTCGGAGGCGGTCCACGGTCCGGCTCGCTCGTTCCGCCTGGTACTCGGCGTGCACCTCGACCCGGTCGTGCCCGCCGCGGCTCGCGAACGGGGCATCGACGAACACCGCGACGCCCGGGTCGAGCCGCCCGGTCGTGACGGCCGCGGCGAGCAGCAGGCCACCGAACGAGTGCCCGACGGTCACCGTCGGCCGGATGTCCATCGCATCGAGGGTCTCCGCGACCGACGCAGCGGCGTCGGGGACGGTCATCGCCCGGCTGCGGGGTGAGTGTCCGTGCCCCGGCAGGTCGAGTGCGACGACCTGGACTCCCCGGTCGGCCAGGAGGCCCGTGACGCGCCACCAGCTCTCCGCTGAGCCCGTCATCCCGTGCAGGAGCACGACCGTCTCGGAGCCCTCCCCGGTGGTCTCGGCGTGCAGCAGCATCCCCACATCGAAGCACGGCCGATGCGTTCAACGGTGATTCACCGTGAGTTCCGCATGGTGCAGGTGGTTTCGCATGTTGGGCCCATATCGTCATCGCAAGCGCGATTGCGTGAACTCCTCTGCGCTGGTCGAAGGACCACGATGACGGAAGGTCGGTCCTTCGTTGACCACCACTCCTGTCCAGTCGGGCTACACCCGGACCCGTCCCGCGACGAGCGGACGGGGTTCGAGCACATCGACGTACTCGGCTGTCCTGGCACAGGTGAAGGAGCACGACCTGCTCCGCCGCCGCACCGGTTTCTACTGGTCCCTCTTCGGTTCCCTGATCGGCACGCTCGCCCTCGCCTGGGTGGCGTTCTCGTTCCTCGGTGACTCCTGGTACCAGCTGATCGTCGCCGGTGTCCTCGGTGTCCTGTTCACCCAGTTCGCGTTCTTGTCGCACGAGGCCGCACACCGTCAGGTGTTCGCCTCGCAGCGGTGGAACGACCGGGCCGGCCGCTACGTCGGCACGTTCCTCGTCGGCCTCAGCTACTCGTGGTGGATGAACAAGCACACCCGTCACCACGGCAACCCGAACACCGTCGGCAAGGACCCGGACATCGCGCCCGGCGTCATCGCCTTCATCCCCGAGGACGTGCCCGCGTCCGGCCTGAAGCGTGTCTTCACCCGCTTCCAGGGCTGGCTGTTCTTCCCGCTGCTCACCCTCGAGGGCATCAACCTGCACTGGTCCGCCGTCCGCGCGGTCATCAGCGGCACCGGCACCACGGCCGACCGCCGACACCGGATCATCGAGGGCTCCTTGCTCGTCGCCCGCTTCGGCATCTACCTGACGGCCGTGTTCTGGTTCCTGCCGTTCGGGATGGCGTGTGCGTTCCTCGGGGTGCAGCTGGCCGTGTTCGGCGTGATGATGGGCGCCTCGTTCGCCCCGAACCACAAGGGCATGCCGACGATCGCCCACGT
>NZ_JAXCWN010000012.1:0-48161 GCF_034045095.1 Curtobacterium sp. CFBP9011
AGGTGAGCAGTGACTCCGGTGCAGGGGAAGCCGATCAGGCCTGATGCGTTGACTCTGCCCCCGACGCAACCGATCGACATCACCGCATGGATAAAGGAAACCGCCGTCAGCAAGTCCGCATGAACCTGACAGCGGAGCTACCCCCAGGGGTAGCTCCGCTCTCGTGCGTATCCGGATGACCATCGGCCATCGGACGGCCCGGCCTGAGGGACGAGACCACTCAGCGGTCACGGTGATCGCTTGGGTACCTCGCTGTCCGTGGCGGACCTGATACGGCTCCTCGACCCCATGTCCGATTCCTGGCTCACTCCTCGTGAACGTAAGGCCTTCACCGTGCGGGACGAGCGGATCGCTGACGGGCACGAGCTGTCCGTTCGGAGCACCTAGAGTCTCCGCTGATCTCAGGCAGTAGCGTCGAGTGGTGGACGAGATCCTCGAAGTGTCAGAAGTCATCGCCCTGCTGCGGCCGATGTTCGAGGTCATGCTCCAGACCCCTGAACTCGCAACGCTCACGCTGGAGATCGTCCCGATCGACGACTTCACGGGCTCACCGCTGGAGGGGGACGATCTCGTCGAGCAGAACAGTGCCGCGGTCCGCTGGCGCATCATGCGCGAACGCGGTTGGTCCGGCGGTTTGTGGGTCAACGACGGCCTCGACGCCCTCGTTCGCAACGTGCAGAGTGATCTCCAAGACTTCATTGCGGAGAGCCGATTCGGATGGGGTCAGCTCAGAGGGCCTCACGACCTACCATGATGTCGACCTGGTCGACGCAGTGGCGCGGTCAGGGCGTCCGGTGGGCGATCCTCTTCCGGGCCACGGCGCTGGCGCCTGTGCGATCCTGTGGACATGCGGTACCGGCTCATGAACGACTACAGCGCGGATTGGCCGATCTGGCGGGATGACGGTGGAGCGCCGGATGGGGAGCCCCAGCTACCGGCGTGGCTGCAGGCTGACATCCGCAAGTGGGCTGCGACATTCGAGTCGCTGTACTCCTACGAGACTGGCTGGCCGGATGCACGGACCGGCCAGGAGCAGCGACTCAAGGGTGAGCGCCTGGCCGCGGCGATCGCTCGGGAATTGAGCCTGGGCGATTCGATCGTCTTCGCGTACTGGGAGACGAACGTTGCGGGGCGGGAACCCCGAGAAGTTTGAGCAGCCGACCGAGGCTCATTCAGGCTCTCTGCGGACGCCGGCAGTTGTCTCGGGAGGCCATCGGCTAACGAGATGTCCGGATCTTTGCCCGTCCGGCTACATCAAGAACTCAGTAGCTGCTTCGACCCCTTCAGTCGTCAGGCTCCAGTTCGGCCTAGCGAAATCCTCCCGCCGTAGTCGCACCCTGACCTCGTCGACAACCTCATCCGCGCGAGTCTGGGCACGACTAACACCGCTGACCTCATATCCGAGCTTCTGCGACACCCGCAGGGATGCTTCGTTCCAAGCGGCTGCGCTCGACTCCGCCCACTCCGCTCCTAGGTGATCGAACGAGAACAGCAGCAATGCCGTCCGCATCTCGGTGCCGAGCCCGTTGCCCTGGTGCGCGAGGGCAAGCCATGATCCGCTCTCGACGGTCTTGCGCGCGGCGAAGCGGCGAGCATGCAACTCCTGGACGCCGACCGGCATGCCGTGGTGGAGCACGGTGAAGCTCACACCCCATGAGTCAGGGCTCACTCCGGACCGTAGCTTCCAGTGGTACTGCGCGAGAGAATGCGCCAATGTTGTCGGTTCTGCGTCCGTCCACGGAACACCGAACGGCATCCGAGCGGGATCGTGCACACCCGACAGTGCCACGTCGACGAGCCCGGGAAGGTCCTCGTCGCGCAGGGGGCGCAGTTCCAGCCTGGGAGTGATGAGGCGCAGCCCGAACAAGGGCCAGACTTGATCGAGATCCATCGACCAACGATAAGAGCGCGACGTCGAACGTTACAGGCCGACAGTGTCTCGTTGATCGGTCCTCAAACGGACGCGCCAGCGCAGCCTGCTCTCGCCGCAGCTTCTTCTGTCTCAGATGACTAGTCCGGTGATGTTCTCGATGAGGGCCCCGTAAGCGAACGTCAGTGCGGGCTTCTTCTGTCGCGGTCATGGGTCGTCGTCGTTCGGACCGCTGGGTGCCCGGCTCGCCGTTCTCGCTCGAGGAGGATGCTCGCGGCATGGAAGTGCGTGAGCTGCCGGAGCCGCTGCCGGTGCATGCGTGGCTCCAGCTGCCCGACCGGCTGATCCGGCGAAGTGACGCCCAGGCGTATCGCTTCACTCGAGACGCGATTTGGGTGGAAGTCGGTCGTGGTGAGACAAAGCTGGCGGCTTGAGTGTGGCGCAGTTCGGTGAAGCACCGACGGCAGGTTGGTGCGACTCCGATCTGATCGATTGCTCGCTGTCAGTCGGGCAGGTTGTAGCGGAGGTCGTAGCCGGTGTCGGCAAGGAACTGCAGCCGGTTGCGGACTTCTTGCAGTGAGGCCGCGTCGTCGGCGTTGCGGTAGTCGGCGCGGAGGAGCGTGTTCGCGCTGATGATGTCGTCGGTGCGGTCCGTGTAGCCGGCGGCGGCCGCGGTGAGAAAGGCTGTGGGGTCCGCGGGTCGGATGAGTTCGGTGCCGGCGAAGCCGACGGTGTCGGGTTCGAAGCCGAGCACGGCCATGTCGACCTCCTGCTCGGTGAACGCGACAAGCCGGTACGGCATCTCCCGCTTGCTGATGGCGGGGTAGCCGGGCCGGTCAGAGATGGCGCGGCCGGAGATGCGGCAGCCGACCCTGATGAGTCGTTCCGCCTGCTCGATCAGCGGCAGGTCTGACGTCCATCGGGTCCTGACGCCGCCTGGTCCTGGGTAGCAGGCGATGGCGAAGTCCACGAGGCCACCGACCTGCCGGGACTCCCACCCGATGTCAGTGCGGTGCACGCGCTTCCCAAGGCGCGCGAGCGCGTCATCCACCTGCCCGGCAGTCAGCCCCGCTCGCACCAGTCCGTCAAAAGTGGAGCCGTTGACGGCGAGCATCCGCGCGACGGCGAACGCGACGTAGATCGGTGCCGCGTCCTTCCACCGCTCCTTCGTCCCGAGGGCTTGTCTGCCGTCGATCCAGACGCGGCGCCGGTCCACGTCGACCAGCAGCATCGTCGCCGTCTGCTCCGCGAGCGCAATCTGCGTCGCAGTCACGGTCCTAGGCGCCATCAGGAGCAGCTCCGCGTTGCTCGGGTCCTCGCCGCGGGGCTGTTGCGTGAGGGTTGGGAAGCGTGCGCGGCGGCCGTCGGCGAGGCGGATCGTGTCGTGCGACTCCACGACCGCGCGAAGCCCCGCCAGCTTGAGGACGGACAAGGCGTTGGTGAGGTCGGTGGTATCGCCCAGCCCGTACGGCAGCGTGATCTGCGGTCGGCCTCTGTATGCGGCGTTTACCCATTCGAGCCCAGGCATCATCAGCTGCGGTCTTCCGGGGTGTCGGGTTGGGTGAGGGCGATGAGCCAGCGGGTTTCTTCGAGGAACGGTTCCCACCCGGTGCGGGTGTCGCCGTGTGCTGGTTCGCAGATGTTGCCGGTGTCGGTGCTGCGGATGATGACCTGCCGTAGCACGCTGCTGGGTGGGTCGCGGAAGAACACGTGCCCGTGCACACCGGTGACGTCGTAGGCGACGTTGAAAAGGAACAGGTCCGGCCGGCGGGTCATGGCCGCCACCGCCGTCCACGGAACAGGGCGATGATCGTCGTCAGCGGCCGTCCTTCCCGCATCCAGTCGAGCGGGGTCAGGACCCGGTCGTCGACGGTGAGGAAGTCGAGCGGTGTGGTCATGAACTCGGTCATCGCGGCCGCGTCGAGGAGCGGCTGGGGTGCGGCCGCGTAGAGGACGTCGAGGCCGGGCAGCAGTGACGCCGGGTCGCCGAACTCGGGGAGGGCGGCCTTGACGAGTTGCCAGTCGGGGATGCGTTCTTCGCCGTCGAGGTCGAAGCTCGTCAGCCGGTTCGCTTCAAACAGCTCCCCGACGTCGTCGATGCTGATTTGCAGTGCGGCAGCGACTTCAGGCTCGGTGAGGGTGGTGTTGAGGAGGTTCCGGCGGATGCGGGCTTGCGTTGTCTGCCACCAGTCCTCGGGAACGTTCGCCGGACCGACAGCACTTTGTTCGGGTTGGCGGGGGATCGGTCGGCCTTCATCGGCGTACGCGGACAGTTGTTCGCGGGTGACTTCCCCTCGGGCGTACATCCACAGCTGCGACTGCCAGGGCATGTCGTCCGGAAACCCTTCCAAGTAGCCCGAGTGGATCACCGCCCGGACGGCCTTCTCCCGTCGAGCGATTTCGGAGGCGGGGATGAGGAGGGTCTGCACGATGCGGTTCGCTTCCCGAACCGCCGGGATCGTCAGGTCCGACAGGACCGTGTTGGTCCTGTCATAGAGCTCGTACCCGGGCTCGACGTCGATGGGGCGGACGAGGATCTGCGCCAGGTGCGCGTCCGGGTCTTCTGTGTCGTCGAGGAGGACATGTCCCCAGAGGATCCGGTCGTTCGACAGGTGCAAGGACACCAGACGCATCATCAGCAACTACCTTCAAAGGGAACGGGTGCGAGCAGAGCGGGTTAGGGCTGGGGGAAGTCGGCGGGGGTGCGGCCGATGCGTTCGGGCGTGTAGCGGAGGAGGAACCGCGTGATCCGGTCCGCTTCGACCATCGCCGACACCGCAGGGTCCTGACTGTCTGGGTCGACGTTGGTGAGGTGGAACCAGGGCGGTTCCTCGGCGTGGTCGATGAGGACCGTGGCCGGCTTGTCGTCCGGCTGATCGGGGTCGGTGAACATGACGGAGCCAAAGAAGCGGGTGTCGTCGTACGCCAACGTCAGCGACAGCAGCTGCAGCATCAGCCCACCCCGCCCTCACCGCTGCCATGGTTGGGGTGCCAGCGGAGGTCGTGGGCGAGGTCCGACTTGAAGTGCAGCAGCTGCCGCAGCCCGTTCACCGCATCCGTGTTCGCGGCCACCCAGCTGTCTTCGTAGAGAACGTGCGCGGTGATGAAGCCGTCCGTGCAGCACCCCTCCGCGCTGGTGAGGATGGTGGTGTCTTGCGGGATGACGATTGACACTGTCGCCTCGTTCGCGGTGGCGGGCTCGTAGCCGAGCGCTGCCATGTCGGGGTGCTGGGCGAAGAACGCCGTCAGCCGGTTCGGCGGGACGATGACGCCGGATTGCTGCGCCGCCCACCGGTCCGACATCACCCCGCACAGCGCAGTCAGCTGGTCCGCTTGCGCGTCGCTGGTGGCGTCCCGGCGCCAGCAGGTCCGGACCCCGCCGTAACCCGGATACGCCGCCAAAGTCCAGTCGCACAGGGCAGACTGGTCGACTGCTTCCCACCCGATCGGCGTGTGGAAGACGTTCGCCCCGAGAGCAGGCATCGCGGCGCGCACGTCATCGAGCGGGATGCCGATACGGTCCGCGATAGCGCGTGTGCCGCCGCCGTGCAGGACAATCGTGCGGGCGATGGCGAACACGGTCCGCCACCCCGGTGTCGCGTCCCGCTCCATAGACGACCCGGACACCTGCTTGCCTTTCGCCCAGACGCGTTGCCGTTTCCCGTTCACGAACACCAGGTCCGGGTAGCGGCGGGCGAGCGAGAGCACGCCGCCCTCCGACCCGCCGGGGATGACGATGAGGTCCTCGGTCCGTTCAGCAGGGGTGCCGTCGTCGTGGATCGTGGCGGTCGGGTTCGGGGTGGACAGGAACCCGGACCGGCCGTCCTCGAACCGGAGCCGGTCGAACGCCTCCACACGAGCGGGCATCCCCGCAGCCGCGAGCGCGACCATCGTCTGCGTGATGTCGATCGTCCACCCGAGCCCGAACGGCAACGACAGAATCGTCTGCTGGCGTCGGATGTCCTGCACCCACTGCCGGTCACCCATCAGCGCCGCCCCGGCTCGGCCTCGACGGCGGGCGCGCATCACGGTCAGCGAGCCTCGGGTCGTCTTCGGAGAGCCGCTCGAGCCCGAGCCCGGACGCGTCGAGGATGGCGTTCTCGGACTCCTCGGTGGCGACGAACGACCCGATCTGCGCGTTGACCGCGACAAGAGTCCCTATCCGACTCCGCGCATCCAACACGACCGCGGCAACCTCCTCGTCGGTGCAGTCGGACGTCAGCTCCGGCTTCGACGGGTGCAGCGCGGGAAACTCGAGCTGCTGCACCGGCGGATGCCACTTCACCCCGATACGCAGCACCCGGCCGTCGGCGTCGTTGCGGTAGAACATCGACCCGAACGGATGCCCCTGGTCGAGCGTGAGCTCCGCGCCGTAGAGGGTCCAACCCTTGGCCGCGTAGGCAGGATCCCACCGCTGCACGGTGAGAGCCCCGAGCCCCATCTTCAAGCCCGGGATCAGTGCCTGGCCGTCCTGCAGTTCGGCGTAGAGGGCCTGGAGGTTCGGGGGACTCTGATCGCGCAGGTCCGACAACGGGATCCGTGCGATGCCGCTGATGGCGGCGAGTTGCCCCGCACGGCGGCGCGGGTCATTGTCGGCGTTCGGCATGCGGCTCCTTCTCACTCGCCCACTCCGGAACTCAGCAGGGGCAGCCGCTTCGCTGCCAGCAGCAGCAGCAGCAGCAGCAGCGTTGGAGTTGGTGTGGACGATCTCGACGGTAGGGACGAAGCAACCGTGAGAGCCAGGGGATCGAGCCGCTCGAGGCCAGGAACAGGAAAACTCAGACAGCGTCCAACGACGCTGCTGCCTCGCGCTTCAGACGCTTCTTCTCGTTCCGTCGCTCGGTAGCGGCGCGCTTCTTGTCGAGGGCAATGCGGCGGGGGTCACCGAACTGGCCGGCGTTGTCGACCTGGCGGAGGGACTCTGCTCGCGCCCTGGCACCGCACCTCCCACACTGCTCACCAGCGAGGTGGTTCTTCGGCATAACGCTGAAGGCCCCGTGCTCGAAGCAGCGGATGCGAATGCTGGTCCGCTGGTCAACGAAGTCGACGTTCCGGTAGTCATACCCGGACCCGTGAACCTCTAGCGCTCGGTCGAGGAAGAGTTGCAAGCGGCGCGCGGCCGGTCCGCGCCGCGTGGAGCAGTCGTGGCAGCCCTGCCCAGGAATCACTCGGCCCTTCACCGTCTTCGCCTTGTGGTCCTGCGGCGCCATCCGGAAGACACCGTGCTCCGGGCAGACGATCCGCACCCGAGTCTTGACGTTGACGAACTCGTCGGGCAGCAGCGAGTAGTCGTAGCGGCCGCCGTGCTCAGCGTCCGCGGCGGCGATGAACGCGTCGCAGCGGGCCAGACGGGTGGCAGTGATGTGGTCCAAGAGGAACTCCTTGCGACGAGGGAGACGTCTCTATGCCGCCGCCAACGATCCAGGCGGACGGGGAGGTCTTGAGCTGCGCTTGCGATTGCGGGGCCAACTGCTGCTTGCCTCTCGCGCGACTTCTTCAGCTGTGGAAGCCCTGATCAGCGCGCCAGAGCAGCGCCCGGACCAGCGCTCCAGATCAGGCATCCCAGATCTGTATTCACAGCAGGCCGTCGCCAGCGCGCACAGAGGGGGAGCGCACCACGAACCGGTGCCGACCACCTCCGTACGAAAGGGCCACACCATGGCTTCCCACCAGAACCACAACCGTCACGAGCGCCGCCGCGAGATGCAGATCGTCCTCGACTGGCTCGACCTCAACGGCCGCGGCATCGACGACCTCTACGACCACCTCCTCGCCGGCCCGGGCGGCACGCGGCAGTTCCGCGCCCACTACCGCGTCGAACCGTTCCTGGACGAGCCGGACGCGTTCGCGTTCCAGATCGCCACCATCCGCAAGCTCCGCACCGACGCACACTTCCAGCGCTGCGCCGAGCAGCACTTCCTCCTCCAGTACGACCGCGACGAAGCCGCAGCCGCCGCGGATGCCGGGTTCGACAACGTCCACGAGCTGCGCCGACAGCACTGGGGCGACGATCTGAACACCATCAAGGCGGGACGGCGGCTGCTCTCGCTCCTGCGCGCCGGGGCCACCACCCTCAAGCAGTGCCGGGCCGCCGAGGACCAGTGGGGCAGCACCTGGAGGGACCTCGCCACCTTCCGCGCGCACGCCTCCGCAGTCGCCTGAGCGCGCAACTTCCAGCCGGCCCTGACGAGACGGCATAGAACCCTCGAAGCCAGCCACACGGCAGGCGAGCCCCCCCCCCGCAGCACACGTCACGACGAGACCACACCTCCAACCCGGTCCTCGGACAGCACACGGAAAGTCGCTCGCCTGCCGGGCAGCCAGCTTCACTCCCAGCCGGTCGAAACAAGCCGGCATCGAGACACCAAGCCCAACCGAACGGGCGAGCACAAGCGCCATCCGCGCACCGCAGTAGACCCATGTCGAGAGGTCGCCGGTACGAGACAGCAGCCGTGCTCGCCCACCAACACGGCACACAGCGCACCAACTACGAATCAGAACGAGGAAGACCATGGCCGTCATCACCGACTGCACCAACCGCCGAGCACACCGCCACACTCTCCACGAACTCGGCCCCATCGCCGCCCACGCCGACCGCGTTCCACGGGACCTCATCAACAAGTACATCGAGTTCCACGAGCAGCCCGACGCCCGGACGCGGCACCGCGCAGCGACGATAAGCACCCTCGTTCTGCGCGACCTCGGCACCTTCCTGCGGACGTACCAGCCGATGCCGCTGCCGAAGTTCGGAACCAGCATCGAGCCGATCCTCGACATATACAACGCCCGCGCCGAGGCCGCTGAAACGATGCTCCTCGCCGACGAGCACGCCGCTGCATACCAGCTCGGTATCACCCTCAACGCGCTCCGTGGCCAGCACTGGCACACCACCAACGATTCGACCGACCACACAGAAAAGCGCGGCGCACTCGCGATGCTCCGCGCCGGCCTCCTGGTGCGAGAACCGCTCCACCATGCCCTCAGCATCTGCGGCGTCCACGGCTGGGACGACCTCGCCACCTTCCCCGAGCCCGACGCGCCGCACCACCCCCGCCGACCGCGTAACCGGTCCGCCGCAACGTTCTACCAGCGCCTCCCGAACGACGGTGAGGCAAGCGGGAACCCGACCTTCATGCCCCGCGGTCCTCTCTCCCGAAACCGTCCGAAGCTCTCTGCCAACTGTTGGAGCTGAACGAGGGCTTCGAGCGTACGACGCACTACGACGGAAAGAACTTCCGCGAGACGCGCCATTACACGATCCAGGACGGCTCATTGCATATCCGTGGGACGGGGAAGACCTCCTGGGCCGACAGTCGATTCGACAACTCGTACGTCGCTGATCCCGAACAAACGCATCGGTTCCTCGCGAACCATCGCGATGTGCTCGATTGGAACGGAGTGGACCCGACGCGCCTCATCGAGCGCGCCGCGCCAGAGCCGGATCCTGTCGAAGTGGACGAGCCGATCGACGATGTCGATCCGAACGCCGAAGCGTCCGAGTATCCCTACGACTTCGCGGACGAGAAGCAGGAGCACGAACGGAGTGCCGATCGCGCGTCAAGGGAGGTCGCAGGCGCGCTCGTCCTCGTCGGGCTCGTCGTCGGCGGCGTCGTCGTCGTGGCGGTCAAGTACGGCCGCCCGGTGTGGAACGAAAAGGTCAAACCGGCCGTGGGGCGACTTCGAGACAAGATCCGGCGCCGCAATCCAGACGAGCCAGGCGACGACGAGTCCTGATCTGTTGTGACGCTCTCTGATCTCGCCGCGGAGGCAGTCTCAGCGCTGACTAGCACCAACACTCGCTGGAGCATCACCGATGCGCCGGCGCACGTCGAACCGCGACCAGGCCTCTACGCGATCTACGGCGACGAGCAGGCGCACCAAGACCTGGATCTCGTCGCTGATGCGCACCCGTCTGTATCGCTGGACCTCCCGCTGTACATCGGCAAGGCCGAGAAGAGCCTTGTCTCTCGCGATCTTGGGGACCACTTCGCTGCAGTCCCGGGCAGCACTGCGCGCACCGGTGGGTCAACTGTGCGGAGGTCGTTCGCGGCGCTGTTGCGCGACCAGCTCGAACTGCACGGCGTGCCGCGGAACCTCGAGAAGCCCGGGTACTTCAGCATGTACTCGCTCGCAGGCGACGGTGACGCGAAGCTCACCGCGTGGATGCACGCCCGGCTCACACTGGCAGTCTGGCCCGCACCGGATGGCATGAGCACCCCGCTCGCCGACGTCGAGACTGAGTTGATCCGGCACTTCACGCCCGCGATCAACCTCGACAAGAACCCGAAGAAGCTCGCGCAGCTGAAGGCGGCGCGGAAGGCGATGAGTGCAGAAGCGCGAGACTGGCAGCCAGGCAGCGACTGAATAGACCGAGATCGCTGGTTCGCCGTGACCTTGCGCCGCTTACACGCAACAGCTGCACGCATCACCCCTGCGCCGAAAAGTTGCGTTAAGTGCCATCACCGTCGGTATGAGTCGCACGGGACTGCTGCAGGTTCGGTTGACTCCTGAGAGGTAGGGGCATGGGCTCCTGCTGGAAGGATGTGTGCCATGGTGAAGGCGTATCCGGACGAGTTCCGCCGCGATGTGATCGCGGTCGCCCGGAAGGGTGAGACGTCGGTGCGGCAGGTCGCGAAGGACTTCGGTGTGTCCGAGTTCTGCCTGGCCCGCTGGTTGCGTCTCGCGGACCGTGATGACGGCGTCCCTGCTGCTGCGTCGCCATCCGTGAAGGCGATTGAGCAGGCCGAGCTGCGGGACGCGCAGAAACGGATCCGGCTGCTCGAGCAGGAAAACGAGATCCTCCGCCGGGCAGCGGCGTACTTCGCCCAGTCGCAACTCCCAAAATGATCTATGCGCTGGTCCTCGAACTCGCCGACGATGGTGTCCCCGTCGCGGTGACCTGCCGGGTGCTGGGTTTCTCGAAGCAGGCCTTCTATCGGTGGCGCGCCGACTCGGTTTCTCAGCGGGACTGGGAGGACGCGCACCTGACCAACGCAGCGATCGATGCGCACCGGGACGATCCGACGTTCGGGTACCGGTTCATCGCCGACGACCTGATTGCGTCCGGTCATACGGTGTCGGAACGGCGAGTGTGGCGGTTGTGTTCGCAGCAGCGGCTCTGGTCACTGCACGCGAAGAAGCGCGGCCTGAATCGCAAGGCTGGGCCGCCGGTGCACGATGACCGTGTCCGCCGTGCGTTCACCGTGCCAGACCTCGACAAGCTCTGGCTGACCGATATCACCGAGCACAACACGGCAGAGGGCAAGCTGTACCTCTGCGCGATCAAGGACGCCTGCTCGCGCCGGATCGTGGGCTACTCGATCAGCGACCGGATGCGGTCCTCGCTCGCCGTCGCGGCCCTGCAAATGGCGGTGCATCGCCGGAACCCGGCAGGAACCGTCGTCCACTCGGACCGGGGCAGCCAGTTCAGGTCGAAGAAGTTCGTCCGCGCGCTGGGTGATGCCGGCCTGCTCGGATCAATGGGGCGAGTCGGTGCGTGCGCCGACAACGCTGCAATGGAATCGTTCTTCGCGCTCCTGCAGAAGAACGTCCTGAACCGGAAACGTTGGGCGACCAGGGAAGAGCTCCGGCTCGCGATCATCACCTGGATCGAAGCGACCTATCACCGGAAACGACGGCAACGAGGTCTGGGGAAGTTGACCCCGATCGAGTACGAGACGATCATCAACCCACAGGTCGCACTCGCGGCCTAAACGAACGAGTCAACCAATCCTGCAGCAGTCCCTTGAACGGCTCGCTGAGGCGTGGGTCGACGACTGCCAGGTGCTCTACGTCGGGCTCGCTCGGTCCGGGATGCGAGGCGATGGCCTCCACCGGAGGCTTAAGCAGTTCCGCCGCACCGGCGCCGGAAGAGCTGACAACCACGCCGGCGGTGTGTGGGTGTTCCAACTCGCCGACGCCGACGAGCTACGGGTGTGTTGGCGAGTGTCCGCCGATCCGTCCGATGAGGGCGTGGCGGCCGAGGAGCACGCTCTCATCGAAGGCTTTGTCCGAGGTATCGGCGGTGGAAAGCGCCCCTTCGCGAACCGGCGCGACTGAATCGGAAGTCGGAAAATCGCCGGTCAGCGCCCGTTTCGTCAGCGCACCGTCCCTCGCCAGAGGATAGCCCCGGCGTCGCCAGAGGATAGGGCGACTCAGCCGCCCGTCGTCTTCCGCACCACTCCAGGCATCGACGGGTTCTTAAGACAGCCCACCGAAGGGTGTTCTGACACACCCGACGACGAAGAGAGGCCCGCAGCCGGATGGCTGCGGGCCTCTCTTCGTTGTTCTGGCTCGTCCGTCGTCCCGGGGGAGAGGGCGAGGGGGAAGGACGTCGCGAAGAAGCTGTCGACGTCTCGGTGAGGATGCAGCCGCTGACGGACAGGAGGGGTGGTGCCAGCTGGCACCGTCCCTCCAGGCTGCGCCGTCAGACGCTCCTGATGAGGAGTGCTGGCGGCTTCAGCTCGTGTGGGCGACCTTGTGCAGGACGTCGAGCGCGGCGTCGATGGCGGCTTCGAGCGGCCAGGACGACTTCTCCGGCTGGCTCAGGATGAGCCCCCCTTGCAGGGCGGCGAGGATGGCGACGGCGATCCGTTGCGGGTCGGCATCGGATTCGACCTCGCCGGCGCTCTGCATCTTGGCAACCCCCGAGGCGAGCGACAGCCGCCAGTTCGTCATGCTGTCGGTGATGACCTGAGCCAGTTCGGGATCCGTCATGGCTGCCTGCGTCGCCATCGAACCGATGGGGCAGGCCCACCGGCCGAGACCGATGTAGTAGTCGACCAGGGCGTCGCGCCAGGCGTGCCACGACTCCCAGCTCGAGAGGTCGTCGATGTACGGCTTCTGCGCGGCGAGGAGCTCGCCGCCCTCCCAGATGGCGACTTCACGGACGAGTTCGGCCTTGCCGCCGGGGAAGTAATGGAAGAGCTGGCTCTTGCTCGTGAGCGTCGCCGCACGGACGGTGTCGAGAGTGGTGCCGCCGATGCCGGAAGCGAGGATCTCCCGACCCGTTGCCTCGATGATGCGCTGGCGAGTAGCTCGACCGCGTTCCGTGATGTTGGCCCCTTGCACGAGCCCATCGTACCGCGTTGGACCAGGCGGTCCAGTCCGTGGTAGGACTGGACCATGCAGTCCAATGAGGATGAACTCGTCTCCCTTTCTCCCGATGACCGACTCTCCGGTCAGACCGCCCTCGTCACCGGCTCGAGCAGCGGTATCGGGGAAGCGATCGCCCGAGTACTCGCCGCGTCCGGTGCCCATGTCATCGTCAACGGTCGCGATGCCGAGCGCACGCAGGCTGTCGTCACGACGATCGAACGTGCGGGCGGCAAGGCGTCACCGCTCGTCGCTGATCTCGGTGGATCGGCCTCTGACGTCCGCCGGTTGGCCGCTGAAGCCTCGGCTCTCGCCGGCGGCCAGATCGACATCCTGGTCAACAACGCCGGGATCTACCCGGCGACGCCGACCGTCGATCTCGCCGAGGACGACCTCGACGCGGTCCTCAGCATCAACATCCGTGCCCCGCACGTGCTCGTGGCGGCCCTCGCGCCGGCCATGGCGGAGCGCGGCCGTGGAACGATCGTCAACATCGGATCGTGGATGGCCCGAGTCGGCCTGCCCTTCGGTGCCATGTACACAGCGTCGAAGGCGGCGCTCGAGCAGATGACGCGCACATGGGCAGCCGAGTACGGGCCTCGAGGGGTCCACGTGAACACGGTGGCGCCCGGAGCCACGAGCACTCCAGGCAACGCTGCGAGTGAGGACGTGCTGGCGGCGATGACTGCGGTGACCGTTGCCGGCCGCCCGGTCCGTCCCGTCGATGTCGCCTACGCCGTCCGGTTCGCCGTCTCGGACGAGGCCTCGTTCCTCCACGGCTCGACCATCGACGTCGACGGTGGAATCGCCTCCACGCGGGTCGGCTGATGTCGGATCTGCGAGGACCGTTCGGTGCCGAGTCGACCGCCCTCGAGGTCGTCGACGGGATCGACCTCCGTGACAGGACCGCAGTCGTCACCGGTGCGGGATCGGGTATCGGTGTGGAGACGGCCCGTGCCCTGGCTGCTGCGGGCGCAGCGGTCACCCTCGCTGTCCGCGATGTCACGACGGGGAACCGTGTTGCGGCAGACATCCGTGCGAGCACCGGGAACGAAGCCGTCCATGCGGCGTTCGTCGACCTGGCCGACGTCGGATCCATCCGGTCGTTCACCGACTCGTGGTCGGGGCCGCTCCACCTGCTGGTGAACAACGCCGGCGTCATGGACCTGCCCGAGCAGCGCACTCCGGATGGGTGGGAGATGCACTTCGCTGTCAACCACCTCGGCCACTTCGCGCTCGCACGAGGTCTGCACGCAGCGATGCGCTCGGCGGGCGGCGCCAGGATCGTGTCGCTGAGTTCCAGTGGGCACGCATCCTCGGGGATCCGCTTCGACGACCTGTTCTTCGACAGCGACCCCTACGACCCGGGGCTCGCCTACGGGCAGTCGAAGACGGCCAACGTGCTCTTCGCCCTGGAGGCGACCCGGCGGTGGGCGGACGACGGGATCGCAGGGTCAGCGGTCATGCCCGGCGGCATCTGGACCAACCTGCAACGTCACTGGGACCCGGCCGTGCTCGCCGACATGCGGCGGCGGTACCCCACCAAGACCGTCGAGCAAGGTGCTGCGACCAGCGTCTTCGTTGCGACCCGGGCGGAGCTCGGGGTCGGGACTCCCGGTTACTACGAGGACTGCCATCCGGCGGAGGTCGTGGCCGCGATCCAGGGAGGAGTCCACGGGGTCCTCCCGCACGCACTGGATCCTGCCGCGGCAGATCGGCTCTGGGAGGTGTCGGGACGGCTGCTGGCACAGTCACGGTAGCCGCTGAGGGGACGGACTTCCGAGACGGTCTGTGGTCGCTCTACCGGAGGTGTCGCTGCAGGAAGTCGTAGGTCCGACTGAGCGCGTCCGTGCGGGTGCACATCTCCGAGAAGTCGTGGTGGCCGCCCTCGACGAGCATCAGTTCGTGCGGGACGCCCAGCT
The DNA here is from genome assembly GCF_034045095.1 of Curtobacterium sp. CFBP9011. NCBI lineage: Bacteria > Bacillati > Actinomycetota > Actinomycetes > Micrococcales > Microbacteriaceae > Curtobacterium > Curtobacterium sp. CFBP9011. The sequence continues at coordinate 14,887 of NZ_JAXCWN010000012.1, forward strand.
CGGTGAGGGTCTCCGCGAGGGAGATGCTCTGCTCGACCGGGACGGTCGTGTCCGCCGTCCCGTGGAGCAGGAACGTGGGCGGGGAGTCCGGGCGGATGTGATCGGACGGGGTGAACCACTGGTCCACGGGGCCGAGCGCCGTCAAGAGTGGAGAGCCGGGTTCTCGGAACTCGGGGGACCGGAGCGGGTCGTGGATGCCGTACCAGCTGGCCACTGCGCGGACGGGTTCCGCCTCGTCCGGCGCGGACGCGCCCGTGATGGTGGCGATGGTCGCACCGGCCGAGTTGCCCCAGAGCGCGACCGCGGTCGGGTCGAGGTTGAACTGGGCCGCATGGTTCCGGAGGTAGCGGAGCGCTTCTCGGACGTCTTCGACCGGTGCCGGGAACCGTGCGAGGTTGCTGGTTCGGTACTCGACGCTGGCGACCGCGATGCCGCGTTCAGCGAGGGGGACCAGCGCAGGGAGGTACCGAGTGCGGTGCACGTTGCGGAACCCGCCGCCCTTGATGAACACCACCAGGGGCGTCGGTGTCGACGACCGGGGCTTCAGGAAGTCGAAGTGCAGCTGCTGACCGCCGGGCAGCAGCTGCCCGTCGCGGAACTGCGCGTACACGAGATCCGGGTACTGCTCGACGAAGTGGTGTGACGCCGGACCGAGTGGGACCGTGGAGGAGTGGGTCATGGCTGCTTCCGAACGTTGCGGTGACGGCTCAGAGGGTAGCTCCGGTCTGGTGCAGATGTTGCGCGCCGGGCATCATCCACCTCACTCTTGTCGCGGGCAGCCGACGATCGGTGGCCCGCGAGGGGGAACCATGTCCGTACTACCCGTCCACGAGCTGATGCCGCGAGTCGCCGCGCTCAACGCCCCGGGAGCCCCGTACGTCTTCGAGATCGACGGGACGACGATCACCGGCCGCTGGGCCTTCGACGACCCGGCGCTCGCCGAGGTGCTCGGTGACGGAGGGGCGTCACCGAACTTCCGGTACGTCGTCACGCTCGATCCGTCGCGCGGGACGTTCCGCTGCTCGGAGCGCGACGCGGGCTACAACAACGGAGCGTTCCGCGCCTACCGCGGGTACAGCCGGAACTACAACGTGAACCTGCTGACCATCATCGTTGCGCTGGTCCGTCGGGCGGAACGGAAACGTCGCACCGGAAGCGCGACCCCGCCACATCGGTTCCGGCAGGAGGAACTCAAGTCGCCGCTCCGGTCCGTGCTCGAGGGGAACGGATGGCGGCGGCGTGGCCTGATCCGCTGACGTCGGGGCAACAGGCAAGGCGGAGGCAGAAGCGCCTCGCTGGGGTCTGCCTGGCCACCCCGGTCGCGAGACCTGCCCTCAGGCGCTACCGCTCGGACAGTCGGCTTCCCCGTCCGCCGACGAGGTCACGGCCGGTACTCGTCGCGCCGCTTCGGCGCGGGCCGACCCGGGTGCTGCGGCGGCACGACTCCACCAGAGAAGACGGCACCGATCACCCTGCCGAGTGTCCGCAGCGTCACGAGCACGAGGTGTCCGATCGCGCCGACTACTCGTGGCATGGTCGGCTCCCTCCGCTGCCCGACGTGTGGTAAGCGACAGCCTACGGCGGCAGCGGTGTCGAAGCGAGGGCGTGATCGGCATCACGAGCGCCGGCGGGCGGTGCGCACTAGGTTGCTGCCATGGGGACTCGTCGTGGACCGGTGCTCGCGTTGCTCGTGGTCATCGCGATGAGCGTCGCGGGGTGCACCGGAGAGCACGACGGGCTCAGCGGCCAGTACCGGAACGGCGACACGAAGAACTACATCTCCGGCAACGGCGCAGTCACCGAGTTCCGGGCAGCGGACCGCGGGCCGGCCGTCGACTTCTCGGCGCGGGACCTCGACGGGCACGTCGTCCGGGCCGACGAGCACCGAGGGCACGCCGTCGTCGTCAACTTCTGGTTCGCTGCCTGCGCGCCCTGCCGACTCGAGGCTGCTGACCTCGAAGCCGTGAGCCACCAGCAGGGTGCGCGCGCGACCTTCCTCGGGGTCGATGTCCGTGACTCGGCGGGGACGGCCCGCGCGTTCATCCAGAGTCACGACGTGTCCTACACGACGCTGATCGATGAGGACGCCGCCGTGCAGCTGGCCTTCGCGGGGGAGAACGCGCCCAACGCCACGCCGTCGACGATCGTGCTGGACAAGCAGGGCCGCGTCAGCGCGCGGATTCTGGGTCCAGTCGATCGCAGCGTCCTGACGACACTCGTGGACGAGGCCAACGAGTGACGTCTCCGGGTGGCAGCGAGCCTCTCGACGCTCCTCGACCGCGGCGATGCGACGGAGACACCGAGGCCGGGAGGCGCTTCGCTGGAGCCATCGCCACAGGGGACGCGCCGGAACCGGAGACGCCCGCGGGATCAGGTCTTCGGCACCGAGCAGTGCTCTCCGCCGTGGTCGTCCTCGGTGGCGCGGTCTCCGCGGTCGGGATGTACAGCCTCGGCCTGTTCCGGTCCCACTCCTTCAGCTGGGACCTTCTGGTCACCGTCTCGGCGCTTGCGATCCCGGTCGGAGTCGCCGTCGCGGCTGGCGTCGCCCGCGTCGGCGTGCTCGTCAGGAACCGTGCCGATCTGCACCTCGCGGCACATCCAGTGCGCCGGGCATCGATGGTGGTCGGGGTCCTGGCGTTCGCCGCTGCGTTGGTCGGCGGTCTGCTGCTGACGGCGGGCGGGTGGCAACTGGACCTGGTCGGCGCCGTCGTGTGCGCTTGTCTCGCCGGCGGCTGTGCGGCTCTGGTCCTCCGCTGACCCGAGGCGGACACGACGGTCGTCTGGCATCGTCGAGGGATGCGACCGTCGACGATCCTGCTCGCCACGCTCACCGCCCTCTTCGGCGTGGCGACGATCGTCCTGGCGCTCCTCGTCGGCACCGGGGACAGGGAGGTGCTGTTCCAGGTGCTCCGGCTCGGCGGCCTCGTCACGGTCGGGTTCGCGGTCGGTCTCGTCATCACGGTGACGAACCGCCGACGACGGGAGCGACTCCAGCGCAAGAGTGACACGAGCCCGGGCACGTTCTTCGTGAACGCGCACCCCACGGACACGACCTACGACGAGCTCGATGCGTGGCGTCCGGCGCTCCGGGTGTTCTTCCCGTGCGACCTCGGTTTCGACCGGAACGGCATCACGGCCTGGCCGGACGAGGGCAGCGGGCCAGCGATCCCGATCGCCACGCGGCAGGAGGTCACCGGCTTCGACGTGTTCGACGAACCGACGCCGCGAGGCATCACATCGCGGTGGGGGATCGCGATCTCCCTCGCCCCGCGAGAAGCTGGCCCCGCCACGGCGCACCTCTGGATGCTCGATGAGCAGCAGAACCACGACGAGTACGCGATGCGGCGGACGATCGCGAAGATCGAGAGGGCCCTCGGCCCGAGGACGACCGCCTGACGTCCGCGTGCTCGATCGCGCGCGAAGGTCGCGTCGATCCCGTCACGGGTGCGCGGTCCGGGGACCCGACCGCGTGGCGGACGAAGTCACCGGGTGGCGTGACCAGACCGGCTCGGCCGGGACGGGCCTCCCGGCTGACCGCAGTCGGCTGCGGCAGACCGCAGCCGACCACCCGACCACCCGCACTCACCCCGCCTCGGCGAGCACCGCCTCCGCCCGCTCCGCGCTGCCGGCGTCCATCCCGCGGTCGATGCGCCCGCGGGCGGCGAGCGAGATGACGACCCCGGTGACGAACACGAGCACCTCGGTGACGGTGAGCGCCCAGATGATGCCCGCGAGCCCGAACCAGAGGTTCCCGAGCAGGACGATCGGGATGAACAGCACTCCCTGCGCCAGGGACATCGCGATCGCCGGGGTGGCGAGCCCCGCGGCTCGGAACAGCGAGGTGAACAGCCCGGTGAACCCGTTCACCACCGTGGCGACCAGCTGGGCGACCAGGATCGTCAGCCCGATCGCCAGCACCGAGTGGTCCGAGGAGAAGACGGTGAACACCTGCTGTCGGAAGACGAACACGGTGCCGGAGAACAGCAGCACGATCGCCCCGACCGTCAGCGCCGAGGCCCGCCGTGCCGAGCGCAGTCGCTCTCGGTCGCCCTTGCCGTACGCGTAGGCCAGCAGCGGCAGCACACCGATCGTGACGCCCATCACCAGGAACTCCGGCACCTGGGCGATGCGGACGGCCACGCCCATCGCGGCCAGCGGGTCGTCGCCGTACTGCGCGGCCAGGTTGTTGAGCACCAGGGTCGTGACGATGAGGAACCCGGCCTGCAGCAGCTCGCTGACGCCGATGCCGAACACCGGCCCGAGGACCGAGCGCCGGAGCGTGAACCAGCGGAGCGACAGGCTGACGTTCTCGCTGTGCGTCCCGAGCCAGCGCACCCAGTAGGCGATGCTGACCAGGTTGGCGAGTCCCACCGCGAGTGCGGCCCCGGCGACGCCCCAGTGCAGCACCAGGATGAACAGGACGTCGAACACCAGGTTGCCGATGGTCGACAGGATCAGCCCGACCATCGCCTGGCGCGCGGCTCCCTCGGCGCGGACCATCTGCTCCAGGCAGAACGCCACGGCCAGCACCGGGACGAAGACGAGCATCACGCTGACGTAGGCGCTGGTGGCGGGGACCGCGGCGGCGTCGGCGCCGAGCAGCCCGACGAGCGGCCCGAGGAACAGCAGTCCGAGTCCACCGAGCACGATGCCCGTCACGACCGACCCCCAGACGGCGAAGGACGCGACGTGCTTGATCTCGCCGGCCTTCGCCGGGTCGTGCTCGGAGGCGCCGAGCAGCCGCGACATCAGCGAACTGCCTCCGACGCCGAACACGCCGCCGACCGCCATCACCAGGCCGAGCAACGGGGTGCCGAACGTGATCGCCGCCAGCAGGGAGGTGTCGTGCTGCGCGCCGATGAACCCCGCGTTGATGACGTTGTACAGGGCGCTGACGACCATCGCGGCGGCCATCGGCACGCACAGGTGTACGAGGGCACGGAGGATCGGGGCGGCGGAGAGGTACCAGCGGTTCTTCTCCGCTGCGGTGGTGGGTGTGGTGGTCGTGGTCGTCATGGTGGTTCCCTTCCGGGCAGCACGGATCGCGCGCCGACGGGACGCCGGCACGGCATGGTGGACGGCGCGACGGCAGGGCCGTCACGGCATCACGGGGAGCGCGTCGGCGGTGCCGTCGCGTGGGCAGGCTCGCGCCCGGCAGGCTCGCGCTTCGGGCGGACGGCCGGGAGGCGCGGGTGCGGCTACCGGGTGGGTTCCGGCAGCTCGGCGGTCACCTTGAGCAGGAGAACGCGGAGCGTGGCGCGCTCGTCCGGACTGAGCGGGGCGAGCAGGCGGTCGTCGAGGGCGAGCATCGCGTCCTCGAACCCGGCGATCAGGTCGATGCCGGCGGGGGTGGCGTGCACGAGCTTCGTCCGGGCGTTGCCGGCGTCCGCTCGTCGTTCGATGAGGCCCCGTTTCTCGAGCCCCTGCAGGAGGCTCGACACGCTGGCCGCACTTGTCCGGCTCACCTCGGCGATGTCGCGTTGGATGGCACCGGGGTTCTGCTGCAGGTAGCCGAGGACGAAGCTCTGTTCGTGCGACAGCTCGCGCTCCCGCACCCACTCCTCGGCGGCCTTGCGCTGCGCCCAGCCGATCCAGCGCATGAGCTGGAGGGGCGTGTCGAAGTGCGGTGCCTGCATGATGAGGACTCTAAGTGTTCGAGTTCTAACTGTCAACAGGAGAGCGGGGTCAGGCCTTCGCTCAGTGCCGGACCGGGTCACTCCACTCGGGGAACGGCTCGCTGACGCCGGGTTTCGATGCGTCCGGGAACGTCGCCGGGTCACGCACCGAGGTCGCCCTGACGAGTGCCTTGGTGTCGTTCGTCCAGAACGCCTCGCTGTGGACGCCGATCGAGGACTGGCCGTTCGGTCGGACCGACCAGGTCACCCACCACCCGTCGCCGGTGTCCGCTCTCACCTCGAGATCCGTACCGACCTTCGCGCTGCCCGAACGCCATCCCTTGTCGTCGAAGTACCGCTGCATGGGCTCCAGGTCGGCAGCGGCACCGGATGCTCCGTCCCGCTCGATGATCCGCGCTGCGCGGAAGAAGTACGAGTTCCCTGTTGTGGCCCCGTCCGGCGCCTCTCCGAATGCGTTGCCGCCGGCTGCCAGTGGGCGGACGTCCCCGCCGTTCCACAACCAGGTGCCGTCGGAGATCTGCCTCTGGGCCTCCGCCAGCAGGGCCTGCCCCTGCTCGTACCGCTTGCCCGCCAGGCGGAACTCGTCCTGCAGTGACAACTCCGCAACCTGCTCCCGGGTCATCCCCGCGGCGTCCGGAGCATCTGCTGCCGTTGAGCATCCGGTCATCGCGAGTGCCAGCGCCGCGAGAGCCACCGCCACGGATCCGCGCAGCCGGCGCGCAGTGCGTGCCCGAGTCGGTACCGCGAGCGATGCGTCGGTCGCCCCGTCGTCGGATGCCGACGTCATGCACACCACCCCCGTGTGAACTGCGATCAGATGCCCGAAGGTACACGAGCCGCGCCCGCGGGCTCCAGACGAACCGCTGCGCCTCACCTGGCATGCTGGGCCTCGTGCACATCACCCTGGACTCTGCGACCGACGTCGTCACCGGCATCCGCTTCCCCGAGGGCAACCGCTGGCACGAGGGCCGGCTCTGGTACTCGGACATGCACACCGGTCAGGTGTTCTCGATCGACCCGGACGGCGGCACGGACGCCGTCCCGCGCCTCGAGGCCACGGTCCCCGGCCAGTCCTCCGGGCTCGGCTGGCTGCCCGACGGCCGCCTGATCGTCAGCTCGATGGAGTCCCGCACGGTCGTGGCCGTCGAGGCCGACGGCACCACGAGCGTGTTCGCGGACCTGTCCTCGGTCGAGTCGTCGCTCGTCAACGACCTGGTCGTCGACCCGGAGACCGGCCGGACCTACATCGGCGCGTTCGGCTACGACCTCTACGCCGGCGAGGAACTCCGGCCCGGCCCGCTCTACGTCATCGAGCCGGACGGCTCGTTCCGCCTGGCGGCCGAGGGCCTGGTCTTCCCGAACAGCGCCAACGTCCTGCCCGGCACCCGCACCCTGGTGGTCAGCGAGACCTGGGGCGGGAAGCTCACCGCGTTCGACATCGAGCCCGACGGCTCCCTGGCCGGGTGCCGCGAGTGGGCCGCGCTGCCCGAGGGCGTCACCCCGGACGGCAGCACGGTCGACGCCGAGGGGGCGATCTGGGTGTGCTCGGTGGACACGGGGGAGTTCCTCCGTGTCGTCGAGGGCGGCGAGGTCACCGACCGCATCGACGCTCCCGGTCGGTGTGCGATCGACTGCGCCTTGGGTGGTCCGGACGGCCGGACGCTGTACCTGGCGACGGCGGACAGCTACGACCCGGCGACGACCGCCGAGACGCACGCGGGGCGCATCAGCGCGGTGCGTGTTCCGGTGCCCGGCTACTAGTCGTCCTCGACCCCTGGCGTCCTCCGGCGTACGATGGGCTTGGTTAATCGTTTAAACAACGATCAGCCGTCCACCGGTCAACGACGCTCGGAAGGAACCACCACCATGCACACAAGGCCCATCTCCAGGAGGCGGCGCACGGTCGCCGCCGTCCTCGGGGCACTTGCCCTCATCGCCGGGAGCCTCGTCTCCGCCACAGTCGGCGCCGGCAGCGCTGCCGCCGCCACCAACGGTCCGTGCGACACCTACTCCGGCGCAGGCACCTCGTGTGTCGCCGCCTACAGCTCGACACGAGCGCTGTACGCGTCCTACAACGGCCCGCTCTACCAGGTGCAGCGCGCCTCCGACGGGGCAACGACCAACGTCGGCCTGCTCACCGCCGGCGGGTACGCCAACGCCGCGACCCAGGACTCGTTCTGCGCCGGCACCTCCTGCACGATCCCGAAGATCTACGACCAGTCGCCGAACCACAACGACCTCACCGTCGCCGGCGCCGGGGACGCTGGCCCCGCCAACCACGCGGCCGACGCGGCAGCGCTGCCGATCACCGTCGCCGGGCACAAGGCCTACGGCGTCTACATGCCGCAGCAGGTCGCCTACCGGATCCCGAGCACGATCGCCAAGAGCACCGCACGCGGAGCCAGTCCCGAGTCGATGTACGAGGTCGCGAGCGGCACGAACGTCAACCACGGCTGTTGCTCCGACTTCGGCAACGTCGAGACCCAGTCCAAGGACACCGGCAAGGGCCACATGGACGCCCTGAACCTGTCGATGCTCAACGGCAAGGGCAGCGCCGGCCGCGGCCCCTGGGTGCAGGCGGACCTGGAGAACGGCGTCTACGAGGGCAAGACCGCGATCAACACCGCGAACACGGGCAACAGCTCGAAGTTCGTCACCGCACTGCTGAAGAACGACGGCGTCGCGGCCTTCGCGCTGAAGGGCGGGAACGCGCAGTCCGGCGCCCTGTCGAAGTGGTACGAGGGTGCCCTGCCCACGGACAAGGACGGCGACGGCCAGGGCTACACACCGATGAAGCTCGAGGGCTCGATCGTCCTCGGCGCCGGCGGTGACAACTCGAACCGCGGCACCCAGTCCTTCTTCGAGGGGGTCATGACCACGGGCTACTCGACCGACGCGGCCGACTCCGCCGTGCAGGCGAACATCGTGGCGCAGAACTACCAGGGCATCTCCACCGGCGGGGGACCGGGCGCGGCGATCACCGCGCCCGGCGGCAAGTGCGTCGACGTCGCCGGCGACGACGTCGGCGGCAACGGGGCCGTCGTGCAGCTGTACGACTGCCAGGCGCTCGCCGCGGACCAGCACTGGCTGGGCAGTGTCTACGGCGCGCACACGCTCAGCACGCTGGGGCGCTGCCTGGACGCGAACGGCAACGGCACCGCGAACGGCACCCACGTCGAGCTGTACGACTGCAACGGCGTCGGCGGTCAGCAGTGGATCGTGCAGCCGGACGGGTCGATCAAGAACCCGCAGTCCGGTCGCTGCCTGGACGTCCCGTCGGGCAACACCGCGAACACCACGGCACTGCAGCTGTACGACTGCAACGGCAACGCGGCCCAGAAGTTCGTGGCGGCGGTGCCGATCGGCACCATCGGCGGCAAGTGCGTCGACGTGGCCGGCAACGACCTGCAGCAGAACGGCCAGCAGGTGCAGGTGTTCGACTGCCAGACGCTGCTGACCGACGAGCAGACCACCGACCAGCAGTGGGCGTACAGCGCGGGTGACCACACCATCCGCACGCTCGGTCGGTGCCTGGACCTGGACGGCAACGCCGCCGCGAACGGCACGCACCTCGAGCTGTACACGTGCAACGGCGTGGGCGGGCAGCAGTGGGTCCCGCAGGCGAACGGCTCGGTGCTCAACCCGCAGTCGGGTCGGTGCCTCGACGTGCCGTCTGGCAACACCGCGAACGGCACCGCCCTGCAGCTCTACGACTGCAACGGCGCGGCGCCGCAGGTGTTCCGGCTGAACTGACCGACGCCGGTCGCGGGGGACCGCGGACGGGAGGCTCGGTGCCGGACCGGCACCGAGCCTCCCGTCCGTCACGCCTGCCGGTCCGCGATGTCGGCGCGACCGACACCGCAGAAAACGTCGGAAGGGCTTGCTTCATCGATTAAGCAGGTGCAGGATGGCCGAAGAGTTAATCGATAAAGCGCGTTGGCTCCGGCCACGCTCCCAACGAGGAGGCGACCCCATGCCGAAGTCCGTCACCCTGAAGGACGTCGCCGCGAAGGTCGGCGTCACCTCCGCCGCCGCGAGCATGGCGCTCTCCGGCCACGAGCGGATCAGCGAGAAGACCCGCGCGGCGGTCAAGCAGGCCGCCGAGGACCTGGGCTACGTCCCGAGCTCCGCCGGCCGAGCCCTCCGCAGCCAGCGTGCCGACGCCGTCGCCCTGGTCGTCCCGAACTCGTCGGCGCACGTCTTCGGCCACCTGTACTTCATGCACGTCCTGACCGGCATGTCCACGGCCGCGAACGCCCACGACGCCCAGGTCATCGTCTCGACCAACGCGGACACCTCGAACGGCGGCGTCGCCTACGAGCGGGTCATGCGTTCCCGGACCGCCGACGGCGCGATCGTCACCAGCGCCGCGATCGACGACCACCACGTCGAGGCACTCGTCGCGAGCGGCCTGCCGGTCGTCCTCATCGGCAACTACCCGCACCTCGCCGACGCGGTGAGCGTCGGGATCGACGACGTCTCGGCGACCGAGCAGCTCGTCGAGCACCTCGTGACCGAGCACGGCCGGCGCCGACTGCTGCACGTGTCGGGGACGCTCGACCACCAGACCGGCATCGACCGGCGCGACGGCTTCCTCCGCGCCGCCGAGGAGCACGGCCTGACCGACGTCGCTGTGATCGAGGGCGACCTGGCCGAACAGTCCGGCGCGTCCGCCGTCGAGCAGGTGCTCCGGCAGCAGACCGGCGACGGGCGGTTCCCGTTCGACGGCATCGTCTTCGCCAACGACGACATGGCCGTCGGCGGCCTCGCGGTACTCCGACGCGCCGGCATCGACGTGCCGGGGGACGTCGCGGTGGTCGGGTTCGACGACTTCGGGTTCGCCCGCGTGACCACCCCCGGCATCACCACGATCCGGGTCCCCGCCGAGGAGATGGGGCGGATCGCCACCGAACGCCTCTTCGACCTCGTCGACCGGCGCCCCGGCGGCCACGCCCACACCGAGCTCGACGTCGAGGTGGTCCTCCGCGGCTCGTGCGGCTGCGACCCGGACCACACCGACCCCCACTGACCCCACCGACCCCCACTGGACAGAACGACACCGAACACCGAACACCGAACACCCGCAGCACGACCCACCCGCACGACCCTGCACCGACGCACGACCCTGCACCACCGCACCGCCGCACCACCGCACCACCCACAGCACCCGCAACGCAAAGGAGCGTTCCCCGATGAAGCACGCACGCACGACCCTCGCGGTCGTCTCCGGTGCCGCAGCACTGGCACTGGTCCTCACCGGTTGTTCCGCCAGCGGCAACGCCGCCCAGGACGGCCCCGCCACCCTCAAGGTCTGGACCGGGTTCACCGGCGGTGACCGACCGGGCTACGCGACCATCGTCAAGGACTTCGAGAAGTCGCACCCCGACATCAAGGTCGACATGACCGTGCAGCCGTGGGACACGATCCAGCAGAAGCTGCCGTCGGCTTGGCTCACCGGCCAGGGCCCGGACGTCGCCGCGGTCTCGTCGGACCCGAACGCCGTCGCCCAGTACGTGAAGACCCGCTCCGTCCTGCCGATCACCGACACGGGGGAGGGCAGCGGCAAGATCAACACCGCCTCGTTCGCCCCCGGCACGGTCGAGGAGTTCACCTACGACGGCAAGCTCTACGGCGTCCCCGCCAACTTCGCCACGCTGAGCCTGTACTACAACAAGAAGCTCTTCGCGGACGCCGGCATCACCGATCCGCCGAAGACCGTCCAGGAGATGGCGGCGGACGCGAAGAAGCTGACCACCGGCGGCAAGTACGGCATCGCGCTCGCCGACAACCAGACCATCCAGATGTGGCCGGTCCTGCAGTGGCTCGAGGGCGGCGACATCGTCAGCGGCAAGGGCTGCAGTGTCGTCCAGACGTCCGCCGGGCAGAAGAGCCTGTCGACCTGGGCTGACCTGGTCGCGAAGGACAAGGTCAGCCCCGTCGGCCTCACCGGCGCCGAGGCGGACTCGCTGTTCTCGGCCGGCAAGGCCGCGATGGAGATCAACGGCCCCTGGGCTGCGTCCGGGTACAAGGACGCCGGCATCGACTTAGGGCTCGTGAAGGTCCCGGTCGGCGTGGACGGCAAGTCGAGCACGCTCGGCTCGATCGCCCCGCTGTCGATCTCCGCCAAGACGAAGTACCCGAAGCAGGCGCAGGAGTTCCTGGCCTACTGGACGTCGAAGACCGCGCAGCAGAAGTTCTCGCTGCAGACCGGGTTCCCGCCGCTCCGCACCGACCTGTCCGACGACGCGAAGCTCACCGCCGACCCGACGGTCTCCGTCTTCGCCAGCCAGGTGCCGGACGCACGCCTGTACCTGCCGCACGTGACGAACGCCACGAAGGTCGACTCCGACGCGTACGTCCCGCTCATCGGCGAGATCACCCGCGGCAAGTCCGTGGCCGAGGCCACGAAGAGCGCCGGCCAGGCGATCGACGGCCTCACGGGCTGCAGCAAGTGACCGACCAGCTCACCGGCTCGGCCCCGCCACGCAGCCCGCGTGGCGGGGCCGCCGCCCCGGACGGACGGGAGGCGCGCCCCACCCGGGTCCGCACCCGCCGGTTCCAGCCGGCCTGGCTCTTCATGGCCCCGTCGCTGCTCATCCTGGGCGCCTTCGTGGTCTTCCCGATCCTGCGGTCGCTGTACTACTCGTTCTTCGACTGGACCGTGGGCGCCGCGACCCAGCCGTTCGTCGGCTTCGGCAACTACGTCACGCTCTTCCACGACGGACAGTTCTGGAACGCACTGCGGATCACGCTGGAGTTCACCGTCGTCTCGGTCGTGCTGCTGGTGGTGTTCGGCTTCATCGCCGCACTGCTGCTCCAGCGGGACACCCCGGCGAACCGGATCGTCCGCTCGGTGTTCTTCTTCCCGACGATCGTGTCCCTGGTGACGATCGGCCTGGTCTGGAAGTTCCTGCTCGACCCCGACATCGGCCTCGTCGGCGGGATCACCGCGGCCCTCGGACTGCCGAGCATTGCCTGGCTGCAGTCCACCGCTCTCGCCCTGCCGACGATCGTCTTCGTCTCGGTGTGGAAGAGCATCGGCTTCGCGATGATCCTGTTCGTCGCCGGGCTCAAGGGCGTGCCCGCCGAACGATACGAGGCCGCCCGGATCGACGGCGCGAACACCTGGCAGACCATCTGGGGGATCACCCTGCCGAGCATCCGCCCCACCATGCTCTTCACCTCGATGATCCTGACGATCCAGTCGTTCCAGGTCTTCGACCTCGTCTACGTGATGACCGGCGGCGGACCGGTCTTCCACACCGACACACTCGTGAACCTGCTCTACCGCGACGGGTTCGTCAACTACCAGACCGGCTACGCGTCAGCGATCTCCTGGGTCCTCTTCGTGATCATCATGCTCATCTCCCTCCTGCAGCTCCGACTGTTCCGGTACGACGATGTCGACTGAGGCGCGCACGCGGCGACCGTCCCTGACGGAGCCGGCCCGTGCCTCCCGTCCGGACCCCACCCGCGACCGGCGACACGGCCGCCGGACCGGCACCGCGCGCACCGGGTCCGTCCTGAAGTGGGTGTACCTCGGCGTCGGACTGGTGTTCGCCCTCGTGCCGTTCATCTGGATGGTCAGCGGGTCGTTCCGGTCCGAAGCCGACCTGTTCGGCCACCCGGCCAGCCTGTTCCCGACCAGCATCACCCTGCACGGCTACGTCGGCGTCTGGCAGCAACTGCCGTTCCTGCGGCTACTGGCGAACTCGTTCCTGTTCACCATCGTCACCACGGTGCTGACGCTGCTGTTCGACTCGATGTGCGCGTACGCGCTCGCCCGGATGCGGTTCGTCGGCCGGAACGTGGCGTTCGTGCTCGTCATCGCGACCCTGATGGTGCCGTTCCAGGTGACGCTCATCCCGGTGTTCGTGGAGCTGTTCCATCTGGGCTGGCTGAACACCTACCAGGGGCTCATCATCCCGCGGGCCACCAGCGCGTTCGGGATCTTCCTGTTCCGGCAGTTCTTCATCGACATCCCCGTCGAACTCGACGAAGCCGCCCGCATCGACGGCGCCGGACACTGGCGGATCTACTGGCAGGTGATCCTGCCGCTGGCGAAGCCCGCCATCGCCACGGTCGCCGTCCTCAACGGGATGGCCCTCTGGAACGACCTGCTCTGGCCGCTCGTCGTCACCACGTCGAACGACATGCTGACGTTGCCCGCCGGACTGACGCTGTTCGGGGGAGCACACGTGACCGACCACGCCGTGCTGCTCGCCGGCGCCGTGATCTCGCTCGTGCCGATCGCCCTCGGGTTCTTCTTCGCCCAGAAGTACTTCGTCGCCGGCGTCGCCACCACGGGGCTGAAGTGACGGCCGAGAGCGGGGCCTTTCCCGCCGGCAGCTTCACCTGGATCGCCGGGATCGAGGACACCTGCGTGCACCCACCCGAACGCTTCGCGATGGCACCGCTCGACGAGCACGAGCTCACCGGGCACGACACCGCCTGGCGCTCGGACCTGGACCTCGTCCGCTCCCTCGGCGCGACCGCACTCCGGTACGGGGTCGACTGGCCGCGCGTGCACCTGGCCCCCGGGGTGTTCGACTGGGCCGTCCTCGACGAACGCCTGGCGTACGCGGCCGGGCTCGGGCTCACCGTCATCGCGGACCTGGTCCACTACGGCACCCCGACCTGGCTCGACGACTCGTTCGCCGACCCCGCCTACCCCGACGCGATCGCCTCCTTCGCCGGGGCCTTCGCCGCCCGGTACCGGGGTGTCGTCGACCACGTCACACCGCTCAACGAGCCGATCACCACGGCGTCCTTCGCGGGCCTCCGCGGGGTGTGGCCACCGGCCCTGACCGGGTGGGACGGCTGGACCGCGGTCGTCCTCGGCATCGCCCGGGGCATGCAGCAGAGCGTCGCCGCCGTCCGGTCCGCCAACCCCGACGCCACGATCGTGCACGTCGAGGCGACGTCGATGTTCAGCACCGACGACCCCGCGCTCGGGGCCGAGGCAGCACTCCTCACCGAACTCGGCACCGTCCCGACCGATCTGGTGCTCGGCCGCGTCGACCCCGACCACCGCTCGTACCGCTGGCTGCTCGAGCACGGTGCGACCGAGGCCGGGCTCGCCGCACTGGTCGACGGGGCCGTCACACTCGACCTGCTCGGCGTGAACTACTACCCGGACCTCTCACCGCGTCGACTCACACCCGGCCCGGACGGCACCGTGCAGCACGCCCACGACCGGTGGACGGTCGGACTCGTCGAGACGCTGACCGGCTTCGCCGAGCGGTACGGGCTGCCGATGCTCGTCACCGAGACGTCGATCGAGGGCGACGACGACCTCCGCTCCCGGTGGGTGCAGGACTCGTCCGCCGCCGTCACAGCGCTCGCCGACGCCGGCGTCGACGTCCGCGGCTGGACCTGGTGGCCGGTGTTCGACTTCGTCGACTGGTCCTACGCCTCCGGCGGGGAGAACGTCGAGGAGTTCGCGGTCGCCCCCGAAGTCCTCGCAGCCCGCCAGCAGGTCGGGGGAGCGAAGGAGCCGTTCCTCCGGCGGATGGGACTCGTCCGACTCGAGGAGCGAGCGGACGGCACGCTCGACCGCGTCGAGACCGCGGCCGCAGCGGCGTTCCGCGCCGTCGCGACGGCGACGAGCGTCGCCCGTCCCTAGCGACGACGGACGGGAGGCCCGTCACCCGACCGGTGCGTGCCTCCCGTCCGCCGTGTGGTCGGGCCGGTCAGTCCGCCGCTGCGGTCGCGACCGGTCCCGTCGCGACCGGTCCCGTGGTGACCGGACCGGTCGCGGGTGCGGCGGCGACCTCGGGGACGGCACTCGACCGTCGCGAGCCGAGCGACAGGAGCACGACCGCACCGATGACGGCGACCGCGCCGGCGAACCAGAAGTCGGCGGCGAGTCCGAACCCCGTGACCGCCAGGCCACCGACCACGGACCCGGCCGCGATCGCCAGCTGGATCGTCGTGACGAACAGTGCCAGGCCGCTCTCCGACCCGCCCGGCGACGCGGTCGACATCCACGTCTGGGTCCCGAGCGGCAGGGCGCCCCAGACGAAGCCCCACACCACGAGCAGGGCGAACACCCCGACGACCGAGTGTGCCGCCAGGGGCAGCAGGACGACGGCGGCGGCGAGGACGACCTTCGACACCCCGATGGTGCCGAGGACGTTCCGACTCAGCGTCACGCCCGCGACGAAGTTCCCCGCGATGCCGGCGACGCCGAACACGAGCAGGGCCAGCGTCACGGTGTCCGGGCCGACGCGCACCGACTCCTGCAGGTACGGCGCGACGTACGTGTACGCGGCGAACTGGGCGACGAAGAGGAACGCCGTCGCGATCAGCCCGACTCGCGCACGCTGCACCCGGAGCAGTCCGCCGAGCGTGGCGAACCGCACCCGCTGCACCGACGGGATGCTCGGCAGCATCGCGAGCTGCAGCACGAGGGCGACGACGCCGAGCCCGCCGCCGATGACGAACGCCAGCCGCCAGCTGGCCAGCGAGGACACGAAGGCCCCGAGCGGCAGGCTCACGACCGTCGCCACCGAGACCCCGGCCGTGATCAGCGAGGTGGCCCGGATGACGGACGCCGGCGCGACCAGCCGGCCCGCGATGCCGGCGCCGATCGCCCAGAAGCCACCGATGCCGATCCCCAGCAGCATGCGCGCGACGAGGAGGACCCAGAAGG
The DNA here is from genome assembly GCF_034045095.1 of Curtobacterium sp. CFBP9011. Lineage (NCBI taxonomy): Bacteria > Bacillati > Actinomycetota > Actinomycetes > Micrococcales > Microbacteriaceae > Curtobacterium > Curtobacterium sp. CFBP9011. The sequence continues at coordinate 31,177 of NZ_JAXCWN010000012.1, forward strand.
TCGGGGCCAGTGCCGCCAGTGCGTCCGCCACCACGAGCAGGACGGTCAGGCCGAGCAGGACCGTCCGGCGATCCAGTCGCGACGTGGCGACGGTCACGACCGGGGCAGCGACCGCGCCGGTCAGGCCGGTGAAGACGACCATCAGGCCGGCCGTGCCGATGCCGACGTGCAGGTCGTCGGCGATGGCGGGCAGGAGCCCGATGGGCAGGAACTCCGAGAGCACGAGGACGAACGAGCCGAGGGCGACCGACAGGACGCTGAGCCATCCGTGTCGATCCGCTGGTGAGGTCATGGACGCCACAAGCGCGGGCCGGTGCCGTCCATTCCGGTGTGACGGTCGCTACCGGTTCGTGTCCGGTCCGAGCGCGCCCGGCCGCGGCGGGCCTCCCGGACAGCACCGGCCGCGGTGGGCAGGATGGCAGGAGGGGACAGGGGGAACACATGACGGGTTCAGCAGCGCCGTGGTCGGACGACGAGGACGACCAGTGGAACGCGCACGCCTGGGCGCGGGCGGCCGAGCCGTCCGACGAGTCGGGGCCGGGGTCCTGGGTGTTCGCGACGATCGTCCTGGTCGCCGTCGTCGTGGCGGATGCAGCGCTCCTGAGCCTGCCGTTCGGACAACTCCTGCGACTGCCGGAACCCGTCGGCCAGGCGGTGCTGGCACTGGTCTTCGGCGGTGTCCCCGTCGCGACCGTCCTCGCCGGACTCGGTCTGCTGGTCGAGGGCCCGGCCCGGCGGCTCGTGCACCTCGCAGTCGCCCTCGTGTGCATCCCGCTGTCGATCGGGGCAGGCCTGAGTCTCGGGCTCGGACTGAGCTTCGGGCCCGGCGGCATCGTCTGGGCGGTGCTGATGTTCGGCATCGTCCTGGCCTTCGTGCTGACCCTCGCGGGCCGGGCGCTCCGACGACCGGCGCCGCACTACGCGTCGAACGACTTCGCGGCCCGCGACCGTCGGCTGACGCGCCTGGTCGTGTGGGGTTGGGTCGTGGTCGCCCTCGTCTCGTCAGCGCTGTCGACCGGGCCGTTCTTCCTTCTGACCAGACTCGCCGCGGGGGATTCGTCCGCGTTCCCGCCTGTCCCGGTGCTGCCGGTGCTCATGGCCGTCGTCGTCCTGCTGCTCGTCGTGCGCCGACGGGGCCTGCGGCGGCACGCGGTGTCGGTTGCGACGCTCTCGTCGCCCGACGTTCGCTCGTCGTCCGGTGGCTTCCCGTCGCCCGACGCGGACCCGGGCATCGACACGCGTCCGGGGGTCGGGGCGTGACCCGACCTCCTCGCCCCGGTGAGCCCGGACGGCGGCCCGCTCGTCGTCGACGTCCTGGTCGGCCGGAGGCGCCGTTCACCTGGCGTCGCTTCGGAGCCGGGGTGTGGCAGTTCGTCCCGAACCTGTCGGTGTACCTCGGTGCAGCGTGCCTCCTCGTCACGCTGTTCGGCCTCGGCCCCGCGGTCCGGGCCCACGACCAGAACGTGGAACTGCACCGAATCGGGGTGCGCACGACCGCCGAGGTGGTGAGCGTCCGGAAGGAACACCACCACCGTCGGCACAGCACTTGGGACGAGTGGATCCCGACGACCCAGCAGACCGTCGATGGCCAGACCAGCAGCACCGAGCTCGGGCGGTACTCCTCGAGGGACGAGGACACCTTCCACCGCGGGCAGCGGTTCGCGGTGCTCGTCGACCCGGGCGACCGCGACTCGGTCGTGCTGGCATCGGACGCGGCACGGGAGCGCGTCACCGCCCGGCTGCACCTGTCCGTGGGGATCGCGATCGGCAGCGTGGTCTTCCTCGGCATCGGCATCCCGGCCGTCGTGCACCGTCGGCGGCACGACCCGAGGCTGCAGCGGCGTGGGGCGAAGGCGGCCCGGCAGGCGGCGCGTGCGCGTGCGGCGCGGGAGAAGGCCCGACTCGGCTGAGCAGGGTCGGGTCCGTGCGGACCCGGCTCAGCCGCCGAACGCCGAGATCTCCTCGAGCAGCGGCTCGTGCATGGCACGACGGAGGACCGCGGCACCGGCGAAGACGCTGGCCCGGTCCTCGTCCGGGAGGCTCGCGAGCAGTCCGACGATCTCGTTGCGTCGGCGGTCCATGACGTCGGCGACGAGTGCGCGCCCCTGGTCGGTCGGGCCGACCAGGACCTCGCGCCGGCTCTCGCTGCTCGGCAGGCGTTCGACCCAGCCGTCCGCGACCAGCCGGTCGACGTTGCGGGTGAGGGTCGACGGCCCGACGGCGAGCCGTTCGGCCAGGTCGCCGGAGCGGGTCGGGCCGAGGGTGGTCACGAGGACGATCAGCCGGAACTGCGGGACGGTGACGTCCTCGAGCGCCGGGGCCAGGGACCGGGCGACGACGCCGAGGAGTCCGCGCGAGGCAGCGAGCAGTTCGTCGATCCCTTCGGGAGCTGCATCAGACATGCGTCCATCCTGCCCTGGCGGTCAGGACAGCCCGAGCAGCCGGCGTGAACCGGCAGGTGCGCGCCATACTCGGGGCGCCGATCGAGGCGCGGTACCCGGTGCGCGGGGGAGTGACCGGGCGACGCGCGTGTCCAGACGCCGCCCGGGTCGCGAGGCGCCGCCATCCGGCCGAGACGCCGCTGTCCGGCCGAGGCGCCGCCCGAGCACTGAGACGCCCCCGTCCGGCCGAGACGCCGCCGAACTCTGGGGCGTCTCAAGCGTTCGGGGGCGCCTCGACGCGACGCCGGCGTCTCGCGCACGACACCACCGTCAGGCTGAGGCGCCCCGCACGCACCGAGACGCCGCGCGAGCACTGAGACGCCGCCGAACTCTGGGGCGTCTCGGCCGTTCGGAGGCGTCTCGGGCAGACACAGCCGTCTCGCGCACACACCGCCGTCTCGACGAGACGCCGGTGTCTCGCGCACGACACCATCGCCCCGCAGCCACACCCGCCTCAGGCCGAGCCGCGCCAGACCACTTCGGTCGGCAGCACCAGCCCGCGCGGCTCGGTCGACGGCTCTGCGATCTGCTCGAGCACCTGCCGTGCCGCCTGCTCGCCGAGCGTCCGTGCGGGCTGGCGGACGGTCGAGAGCTCGGGATCGCAGCGCAGGGCCCAGGCGCTGTCGTCGAACCCGACGATGCCGATGTCCTCCGGCACGCGCTTGCCCCGACGCTGCAGCAGGTCCATCGCCCCGGCTGCGACGGCGTCCGACGCGGCGAACACCCCGTCGATGTCAGGCGCCCGGTCGAGCAGTTCGCGCATGCCCTCGGCGCCGGCGGTGTAGCTGAACAGGGGGTTCCGGGCGACGAGGTCCGGGTCGTACCGGTCACCGAGTGCCGACGCGAACCCGGCAAGTCGGTCCTGCCCGGAGTCGCGGTCGAGCCCGGAGGCGAGCATCGCGATGCGCTTCCGTCCGGTGTCGACGAGCCGGCGTGTGATCTGTTCGGCGGCGTCGCGGTTGTCGATGCCGATCCACGAGATCGCGGCCGCGTCGGGCGGGTGTCCGACGAAGCAGGCGGGCAGGCCGATCTCGACGATCGCCTTCGTGATGGGGTCGTCGTCGCGGGCAGAGAGCACGATGGCACCGTCGACGAACCCGCCGCGCAGGTACTCGACGACGCGGTGGCTGTCCCGCGCCGAGTCGACCATGATCGTGACGAGCTGCTGCTCCGCCTCGGACAGGACGCTGTTGGTGCCGATGAGGATGTTGCCGATGTTCGGGTCGTCGAGGACCACGACCGAGGGCTCGTGCACGATGAGCGCGATCGCGCCGGAGCGGCGGGTGACCAGGCTGCGGGCGGCGGCACTGCGGACGTACCCGACGCGGCGGATGGCGTCCTGCACGGCTTCGCGGGCGGCGTCGGAGACGTACTGCTCGTCGTTGAGGACCCGTGAGACCGTCCCGCGGGAGAGCCCGGCCGCGTCGGCGATGTCCTGGATCGTGGCGCGTCGACGCGCTGTTCTGACCTCGGACATGCCGCCACTGTAGTGGCGCGTCGGGCTGCGGTGTTGACACGGCGGCCCGAGTCGTGTTGTATCTGGGATCGCTCCCAGAACGGATTTCGACAGAGATTTCGACACCATCCTGGGATCGCTCCCAGATCGCCGCGGCGCAACCCGTTCGCAGCAGTCTGGGACCGCTCCCACACATGCTGGGTCCTTCACCGCCGAAGGGGTCGAACCGACCGAGGCGCCGACGGGCCCCGATCGACGAGGACCCCCGTGACCACCACCCTGCCCGCACCGGTCGGCGACGCCCCGGCTGCCGCCGTCGAGCCGGCCGACAGCGCCCTCGGTCTCGGCTCGACCGGCCTGGCGTTCGGCTGCGACTACAACCCCGAGCAGTGGGACCACGCCACCTGGGTCGAGGACGTCCGCCTGATGCGCGAAGCCGGCGTCACGATCGTCGCGATCAACGTCTTCGGCTGGTCGCAGGTCGAACCGCGACCGGGGGAGTACGACTTCACCGCGCTCGACACCGTCATCGACCTGCTGCACGGCGCCGGCATCGCGGTCGACCTGGGCACCGGGACCGCCTCAACCCCCGCCTGGCTCACCACCCTGCACCCCGAGGTCCTGCCCGTCGCGGTCGACGGCACCACGCGCTTCCCCGGCGGCCGCCAGGCGTTCTGCCCGGCGTCCCCGGTCTACCGCCGGTACGCCCTCGCCCTGGTCGAGGCCACCGCCGCCCGGTACGGCGACCACCCGGCCGTCCGCCTGTGGCACGTCTCGAACGAGCTCGGCTGCCACAACGCCCGCTGCTGGTGTGACGTCTCCGCCGACGCGTTCCGCACCTGGCTCCGGGCCCGCCACGGCAGCATCCAGGCGCTCAACACCGCCTGGGGCACCGCCTTCTGGAGCCAGCGCTACGGCTCGTTCGACGAGGTCCTGCCGCCCCGCCTGACCCTGTCGACCGGCAACCCCGCGCAGCAGATCGACTTCGACCGGTTCTCCTCGGACACGCTCCTCGAGCACCACCGCGCCGAGACCGCCGTCATCCGCAAGCACAGCACCAAGCCCGTCACGACGAACTTCATGGTCGCCGCCCACATCACCGCGATGGACTACTGGTCCTGGACCGGCGACATGGACGTCATCGCCAACGACCACTACCTCGACAACCGCCTGCCCCGGCCGAACGTCGAGCTCTCCTTCGCCGCCGACACCACCCGCGGCCTCGCTGGCGGTGCCCCCTGGCTGCTCATGGAGCACTCGACCGGCGCCGTGAACTGGCAGCCGCGCAACCTCGCCAAGGCGCCGGGGGAGATGCTCCGCAACACCGTGGCACACATCGGCCGCGGAGCCGACGGCGTCTGCTTCTTCCAGTGGCGCGCCTCCGTGCAGGGCTCCGAGAAGTTCCACTCCGCCCTGCTGCCGCACGCCGGCACCGACTCGCAGGGGTGGCGCGACGTGGTCGCGCTCGGCGCGCTCGTCGACCGCCTCGGCGAACTCCGCGGCTCGCGGGTCACCGCCGACGTCGCGCTCGTGTTCAGCTGGGAGAACCAGTGGGCGGCCGACCTGGAGGCCCACCCCACCACCGCGGTCCGCTACCTGGAACAGGTCCACGCGCTCTACACCGCGCTGTGGGACCTCGGCGTCACCGTCGACGTCGTCGCGCCCGGCGCCCCGCTCGACGGCCACCCGGTCGTCATCGTCCCCGAGCTGTACCTGGTGCGCGACGAGCACGCCGCGGTCATCGCCGACCACGTCGAACAGGGCGGCCACGCGCTCGTCACCTTCTTCAGCGGGATCGTCGACGAGCTGGACCGGGTCCGCACCGGCGGCTACCCGGGCGCCTTCCGCGAGATGCTCGGCATCCGGGTCGACGAGTTCCAGCCGCTCGGCGAGGGCGACGTCGTCGAACTCTCCGACGGCGGCACCGCGACCACCTGGTCCGAGCCGGTCGAACTGGTCGACGCCGAGAGCGTGGTCCAGTACGCCAGCGGCCCGCTCGCCGGCCGGCCCGCGGTCACCCGGAACGACCACGGTGCCGGGTCCGCCTGGTACCTCTCCACCGTCGTCGACGACGCGTCGCTGCGCTCCCTCGTGCAGAAGGTCCTCGACGACGCCGGCGTGCACGGCGACCCGGCGACCGCGCCCGGCCTCGAGGTCGTCCGCCGCCGCGACGACGAGCACGAGTGGGTCTTCCTGCTCAACCACTCGGACCGGACCGTGCAGCACCACGAGGCGGGCCACGAGCTCGTCACCGACCAGGCCGTCGCGGGCGTCACCGCGATCGAGCCCGGCGGTACCCAGATCATCCGCACGGACAGGAAGCGCTCATGACCACCACCACCCAGCGGCGCCGGACGGCCACCCGGCCGCACCCGGCCAAGCGTCCGGCCGGCGGCGGCTCCCGCTACCGCCGCGCCATCGCGGTCTTCGTCGTGCCGTTCGCGGTCCTCTTCACCGCGTTCTACCTCGTCCCGATCCTCTACGCGGTGTGGCAGTCACTGCAGAAGATCGAACGCCAGGGCACGTTCGGCGCGCCCACGCAGGTGTTCGGCGGCCTCACCCAGTACGTCCTGGTGTTCCAGAACGACGTGTTCTGGGGCTCGGTCCTCCGCGTGCTGCTGTTCGGCGTCGTGCAGGTCCCGGTGATGCTCGGCCTGGCGCTCGTGTTCGCCCTGCTGCTCGACTCACCCCTGCTCCGCGGCAAGCGGTTCTTCCGCCTGGCGTTCTTCGCGCCCTACGCCGTCCCCGGTGTCATCGCCGCGATCATGTGGGGCTACCTGTACGCCCCCGACCTGTCGCCGTTCTCCGCCGTCACCTCGAAGGTCGACCTGCTCGGCAGCGGCACCGTCCTCTGGGCCGTCGCCAACGTCGTCACCTGGGTCTACGTCGGCTACAACATGCTCATCATCTACTCGTCGCTGCTCGCGATCCCGACCGAGATCTACGAGGCCGCGAAGCTCGACGGCGCCTCGCAGTTCCGGATCGCCGTCTCGATCAAGATCCCGATGGTGGTCCCGGCGATCATCCTCACCGCGGTGTTCTCCGTGATCGGCACCCTGCAGCTGCTCACCGAACCGACCGTGTTCCGGCAGTTCACCTCGACGATCTCGTCGACCTTCACACCGAACATGCTCGTGTACTCGACCTCGTCGGTGCCGAACTTCAACCTCGCGGCGGCGTTCTCGGTGGTCCTCGCCGTCGCCACCTTCATCCTGTCGATCGGGTTCCTCCGACTGACCCAGCGGAAGGACGCCTCGTGAGCGTCAACGCACCCTCCCGACGCGACGCGAAGCGCGACGCAACGAGCGCGGCGGACGCACGCCGGGCCTCCCGTCCGACCAGCGGACGAGCGGACGGCACGCGCGGTCCCCGCGAGAGCGTCATCTCGCGCAGCGCCGCGATGCTCGTCATGGGCGTCTTCACGCTCTACTTCCTGCTGCCGATCTTCTGGCTGCTGGTGTCGTCGACGAAGACCGTCGCGAACTTCAACTCCACCGCGCCGCTCTGGTTCAGCGCCACCGCGATCCAGGACACCATCACCAACCTCGGGGAGCTGTTCACCCGTCAGGACGGCATCTACCTGCGGTGGATGCTGAACAGCATCGCCTACGCCGGCGTCGCCGGACTCATCGGCACCGTGCTGTCGGCGATGTGCGGGTACGCGCTCGCCAAGTACCGGTTCCGTGGCCGCGAAGCACTGTTCAACGTGTTCCTCGGCGGTGTCCTCGTGCCGGCGACCGCGCTCGCCCTGCCGCTGTTCCTCATCTTCAGCCAGGTCGACCTGACCGACACGTTCTGGTCGGTGTTCCTGCCGAGCATCGTCAGCCCGTTCGGCGTCTACCTGTCGCGGTTGTTCGCGGCGTCGAGCGTCCCGGACGAGATCATCGAAGCGGCCCGCATCGACGGCTCCGGCGAGGTCCGGACGTTCTTCACCGTCGCCGTCCGCCTGATGTCCCCGGCCCTCGTGACGATCTTCCTCTTCCAGTTCGTCGCCATCTGGAACAACTTCTTCCTGCCGCTCGTGATGCTCCGCGACTCGTCACTGTTCCCCGTCACCCTCGGCCTCTACACGTGGAACTCGAGCGTGAACCAGTACCCGGACCTCCGGACCATGGTGCTCATCGGTTCGTTCGTGTCGATCATCCCGCTGCTCGTCGCCTTCCTCAGCCTGCAGCGGTTCTGGCGCTCGGGGCTCGGCTCCGGCGGCCTCAAGTGACCCTCCCTCTTCCCCTCCCGCACCTCATCTCCACCCGAACGGAAACAGCATGAAGACAACGAAGTTCCTCAGTGCCGCCGCCGTCGCGCTCGCCGCGACCGTGGCCCTCGCCGGCTGCAGCTCCGGCGGTGGCAGCAGCTCCGGTGGCGGGTCGTCCGACTCCGCCGCGTCGAGCTGCAAGCCGTCCGGCGGCAAGGTCACGCTCGACTTCACCACCTGGGTCCCGAACATGGACAAGGTCGTCGCGGTCTGGAACAAGGAGCACCCGGACATCCAGGTGAAGGTCTCCATCGTCGCCAACGGCAACAGCGGTACCTACCAGAACTTCTTCAACCAGCTGAAGGCCAAGCAGGCGCCGGACATCGGCCAGGTCGAGTACGACTCGCTGCCGGCGTTCCGCGTGCAGGGCGGCCTCGAGAACATCGCCGCGTGCAAGGGCGTCAGCGACGTGAAGAAGGACTTCTCCGCCGGCCTCTGGAACCAGGTCACGTTCGGCGAGGACAACTCGGTGTACGCGATCCCGCAGGACTCAGGTCCGATGGCGCTGTACTACCGCAAGGACCTGTTCGAGAAGGCCGGGCTCGACGCCCCGAAGACCTGGGCCGAGTACGCCGAGGACGCCGTCAAGATCAAGGCGATGGGCGGCAACATCACCAACTTCGCCAAGGGTGACGTCAACCAGTTCGCCGGGCTCGTCTCGCAGGCCGGCGGCCAGTGGTTCAAGAACAGCGGACAGGACTGGAACGTCAACCTGACCGACACCGCGTCGAAGAAGGTCGCCGACTACTGGCAGGACCTCATCGACAAGAAGCTCGTGAACACCCTGCCGAGCTTCACCGACCAGTGGAACAACGCCTACGACAGCGGCCAGGACTGGACCTGGGTCTCCGCGGTCTGGGGCGCCAACACCATCTCGTCCGGTGCACCCTCGACCTCCGGCAAGTGGGCCGTCGCGCCGATGCCGCAGTGGAAGTCGGGCGACAGCGCCTCGGCTGCCTGGGGTGGCTCCTCGAACGTCGTCTTCTCCGGCAGCAAGCACCCCGCCGAGGCCGCGCAGTTCCTCACCTGGCTGAACACCTCGACCGAGGCGCTCTCGCAGCTCAACGAGGTCGCGAACCTCTACCCGGCATCGAGCACCGGCGCTGAGCTGCCCGCGCTCACCAAGGGCCTGGAGTTCTACGGCAACCAGAAGATCTACGAGCAGTTCGCCGACGCCGCGAAGGACATCCAGCCCTTCACCTGGGGCCCGACGATGACGCAGACCTACGCGGACGTCTCGGACGGCTTCGGCAGTGCGGCCTCCGGCAACGGGACCCTGCTCGACGCACTCAAGTCCGGTCAGACCAAGACGATCGCGGCACTCGAGGCGCAGTCGATCCCGGTCAAGAAGTAACGCACCCGGCACGAACGGGGACGGGCCCTGGAGGATCTGCTCACGCAGGTGCTCCGGGGCCCGTCCTCGTGTGGTCCGGTAGGTCGTCGTCGCCGGCGCGCGTCGCACACGACGCGTCGCCGCGCGTCAGCTCCGGCCGCGGTTGCGTCGCCGCACGGCCTTCGGCGCCCGCCCCGCCATGAACGACCGCGCCGGGTCCACGACGAAGCCCTGCCGCAGCGCCTCGCGGCCGACGAGCATCCGGAAGCCCATCTGGTCGCGGTTGCTCAGCGTCACCTCGGCCATGACCGTCCGGCCGGCGAGCTCGATCGACATGAGCACGACGATCCGCTCCTGCGTGTGACCGCTCGAACTGCGGATCACCCGGCGGTCGTGGACGTCGCACTCGACCGTCTGCGGGTCGACGTCGGAGTCCTGCCAGGGGTGCACCGAGAACCGGACGCGGCCGCCGGGCAGCTCCTCGACGTCGAAGGCGTGCAGGGCGGAACTGCGGGCGCCGGTGTCGAGCTTGACCTTGATCCACGGGATGCCGATGTCCGGCAGCGCCGCCCACTCGCGCCACCCCGCGACGATCGGCACACGGGACGCGGACTTCCCGCTGTGGGGGCGCTTCGCGGGCTCGGCCATGGCCCCTATCTTGGCAGTGATGAAACTCGCCATCCTGTCGCGCGCTCCCCACGCGTACTCGACGCAGCGTCTCCGGACTGCTGCAGCCGAGCGCGGTCACACCGTCAAGGTGCTGAACACCCTCCGCTTCGCGATCGACCTGACCGGCGAGCAGCCGGACCTGCAGTACCGCGGCAAGCTGCTCTCCGACTACGACGCCGTCCTGCCGCGCATCGGCAACTCGATCACCTACTACGGCACCGCGGTGGTGCGGCAGTTCGAGCAGATGGACGTCTACACGCCGAACACGGCGAACGGCATCACGAACTCGCGCGACAAGCTCCGCGCGAACCAGATCCTGTCCCGGCACGACATCGGGATGCCCGCGACGACGTTCGTCAGCAGCCGCGCGGACGTCCGCGGTGCGATCGAACGGGTCGGCGGCGCCCCCGTGGTCATCAAGCTGCTCGAGGGCACGCAGGGCATCGGTGTGATCCTGGCCCCGGAGGCGAAGGTCGCCGAGTCCATCGTCGAGACCCTGCACTCCACCAAGCAGAACGTGCTCATCCAGAGCTTCATCTCAGAGAGCCGCGGCAAGGACATCCGCGCGCTGGTGGTGGGGGACCGGGTGGTCGCAGCGATGCGGCGGTCGGCCTCGGGCGACGAGTTCCGGTCGAACGTGCACCGCGGCGGCACGGTCGAGCAGGTCACGCTGACGCCGGAGTACGAAGAGGCGGCGGTCCGCTCGGCGCAGATCATGGGCCTCCGGGTCGCGGGCGTCGACATGCTCGAGGGCAACGACGGACCGCTCGTCATGGAGGTCAACTCCTCCCCGGGCCTCGAAGGCATCGAACGCGCGACCGGGCTCGACGTCGCCGGCGCGATCATCGACTTCATCGCGAACCAGGTGGCGTTCCCGGAGATCGACGTCCGCCAGCGCCTCAGCGTCTCCACCGGGTACGGCGTCGCGGAGCTGCTCGTGCACACGAACGCGGACCTGGTCGGCAAGACGATCAAGGACTCCGGGCTCTGGGACCGCGACATCACCGTGCTGACCCTGCACCGTGGGACGTCGGTCATCCCGAACCCCCGCAGCGGGGTCGTTCTCGAGCCCGGCGACCGTCTGCTCTGCTTCGGCAAGCTCGAGGAGATGCGGTCGATGATCCCGGACCGCCGGCGTCGTCGGACGAAGCTGCGGAAGCTGCCGAAGGACTCCCTGCCCGACAGCTGATCGCGCTCCTCTCACATGTTCGTCCGCATGGCGCTGTCTTCCGGTGCAGTGCACCCGTGCGCCTCCGACGTCACGTAGCGTCCCGCCCAAGAAGAGAGTTCGTCTCGCGTTCCGCAGTCCGCGGGCCGTCCGGGCCCCGTGATCCCGGGGTCGGACAACGCCAGCAGACGGTGGGCGCCGTGAACAGGGAGCACGCCATGACGACGTACGAATCGAACCACGACGTGGAGCCGATCCACGTCACCACCTACCGCTCGGCCCGCAAGGCCGCCCGACGTGGATGGGCGGTCCCCACGGACAGTCCGGTCCCGTCGCTGGACGACCTCTGGCGCTCCGGCGCCACGGAGCGCACGCGGCGACGATGACGGACGGCGTGCGTCCCGGACGTCATCCGTGACGGCCGGGAGGCTGCACCCACCCCGTCAGGGAACCACCGGTCCAGAGTTGGCCGGCCCCGGAACGGACGCCCCTGGGACGGCCGCCCGCAGGATCGTCTCCCTCGGATCGACGAGCGTCGCGGCCGCCAGCTCGCGGATCGCCGCGAGCACCACGTCGAGCGCCCGGTCGAGCTCCGGCAGCGTCACCGCGCCGTACCCGAGGACCACGCCCGGCCCGGAGCGTCCCCGCTCGACCTCGTAGTCCGCCAGGTCCGCCACGAGGACCCCGGCCGCCGCCACCCGGGCCACCACCTCGGCGCCGGTCGGAACGGCCGCGCCGACCTCCGGACCCGGCCACGTCAGGACCGCGTGCAGCCCGCCGGTGAGGGCGCGAGCCTCCAGGCCGGCGACCCCGCTGTCCGCCAGCCGGCGCGCGATCTGCTCACGCCGGTGCGTGTAGTCCCGCCGGACCCGGCCGAGGTGCCGCCGGAACGCTCCGGTGCGGAGCAGGTGCGCCACCGCGACCTGCACGGGCTCCGCCACGACGGCCCCGCGGGCGGTCCTCGCGGCGACGACCGCGGCGTGCAACGGTCCGGCTGCCCGGGGCAGCACGAGGTACGCGCAGCGCAGCCGCGGGTCGAGGGTCTTCGAGAACCCGCCGAGGTGCACGACCACCCCGTCGGTGTCGAGCGCCGCCAGCGCGGGAACGGGTGTGCCGCGGTGGCGGAACTCGGAGTCGTAGTCGTCCTCGACGACGACCATCCCGACGGAGGCGGCACAGGCCAGGAGTGCCCGGCGCTGCCCGACCGGCATCACGGACCCGAGCGGGTACTGGTGCGTCGGCGAGACGACGACCGCGTCGGCCGAGGTCCCGGCGAGGACCGCCAGGTCGATGCCGTCCGGCCCGACCGGCACGGCGACCAGTTCCGCGCCCGCGCTCATCAGCGCCCGGTGGCCCGAGCGGTAGCCGGGGTCCTCGACCGCGATGCGTGGCGAACGTCCGAGCCCGGCCCGGAGTGCCTCGACGAGCAGCGACAGCGCCTCCGAGGTCCCCGCGGCGACCACGACGTCGGACATCCCGGGTGTGAAGCCGCGCGCCAGCCCGAGCTGCACCACGATCTGCTCCCGCAGCGCCGGGAGGCCCAGCGGGTCCGACAGCCCGTTCCGGAGCGGCGCCTCGGCGGCCGCTCGCCACGCCGCCCGCCAGTCGCGAGGACTGATCGCGGTGACGGCGGGGATCCCCGGACGACAGTCGAGCACCGGCCGGCCGTCGGGCACCGCCACCGGTGCCGACGTCGGGGTCGGTCCGAGCCGGGAGGCACGCCCCACCCCCGCCTCGCTGCCCGCGCCCGCTACCGGGCCGCCCCCGACGTCCCCGGACCTCCCGCCAGCCGCACCCCCGACCACCCGGGCCGCAGCCCCGTGCCGAGTCCGGATGTAGCCCTCGCCGTCGAGCTGCTCGTACGCCGCCACCACCGTCCCGCGTGCCACCCCGAGCTCGGCCGCCAGCGCACGGGTCGACGGCAGCGGGTCGTCCGTCCCGAGCGTCCCCTCGTGCACCAGTCCGCGGACGCGTGCGACCACCGCGGCCACCTTGCTCGACTGGTCCACTCGAACCGCTCCGATCTGGTCTACCTGCTGATCCAGTGCTGACCCTAGCGTCGGACCGTGCCCACCGACGAGACCCTGCCAGCCCTGCCCGCCCTGACCGTCCGACGCCTCCGCGACCGCCAGCAGACCGACCCCGAGGCCCTCCGCCAGGTCCTCGCCGAGGGCTTCGTCGCCCACGTCGGCCTGGTCCGCGACGGCTTCCCGATCGTGCTGCCGTTCCTCTACGGCGTCGGTGACCTCGGCGCCGGCCCCGTCCTGCTGCTGCACGGCTCGACCGGCGGCGGCCTCTTCCTCGACGCCGGCGCGGCGGGCGTCCCCGTCTCGGCGACCATCACCCACCTCGACGGCATCGTCTTCGCCCGCTCGACCTTCGACAGCTCGGCGAACTACCGCAGCGCGATGATCGCCGGACGGGCGACCGTCGTACCGACCGAGCAGCGGGCCGACGCACTCCGCCAGGTCGCGGACCACCTCATGCCCGGCCGCCGGGCCGAGGTGCGCGAGATGACTGCCAAGGAGGTCCGCCAGACCCAGGTCCTGCAACTGCCGCTCGACGCCGCCAGCGTCAAGGTCCGCGCCGCCGGGGTGGGGGAGTCACCCGACGATGGCGAGGACCACACCGTCTGGGCTGGCGTCCTGCCCGTCGCACTCCGGGCCGGTGCCCCGGTGCCCGGAGCGCTCGCCGCGGCCGCAGCGACACCGGTCGACGACACCGTGGTCGCGCTCGCCGCCCGACTCGCCGCGGCCGCCGACGGACGGGAGGCCCGACTCGCCGCCGCCACGTGACGCCGCTCGGCGAGACGTGCTCGTCCGGCGAGTCGTGCCTGTTCGGCGAGTCTGTGACGGGCTGCAGGAAAGAGGCCCGGTTCTCCAGGCGGGATCAGGTTCGTGACCAATACGTTATCTTCCCGAGCCGCCGCTCCAGAAGGACGGCTCGGACCCGGAAGGAACCATGGGACGCCACGCTCTGCCCGCCCTCGACGAAGCCCGTCGAGCCGCACCCGTCCCGCCGCCTGCCGCACCCCGCGCACGAGGCCGCCGCTCCGCCTCCGGTCCCGCCGTGGCCCGCACCACCTTCGTCGAGCACCAGCGCCCGGCCCGCGTGGTCGCCCTCGCTCCGGCTCGTCCGGTCCGACCGGCGACGAGCGCGTTCGTCTCGCGGAACGCCGCCATCCGGGCCGAGCGCGCCGCCGACCCGCGTCACATCCGCCGGGCCGCGAACGCCAAGCGTGCCGCGCTGCTCATCGCCCCGGCGCTCGCGATCACCTCGACCCTGTCGCTGTCGATCCCGGCCGAGGCCGCGACGGCCGCCCCCGCTCCGACGACCACCACCACGACGTCACTGGCGCTGCAGACCTACACGGTCGCCCACGACGTCCAGGTGCCGATCGTCTCCTCCGACGGTGTGACGACGACCTCGATCGTGTCCTACCCGACCCTCGTGCTCCGCTTCGGCGTGACCGAGACCCAGGCGAAGTCGGCGCTGTCCGCTGCGCTCTCGGCCGGCGGCGACCGCGCCACCGTGCTCCAGACGGCGCTGCAGTACCTCGGCGACCCGTACGTCGAGGGCGGTGCCAGCCACACGGGCATCGACTGCTCCGGGCTGACGATGGTGGCGTACCAGGCGGTCGGCATCCAGCTCGCCCACTACGTCCCGACGCAGGACGCCGTCGCCACGACCGTGCCCGAGTCCGAGGCGCTACCCGGCGACATGGTCGTCTACGACAACGACGACCACGTCGGCCTGTACCTCGGCCAGGGACTCGTGCTGCAGGCACCGCACCCGGGCGAGGTCGTCGACATCGTCCCGATGTACCCCTCCGCGCACCACTTCGCACGCCTCCTGCCCGCCGGCGTCTGACTCCCGACCGCAGCGCACCGACCGGCCCCGCACCGCGACCTGACCCGCACCCGGGAGCAGGACGCGGGTCCGGCGGCTGGTGACCCGTGACGGGCCGGACCGGTGCGCCCGAGGGGTTGCGAGCCTCCCGTAAGCTGGAGTGATGGCCACCGACACCCGCACACCGTTCGAGGAGCAGCGCTCTGCCCGCCCGCAGGTGCGCCCGCGCACCGAAGGATGGCAGCAGGCGACCGGGACCGACGGTCGGCCGCTACTGCAGTTCGCGTCCCCGAAGCGGGGCAAGCCGCCGGTGCACCTGGCGGACCTGACGGTGGACGAGCGCGAAGCCAAGGTGAAGGAACTCGGTCTGCCCGGGTTCCGCGCCAAGCAGCTCGCCACCCACTACTTCACGCACTACACGTCCGACCCGGCCGGGATGACCGACCTGCCGGCGGCCCAGCGTGACGAACTCGTCGCCGGGCTGCTGCCGCCCCTGCTCACCGAGACCCGTCGTCTCGAGACCGACAAGGGCGACACGATCAAGTTCCTCTGGAAGCTGCACGACGGCGCCCTGGTCGAGTCGGTGCTCATGCGGTACCCGGGGCGCATCACGCTCTGCGTCTCGTCGCAGGCCGGATGCGGCATGAACTGCCCCTTCTGCGCGACCGGGCAGGCGGGCTTGACCCGCAACATGTCGACGGCCGAGATCATCGACCAGATCGTGCAGGCCAACGCCGCGATCGCTGCCGGTGAGCTCGGGGGTGACCCGCGCAAGGGCGGGCAGGACCGTGTCGACGCCGAGCGGGTGACGAACATCGTCTTCATGGGCATGGGGGAGCCGCTCGCGAACTACAAGCGTGTGATGGACGCCGTGCGGTTGATGGTCGCTCCGCAGCCGAACGGCCTCGGGATGAGTGCCCGCGGCATCACCGTGTCGACCGTGGGCCTGGTGCCCGCGATGCTCAAGCTCGCCGACGAAGGGATCCCGCTCACCTTCGCGCTCTCGCTGCACGCGCCGGACGACGAACTGCGTGACGAGATGATCCCGGTGAACTCGAAGTGGAAGGCCGACGAAGCGATCGACGCCGCCCACAACTACTACGTCAAGACCGGTCGGCGGGTGTCGATCGAGTACGCGCTCATCAAGGACATGAACGACCACGCCTGGCGCGCGGACCTGTTGGCGGAGAAGCTCAACAAGCGTGGCAAGGGCTGGGTGCACGTGAACCCCATCCCGCTGAACCCGACGCCCGGCTCCGTGTGGACCTCGTCCGAAGTGCACGTGCAGGACGAGTTCGTCCGCCGACTCAACGCTGCCGGCATCCCGACGACCCTCCGCGACACCCGCGGCAAGGAGATCGACGGCGCGTGCGGGCAGTTGGCCGCGGCCGACTGACGTCGGTCCACGGTCGTCCGTTCGACCACGCCGGTCGCGTCGACGACCGGTCTGCCGGGAGGCGCAGTGCGAGTCAGCACTGCGCCTCCCGTCGTTCCCGGGGCAGGCCGCGCAGCCGCCCATCCAGGCACACCGCCGCGACACGCCCGGGCGGCGAGCTGGCTTGGCGCTGCCGTTCACCCGTGCGTAAAGTAATCACTCGTTGCCGCTGAGGCGGAGAACGGAACGGCCGAGACACTGACCGGGTCACTGACCTGGGAAATGCAGTCTGGCTCCGATCTTCCCCGGGCAACGAACCAGCCTCTCTGGCGAGACACCATCTCGGTGTCGAGTGGGGAGTGCGTCTGGTCCTTGAGAACTCAACAGCGTGCACATTGTCAATGCCAATTTTATTGACCTCGTGCCCGGTCTGCCTTCG
>NZ_JAXCWN010000013.1:0-40863 GCF_034045095.1 Curtobacterium sp. CFBP9011
GGTCACATTCCGAACCCGGAAGCTAAGCCTCTCAGCGCCGATGGTACTGCAAGGGGGACCTTGTGGGAGAGTAGGACGCCGCCGGACTTCTTTTCAATGATGTGGCCATCGGCCCTCCATCGAGAGCAACAGCTCTCGTGAGGGCCGGTGGCCATTTTCTGTTTCATCTCAGGCGCATGAGGTCGACTCTGCGCCCTGTTCATGATGGACTGGACCAACACGGGCTGCTTCGGCTGCCACAGCACGACACAACGACACAGCGGACGATCGCCGAGACACGAGTCTTCGGCACGCAACGAGGAGCTACGGTGGCGAACGACGACGAACAGCGGCGAGACGGGCGTGACGGAGACCGTCCGGATCGATCTCGACGCGAAGGCGACAGCGGTCGTTGGTCGTCTGGGCCGCGTGACTTCGAACGACGTGAAGGTGGGCGTGCTGGTGGTGGGGCCCCTCGTGGGGATCGTCCTCGCGGCGACAGCACGGACCGACGGCCGTCCGGCCGTGAATTCCGCGAAGGTGGAGCCCGGAACGACCGTCCTTCGTGGCGATCTGACCGGCCCGCAACTGACCGTCCGCGTCGTGATGGTGACCGTCCGTTCCGTGGGAACGATGACCGTCCGCGTCGTGATGGTGACCGTCCGTTCCGTGGGAACGATGACCGTCCGCGTCGTGATGGTGACCGTCCGTCCCGTGGGAACGATGACCGTCCCCGTCGTGATGGTGACCGGCCCTTCCGCAGCAACGACGATCGCCCCCGCCGTGATGGCGACCGGCCCGTTCGCGGTGGCAGCAACGACCGTCCGTTCCGTGGGAACGACGACCGTCCCCGTCGTGACGGTGATCGTCCGTTCCGTGGGAACGATGACCGTCCGCGTCGTGATGGCGACCGGCCCGTTCGCGGTGGCAGCAACGACCGTCCGTTCCGTGGGAACGATGACCGTCCGCGTCGTGATGGTGACCGGCCGTTCCGTGGGAACGATGACCGTCCCCGTCGTGATGGTGACCGGCCGTTCCGTGGGAACGATGACCGTCCCCGTCGTGATGGTGACCGGCCGTTCCGTGGGAACGATGACCGTCCCCGTCGTGATGGCGACCGGCCGTTCCGTGGGAACGACGACCGTCCCCGTCGTGATGGCGACCGGCCGTTCCGTGGGAACGACGACCGTCCCCGCCGTGACGGTGACCGACCC
Source organism: Curtobacterium sp. CFBP9011 (assembly GCF_034045095.1). Classification (NCBI taxonomy): domain Bacteria; kingdom Bacillati; phylum Actinomycetota; class Actinomycetes; order Micrococcales; family Microbacteriaceae; genus Curtobacterium; species Curtobacterium sp. CFBP9011. The sequence continues at coordinate 1,194 of NZ_JAXCWN010000013.1, forward strand.
GTTCGCAGCGGCAGCAACGACCGTCCGTTCCGTGGGAACGATGACCGTCCCCGTCGTGATGGTGACCGGCCCTTCCGCAGCAACGATGACCGTCCCCGCCGTGACGGAGATCGGCCCGTTCGCAGTGGTAGCAACGACCGTCCGTTCCGTGGCAATGACGACCGCCCCTCCCGCGACGGTGGAGCCGATCGGAAGCGGTTCGGCGACGGTAACCGCTCGGCCGGCGCCCGCTTCGGCGAGGCCGCTCGGGACGACTGGGAAGACCGGGACCCGTACGGCACCCGTTCGATCCGCCCGCGTCACGACGACCCCGAGATCCCGGACGAGATCGATGCCCGTGACCTCCACCCCGCCGCTCGTGCTGAGCTCAAGACCCTCAGCAAGGACAACGCGGACTGGGTGGCGCGACACCTCATCACCGCGGCGCTCCTCGTCGACTCCGATCCGGAGGAAGCGAACCAGCACGCGCTGAGCGCTGCACGCCGAGCCGGCCGCGTGGCTGTGGTCCGTGAGACCGCCGCGATCACGGCGTACCGTCTCGGTGACTTCGCCACGGCGCTCCGGGAACTCCGCACCTACCGGCGGATCTCCGGCCGCAACGACCAGCTCCCGATGATGGTCGACTGTGAGCGTGGGCTCGGGCGCCCGGAACGTGCCCTCGAGCTCGGACGGTCCGTCGACCGCGCCGCCCTCGAGACGCCGGTGCAGGTCGAACTCGCGATCGCGATGTCCGGAGCACGTCTGGACCTCGGGAATCCCACAGCCGCGCTGGGCGAGCTGGAGATTCCACAGCTCGACCCCTCGACCGCCTACAGCTGGTCTCCGGCGCTCTACAGTGCTTACGCGGCCACGCTCGAGGAGCTCGGTCGCCAGGACGAGGCCGACGAATGGTGGGCCCGCGTCGACCGCGCGGCCGAAGCCCTCGCGGAAGCCGCCGAAGACGATGCTTGGGAGACAGTGGATGTGGTCGAGGAAGCGATCGAAGTCGACGAGTTCGACGAGCCCGAAGACGACGAGTCAGGAGACGACGAGCCCGGAGACGACGAGCCCGTCGGCGACGAGCCCGTCGGCGACGAGCCCGTCAGCGACGAGTCCGTCGAGCTCGACGACGCAGAACTCGGGGACGCCGAGCCGGGCAACGGGTACGTCAGTGCCCTCGGGGACGACGACCTCGACGACGACTCCGACGACGCCGGGGGCCAGCCGGGCGAGATCGACGAAGACAACCCCCGCGACATCGACGGCTCCGCAGTCGGCTGACACTCCGCGTACCCCGGTCGACGGCATCGACGTGGTCATGACCGACCTCGACGGTGTCGTCTACCGGGGACGGAACGCCATCCCACACGCCGTGGAGGCCCTCAACCAGGCCGCCGCGTCGGCTCGCGTCGGCTACATCACCAACAACGCCTCCCGGCGTCCGATGGACGTCGCCGAACACCTCGAGCAGTACGGGCTTGAGGTGACGGCCGACGACGTCGTCACCTCCTCCCAAGCCGGGGCGCGGCTGCTCGAGACCCTCGTTCCGGAAGGATCGACCGTCCTCGTGATCGGCGGACTCGGACTGACGACGATCGTCGAGCAGGCCGGGTTCGTGGTGACCGACAGCGCGGACGACCACCCGGCAGCGGTCATCCAAGGGTTCTCGCCGGACCTGGGGTGGAAGCAGCTCGCCGAAGCCTCCTTCGCGTTGGCGGATGCCTCCGTGCCGTGGGTGGCCACGAACATGGACTGGTCGATCCCGGTGGAGCGTGGCATCGCTCCGGGGAACGGGACCCTCGTGGCAGCGGTGCACCAGGCGGTGAGCCGGATGCCGGTCGTGGCCGGGAAGCCCGAGCGACCGATCTTCGAAGCGGCCCTGGCACGGTTCGGTGGCGAGCGTCCGCTGTTCATCGGGGACCGTCTGGACACGGACATCAAGGGTGCGAACGACGCGGGCATCCCGAGCGTGCTCGTGTTGACCGGCATCGACCAGCCGAAGCAGGTGCTGGCGGCTGACCAGCGCTCGCGGCCGACCTACGTGCTCAAGGACCTCCGCGGACTGCACGAGCCCTACCCGGTCACCATCCGCAGCGAGGACCCGGACGGCACGCGTCGCGTGACCGTCGGGGAGTCGATCGTCTCGATGCGCGGACACGTCGTCCGAGCCGAGCACGTCGGGTCGGACGAGATGGACTTGCTGCGCGCCGGTGCGACCGCGATCTGGGACTCCGGCCTGGCCATCTACGGCCTCGACGTGGACCCGGCGCTGTACGGCGGCGAGTAGCGTGACGGGCGTGGAACCAGCCCGGAGCGATGACGTGACGGGCACTCCCTCCGCTGGTCGGTCGACCGGCGCGCCGACCGAGTCGCGGGCTGTTCCCGGTGCGGCGACGGAGCTGCGAGCTGTTCCTGGCCCGCCGCGCCCGAGGCCCGGCGTTCTGCGCGGAGCCGCGATAGTCCCGGCCGATGCCGATGCCGATGCCGATGCCGATGCCGATGCCGATGCCGATGCCGACGACGCGGACTCGAGCTCGGACGCTCGGAGTGGCGACGACCCAGACGGCAGCGCCGAGGCTTCGATCGAGCCCGGCGCCGACACCGTGGATGGTCGGGCCGCGGCGGTCGAACGACTTCCGCTGGCTGACCGCGCGGACGCGTTCGCGGAGCTGCACGACGAACTCCGGACCCGGCTGGAACACGGCGGGGACACTCGTGGGTGAGCCCGGGGACATCGCCGACCCCATCAGTGAGACGACAGGCGGGTCCGACCTCGCTCCCGGCACGACCTCCACGAACGGAACGTCCCCCACGAACGACACCGAGCACACGGCCAGCCCCGAGCAAGCGACCAGCACCGGCCACGCGGCGAGCACCGGCCACGCGGCGAGCACCGACCCGAGAGGCAGCGCCGACACGAGCGCCGACAACACGGGCAGCGCCGGCACCAGCACCGCGACGCCGTCGACCGCCACGAGGCGCCTCGACGCCGCGATCCCCGCACGTGGTCTCGCTCGCTCCCGGACCGCCGCGGCCGCCCTCATCCTGGCCGGCCGTGTCACGATCGACGGGGTCCCGGTCGTCAAGGCCTCGACCCCGGTCACCGCCTCCTCGCACATCGTGGTGGACGCCGAGGACGAGTGGGTCTCCCGCGCCGCGCTGAAGCTCGTCGGCGCGCTCGACGCGTTCGGAGTCGACCCACGTGGCCGGACGGTCCTGGACGTCGGAGCCTCGACGGGCGGATTCACCCAGGTGCTGCTCGCACGTGGCGCCTCGCGGGTGATCGCCCTCGACGTGGGCCACGGCCAGCTGGCTCCGGCGATCGCGATCGACGACCGGGTCGCCGTCGTCGAGGGGGTCAACGCCCGGAACCTCACGCGCGACGACTACCTGGCCCTCGACCGCGCTGCCGAGCGCACCAGCCTGGTGGTGGGGGACCTGTCGTTCATCAGCCTCCGCATGGTGTTGCCCGCCCTGGTCGCCGCGGTGCCGGCCGACGAGTTCGTCCTGCTGGTGAAGCCGCAGTTCGAGGTCGGTCGGACCGGCATCCGCGAGGGCATCGTCCGTAGTGCGTCGTTGCGGCAGGACGCGCTGATGAACGTCCTCTGGACCGCCTGGGACCTGGGCCTCGGAACGGCGGGCGTGGCGGCGTCCCCGATCGTCGGGACGCACGGCAACCACGAGTACCTCGCGCGTCTCCAGCGAGGTGCCGGGGAGAACCCGACAGAATGGATCCTCCGGGCGACGGAACTGGCGGAGGGAGCTCCATGAGCGACGAACGACACATCCTGCTGGTCTCGCACACCGGACGGCGCGACTCGATCGACGCCGCGGTCGAGGTGTGCGACATCCTGCACGACGCCGGTCTGACCCCGGTGATGCCCTTCGACGAGTACGCCGACATCCGCCGCGCCGAGGCGTCGGTCGGTCAGGTCGACATCCTCGGCGTCGACGTGCGCCCGGACGAGATCGAGATCGTCATCGTCCTCGGCGGGGACGGCACGATCCTCCGTGCAGCCGAACTGGCACGGGGCACGAAGGCGCCGATCGTCGGCGTCAACCTGGGACACGTCGGGTTCCTCGCCGAGAGCGAGCGCGACGGCCTGGCCGAGACGGTCGAGCGCGCCCTGACCGGCGAGTACAAGGTCGAGGAGCGCGTCGCCCTGCAGGTCGACGTGGTCGTCGGCAACGAGATCGTCTACTCCAGTTGGGCGCTCAACGAGGCGACGGTGGAGAAGGCCTCCCGCGAGCGCATGCTCGAGGTCGTCACCGAGGTCGACGGCCGTCCGCTGTCGTCCTTCGGGTGCGACGGTGTGGTGTTCTCGACCCCGACCGGGTCGACCGCCTACTCCTTCTCCGGCGGCGGCCCCGTGGTGTGGCCGGACGTCGACGCGATCCTGATGGTGCCGCTGAGCGCCCACGCCCTGTTCTCCCGACCGATCGTGGTCGGCCCGGACCGGGTCCTGGCCGTGGAGGTCCTCCGGCGCACGAGCGGCGTGGGCGTCCTGTGGTGCGACGGGCGTCGGACGCACGACCTGCCGCCCGGGGCCCGCGTCGAGGTGCGCCGTTCGCCGGAGCCGGTGCGGGTCGCCCGGATCAAGGACGCCGCGTTCGCCGATCGCCTGGTCGCCAAGTTCCGGCTGCCGGTCGCGGGCTGGCGCGGGCCGCAGCGTGACGACGAGGACGTGTGACGCGGACCCTCGGCTGCCTGAAGCCCCGGGCAACACCACCAGTACCCCCACGAGCACGAGCATGAGCACGAGCACCGGCACCACGACGTGAACCAGCAGCAGGAGCACATCCAGTGATCGAGGAAATCCGCATCTCCGACCTCGGCGTGATCGGCGACGCCACGCTCGAGCTCGGCCCCGGCTTCACCGTCGTGACGGGTGAGACCGGCGCCGGCAAGACGATGATCGTCACCGCGCTCGGCCTGCTCCTCGGGGCCCGTGCGGACGCCGGTTCGGTCCGCCGCGGTGCACCGAACGCCGTCGTCGAGGGCCGCTGGGACCTGCCCGACCACGCGGCCGTCGCCGAGCGGGTCGAGGACGCCGGCGGCACGGTCGAGGACGGCGAACTCATCCTGACGCGCACGGTCTCGGCCGAGGGCCGCAGCCGTGCCACGGTGGGCGGCCGGACCGCTCCGGTCGCGGTGCTCGGCGAACTCGCCGACCAGCTCGTCACCGTGCACGGGCAGTCCGACCAGATCCGCCTCACTTCGGCGGCCGCGCAGCGTGCCGCCCTCGACGGGTTCGGCGGCGCAGCGGTCGAGAAGGCCCTGGCGAAGTACGTCGCCGTGTACGACGCCTGGCAGCAGCACACGGGCGACCTCGAGACGCTGACCCGTGACCGCGACGAGCGGCTCGCCGAGGCTGCGCGCCTCCGCGAAGCCTCCGCCGAGATCGAGGCCGCCGACCCGCAGCCGGGCGAGGACACCGAGCTCGCCGAACGTGCGGAGCGGTTGGGGAACCTCGAGGACCTCCGACTGTCCGCCGGCCTGGCGCACGAGGCCGTGTCGAGTGAGTCGCTCGACGGCCCGGACGTGATCGGCCTGGTCGAGTCGGCCCGGCGCGCGATCGAACGCGTCGCGAGCGTCGACCCGGCTCTGCAGCCGGTGCTGGAGCAACTGACCGAGCTGGGCATCCAGGCGAGTGAGGCCTCGGCGTCGCTGTCGAGCTACATCGGCTCGCTCGAACCCGAGGCCGGCCACGACCTCGAACTCATCAACGAACGACGGGCTCTGCTCGCCGGCCTGACCCGGAAGTACGGCGAGAGCGTCGAGGACGTCATCGCCGCCGGACAGCGTGCCTCCGACCGGCTCCTCGAGCTGGACGGCGACGACGACCGCATCGCGCAGCTGCAGCAGTCGGTCGAGTCCGACCGGGCAGCGCTCGAGGCCGCCGGCGCCGCCCTGACCAAGGTGCGGACGAAGGCGGCGACGGAACTGGCCAAGCGGGTCACCGCCGAGCTGAAGAGCCTGGCGATGGCCGGTGCGACCCTGGTGGTCGAGGTCACCGACGCCGGCGAGTTCCGTCGCCACGGGCGTGACCAGGTCGCGATCCTGCTGCAGCCGCACTCGGGCACCGACCCGCGGCCGATCGGCAAGGGTGCGTCCGGTGGTGAGCTCTCGCGTGTGATGCTCGCGATCGAGGTCGTGATGGCTGGCAGCACCACCGTCCCGACCTTCGTCTTCGACGAGGTCGACGCGGGTGTCGGCGGTGCGGCCGCGATCGAGATCGGCCGACGTCTCGCGGCGCTCGCCGAACGGACCCAGGTCATCGTGGTCACGCACCTGGCGCAGGTGGCCGCGTTCGCGAACAACCACCTCAACGTCGTCAAGGACGCCAGCGGCGCGGTGACCTCGTCGAGCGTCCGCCGCCTCGAGGGCGACGACCGCCTGCAGGAGATGGCACGGCTGCTCTCCGGCCTCGGCGACAGCGCCAGCGGCATGGAGCACGCACGCGAGCTCCTCGAGGTCGCCGGCCGCTCCGCCTGACCGGTCCCCGCACCAGCGCGAGCACCGGTCCGAGCACGGGCCGGGAGCACCGCCCGGGAGCACCAGCCCGAGCACCGGTCCTGGCACCGGCCGGGAGACGCGCCCCACCCGGGTGCGCCGGCGCCGGACGCAACGCGCCCGGCGAACGTGGGTCGCGCCTCCCGGCACTTCTGACGTACGATGGAATCCCGTGGCGGACACTCTCAGCGGCGGAACCAATTCTTCGAACACGACCCCGAAGGTGACGAAGCAGATCTTCGTGACCGGCGGGGTCGTCTCGTCTCTCGGCAAGGGCCTGACGGCGGCCAGCCTCGGCAACCTGCTCACGGCACGCGGCCTCAAGGTCGTCATGCAGAAGCTCGACCCGTACCTCAACGTGGACCCGGGCACGATGAACCCGTTCCAGCACGGCGAGGTCTTCGTGACCGACGACGGCGCCGAGACGGACCTGGACATCGGGCACTACGAGCGCTTCCTCGACATCGACCTGGCGCAGTCGGCGAACGTCACGACCGGGCAGGTCTACTCGACGGTCATCGCCAAGGAGCGTCGCGGCGAGTACCTCGGCGACACCGTCCAGGTCATCCCGCACATCACCGATGAGATCAAGCGTCGGATGCGCGAGCAGTCCGAGAACGACCCGCAGCCCGACGTCATCATCACCGAGGTCGGCGGCACGGTCGGTGACATCGAGTCGCAGCCCTTCATCGAGGCGGCACGGCAGGTGCGCCACGAGCTCGGCCGCAACAACGTGTTCTTCGTGCACGTCTCCCTGGTGCCGTTCATGGCGGCCTCGGGTGAGCAGAAGACGAAGCCGACGCAGCACTCGGTCGCGCAGCTCCGCTCGATCGGCATCCAGCCGGACGCCCTCGTGCTCCGCAGCGACCGCCCCGTCTCGGACGCCAACAAGCGCAAGATCGCGCTGATGTGCGACGTCGACGAGGACGCCGTGGTGAACGCCGTGGACGTCCCGTCGATCTACGACATCCCGACGATGCTGCACGACCAGGGCCTCGACCAGGTCATCATCGAGGCCCTCCGCCTCGAGGCGCACGACGTCGACTGGTCGCGCTGGAACGGTGTGCTGACCGCCGTGCACGAGCCGAAGAAGGCCGTGACGATCGCCCTGGTCGGCAAGTACATCGACCTGCCCGACGCCTACCTGTCGGTGACCGAGGCGCTGCGTGCTGGCGGCTTCGCCCACACCGCGAAGGTCACGCTGAAGTGGGTCGCCTCGGACGAGTGCCTCACCCCGGAGGGCGCCGCGAAGAACCTCGGCGACGTCGACGGCATCTGCATCCCCGGGGGGTTCGGGATCCGCGGCATCGAGGGCAAGCTCGGCGCGCTGAAGTTCGCCCGTGAGCAGGCCATCCCGACGCTCGGTCTGTGCCTCGGTCTGCAGTGCATGGTCATCGAGTACGCCCGCCACGAGGCCGGCCTGCTCGACGCCTCGAGCACCGAGTTCGACCCGGAGACCTCCACCCCGGTCATCGCGACCATGGCGGAGCAGGTGGACATCATCGCCGGCGGCGACCTGGGCGGCACGATGCGCCTCGGCATGTACCCGGCACACTTCACCGAGGGCAGCCTCGCCGCCGAGCTGTACGGCTCGGCGGAGGCATCGGAGCGCCACCGTCACCGCTACGAGGTCAACAACCACTACCGCGAGCAGATCGCGGACGCCGGCATGGTCTTCTCCGGCACCTCGCCGGACGGCACCCTGGTCGAGTACGTCGAGCTGGACCGTGCGGAGCACCCGTTCTACATCGGCACGCAGGCGCACCCGGAGCTCCGCTCGCGTCCGAACCGCGCGCACCCGCTCTTCGCGGGCCTCGTCGGTGCGGCGATCGAGCGCAACGAGTCGACCCGCCTGTTCGACCCGGAGACCGAAGCGGTCGCCTGAGTCGGTAGGTCGCGGTCGCGACCACGTGACGGACGGGAGGCTCCCCACCAGCAGGTGGGGAGCCTCCCGTCCGTCGTCCGCCGGTCTGGACGCTCGTCGTCGACGGTGGGGCAGGATGGCGAGGTGACTGACGCACCGATCGCCGACGAACCCGCCTCCTTCGACGTGACCGCCTCCGAGCGGGTGTTCGAGGGTGCGGTCTGGGACATCACCCGTGACACCGTCGACTACAACGGCACGGACATGGTCCGCGAGTACATCGACCACACCGGTGCCGTCGCGGTGTTCGCGGAGGCCGAGGACGGCCGTGTCCTGGTCATCCAGCAGTACCGTCACCCGGTGCAGGTGCGCGACTGGGAGCTGCCGGCCGGGCTGCTCGACCACGAGGCCGAGGACCACCTGACCGCCGCGAAGCGCGAGCTCGCCGAGGAGGCCGACGTCGAGGCCGAGCACTGGGAGCACCTGGTCCGGTACAACACGTCCTCGGGCGGCAGCAACGAGTTCATCGAGGTGTTCCGGGCGACCGGGGTGCGGGCGACCTCGTCGGCGTTCGAGCGGGAGGCCGAGGAGGCCGACATCGTGATCCGCTGGGTGCCGCGGGCCGAACTCGTGGCCGGGATCCTCGAGGGACGGCTGCACAACTCGGCGCTCATCGTGGCGACGCTCGCGGTGGAGGCAGCCGAGCGCCGCTAGCGCGTTCGGCCGGTCCGCCTCGGCGCCCCGGTAGCCTCGTCGGGTGATGCCGTTCGAGCGTGCCGTGCAGGACCACCTGCGGCACATCGCCATCGAGCGGGGGCTGTCGCCGCACACCCTCTCGGCGTACCGGCGCGACCTCGCGACGTTCGGCGAGTGGATCGGCACGCAGCCTGTCGTCGACTCCAGCGGCGCAGACCGTGCCGGCGGGGCCGGGGTGCTCGAGGACGTCGGACGTCTGGCGCGCGCGGACCTCGCCGGGTTCGTGCAGTACCTCACCACCCGTCCGGAGGGCCCGCTGGCGCCGAGGTCGGTCGCGCGGATGCTCAGCTCGGTGCGCTCGTTCTCGGCGTTCGCCGCGGGGGAGGGCTGGCTGCCGCTCGACCCGGGTGCGTCGGTCCGCCCGCCGAAGGCACCGATGCGGCTGCCGAAGGCGATCTCCGTGCACGACATGGAGCGGCTGATCGGCTCCGTCGTGGGCGACGACCCGGTGCAGCTCCGGGATCGGGCGCTCCTCGAACTGCTGTACGCGACCGGCGCCCGGATCTCGGAAGCGGTGGGGCTCTCCGTCGACGACGTGACGACCCTCGCCGACGTGGACGAGGTCTCGGACGAGGACACCGACGTCTCCGTGGTGCGGGTCACCGGCAAGGGGAACAAGCAGCGGATCGTGCCGCTCGGCAGCTACGCCCGGGCTGCGGTCGACGCGTACCTGGTGCGGGCACGGCCGGTGTTCGCCGTCCGGGGGTCCGCGACGCCGGCGCTGTTCCTCGGTGCCCGCGGAGCCCGGTTGTCGCGGCAGAGCGCCTGGCTCGTCATCCAGGCGGCGGCTGAGCGGGCCGAGCTGGCGGCACACGTGTCGCCGCACACCTTCCGGCACTCGTTCGCCACGCACCTGCTCGAGGGCGGCGCGGACGTCCGGGTGGTGCAGGAGCTGCTCGGGCACGCGAGTGTGGCGACGACGCAGATCTACACGCTGGTGACGGCGGACATGCTGCGGGACGTGTACCAGACGGCGCACCCGCGGGCGCGGCGGTAGGCGGAGCGGGGGCCCGCGGCGCCCGGACCGTGGGACCCTTGGCGCATGGACCTCGAGGTGGGGCCGGGGCTGACGATCCCCGAGTCGGAACTGCAGTGGCGGTTCTCGCGGTCGTCCGGCGCCGGGGGACAGCACGTCAACACCTCGGACAGCCGTGTCCAGCTGACATGGGACGCCGCTGGATCGGCGGCCCTCACCGAGGAGCAGCGGACGCGCATCCTCGAGCGGACCGGTCGGCGGACGGCTGCCGGGACGATCACTGTGACGGTGTCCGCGCGGCGGTCCCAGCTCCGCAACCGCGAGGCTGCGCTCGACGCGCTCCGCGAGCTCCTGCGGGAGGCGCTCGCCCCGCCTGCTCCGGCACGGCGTCCGACCCGGCCGACACGGGGCTCACAGCGCCGACGCCTGGCAGGCAAGCAGCAGCGGTCCGCCATGAAGCAGCAGCGTCGGCGGCCGTCGGACGACTGACCGGAGCCTGACGGCCGGTCGGGTGCCGGACTCAGAACAGGTGCAGGTGCCCGTTCGCCACGACGACCCCGGTCGCGACGGCGAGCACGAGCGCGGACGCCCCGATGCTCTGCCCGACGACCCGCCAGGGACCGGTGGCGCCCGGACGGACCAGGGCGACCAGGCCCGCGGCGATGCCGAGCAGACTGGCGAGCCCCCAGGGGTCCACGACGAGGGACACGATCGCGGCCACGACGGCCAGCACCGCGAACAGGCAGACCCGTCGGTCGCTGCTGCCGTACGCCCAGGAGTGGGCCTCGACGACGGGGGTCGACGCCTCGACGGAGAACGCCGGCCCGGGCGGCATCGCGGCGAGGACGGGGACGACGGGAGCCGGTGCCTCGCGGGGGAGCACCCGGGTCGCCTCGCCCCACGCGTGACCGTCCCACCACCGCAGTCGAGCGGTGTCCTGGGGGTCCGGGAACCAGCCGGCGGCCGGCAGCGTCACGGGGAACTCCTGGTGTGTGCGGGGGCCGTCAGTGCGTTCTGACGGTACCCGGCACGTTCCCCGCCCCGCTGCCCCAGAGCGGGTGTCGGCAGAAGGGGGGACCGGGAGCCGGTCCCCCCTCTCAGACCGCTGCGGGAGCGGCGTCGACCTCGGTGAAGACGTCCTTGACGGCGGCGAGCAGCCGGGCGTTGAAGTCCACGCCGAGCTGGTTCGGCACGGTCACCAGGACGGTGTCGGCGTCGCGGACCGCCTGGTCGGCGGCGAGTTCCGCGACGAGCTGTTCCGGCTCGCCGATGTACGACCGACCGAACCGGGCGAGACCGCCGTCGAGGTGTCCGACCTGGTCCTGTCCCTCGACCTGCGCGCGGACGCCGAAGTAGTGGCGCGACTCGTCGTCGATGATCGGGATGATGCTGCGGCTCACGCTGACGCGGGGCTCGCGCTCCCAGCCCATCTCGCGCCAGGTACTGCGGAAACGTTCGATCTGCTCCGCCTGCAGCTGGTCGAAGGGCACGCCGGTGTCCTCGGTGAGCAGGGTCGACGACATCAGGTTCATGCCCTGCTCGGCCGTCCACTCGGCGGTGGCCCGCGTGCCGGCACCCCACCAGATGCGCTCGGACAGGGTGTCGGACTGCGGCGTGATCGCGAGCGAGCCGACCGCGCCGGTCATCTGCGGGTTCGCGTTCGCCATCGGCTCGCCGGCGATCGCCCGCCGGAAGACCGCGGTGTGGTCACGCGCCAGGTCGGCGCCGTTCTCGTCGTCGGACTCGGGCACGTAGCCGAACGAGCGGTAGCCGGCGAGGGCGGTCTCGGGTGATCCCCGGCTCACGCCGAGCTGCAGTCGGCCGCCGGAGATGAGGTCGGTGGCCGCCGCCTCCTCCGCCATGTACAGCGGGTTCTCCTTGTTGCCCAACTGAGCTGCGCTCGCTCCCTGGCGTGCGATACTCCTTGCACTACCAGACGGGGGAACGACAGTGCAGACGAAGGACGTGTTCGGCATCACCACGGAGGTGCGCGAGGGGGCGTACGTGGACCGCGGTGGCTTAGACGAGAAAATCAAGCGCATCTTGGATCGCGATCTCCACGTCGCGTTGCGGGGCTCGTCAAAGGCGGGAAAATCCTGGCTACGCCAACGCGTTCTGCCGGACGCGATCGTCGTTCAATGTCGTTATAACCATACGGTCGTTGACCTCTACCGGCTCGCCCTGAGCGAGCTCGGTATCACGCTGAAAGTCAGCAGTACGAGCACCAGAGGATTCGAGGGCACCGTCAGTGCCGATACGGAATTCGGGGTCGGCCTCATCGCAAAAGTGCGGATAGCACTTGGGCTGAAAGCCTCATCTGCGGAAGCTACTACCTCCGAACCCGCCGTGGCGATGGTGAATGACTTGCAGGTGATCGCGGATCTGATCAAATTGAGTGGCCGCCGATTGGTCATTGAGGATTTTCACTACCTACCGGTTGCGGAACGCCGGTGGCTCGCTTCCGACCTAAAGGCATTGTGGGAGCATGGGCTTTACGTCGTAATCATTGGTATTTGGAGTCAGAACAACATGATTCTGAACTTCAATCCCGACCTGACCGGGCGAGTGAGGGAGATTTCGATTGCTTGGAGCGCGGCGGAGCTTCAGGCCGTAATCGAGCGTGGTGCAGTCATGCTGAACTTTAGGTTCGACTCAACGATCGTCGAACGACTGGTTTTGGATTGCTACGGCAATGTGGGCATTCTGCAATCACTGACGCTGGAGATGCTGGACGAGATGGGCATCTATGAGGGGTCCGATGAGGAGAACCATATAGACGACGGCGATGCGCTCGACTACGCGGCGATGACCTACTCCGATCAGCTCGTGCCCGTCTTCCAGACCTTCGCGGCGAATGTCTCCTCGGGTATCCGCCGCAGGAATAACACGACAGCGATCTACGCGCACGCGATGGCAGCAGTTCTGGAACAGGAAGACGATGCTCTCCTGCGCGGTGTGCCGCTTGACGCTATCTATCAGGCGGCTCACGCCCGACAAGACCGCATCCAAAAGGGGAACTTGAAGCTCGCGTTAGCAAATTTCGAGGCTCTGCAGGTCGACGACGAAGAGCGTGGCCTTGTACTCGCTTACAATCCGACGAATTCCGAGGTAACGGTCGTCAACCGGGATCTCCTATTCTATCGGAAGTATCAGACCGTCGCGTGGCCCTGGGAAGACCTGATCAAGGAATCCGATCGAGAGTCGGAGGGCGTGACTGAGTAGAAGAGGTGCGGTCTTCGTAGGCGTGTAGAGCGTTCTCGTAGCGCATGTCGATCACGCCGGTACCGATCTCGATGCGGCTGGTCCGGGCAGCGATCGCGGACAGCAGCGGGAACGGCGCGGCCTGCTGCGGTGCGAAGTGGTGCACGCGGAAGTACGCGCCGTCGACACCGACTTCTTCCGCCGCAATGGCCAGGTCGATGGCCTGCACGAGGGACTCGCGCGCACTGCGCACCCGGGAGCCGGGCACGTCACGCCAGTGCCCGAAGGAGAGAAACCCGATCTTCGTCATGTGCATACGAACGCATCCGGCTGGGCGGGCATTCCGGCGGACTACGGTCGAGGACATGGACTTCGATCCGCGGACCACCCTGCTGACCGAACGGACCCGTGCGACGAAGCTGCTGGTCGACGTCGAGCGCAGCATGCTGGACGTCAGTGATGCCCGGGACGGGGCGAACACCGACGACGAGCACGACCCGGAGGGCTCGACCCTGGCATGGGAGCGCAGCTCGCTCGGTGCGGTCCGCGACGACGCCCGCCGCCGGGTCGAGCAGGTCGACGCGGCCCTCGGGCGCCTCGACGCCGGGACCTACGGCCGCTGCGCGGTGGGTGGGGAACCGATCCCGGAGGCGCGCCTGGCCGCCGTCCCGTGGGCGGCGACGTGCGTCGCGCACGCGTGACGAGCCTCCCGGCCGGACGGGAGGCGCGGCAGACCCCGGCACGCACGTCGCGGTGCGCGGTCCCCACCCCGCAGCGTCCCCACCACATACGGACCCGTTGCGCCGCGGTTTCCCAGCCGCGTGCCCTAGCGTGCGGACATGCACGGCGACCCGACTGAGCCTCCCCGGAGTGCTGCTCCCGACGCGTCATCCGGTCGGCAGCGCTTCCAGTGGTTCCGTGACCTGCGCACCTGGATCCACGCCCGACCGCACGTGCACCTCTTCTACAAGGTCCTGGTCGGGATCGTCGGCGGCCTCATCGTCGTGATCGGGCTGATCCTCGTGCCGCTGCCCGGTCCGGGCTGGCTCGTCGTCTTCGTCGGTCTGACGGTCCTGGCGAGCGAGTTCCACTTCTTCCACCGCATCATCACCTGGCTGCGCGCGAAGCTGCACCGGTTCTGGGACTGGGCGAAGCACCACGCGCCGTCGAAGCGGATGCGGGCTGCGGCGGACAAGGGCAAGGCGGACGTCGACGCCGCGCACGCCGAGGCGCACCGGAACGTCGGGGTGCAGCGCCCGCGCGGCCAGACCGCGCGGACAGGACACTGACCGCGCGGTCTGGGCACTGACCGCACGGGCCGGGCACTGACCGCGCGGACCGGGCACTGAGCGGCGCTCGGGGCCGCCCGAAGTCTGCACCGCCGCTCGCTGCGCCTCAGACCGTGCGGACCGATCCGGTCGCGGTGCGTTCGACCTCGTCGGACGCGGCCTCTTCCACCTCGGCCGCGTCCTTCGACGTGACCTGCAGGACGAGGGCGACGAGCGCCGCGAGGACGATGAACGCGCCGTATCCGGCGAGCACCGGCACCAGGCCGAGCGACGGCTCGAGGAACCCGCCGATGACGCTCGGCACGCCGAAGGCCAGGTAGCTGACCACGTAGATCGTCGACAGCAGGCCGGCGCGGTGGGTGGGTGCCGCGGTGGCGAGGAGCATCCGGAGCGGCGCCTGGAAGCCCGCGCCGAACCCGACACCGGCGATCGCGCTGCCGACGACCAGTCCGGGCAGCGACGGCATGACCACGAAGGTGACGGTGACGATCGGTCCGAGGACGAGCGCGACGAGGCCGAGCAGGACCGCCTTGCGGGTGTCGACCCGCTGGATCGCCAGGCCGGTCAGGGCGCCGACGCCGGTGACGACGGCGATCAGGGCGCCGGCGGCGAAGTGGTTGTGGATGCCGAAGACCGCGCCGAGGGCGGAGGGCACGAGCGACAGGAACAGTCCGCCGAGCGCCCAGCTGGACACGAGCGACCCGGCGACGCTGCGGAACAGCCGCCGGGAGGCCCGTGGCACCGACACCGTCGGACGGAGCGACCGCAGCGCCCCGGGTCGAGCGACGACCTGCTCGGGGACGACCGCGAGCGCGACGACGAGCAGCACGAGGAGCGTGCCGAACAGCAGGTAGACGAGCTGCTCCGGCGCGGGACCCCACTCGACCAGTGCCCCGCTCGACAGTGCACCGGTGGCGAGGGCGATCGGCGGGATGACGCCGTTGAGGACACCCGCGAGCGCGGGGTGCCGCTCGAGCGAGTTGTCGATGAGCGCCGCTCCGAGGGCGCCGATGAGCAGCCCGACCGAGACACCCTGCACGATGCGGTCGACGATGAGTGCGCCGAGCCCGTCGGCGACGGCGAACAGCCCGAGTGACACGGCGACGCCGAGGCCGCCGACGACCAGGACGGGCTTCCGGCCGACGTGGTCCGACAGCCGACCCGCGATGAGCAGGCTGAGCAGGAGCCCGGCGACGTAGATCGCGAACACCGCGGTGAGCATCAGCGGGGTGAGGTGCCACTCCGCCGCGTAGACCGGGTAGATCGGTGACGGCACGGCCGACGAGGCGACCGAGACGAGGAGCATCGCCGCGAGGATCCAGAACCCTGCGACGGAACGTGGTGACTGCATGGCCGTCCCTTTCGTAGTACGACTGCATTCGTACCGTACTCGCGCTGTACGACGCAAGTCGTACTAGTCGGTGCGGAGTGGTACCGTCCGTGCATGCCCGAGCGCACCGACGGAGCCGCACCACTCCCGCAGCACACCCCGCTTCCGCAGCCGACGCCGGCCGAGATGGACCTGCCGGTCGTCCTGGACGCCCTGTCCGACCCGATCCGGCTGTCGATCCTGCACCGGTACCTGGTCGACGGTGCCGGCGAGGAGCGCTCCTGCGGCTGGGTCGGCATCGACCGGCCGAAGTCGACGCTGACGCACCACTTCCGGGTCCTCCGCGAAGCCGGGTTGCTCGAGCAGCACCTCGAAGGGCTGACCCGCGTCAGCAGAGTCCGGACCGACGAGGTCCAGCAGCGGTTCCCGGGCCTGCTCGACCTGGTCCTCGACTGGCAGGTGCCCGCCGGCCTGGTCCGCGCCGAGGCACTGGCGTGAGCGGCGACACCGGCGTGAGCGCAGTCCGGTTGCCCGACGTCGTCGCCGAGCCGGCCGTCACCTCGGCGCTCGCCGCAGACCTGACCACCGCCGGGTACACGGTCGAGGGCGTCGACGCGCTCTGGGGCACCGAGGCCGCCGCTGCCCTGCACCGCGGCGTCCGGGTCGCCGCCCGCCGGGCACTCGCCGCCCGACCGACGACCCCGCTGTCCACCACCGCCACGCTCTTCGTGCTCGGTCTGCCGGTGTCGCGGGCCGACGCCGAGGCCGCGTTCCCGGCCGCCGGCGTCCCGGCCCTGGTCGCGGCCGGGGTCCTGCGCATCGACGGGGACTCCGTCGCCGCTGCCGTGGACCTCCGCCCGTACGCGTTCGTCGACGACCTGGGTGCCGGCAGCTGGTGGATCGTCTCCGACCTCGGTGAACTCGCCCTCGGCCACGCCATCAGCGAGGAGCACGTCCTCGGCATCGGCGGCGCCACCACCACGCTGAGCGGCCTGCAGCTGCCCGTGCCGGTCCGTCGGGTGCTCGACCTCGGCACCGGGTGCGGGATCCAGGCCATGCACGCCCGACGCTTCGCCGACCAGGTCGTCGCCACCGACATCTCCCGACGGGCGCTCGACATCGCCCGCTTCAACGCGCAGCTGAACGGCATCGACGGCATCGAGTTCCGCCACGGCTCACTGTTCGAGCCGGTGGCGGGGGAGCGGTTCGACCGCATCGTCTCGAACCCGCCGTTCGTGATCACCCCTCGGCGCGAGGGCGTCCCCGCCTACGAGTACCGCGACGGCGGGATGGTCGGCGACGCGCTCGTCGAGACCGTCCTCCGCGGTCTGGCCGAGCACCTGGAGCCCGGCGGGACCGCGCAGCTGCTCGGCAACTGGGAACACCGGTGGGGCGACGACGGCCTGGAGCGGGTCCGCTCCTGGTTCGCCGACACCGACCTGGACGTGTGGGTGGTCGAACGGGAGCGCGAGGACCCGCCCGCCTACGCCGAGACGTGGATCCGCGACGGCGGCACGAAGCCCGGCACGCCCGTCTTCGACGACCTGGTCGACGCCTGGCTCGACGACTTCCGCGACCGCCACGTCACCGGGGTCGGCTTCGGCTACGTCGTCGTCCGGTCGGGAGGCACCTCCGCCCTCCGCCGTTTCGAGCGCCTCCCACAGGTGCTCGGTGCCAACCCGGCAGGCCTGGGCGCGACCATCGCCCGCACCCTCGACGCCGTCTCGTGGCTCGCCGGACGCGACGACGACGCGTTCGCCGCCGCGCACCTCCGGGTCGCCGGTGACGTCACCGAGGAACGGCACTACTGGCCGGGCAACGACGACCCCACCGTGATGACGCTCGTGCAGGGCGGCGGGTTCGGCCGACGGGTCGACGCCGACACCGCGCTGGCCGCGTTCGTCGGCGCGGCCGACGGCGAGCTCACGGTCGGGCAGATCGTCGGCGCGATCGCCCAGCTCACCGGCGTCGACGACCGGGCGCTGTCCGCGGACCTGCTGCCGCGCCTCCGCGACCTGGTGCTCGACGGCCTGCTCCTCCCCGCATAGGGGCCCGCGAGGGGTTCAGGGGCGCCAGGTGTGTTCGGGGGCGTAGCCGAGCAGCTCGCGGGCCTTGTCCGAGGACAGCAGGGAACTCGTGCCGTCGATCTCGGCGCGACGCTCGACGTCCGGCAGGAACCGCTCGACGAGCTCCAGCGTCGGCGTCTCCATCACGGTGTCCGGGCTGGCGATGATGAACGCCTCGAACCCGGTCAACTCGCTCTCCACCGCCTTGCGCACGGCCTGGGCGCCGTCCCGCGAGTCGATGTACGACCACAGGTTGAAGGTCTTCGCCTCCGGCGACGCGTCCCACGGGAACGCCGGGTAGTCCGTCTCGTCCATCACGTTCGAGAAGCGCAGGCCGATCATCTTCAGCTGCGGGTCCCAGCGGGTGAAGTGGCGCGCCATCTCCTCCTCCACCGCCTTGCCGAGCGAGTACGACGACTGCGGCCGGACCGCGAACTCCTCGTCGACGGGCAGGTAGGGCGGGTGGTGCTCGCCCATCGGGATCCCCAGGAGCGTCTCACTGGAGGCCCACACCACGTTCCGGATGCGGGCTGCGCGGGCAGCGTGGAACACGTTGATCGACGCGGTCACGTTGTTCGTGATGAGCGCGACGTCCGGCACCTGGCCCGGCGCGGGCACGGCCGCGAGGTGCACCACCGCGTCGACCGAGTCGTAGCGGTCGTCGACCCCGAGGAACGTGTTGAGCACCTGGCCGTAGTCGGTCAGGTCCGTGCGGACGAACTGCACCCGCTCCGGCTTGTCCGGGGAGGCCACCCGGTCGAGGAGCACGACGTCGTAGCCGTGCTCGTCCAGGTCGCGGACGACCGCCCGTCCGAGCTTGCCGCTGCCACCGGTCACCACTACACGCGTCATCGCGTCACTCCACCTCGTCGTCGAGACCCCGGGTCGGGTCACGCCCATCCTGCCCTGCCGGTGGTGGACGCAACCAGGTACGGGCGGTACCTGCCCGCCGGAGGGTGGGTGAGCCTCCCGGCCGGGTCAGGACCCGACCGAGACCCGAGCCATCGCGAGTCGGGTGACGAGTTCGACGTGCTCCGCCATGTCACGGCTCGGGTCGTAGAGCCACTGGATCTGCAGCCCGTCCGCGACGGCGAGGAGGACGCTCGCGAGTTCCGCCGGGTCGAGGTCGCTCCGGAGGCGCCCGTCCGCCTGCATCGCCTGGAAGTCGGCCGTCATGCGGGCACGACCCGACTCGTAGCGCTCGCGGAAGTACGCGTGTGCCGGGTGTTCCGGGTCGGTCGCCGCCGCCGCCGACAGGTTCACGAACATCTGGACCAGCCCCGGCACCTCGGCGTTGTGGCGGACGACCGACGCCAGGAGCGATGCGAGGTCGGGCGCGTCCCACTGCGCCGCACGGTCCTCCTCGTCACGGCGTCGGAGCACCGCGACCCAGAGGTCGTCCTTCGAGTCGAAGTAGTGCAGCAAGCCGGCCTGGGTGAGGCCGACGGCGGCCGCGATGTCCCGGATGCTCGTCCGCCGGAACCCCTGGGTGGCGACGCGGTCGAGCGCGACGGCGAGGATCTCCTCGCGCTTCGCGATGCCCTTCGCGTACGAACCCCGTCGTGCCATGGCGCGACTGTACCGTCCGGGGGCGGAGTGCCCTCCCGGGCGGCGGCTGCCGGCATGACCCTCGGACTGGAGCGCCTGAGGAGGCTGTACATCCGTCCATTTTCCGCACCACCTCCGACGACGTCGGTACGCTTGCCGGTGCGCCAGTCGGCTGGTTACCGTCGGCGCACGCATCGAAGAAGGACCGCCGAGTGTGTGTCGCGGCCTCCTGATCCGGCCGATGACGCCCCGGTGGTCCTGATGCGTTCCGATGCGCCCCCGCACCTGGTGCGGGGGCGCATCCTCGTTCCCGGGATGCGCACTGTGGCAGCCGGTACCCGTCTTTCTCCAGGTGTGACAAAAAGGTGCGCAGGTGGAACGATGAGTGCACCATCGCGTCCGGATCAGGGACGCCGATGGTCGTCCGGCGGGTGAGCCCACGGGACTCACCGACCCGTGGGCCCCGTCGGATGTCTCCTGGTCGTTCGCGCGTTCGCGCGTTGGCTCGTTGGCTCGTTCGAGTTGGTGCTTGCTCGCTTGCTCAGGCGGTGCGGACCGACGGGGCGATCTCCTCGGCGATGATCCGCAGGATCCGCTCGTGGGAGGCGCCGTCACCGTTGGCGGGCAGGGTCACGACCAGCTCGTCGGTCGCCGCCACTGCCGGGTCGGCGCGCAGGGCGTCGACGATGGCGGCCGGCTCGCCCGAGAGCACCTTGCTGAAGCGGAACGGCGGGCCCGACAGCGGTCGCCCCTCGTCGTCCATGCCCGATGCGTACCCGGTGAGGAACTCCTCGTGCACGGCGCGGTCGTGGTCGTCGAGCAGCGGGACGATGATGCGGCCGACGGCGACCTTCGCCTGCCGGTCCGGGTGCAGCTCGGCGAACCGCTCGCGGTAGGCCTCGATCTGAGCCGCCTGCGCCACCGCGAAGGGCTCGCCGGTGTCCTCGGTGTTCAGGGTCGAGCAGTGCAGCAACAGGCCCTTCTCGGCCGTGCGGACCGCGGTGCCCATGCTGCCGCCGCCCCACCAGACACGGTCGAGCAGGCCGGGGCTCCGGGGCTGCAGGGTGAGTTCGGCGCCGGCGGGGATGCTCTCGTAGCCCTTGCCCGCCGACCCGAGGGCGTCGCCGTGCAGGACCTCGAGCAGTCGGGCGGCGCGGGCTTCGGCCTCGTCGCGGAAGGACCGCTCGGAGGCGCCGAACACCGGGTCGAGGATCGGGCCGTAGCCGGCGATGCCGGTGCTGATGCCGAGCTGTACGCGCCCACCACTGAGCAGGTCGACGGTGCTGGCGTCTTCGGCCAGGCGCACCGGGTCCTCGTAGCGCATGCCGAGCACGGCGGTGCCGAAGCCGATCGTGCTGGTCCGCTGGGCGGCGGCGGCGAAGAACGTCATCGGGCTCGTGAGGAACGGCTCGAAGTGCCGGCCGCGGACCCAGCCGGTGCCGTAGCCCAGGGTCTCCGCGGTCTGTAAGAGCCGGAGTCCGTCCTCCAGGGCGCTCGCGGCACCGTCGGTACCGCCGTGGTTCGGGACGAAGGAGAGGAAGCCGAGTTCGCGCACGGGGCGAGTCTATGCGGCCGTATGGATCTGTGGAAGGTGCGGGGTCTGTCCACGGATGTCGAGCCTCCCGTCCGTCGGTCACGGCCGGGCTGGGAGGATGGGCACATGACCGACGCCACCACTGCTGCCCCGCTCGTCGCCGCGATGCCGGCGGCCCCCGGCGGTGTCGTCGACCCCGACGCCGTCTACCAGGCCTTCGCCGACTGGGCAGAGTCCGGCGGACGGCCGCTGTACCCGGCGCAGGACGAAGCCCTCATCGAGCTGGTGTCCGGCGCCAACGTCGTCCTGAGCACCCCGACCGGCACCGGCAAGTCGCTCGTCGCGGCCGGCGCCCACTTCGCCGCACTCGCGGAGGGCAAGCGCAGCTACTACACCGCGCCGATCAAGGCCCTGGTCTCCGAGAAGTTCTTCCAGCTCGTCGACCTGTTCGGCGCCCAGAACGTCGGCATGGTCACGGGCGACTCGGCAGTGAACGCCGACGCCCCGATCGTCTGCTGCACCGCCGAGATCCTCGCGAACCTGGCGCTACGCCAAGGACCCGACGCCGACGTCGACGTCGTGGTGATGGACGAGTTCCACTTCTACGGCGATGCCGACCGTGGCTGGGCCTGGCAGGTGCCGCTGCTCGTGCTCGAACGGGCACAGTTCCTGCTCATGTCCGCCACCCTCGGCGACGTCACGACCATCGCGGACGACCTCTCCCGCCGGACCGGACGCCCGACCGCACGGGTCACCGGCGTCTCCCGCCCCGTGCCGCTCGAGTACGAGTACGTGATGACCCCGGTGCAGGAGACCGTCGAGCGCCTGCTGGAGGAGGGCAAGGCGCCGGTCTACATCGTGCACTTCGCCCAGGCCGCCGCCCTCGAACGCGCCCAGGCGCTCATGTCGGCCAAGGTCGCCACGCGCGAACGCCGCGACCAGATCGCCGAGGCCATCGCCGGCTTCCGCTTCAGCGCCGGGTTCGGACAGACCCTGTCGCGCCTGATCCGCGCGGGCATCGGCGTCCACCACGCCGGCATGCTGCCGAAGTACCGACGGCTGGTCGAACAACTCGCCCAGCGCGGCCTACTGCCGGTCATCTGCGGCACCGACACCCTGGGCGTCGGCATCAACGTGCCGATCCGCGCCGTGCTGTTCACCGGCCTGACGAAGTTCGACGGCACCAAGATGCGCCAGCTCTCCGCTCGCGAGTTCCACCAGATCGCCGGACGTGCCGGACGTGCCGGGTACGACACCGAGGGCGACGTCGTCGCCGAAGCGCCCGAGCACGACATCGAGAACGCCCGTGCCGTCGCCAAGGCCGGGGACGACCCGAAGAAGAAGAACAAGATCAAGCGGAAGAAGGCACCCGAGGGCTTCGTGTCCTGGGGGCAGGCGTCCTTCGAACGGCTGATCGGCGCCGAGCCCGAGCCGATGGCGTCCCGGATGCGGATCACCCATGCGATGGTGCTGTCCGTCGTCGCCCGCGGTGGGGACGCCTTCGAGGATGTCCGCTCGCTCGTCTACGACAACCACGAACCCCGCGCCCGACAGCTCGCGATGGCCCGCCGGGCCCTGACCATCGCCCGGACCCTCGTCAACGCACGGGTGATCGAGAAGGTCGACGGCACCTACCGGCTCACCGTCGACCTGCAGGCGAACTTCGCGCTCAACCAGCCGCTGTCGCCGTTCGCGCTCGCCGCCTTCGAACTGCTCGACCCCGCGTCACCGACCTTCGCCCTCGACATGGTGTCCATCGTCGAGGCCACCCTCGACGACCCGCGGGCGATCCTGTCGCAGCAGCAGTTCAAGGAACGGGGCGAGGCGGTCGCCCGGATGAAGCAGGAGGGCATCGAGTACGACGAGCGGATGGAGCTCCTCGAAGCGGTGACCTGGCCCAAGCCGCTCGACGAACTGCTCACCGCCGCGTACGAGAGCTACGCCGACGAACAGCCCTGGGTGCTCGACTTCTCGCTGTCCCCGAAGTCCGTCGTCCGCGACATGTACGAGCGGGCGATGACCTTCGGCGACTACGTGCGCTTCTACCAGCTCACCCGCTCCGAAGGGCTGGTCCTGCGGTACCTGTCCGACGCCTACCGCACCATGCGTCAGACCATCGCGGACGAGCACCGCACCCAGGAGCTCGACGACATCATCGAGTGGCTCGGCGAACTCGTGCGCCAGGTCGACTCCTCGCTCGTCGACGAGTGGGAGGCGCTGATGAACGGGGACATCGTGCTCGCCGAGGCCGAACACGAGGAGATCGCGCCGCCGCAGCCCGCCCGACTCACCGGCAACGTCCGGGCCTTCCGGGTCCTGGTCCGCAACGCCCTGTTCCAGCGGGTGCTGCTGGCCGCGCGGGACGACATCGAGGGCCTCGGCGAACTCGACGCCACCGCCGGGTTCGACCAGGACGCGTGGGACGCCGTGCTCGAGGAGTACTACGACGAGCACGACACGATCGGCATCGACGCCGAGGCCCGGTCCATGCAGTACCTCGTGCTCTCCGAGCAGGGGCGGACCTGGCGCGCGCGACAGATATTCGCCGACCCGGCGGGCGACAAGGACTTCGGGTTCTCGGCGACCATCGACCTCGACGCTTCGGACGACGCGGGGGAGGCCGTGGTCCGTGTCACCGAGATCGGCCGTTTCGACGGGTGGGCCGAGGTCGACGTCGACTGAGACGAGCGGGCCGGTCGCCGCGGAACGCACGCGGTGTGTGGCCGGAACACGTGGGCAGCCGACCGGGTACGGTCAGCCGCAGCCCACGGAAGGAACCCCCATGCGAATCGGCTCCAGCATCGCCTTGATCGTGATCGGCGCCATCGTCGCGTTCGCGGTCGACTACCAGGTCGCCGGCATCGACCTGCGGCTCATCGGCTACATCCTGATGGCCGCCGGCGTCGTCCTGCTCATCATCAGCCTGGCGGTCGGCTTCGGCGGACGCCGGACCACCACCACGACGCGCTCCGGCGTCGACCCGGCCTCGGGCGAACAGATCACCCAGCAGGACCGCCGCGACGGCACCTACTGAGTCCAGAGCGACAGACAGCGAGGGCGGGACCGATCGGTCCCGCCCTCGCTGTCTGTCATTCGGCGTCTGGCGTCTGTCGTCTGCCGTGCGGTCTAGAAGAGCGTCGCGGGCGGGGCGACCTCGCGGATCGCCGCCGGCTCCGGGACGTCGACGCCCGGCCAGCCCGGGCCCGTCGGGACCTCGGTGCGGTTCTGGTACGCCGTCGCCGCACCACGGGCACGGACGTCAGCGGCTTCGTTCATCTCGTGGCCCATGTGCCCACGGACCCACTCGAACGTCACCTTGCGGCCCTGCAGCTCGGCGTCGAGCTCCTGGATGATCTCCACGTTGAGGACCGGCTTGCCGTCGGCCTTCCGCCACCCCTTGCGCTTCCACCCGGCGAGCCACTCGGTGCAGGCCTTGATGGCGTACTGGCTGTCGCAGAGGATGTGCAGCGGCTCGCCCGAGTCCTTCGTGGCCTTGAGGAGCTGCAGGACAGCGGTCAGCTCGCCCTGGTTGTTGGTGCCGCGGGGCCAGCCGCCGGCAGCCCAGCGGTCGTCGTCCACGTACCAGGCCCAGCCTGCAGGGCCGGGGTTGCCGAGGGCTGAGCCGTCAGCGGCGGCGACGATCGTCACGGTGGGACCTCCTGGTGGTGGCGAGTGCCCGACGAGCGTAACGGACCTGCGGGGGTGCGGCGTGCCTCCCGGCCGTGGTCAGCGCCCGGACGTCCGGCGGAGTGCGGCGACCAGCCCGTCGCCGTCGATGACGTCGTACATCGCGAAGTCCTCCCGCATGCCGGGCATGCCATCGAGGCCCGTGTTGGCGTACTGCTGTGCCGACGCGCTTCCGCCCAGGAAGAGCGTGTCGAGGTCGCTGACGTCGTCCCACCGCACGGTGACGTGCTCGGCCGTCCGGTCCACGTACCAGTCGGTGCGGCGAGCATCGGTCTCGCGTGTCCTCCGTCCGTTCGTGACGAGTGCCCGCTCCGTCGTCACGGCGTAGACGTCCGTGCGCTTGCGGTGGCGCTTCACGAGGAACCGACCAGCGCAGAGGTGCAGGGCGACCAGGACGAGGGCAGACAGCAGCACCAGGACTCCCGGGTGCGCCTGCGATCGCGCCGCTCCCACGAGGAAGGTCGTCACCACGACCAGGAAGAAGGCGTTGGACGGGATCAGCCACCGGTCGGCGTCGACGAACATCCGCTGCGGGTCGCTCTCGCCGATCCAGAGGAGCTGTTCGCTCCGGCGGAGGTGCTGCTCGACGAGGGCCCGCTGCTCGGGTGTCGCCGAGTCGGTGGGGCAGGAGGCACCTCCCCGGTCTGCACGAGGATCCATCACGCTTCGACGGTACTGGAGCACGCAGCGGGTGGTTGTGCCCCGATCGGCCCGACGGCCTGGGAGTCCGGGGCGCGCTGCCGCCTAGCGTTCGGGGAAACGGGAGGAACCACCATGAGCAACGACATCGCAGGCCCCGAGCACTCCGACGACCGGGACCGCTCCGACGCCCTGGCCTCGGCAGCGCACAGCGACGACGTCGACGGGGTGAGCGGCAGCGAGCAGCGGGCCGCCGACACGTCGTACAGCCCCTCGAGCGAGCGGGAGATGGACGCGTCGCAGACGGAGCAGCGCGACGACGACGACCTGCGCGCGGACGGCATCGACCCCTCGCGGATCGTCGCCGCCCCGGGGACCGGTGGCGCGGACGACGCCGGTGACGTCGAGCCCGAGCCGGGCGACCTGCACCTGCCGTGGCAGTCCGAGGAGGACCGGCAGGGCTGAGCGCCGGGCCGCCCGAGCGGCGCTGGGCCGCCCGAGCGGCGCTGGGCTTTCTCGAAACACCGGTGTTCGCCGGAGACACCGCGTGATTGCGCGGCGCGACTGACGAACACCGGTGTTTTGCGTGCAGCGCGGCGGCGGGCCGCGCGGTCAGGCGACGGAGTCGGGGTGGGAGCCCGTTCGCTGGCCGGACTCCAGGGCCGCGATCGCAGCGAGCTCGTCGTCCGTCAGCACGAAGCCGTCGACATCGAGGTTCGAGCGGATGCGCGACGGCGTCACCGACTTCGGCAGCACGACGACCCCCTGCTGCACGTTCCACCGCACGAGCACCTGCGCCACGCTGACGTCGTGGGCAGCAGCGATGCCGACGAGCACCGGGTCCTCGATGAGCCGTCCGCGACCGAGGGGCGACCACGCCGCGGTGACGATGTCGTGCTGCTCGTGGAACGCCATCAGCTCGCGCTGCGGCAACCACGGGTGCCGCTCGACCTGGTTGACCGCCGGGACCTCACCGGTCTCGTCGATGATCCGTTCGAGGTGGGGCACCTGGAAGTTCGAGACGCCGACACTGCGCGCCCGCCCGGACGCTCGGAGTTCGACGAGCGTCCGCCAGGTCTCGACGTAGCGGTCGTTCGCCGCCGCCGGCCAGTGGATCAGGTACAGGTCGACCACGTCGAGCCCCAACCGCTCGAGACTGGCGTCGAACGCCCGGAGCGTGCCGTCGCGGCCCTGGTGGTCGTTCCACACCTTCGTGGTCACGAACACGTCGTCACGTTCGAGCGCGGAGGCCCGGAGCGCCTGCCCGACGCCCCGCTCGTTGCCGTACATCTCGGCCGTGTCCACGTGGCGGTACCCGGCGTCCAGCGCCAGCCCGACGGCCGTCGCTGCCTCGACGTCGTCGACCTTGTAGACGCCGAAGCCGATGGTGGGGATGCTCCGGCCGTCGCGGAGAGGGATCGAGGTGACCATGCACCCATCCTGCCCGGCATGACGGGGGTGGGGCGGGCCTCCAGTCCGACCTGTGGAGAACGCAGGCCGGACGGATCAGGTGGGGAGGTGGACCGGCTCGGTGTCGGGCAGTGGACTGGCGTCGCGACCGCGCAGGTCGGGCAGCCAGCGGCGCATGACCAGGGGGAACACCACGCCGGCCGCGGCCATGACGGCGCCGACCATCAGGCCGCCGCTCGGACCGTTGCTGTCGATGAGGAAGCCGGCGACCGCGGACCCACCGGCGGCTCCGATGAGCTGGCCGGTCCCCATCCAGCCGTACGCCTCGGCCGTGTCGGAGAACTTGACCGTGGCGGAGACCGAGCCGAACATCACCGTCAGGGCGGGGGCGATGCCGGCGCCCGCGATGACGAGGGAGATGCAGAGCCACCAGAACGTCGGGTTGCCGACCGCGAGCACGAGTCCGACGAACACGATCGTCATGCGCAGCCAGAGGGCGTTCTGCGAGATCGGACGGTGGCCGAGCGCCAACCCGCCCGCGAGCGAGCCGACCGCGAAGACGGCGAGGACGATGCCGGCGTTCGGGCTGCCCTCGCCGAAGACGCTGGTGACGCTGGCCTCCACCGCGGAGCACGCGCCGATGAGCAGCAGGCCCGTGACGGTGGCGACGACGACCGACGGCCGCTTCATGACGACACCGAACGCGCGCTTCGAGCGGGGGATGCGGACGCGGCCGAGCTCGGGGGAGGCGATGAACCACGTGCAGCCGATGAGCAGGAACACCATCGCGACGACGATCGCCTCGACCGTGCCGATCTGCGTCGCGACGAACGTGGTGATGACCGGGCCGGCGACCCAGATCAGCTCCTGCGCACTGGCGTCGAGGGAGAACAGCGGGGTGAGCTGCGAGGACGTGACCATCTTCGGGTAGATGGTGCGGACCGCGGGCTGCACCGGCGGGACCGCCAGGCCTCCGACGAAGCCGATCACGACGTACGCCCAGAGCGGCATCACGAAGAAGGCGATGACGCCCATGGTCAGGAACGCCACGATGCTCGTCAGGATCAGCACGGGGCGCATGCCCCAGCGGCCCATCCAGCGGCTGGTGAGGGGCCCGGCGAGGGCCTGACCGATGCTGGTCGTCGCGAGGACGAGGCCGGCGGCGCCGTACGAGTCGAAGATGTGCTCGACGTGCAGCAGGTACGCCAGCGACAGCATGCCGAACGGGAAGCGCGCGGTGAGTTGCGCGGCGATGACCCGGCCGACCCCGGGCGTCTTCAGAAGGGACCCGTACGCGCTCACGAGACGAGTGTACGGACCGGACGGACCGCGTTGCGGCGGGTGTGGAGAGGGGTGTCACCCGAGCCGGAGAGCGGTGGCCCCCGAGCGGGGGCGCAGCCGTCGGCGGGGTGTCGGACCACTGTCCGCTGGACGTTCTCAGACACGCCGGGCGTGCAGTTTCCACATCCGTGGACAGGTGCCCCCAACAGGGTGTGGGAAGTGTCGGTGGGCGGTGGCAGAGTGGCGGAAAACCGGGCCTCGCGGGAATCCACAGACTGTGGATGACGTTGTGGAAACTACAGGGGTGTAACACTTCCTCTAGTGGTCCATCCGTCCATCGGGCACTACATGTAGTAGCGTCATCGACAACACAGCACCAGAACGACGGGCCTCCAACCGGGCCCAGAACCAGGGGAGATCATGGCCGTCACCGTGTACACCAAGCCGTCTTGCGTCCAGTGCACTGCGACGTACCGCGCCCTCGACAACAAGGGCATCGAGTACGAAGTGCACGACGTCTCCACGGACGAAGCAGCGCTCGAGCACGTCAAGAGCCTCGGCTACATGCAGGCCCCCGTCGTCGTGACCGACGACGACCACTGGTCGGGCTTCCGCCCCGACAAGATCGCCACCCTCAGCGCCGAACTGGCCTGACGCCTCGCGGGCCGTCCGGCCCGCGTCGCCCGGCGGCGGAAGGACAGCCTGGAGGCTCGTCCCGCCCCCGCCGCACCCCTCCGGTCCGCAGTCCGCACCTCGTCAGGGAGCGCACCATGAGCCGCCTCGTCTACTTCTCGAGTGTCTCGGGCAACACTGCCCGGTTCGTGGAGAAGCTCGGCCAGGACGCCGACCGGATCCCGCTGCACGCGAGTGAGGAACCCCTCCGTGTGGACGAGCCTTACGTCCTGGTCCTCCCCACCTACGGTGGCGGCAACGGACACGGAGCGGTCCCCAAGCAGGTCATCAAGTTCCTCAACGACGAACACAACCGGGCTCTGATCCGGGGCGTCGTCGTCGGTGGGAACACCAACTTCGGTGAGGCGTTCGGCCTCGCCGGGGACATCGTCGCGCGCAAGTGCGGAGTCCCCGTTCTCTACCGCTTCGAAGTCTTCGGGACCCCCGACGACGTGGTGGCGGTCAACTCAGGATTGGAAGCATTTTGGACGCAGCAGTTGCAGACGTCGATCTGACGTCGCCGCAGACGGGGATGGACTACCACTCCCTCAACGCGATGCTCAACCTCTACGACGCGGACGGGAACATCCAGTTCGACAAGGATCGTGAGGCGGCCAAGCAGTTCTTCCTGCAGCACGTCAACCAGAACACCGTCTTCTTCCACAACCTGAAGGAGCGGCTGGACTACCTGGTCGAGAACGAGTACTACGAGCAGGCGACCATCGACCAGTACTCGATGGACTTCATCCAGCGGCTCAACGACCTGGCGTACTCGAAGAAGTTCCGCTTCCAGACGTTCCTCGGTGCGTTCAAGTACTACACGAGCTACACGCTCAAGACGTTCGACGGCAAGCGCTACCTCGAGCGCTTCGAGGACCGCGTCGTGATGACGGCCCTCGGCCTGGCGCAGGGCAACGAGCAGCTCGCGATCGACCTCGTCGAGGAGATCATCGCCGGCCGCTTCCAGCCCGCAACCCCGACGTTCCTCAACACCGCGAAGGCCCAGCGCGGCGAACTCGTCTCCTGCTTCCTCCTCCGCATCGAGGACAACATGGAGTCGATCTCGCGCGGGATCAACTCGTCGCTGCAGCTCTCGAAGCGCGGCGGCGGCGTGGCCCTGCTGCTCTCCAACATCCGCGAGGCCGGCGCCCCGATCAAGCAGATCGAGAACCAGTCCTCGGGCATCATCCCCGTGATGAAGCTGCTGGAAGACTCCTTCTCCTACGCGAACCAGCTCGGTGCGCGTCAGGGTGCCGGCGCGGTCTACCTCAGCGCCCACCACCCGGACATCATGAAGTTCCTCGACACCAAGCGCGAGAACGCCGACGAGAAGATCCGCATCAAGACGCTGTCGCTCGGCGTCGTCGTGCCGGACATCACGTTCGAGCTCGCGAAGAACAACGAGGACATGTACCTGTTCTCGCCGTACGACGTCGAGAAGGTCTACGGCGTCCCGTTCGGCGACGTCCCGATCTCCGAGAACTACCGCGCGATGGTCGACGACTCGCGCATCAAGAAGACGAAGATCAAGGCGCGCGAGTTCTTCCAGACCATCGCGGAGATCCAGTTCGAGTCGGGCTACCCGTACATCGTGTTCGAGGACACGGTGAACAAGGCCAACCCGATCAAGGGCCGGATCAACATGTCGAACCTGTGCTCGGAGATCCTGCAGGTCAACACCCCGACCACCTTCAACGAGGACCTCTCGTACAAGGAGATCGGCAAGGACATCTCCTGCAACCTCGGCTCGCTGAACATCGCGCTGACGATGGACTCGCCGGACTTCGGCAAGACCATCGAGACCGCCATCCGCGGCCTGACCTCGGTCTCGCAGATGTCCCACATCACCTCGGTCCGCAGTGTCGAGGACGGCAACGACAAGTCGCACGCCATCGGCCTCGGCCAGATGAACCTGCACGGCTACCTGGCTCGTGAGCGTGTCTACTACGGCTCCGAAGAGGGCATCGACTTCACGAACATCTACTTCTACACGGTGCTGTTCCACGCCCTGCGCGCCTCGAACAACATCGCGATCGAGACCGGGGAGACCTTCGACGGCTTCCGCGACTCGAAGTACGCGTCGGGTGAGTTCTTCGACAAGTACACCGACCAGGTCTGGACGCCGGCCACCGCCCGCGTCGCGTCGCTGTTCGACAACGCGAACATCACCATCCCGACGCAGGACGACTGGAAGGCGCTGAAGGCGTCCATCCAGGAGCACGGCATCTACAACCAGAACCTGCAGGCCGTCCCGCCGACCGGTTCGATCTCGTACATCAACCACTCGACGTCGTCGATCCACCCGATCGCGTCGAAGATCGAGATCCGCAAGGAAGGCAAGCTCGGCCGCGTCTACTACCCGGCGCCGTTCATGACGAACGACAACCTGGACTACTACCAGGACGCGTACGAGATCGGTGCCGAGAAGATCATCGACACGTACGCCGCGGCGACGCAGCACGTGGACCAGGGCCTGTCCCTGACGCTGTTCTTCAAGGACACCGCCACCACGCGTGACATCAACAAGGCGCAGATCTACGCATGGCGCAAGGGCATCAAGACGATCTACTACATCCGTCTGCGCCAGCTCGCCCTCGAGGGCACCGAGGTCGAGGGCTGCGTTTCGTGCATGTTGTGACGCCTCCGGCGTCGTGCATGCTGCGTCGTCTCGGTCGCTGACGCGACCGCCCCCGGCCTGGAGGCGCGGTGCCAGCCCGCACCGCGCCTCCCGGCCTTCGATTCGTCACCATCTCAATTCCGGAAGAAGCAATGACTCTCACCGACCCGGTCCACGCCACCGGCAAAGCCGTCCCGCTGATCCGTTCGGTCAGCGCGATCAACTGGAACCGCATCCAGGACGAGAAGGACGTCGAGGTCTGGAACCGCCTCGTCAACAACTTCTGGCTGCCCGAGAAGGTGCCGCTGTCGAACGACGTGCAGTCGTGGAACACCCTCACGCCCGAGGAGCAGCAGCTCACCATGCGCGTGTTCACGGGTCTGACGCTCCTGGACACCATCCAGGGCACCGTCGGCGCGATCAGCCTGATCCCCGACGCGATCACCCCGCACGAGGAGTCCGTCTACACGAACATCGCGTTCATGGAGTCGGTGCATGCCAAGAGCTACTCGTCGATCTTCTCGACCCTGGCGTCGACGCCCGAGATCGACGACGCCTTCCGCTGGTCCACCGAGAACGTGAACCTGCAGAAGAAGGCACAGATCGTCCTCGACTACTACACCGGCGACGACCCCCTGAAGCGCAAGGTCGCGTCGACCCTGCTCGAGTCGTTCCTGTTCTACTCCGGCTTCTACCTGCCGATGTACTGGTCCTCGCGCGCGAAGCTCACGAACACCGCTGACCTGATCCGCCTGATCATCCGCGACGAAGCCGTCCACGGGTACTACATCGGGTACAAGTTCCAGAAGGGCCTCGAGGGCGCTTCCGAGGAGCGCAAGCAGGAGATCAAGGACTACACGTTCAGCCTGCTGTTCGAGCTGTACGAGAACGAGATCCAGTACACGCAGGACCTCTACGACCAGGTCGGGCTGACCGAGGACGTCAAGAAGTTCCTGCACTACAACGCCAACAAGGCGCTGATGAACCTGGGCTACGAGCCGATGTTCCCCAAGGAGACGACGGACGTGAACCCGGCGATCCTGTCGGCGCTGTCGCCCAACGCGGACGAGAACCACGACTTCTTCTCGGGCTCCGGTTCGTCGTATGTCATCGGCAAGGCGGAGAGCACTGAGGACGAGGACTGGGACTTCTGAGTCCGGTCACTTGTGGGGACGCCCCGCTGGCTTCGGCCGGCGGGGCGTTCTGCTGTCGCGGTGCGTCAGATCGGCCTCGAACAGGATTCCTCGGCCTCCTTCGAAGGACACCCCGCGGAACCGCGCTCCGTGAGCGACGGGTCGGAATCCGTATCGCTCGTGCAACTTGATCGATCCGTCGTTACAGGCATTCGTGAAGAAGAACGCCTTCGTGTCGCGCTCTCCGATCCAGTTCAACCGTGCTTGCACCAGGAGCCCGCCCACGCCCTTGCGACGCCACTCCGGTGCAACGGTCACGCCCGTCAGGTAGTACCCGGCGGGCGCCAGGCCTTCAGACTCGTCGAAGTGGGTGGTCATCGCCCACGCCACAGTCTCGGGGCCGACAGTGGCGATCAGGACGAGTACCGACTCGTCAGCGATCCCCGCGCTGACGTGCTGCCTGAAGTGTGCCGATGCGGACCGTCCCGGTGAGCGGAGCTGAACGTCGAGCACCGCCTCCACGTCGTCACCGGTCGCCGCACGGACGAGGATCCGACCAAGCTCGCCATCCACGTGTCGAGTCTGACGCACTCCGAATGCGCTTCCTCGCGAACGTCCGGACCATGATCCGCTACCGGTCGACGCGGACGAGGTGGTGGTCATCGATTCGCCCCTGCGAGAATCGCCAGATGGCCCTCGACGACCTCGGCAACCAGACCTGCATCCCGGCACGGTCGAACAGCGGCAAGTCGATCCTCGCGGTAGCGAACGGCCGCGCCAGCGAATGATCATCACAATGAGCAACGGCAGTGTCAGCAGCATCTTGCAGGACACCTTCCGGCCGATGCCTGATCAGGTACGCCGCAGGCTGGGGTTGCTCGACAACGACGAGCAGTTCGCGTGGCTGATCTGGTGGTGCCCCGACGACGCCAATTGGATGTTCAACCCTGGACCCGCCGAAGAGCAGTACGGCGACTCGTACCTGCAGGCTGGCGGCACCGCGGAGAAGATGAGCGTCGAGCTCCGCCGTCGTGAGGACGACGGCGAGTACCGCTTCTACATCGTCGGCCGTGACCACGACCTGTCGGAACCGCTCACGGAGACCATCGACGTGCAGGCTGCTCACGAGCCGCGGCACCCGGCGGAGCTGTTCACGGCCGACCAGGCGGCGCCGGTGTTCATGCACTACGTCGAACACCAGACGGTTCCCGACGGTTACACGCTCCGGCTCATCGCGAACATGTGAGTGGTAGCGGCATCGCCGTCGCGTGTTCGCGACCGTGTGCCTGACTGGAGGCGCGGTGCCAGCTGGCACCGCGCCTCCAGGCCGACCAGACGGAGCAGTACCGTCAGCTCCGTCCCGACGGGTCGGGTCACTCGCCGGCGCTGCTCACGCCGGTGGCGTCGTGCCCGCGCCCTCGGTGTCGTCTGCGCCCGCAGGGCCGGTACCAGCCTGGTCGAGGTTCTCGTGCGGGTCGCCCATGTCTCCGATGGCCTTGCCGCTGGGGGACAACCCGAAGTGCTTGCGGGCGGCGTTCGCCTCGGTGGCGGACAGAGCGTTTCCGACTCCGGGGGAGGGTGCTCCCTTGATCGCGCTCTTCGCGTACCCGACGTGCAGGTCCGTGCCGTCGAACGTGGCGTCCTCCACCGGGACGAGCGCGGTGTGACCCCCGAAGAGTCCTGTGGCGACGCTGACGAACGCAGCGCTGCCGTCCGCGGCGGGGAACACCTGCGCGACCTTGCCGACCGAGGCACCGTCGCGGTCTCGGACGGTCGCGCTCTCGACCTCGTGGATCATGCTCTTGGTGATCATGGAGGTAGTCAACGCTCCTGGCCTGACCCGCTTGTGTCAGTGACCGCGAGGCGCGCCCGAGCGCTTCACGAGCCCGCCTGGATCGTCGTGACGCCCGCGGGCTTCGGCCTGCTGGGCCTTCGCTGTTCAACGATGCGTCTCGTCGTGCCCGTTCGGTTGAGCTGCTGACGCTCTGGCGACGGCGGCGGCTGCTCGCTCGATCGAGACTCCGGGATGGTCTTCGCGGTACCTCCGGACGTCTGCGGGATCGATCTCTGTGCCGACAGGGAGCTCGAGCGGCTCGCCGGAGCTCCAGCGCGTCGTCGCCATTCAGAGTGTGGCTGCTCCCATCCAGCCGGTCAGCAGCGGGCTCAGGTACAGGCACCCGTACGCCGTGGCAGCAGCACCGCCGACAACGACGGGGATGCGGATCCACCTCTTCATGGAGAGCAGCTTGCACCAGCTCTTCTTGACATGCAGGATCTGGCCGGTGAAAGATCAGTTGGCGCAGCAGCCGTCTTCACGGCCAGGCGCGCGCTCGGCCGTTCTGGAGAAGGGGTAGACGGTGGTCTTCGTCGAGATGGTTGCGGCGGTGGTGACAGCGGTCTTCGTCGTGCTGCCCGCAGGGGGTGTCATCGGCCGGAACTCGTTCGTCGGTGTTCGTACGCGAGCGACGATGCACGATGCTGCAGCGTGGCGCCGAGGGCACCAGGCTGCTGTGCTGCTGTCCGGGGGGGGGTCGTGGAGCGTCGCCGCTGCGCAACGAGCAGTCCGGAAGGCACCTGATGCTTCATAGTGATGGCATTGTCGTTCCCGGGTCAGTGGCAGCGGAGGTCCGCTGGAAGCCGATCCTGATCTTCACGTTCCTGGCCTGGGGCTTCGGATGGCTCGTCAGCCTGCCGCTGTGGATCGATCCGAAGGGCTTGGCTTCGGTGCACGCGCTGTGGGTCCTGCCGACGATGATGTTCACACCCTGCGCTGCAGCAGCGATCGTCGTGCTGCTGCAGCAACGCGTTCCGGTGCGGCAGGCTGTCCGGCAGCTCGGAATCGTCCCGCTCCGACCGGTCGGAAAGCTCCTGCGCTTCTCACTGGGCGGCATCGTCCTGCTGCCACTCGTCGTCATCGCCGGCATCGCAGTCGCCGCGCTCCTGCATCTCGTCCGCCTCGACCTCGAGACGTTCAGTGGGTTTGCCGCGATGCTTCCCGAAGAAGCGCGGGACCTTCTGCCGATCGGAGTTCTCGTCCTCGTGCAGGTCATCTCGATCCCGATCGCCGCCCCTCTGAACGGGGGTACTCGCATTCGGAGAGGAAGTCGGGTGGCGAGGTCTTCTGCTCCCTGCCCTACGACCTCTCGGCGACTGGCCGGCCGTTCTGATCACCGGCGTCGTGTGGGGCGTCTGGCACGCGCCGATCGTCTTGCTGGGCTACAACTTCGATCGTCCAGACCTGTGGGGGGTCTTCCTGATGATCGTCGGAGCCACCGCCGTCGGCACGTTCCTCGGCTGGCTCCGGATCTGGAGTGGTTCGGTCTGGCCCGCCGTGCTCGGGCACGGCGCGTTCAACGCAGCGTGCGGTCTGGTGCTGCTGTTCTCCTCTGCGAAGTACCCGCCGGACCTCGCCCTCGCGGGGCCGCTCGGCGTCGGGACCTGGATCGCCGCTGCAGTGTTCGCGACGATCATCATCGTTTGCTCGCGTCGATCCACTCGCCGCTCCGACGGCGATCCGGTTCGCGGATGCGGTGAGGGGTGACACCAGTACCAACGCGACCTGTCAGTCGAACGGCAGCCGCGCCTCCAGGCCGGATCGAGAGCCAAGCATCCCGCGGACGCAACGAACAGGGCGGCTCTCCATCTTCCGGAGGGAGCCGCCCTGTGACCGGTAGCGTCTAGCGTCCCGACGGGACGTCGGCGCCGACGAGCTCGTTGCGGACGATGTCCGCGCCGGCTGACAACGCACCGAGCTTGTCCAGCGCCGCACCCCGCGCCAGCGGAGCCATCCCGCAGTTGGAGCTGGGGATGAGCTTGTCCGCATCGACGAACTCCAGCGCACGGCGGAGCACCTCCGCGACCTCCTCCGGGGTCTCGACGGCCTCGGTGGCGACGTCGATCGCGCCGAGCATGACCTTCTTCCCGCGGATGAGCTCGACGAGTTCGAGCGGCACGTGGGAGTGGATGCACTCCAACGACACGATGTCGATCGACGACTGCTGCAGGAGCGGGAACGACCGCTCGTACTGGCGCCACTCGGCCCCGAGCGTCTCCTTCCACCTGTTGTTCGCCTCGATGCCGTAGCCGTAACAGATGTGCACGGCGGTCTCGACGCGAAGGCCCTCGGCTGCGCGTTCGAGTGCGGCGACGCCCCAGTCCTGCACCTCGTCGTGGAAGACGGTGAAAGCGGGCTCATCGAACTGGATGACGTCGACGCCGGCGTCCTGCAGCTCGCGTGCCTCCTGGTTGAGGATCGTGGCGAACTCCCACGCCAGCTTCTCGCGACTCTTGTAGTGCTGGTCGGAGAGGGTGTCGATCATCGTCATCGGGCCGGGGAGCGCCCACTTGATCGGGCGGTCGGTCTGCGCGCGCAGGAAGCGGGCGTCGTCCACGAACACGGGCGCTCGACGGCTGACGGCACCGACGACGGTCGGGACGGCCGCGTCGTACCGGTCGCGGATCCGGACGGTCTCCTTGCGGTCGAGGTCGACACCGTCCAGGTGCTCGATGAACGTCGTGACGAAGTGCTTGCGGGTCTGCTCGCCGTCGCTGACGATGTCGATGCCGCGGCGCTCCTGCTCGTGCACGGCGGAGCGGAGTGCGTCCTGCTTGCCCTCGGTCAGCGCTGCGCCCTCGAGCTCCCACGGGGACCAGAGTCGTTCGGGCTCGGCGAGCCAGGAGGGTTTCGGCAGGCTGCCGACGATCGAGGTGGG
Source organism: Curtobacterium sp. CFBP9011 (assembly GCF_034045095.1). Taxonomy (NCBI): domain Bacteria; kingdom Bacillati; phylum Actinomycetota; class Actinomycetes; order Micrococcales; family Microbacteriaceae; genus Curtobacterium; species Curtobacterium sp. CFBP9011. The sequence continues at coordinate 38,402 of NZ_JAXCWN010000013.1, forward strand.
GAGGAGAGAGCTCATGGAGGTGATGGTCCAGTCGGTCAGCGGGCGGGTACGGAGTCGGCAGCGAAACGCGAGAGGAGCGCGTGGTGCGGCTTGACGAGGTGCTCCTCGGTCCACCGGCCCTGGGTGATCCCGAGGCGGCTGCGCTCCTCACGGTCGTAGGTGACCGGAGTGGGCGTGAAGTCGGTGTGGTCGAGAGTGGGGCGGTAGGTGCTCCCGGCCGGGGTGTTCGCGGCGTAGATCTCCGGGCGGTAGATCTTCTGGAACGTCTCCATGGTGGCGATCGTGCCGATGAGCTGGAGGTCCGTGTAGTCGCCGGTCAGGTCGCCGCGCGTGTAGAACGCGAGCGGGGCTGACGCTCCGGCGGGCTGGAAGTACCGGACCCGCATGCCCATCCGGCCGAAGTAGTCGTCGGTGAGCGAGGAGTGCTCGTGCTCGTACTCGGCGCCGAGGACGGGGTGGACGTACCCGGTCCGGCGGTAGGTCTGGCTCGTCGAGACGCTGATGCAGACGACGGGCTCGGCACTGAAAGTCGAGTGGAACGCGGATGACTCCAGGAAGCGCTGGAAGAGCGCCCCGTGCAGCGCCCCGAAGTCGGACGGCAAGCCCGCCGATGACGGCAGCAGCACCGAGAAGTCGTAGTCGCGCAGGTACGACGAGAAGTTGTTGCCGAGGATGCCGTGGTGGCGCTCGCCAGTGTGCTGGTCGACGATCGTGACGTCGAGCATCTCGAGCAGCGGGAACTCGGCGTCTGATCCACCGTCGGAGAACGCCAGCGCGGCGGACACGATGTCGAGTTCCAGGCGGTAGCGGTCATGCACCCCGGCGAGGTCGTTCGCGCGCCCGTCGATCATCGCCATCGCAGCACGGAGGTTCTGCTGACGGTGCTCGCCGCGCGCCAGGTTGGCGAAGTTCGTGGTCAGCCGGGAGCTGTCGGCGGGGGAGTAGTCCTCGTCGAACCGCGTCCGCGTGATGCTGAAGGTCAGGTCATTCGCCATCCCATGAGCATGACGGGAGGCCCGGGTCATCAGGTAATACCGAGACGCTATGCGCCGGTATAGCCTGCGCCTATGGCCCGGGTCTCGAACGACATCACCCTGCAGCAGCTCCGCTACTTCATCGAGGTCGCGACCGAGGGCTCGATCAGTGCAGCGGCCGATCTGCTCTACGTCGCCCAGCCGACCCTTTCTGCGGCGATGAAGGACCTGGAGACGCGGATCGGTCGCCCTCTGTTCACCCGCTCGGCCCGTGGGGTCGTGCTCACCGTCGACGGGGTCGAGTTCCTCGGGTACGCCCGGCAGGTCGTCGAACAGGTCTCCCTGCTCGAGCAGCGCTACGTCGGCGGGCAGCCGTCACGTCGGCTGCTCGGGGTGTCGGCGCAGCACTACTCGTTCGCCGTGGAGGCCTTCGTCCGCATGGTCGAGGCGGCGGCCGCGGACGAGTACGAGTTCTCGCTCCGTGAGACCCGCACCTGGGACATCATCGAGGACGTCCGCACGCTGCGCAGCGAGGTCGGCATCCTCTACCGGAACGACTTCAACCGACAGGTCCTCGGCAAGCTGATGCGGGACGCCGGCGTCGTGTTCACCCCGCTGTTCGTCGCCCGGCCGCACATCTTCGTCGCCCGGCGGAACCCGCTCGCGTCGCGCAAGCGCGCGACCCTCGCCGACCTGGCGGACCTGCCCCGACTGACGTTCGACCAGGGTGCGAACAACTCCTTCTACCTGGCGGAGGAGATCCTGTCGACGATGTCGAGCAAACGGGAGATCCGCGTCTCGGACCGGGCGACGATCTTCAACCTCATGATCGGCCTCGGTGGGTACACGATCTCCACCGGGCTCATCAGCGATGACCTGGACCCCGAGATCGTCGCCATCCCGCTCGACGTCGACGAAAGCATCGAGATCGGGTGGATCGCCCACACCTCGGTCCCGCTGACCGTGCAGGCGCAGGCGTACCTGGACGAGCTACGCGCGGTGGTCACCAGCTACGGCGTCGAGCCGCTCGGGTAGGTGGCCGGGAGCCGACGGAGGTGCGCTGACCGTTCCTGCCGGTGACCGGCCTGGAGGCGCGACACGCGTCCGTCACGTCGGCGCGCTCGCACGGGCACATGGTGGGGGAACGCGAGAACGCCGCTCCGGTGTGTGCCGGGGCGGCGTTCTCGTGGTGCGTCAGGTCAGGTGTTACTTGATCTGGGCGGTGATGGTGGCGGTGCCGACGAGCAGGCCGCCCTTGACGGCGTCGGTCTTGAAGGTGCTGTTGAGCAGCTTCGCGGCGTCGTCGGAGATGTGGACGGTGGTGCCGGTGAGGATCGCGTTGTCGCCCTCGAGCTGGAGCGGCTTCAGCGTCCCGCCGTGGAGGGAGAACAGGTAGGCGTTGGCGACGGCGACCTTGCCGTTGACGAGGACGTCACCGGAGAGCTTCGAGGAGCCGGGGTTCACGACGAAGTTCTCGAGGGTGACGGT
>NZ_JAXCWN010000014.1:0-15785 GCF_034045095.1 Curtobacterium sp. CFBP9011
TGCACGCCGTTGACCTCGCGGGCGGCGATGCCGGCGACCTTCGAGACGACGGTGTCGTCGATGACGGTCTTGCCGGTGGCGGCGTGGGTGCCGGTGGTCTTCGACGCCGTCGCGCTGGTGGCGAGGGTGTTCGGGGTGGTCGTGGTGTCGGCCATGGTGTCTCCTTCCGAGTGACCCGCCGGGCGTTCCCAGCGGGTGCTGTTCACGGATGAGACGGGCTGGAGAGGACGTTCGTCACGGCGACGTCACGACTTCCAGCCGGATTCCAGGAACGCGTCGTTTCCGGGGCTGGACTTGTACCCCGAACCGTTCCCGGTGCCGATAGCGGCTCCGGTCGTGCGCGGACCGCGTGAACCGGACTGGCCCCGAGATCGGCGTACCGGTGCCGATCGAGGTGGGGCGGGCCTCCAGTTTGGGACGCCTCGCAGACGCCCCTCGCGCGCACGAGGGGTACAGCGGGCTGAGGGGCCGGACGGCTCGACCGGTAGGAACGAGGCATGACGGCGACCGCGTTCTGCCTCCACGCCCTCGGGTCCAGCTCCGAGGAGTTCGCCGCCCTGCGCGCCCGACTCAGCGGCACGCTCGACCTGGTCGGCATCGACCTCCCCGGCTTCGGCTCCAGCTCCGCCGTGACCGGCACGACCGTCGAGGAGATGGCCGTGCTCGTCGAGCGGGCCATCGGCACGAGTGGCGCCACCGAGTGGGCCCTCGTCGGCCACTCGATGGGCGGCAAGGTCGCCTCCGTCGTCGCCGGCCGGACCATGAGCGGTGCGAACGGACTGTTCGGGCTGCGTGCCGTCGTGCTCCTGGCCGCGTCACCGCTCTCCCCCGAACCGATGGACGAGGAGCGCCGCGCATCGATGCTCGCGTGGGCCGCCGACCACGAGATCGGACCCGACGAGGCCGCCGAGTTCGTCGACGCGAACACTGCCGACCGACTGGCTCCCGAGCCGTACGCGATGGCGGTCCACGACGTGCAACGCGCCGACCCGGGCGCCTGGACCGCGTGGTTGACCCGCGGCAGCCGCGAGGACTGGTCCGACACCGTCGCCCCGAGCCCCGTGCCGGCGCTCGTGCTCGCAGGTGCCGAAGACGGCGACCTGGGCCCGGACGCGCAACGCGAACTGAACCTGCCGCACTGGCCGCGGGGCGAGTTCGACGTCGTCCCCGGTGCCGCGCACCTGCTGCCGTGGGAGCAGCCCGACGCCGTCGCCGACCGCATCCGCTCCTTCTGGGAACGACGGGTCGACCACGGCCCCGTCGTCCCCACCGCGTCGGCACGGGTCATCGCCTCGCCGCGGGTGAGCGCCAAGAACCGCGGGGTCCTGGCCGTTCGTGCGCTGCCGGACGACCCGGCCGCCGAGCCCCGCGCACTCTCCGTCGCGCAGCTCGACACGCTCCGGGCCGTGGCCCGCGTCGTCGTCCCGCAGCCGGCCGGACGCCAGATCGACCTGGCCCTCCGTGTCGACGCGCAGCTCGCCGACGGGCTGGGCGACGGCTGGCGGGTCGACGGCCTCCCCGCCGACCCCGACGCCTACCGGGCAGCGCTCGACGCACTCGCTCCGGAGGCCGCGGTCTCCGACGAGCACCTGGCCGACGTCCTCGACGCGGTCGACGACGGCTCGCACGAACCCGCAGCCGGTCTCCTCGACGCCGGGCAGCTGCGTGCCTGGTTCGAGGACGCCGGCGTCGACCTCGTCAAGCAGTGGCTGGCACACCCGGCCACGATGGCCGCGATCGACTACGACGGCTTCGCCAACGGCGGGGACGGCGTGCGCAAACAGGGCTTCCAGCTGCTGGGAGCCGACCAACGCGAAGCATGGGAACCGGACGGAGCAACACCATGAGGCTCGAACACCAGCGTCGCTACGGCGAGGACGAGATCGTGGACGCGGTCGTCGTCGGCACCGGAGCGGGCGGCGCACCGCTGCTCGCCAGCCTGGCGCGAGCGGGCCTCCGGGTCGTCGCCCTCGAAGCCGGCCGCAACACCGAACCGGGCGACCACCTGCCCGACGAGGTCGAGGCACCGGCGGACATCAACTGGATGGAGGAGCGGATCAGCGGCGGGGGCGCCCCGACCGCCTTCGGTCCGAACAACAGCGGCACCGGAGTCGGCGGCTCGACGCTGCACTGGGGAGCGTTCACGCCACGTCCGAGTGCCCACGACCTGCACCTGGCGACCGAGTCGGGCAAGGGCCACGACTGGCCGATCGACCACGCCGAGCTCATCCGGTACATCGAGCAGGTCGAGCACGATGTGGGGGTCGCCGGCCCCGAGCACTACCCGTGGGACCCGTCCCGCCGGTACTCGATGCGCCCGCCGGGCCGGAACGCGTCGTCGGACATGATGATGCGCGGCGCTGCGGCGGTCGGCATCACCGCCACCGACGCCCCGGTCGCACTCACCACCGAGGACCGGCACCAGGAGCACCACGGTCTCCGGCACGCCTGTGTGTCGTGCGGCTCCTGCCACCAGGGCTGCCGGAACGGCGCGAAGGTGTCGATGGACACCACGTACCTGCCAGCCGCGGTCGCCTTCGGCGCCGAGATCCGTCCCGAGGCATTCGTGCACGGCATCGAGCTCGACGCCAGCGGCGAGGTCGAAGCGGTCGTCTACCGCCAGGACGGCCGTGACCACCGGCAGCGCACCCGGGCCCTCGTGCTCGCCGCCGGTGGCGTGGAGACCCCGCGTCTGCTCCTGCACACCGGTCTGGCCAACAGCAGCGACCAGGTCGGCCGCAACTTCACCGCGCACGGCGCCACCCAGGTCTGGGCGCGGTTCGACGAGTCGATGCGCTCCTACCGCGGGTACCCGTCGTCGATCATCACCGAGGACTTCATTCGCCCGTCCGACGCCGACTTCGCCGGCGGGTACCTCATCCAGAGCCTCGGCGTGCAGCCGCTGACCTTCGCGACCTCACTGGTCCGCGGCGGCGGGCTGCGCGGTGCCGCCCTCGTGAAGGCGATGCGCGACTACCCGCACATGGCCGGGGTCGGCATCAACGCCGAGTGCCTGCCGTACGAGGACAACCGGCTCGTGCTCGGGGACGAGGTCGACGAGCACGGCATCCGGAAGGCCACGATCACCTTCACCCCGGGCGAGAACGAGGACGCGATCGGTCGGCACGCGGTGCGGACGATGACCGCGATCATCGAGGCGGCCGGGGGGAAGGACGTCCGGGTCCTCGAACGGACCGCGCACACCATCGGCACCGCGCGGATGGGTGCGGACGCCGGCAGTTCGGTCGTCGACGCGGCCGGGCGGTCGTGGGACGTGCCGAACCTGTGGGTCTGTGACAACTCGGTCTTCCCGAGTGCCGTCATCGCGAACCCGGCGCTGACGATCATGGCGCTGTCCCTGCGGACGGCCGACCGGATGCTCCGCGGCGACGTGGCTGCGGACCGCGCGGCGGGGCTGGTGACCGCTGCCTGAACCGAGCAACGTCTGGTCACTCGCTTGACACTTCCATGACGAGAACGTCAACCCCTGAACGTCTGACGGACATCTGCGTACCGTCTCAGTGAGCGAGCTTCGCTCGGCGTGCAGTTCCTCGAACGCCGGAGGAGCGCTGACAGGGACAGCTGCGACCCGACCGCCGCGTCGACGGTCGACAGGGAGACGATCATGACCAGCACGCTCGACGTCACCGCCCGACGTGCCCAGACCACCACGAGGTCGGCCGATGCGGTCGGACCGGTCCGGATCGAGGCCTCCGGGACCTCGAGCGAAGCGGTCGTCGCGGACATCGGTCGTCTCTACGACGGCCGCGAGTGGCAGGCCCGCACCACCGACCACGCGTTCTCCTACCGCTACAGCGCGGTCGGTGACCACGACGTCACGCTCCGCCGGTCCCAGATCGGCGGCCACATCCGGGGGGCCATCCCCCGCTCCCCCGACTACGTCGTGCAGTGGATCACGTCCGGAGAGGGCGTGCCCGACGTCACACAGGACCGGGTGCCGCTCCAGCTCGACGTGCCGATGCTCTTCCCGACGTGCCGGGAGTTCGTCTTCGAGTACGAGGACTACGACCAGCGGCTCGTGCACATGTCCCGCCGGCTCGTGCACGAGGTCGCGGACGAGGTGTTCCACACCGGGCAGGTCACGGACCTCGGCATCGACCACCTCCGGACCCTCGACCCGGCAGCGATCACGCAGTGGCGGAGCAGCCTGTCGTTGCTCTCGCGGGAGCTCCGGACCGGTGGGGTCGACACCCTCCTCTGGCACACGCTGACCCGCGGGACCGCGGCCGCGTTCCTCCGGATGTACCCGCCGACGGTGACGGCGCTGCCGCCTGCCGTGCTGCTGCCCCGCCGGGCCCGGTTGCGTGCCGCCGTCGAGTACATCCACGAGCACGTCGCCGAGCCGCTGAGCGTGTCGGACATCGCCGGTGCCGCCGGGCTCAGCGTCCGGGCCACCCAGGAGGCGTTCCAGCGACACCTGGACCAGACCCCGATGACCTACCTGCTCCGCACCCGACTCGAGCGCGTCCGTCGGGACCTCCTGCAGGCGGACCCCTCCGGCACCGCGGTGCAGACGATCGCCCGACGCTGGGGGTTCGCCCACCTCGGCCGGTTCTCGGCGGCCTACCGGAACGAGTTCGGCGAGTACCCGCGGGCGACGCTCCGGAGCTGACCCGAACGCACCGGGGCCACGTCCGCGCCGCCACCGGACCCCCTACTTGTACGCGTTCACCGGACCGGCGTCCATCGTCACCGTGCCGTCCGCGTTCACCACCGGCCGCCGCTCGGACTTCGGCGCCGAGTACAGCTCGACCTTCTCGACGTGCACCTGCTCGCCGTTGGTGATCACACCGGGCACGCACGAGTACACCTTGTCGTTGCTGTCGGCGTCACGCGCCGCGATCTCGACGACGTCGCCCGCACCGTTGTCGATCGTCATGCCGACCCTGTACCGCCGGAAGGACCCGGTGCCGTTCGACTGCGCCGAGTAGACGACCGGCACGATGCGGTCGATCTCAGGCGTCAGGGTGATCTCGACGACCTCGTCCGCCATCGTCGTCGCGCCCCGAGCACCGCGCCGCTGGTCCCCCATGTGCACCACGGCGCCGTCGGCGGTGCGCGGGGTGAACGCACGGTCGGTCTTGGTCCCGAACTGGGACACGGTCTCGACGTGGCCGTCGCGGTAGCGCACCAGGGCGTACACGTCGTAGTCGGTGCTGTTCGGCCACGAGATCGTCACCGTGGTCTTCTGGGTCTTGCGCAGGCTGACCGTCTGACGCTTCTCGAGGCTGATGCGTCCCGACACGACGCCCAGGTCGGTCACGGGCCCGGCCGCCGCCGGCGCAGCTGCCGGTGCCGGTGCCGGTGCCGGTGCCGCCGTGCCGGCTGCGTCGTCCTGCTTGTTCTTCTTGCCGATCCCGAACATGTCGTCCCCCGTCGTCGTGGTGGTTGCCGTCGGCGTCGTCCGCCGCTGACCATCGTGCCGCGGATGCGCGCGCGCGGCCAGCATCTGGCACGGGCTGTGCAGAACCGTCCGGACGCGACCACCTGTGGAGGGTGGGTCGACGTACCAGCTGGTGGCGAGCCTCCAGTCCGTCAGTCCCGACGGGTAGAACTGGTGTCATGACCCGACGCAGCCCCGGCCACCCCACCCCCGACGTCCCCGGCCCCGGGCAGGAGTCGGTGTGGGACTACCCGCGCCCACCCCGGGTCGAACGGACCCCCGCCCGGGTCGTCGTCCGGCTCGGCGGACAGGTGATCGCCGACACGACCGGCGCGGTGCGCGTGCTGGAGACGAGCCACCCGCCGGTGTACTACCTGCCGATCGCGGACTTCGCGCCCGACGCCCTCGTCCCGACCAGCGGGTCGAGCATGTGCGAGTTCAAGGGCAGCGCCTCGTACTTCGACGTGCACGGCGGCGACCAGGTCGTCGGTCGAGGTGCCTGGACCTACCGCACGCCGTGGCAGGGCTACGGCGAACTGCGCGACCTGGTGGCCGTGTACCCGTCGCAGATGGACTCGTGCGAGGTCGCCGGCGAACGCGTCCGCGCACAGGAGGGCGACTTCTACGGCGGCTGGATCACCGCGGACATCGTCGGGCCGTTCAAGGGCGAGCCCGGGACGCTCGGGTGGTGACGGAGGCTCCGCTGCCGTCCGGCACCACCCGCCGCCGGGTCGGACTCCGCCTGCAGAAACCGTGGTTCGCCTGGGGTGCGCGGCCGACCGTCAGCGTGGACGGCGTCGGCCAGCCCGCGCAGTGGGGCGCCGGCACGTGGGTGCTGCCGGATGAGGGCAGCGTCGAGTTCGCCGTGTTCTGCATCAACCGCAGCTGGCGTTTCGGTGCGGCCTCGGTCCGGATCGACGCTGCGAGCGCTGCCGGTGCCGTGCTCGAGTACCGCGCCGGGGCGCTGCCGTTCGGCGCCGGGTCGTTGGTCCTCCGGAGCAGCTGACCCCGGCCGGGCGCCGGACGGGGTCAGGCCCGCTCGGACCGCCGCCCCGTCAGGACCCGGGTGCGCTCGGCGAGGTCGTCGACGAACTCCTGGTGCTCCGGCTCGAGCAGGTCGTCCGCGGCGGGCTCGGCGAGGACAGGGACGCCCGGGCCGAGGAGGACCTCGACGGCGATCGGCACGCCCGCGATGTCGACGGCCGGGATCGCGACGAGGTCGCTGGTGCCGGCTCGGCCGACGGCGACCGCGTACCGCATCACGGCGGAGGCGGCGGCACTGCTGGTGAGGACGGATGTCAGTCCGTAGACGACGTACTTCATGGTGAACCGGTTCTGACCAGTTCGATGCGTACACGGCGGAGGCCGGCGGTGGTGTGCACAGGTGTGGACCCCCAGGGACAGGCGGGGCACCCGCAACCGAGTCAGGGCAACGGTCTCGTCGGGAACGCACGCATCGGGATGGTCCGTACGTGGCTCAATGTACACCGGCGGTCCCCGTTCGACGATGGCTGTCGTCCAGCGTCCACCCGGGCCGTCGAAACGGGACAGCAGCCGGCCGCTCGATCGTCCGCCGCCGTCCGCGCATCCCGGTACGATCGTGCCGAGGAACGGGGGCCGGATGTCCGGGGACCGGGTGGTGTCATGGTGACGGCCAGGGTGCTCCCCTGCGCACCGCGGAGCGCCACGGCGCTGCGGATCGGGGACCTCATCGGGGTCCAGGGGACCACCGCGCGGTGGGCGTGCCTCCAGGTCGTCGAGCTGATGCCCCGGAAGCGGACGTCGTTCATCGTCGCGCTCCTGCCGTGGCAGGGCGACAGCCCACCGACGGCCGACGCGATCCGGGGGCTCCCGCCGATCGAGCGGGCGTTGACCCGCATCGAGGTCTTCACGGAGGGCGGGTTGCAGGTCGTCGACACCGTGGAACCCGCCGACGCCGGGCAGGAGCAGTGGACCGGGCCCAGCTACGTCGGCAAGACGACGCGGGTGTGGGGCTGGACGGCCACGATCCGGCTCGCCGGGGAGTACGCGGACACCGGCCTGTTCCGCCTCCGGCGAGCGGGGAGTGCGGACGGGCACGGGCCGACGCCGGACCCGTCGACGCCGGACCCGTCGACGTCGGGCCCGTCGACGACGGACCGCTGAGCGTCGGACGCGCGGGGGGCCCGGGTCCTGGTCAGCGCTTCGTCGGTCCCCCGGGGGCGACGTACGCGCGCCACGGACCGGGAGCGTGCTGCTCCAGCCACGTGCAGAGCTCACGGAACCCCGCGTACACGGAGAACACCGCGAAGAGCTTCCGGCGCCGGGCGTCGCGGGCGTTGAAGCCCGACCAGCGGCTGGCCTCGGTCTCGATCGTGGCGATGTCGGACGCCGACACCGTCCGCCACTGGCCGAAGCCGGACCGGACGCGGAGGTGGTCCGGGAACGCCTCGACGGCGGAGCGGGCGAGGCCGATCGTCAGGACGACCACCAGGGCGCAGACGACGAGGAACACCACGACGGCGATGAGGAACCCGGTCTCGGTGTCGTCACGCCCGGCCGTCGCCAGCAGCAGGAGCGCCGCGACGAGGAACCCGGCGACCGCCACGACGCGGGCGACCATGTACTGCCAGCGACGTCGTCGGACACGGAACAGCGGCCCGTCGCCGGCTGCACTACGGCCCGCACTGCGCTCGCCCTGGGATGGTGCTGGAGTCCCCATGCAGGACACCCTACGAGAAGTCGGCTGGTCCGGTATCATCAGGTTGTTCGGCGCTGCTGTGGGGACATCGGCAGCGCTCGACGACGACTCGGGGGGAACATCATGACGGATCCGCACGGCAACGAACCGGTCGAGTTCGACGACGCGACGGCAGAGGCGCTCATCAGTGCACTGTCGACGACCGCGTCGAGCGTCGAGTCGCAGAGCGGTCCCCGTTCCTCCTACAAGACCACGGGTCTGGCGGAGTTCCGCGGGCACTTCGCGGAGTTGTTCGACCAGAACGGCACCACCGCAGCGATCGGCGCACGAGACCTGGTGTCGACGATGCGCACGGTCTCGGGCTGGGTGCAGACGATGCAGGCGGCCGCGAAACGCGAGAACGACCGTCGTCGCCGTGCGCGGGAGTTCGACGAGCGGCAGGCGAACCGGAACCTGGTCGAGCGCTGGCACGACGACTGGTTCGGAGGCGAGAAGGCACCGACCGAGCAGGCCGAGCCGAAGCCGACCTTCAGCGACCCGACCGTCTCGGTCGGTAGCCGGCAGACCCCGAACCCGGGTTCCGGCGGCGGGGGTGGCGGCGGGACCTCGTCCGCGAAGCCCGAGGACCTCCGCTCCTTCGCGACCGGTTCGTCCCAGCTGAACGCCGACCTGTCCGGCAAGCCCGGCGCACTGCGGGGCAAGTTCGAGGACTTCGCCGCGAAGTGCCACTGGGGCACGATCAGCTCGTCCGGACTCGTCAGCGGGTTCGAGAAGTGGCTCAGCGACAACGACCAGGACGTCACGTGGGCGAACACCGTCGCGGACGCCTTCGCCGCCGCGGGTGGCGAGGGATCGGTGTCCACCGTCTCGGATGCCGCGCTGGGTGCCGCGCTGCAGGCCGCCGGCGTCTCGGCGACCCGGTCTGCGCTCGCGTTCGAGCCGCCGACGGCGTACGGCGCGCAGCCCACGACGGGTTTCTCGATGGACCCGGTCAACACCACGACCGGCAACTTCGTCGAGCCGGAGACGGACCTGACGTTCCTCCCCGCGTCGGCCGGTCTCGCGGTCACACGCATGTACAACTCGCTCGACCAGCGGGTCGGCCTGTTCGGCCCGGGATGGGCGTCGATCCTCGAGACCCGGCTGCTGCTCGACGACGACGGCGCCTCCCTGGTCGAGGCCGACGGTCGTCAGATCCGTTTCCCCCGCAGCGGCGCGGGCTGGGGCCGCGGTGTCGGCGAGAACCGGTGGCTCGCCGCCGAGGACGACCTGCTCGTCGTCCGCGACAACACCGGCGTCCGGATCGACTTCACCCCCGCCGGTATCTGGGTCGGCCAGAGCGCCGGCCCCGGGACCGCCGTCCACGTCGACCGCGATGCCGACGACCTCCCGGTGCGCCTGCGCCACGAGCGTGGGCGGTCGGTGGACGTCGAGTACGTCGGCGGTCGTGTCGCCGTGCTCCGGGCTTCCGACGGCCGACGTGTCGAGTACGGCTACGACGACCGGCTCCGTCTGGTCTCGGTGACAGCGGCGACCGGCACCCGGCGGTACGGGTGGAACGAGGACGACCTCGTCGTCACGGTGACGAACGCGGCGGGCGTGGTCGAGGCCGACAACACGTACGACGCGGACCGACGGGTCGTCGAGCAGCGCAGCCCACACGGGCGCCGTGTCCGCTTCGCCTACCTGCCCGGACGCGTCACGGCGATCTCCGACGACGACGGGTCGCGGTCGAACGCCTGGATCGCGGACCCGAAGGGCCGACTGGTCGGCGTCATCGACTCGGACGACCAGCGCCAGTCGATGTCGTACGACCCGCACGGCAACCTGGTGTCGTCGACGGCCCGCGACGGCTCGGTGGCGGTGCACGCCTACGACGCACGCGGGCGCCGCGTCCGCACGGTGACGCCCTCGGGTGCCGACGTGACCACCGGCTACGACGAGCACGACCGCGTCACCACCGTGGTGGCCGAGTCCGGAGCCGTCACGACGTTCGCGTACCAGGGCGAGGACCGTGACCCCTCGGTCATCACCGACCCGCTCGGCGGCCGGACCGAGCTGACCTGGCAGGACGGCCTGCTCGTCCGCGCGGTCGACCCGACCGGAGTGACGTTCACCCTCACACACGACGCCCACGGCGAGCTGGCGTCGGTGACGAACACCGCCGGCGACACGACGCGCATCGAGCGTGACGTCCTCGGGCAGGTCACCGCCGTGGCGAGCCCGTCAGGAGCCCGGACGGAGTACCGGTACGACGCGGCCGGCAACGTCGTCGCCCGGCAGGACCCGGACGGTGCGGTCTGGCGGTCCGAGTACGACCCTGCCGGACGCGTCACCGCGCAGGTCGACCCAACCGGCGCCCGGACGACCATCGCGTACGGTCCCGACGGCGAGGTCGCCGCGGTCACGGATGCGCTCGGTCGCGTCACCAGCCAGACCCACGACGACCAGGGGAACACCGCATCGGTGACCCTCCCGGACGGCGCCTCGTGGTCCTTCGCACACGACGCCCTCTCGCGCCTGCGTGCGGTCACCGACCCGACCGGCGCCCGCTGGCTGCGGGAGTACTCGGTGGACGGTGCCCTGACGGCGACGGTCGACCCGACCGGCGTCCGGCAGGAGTCGAGCGCGGACCCGAGCACCGGCGTCCAGACCCTCCGTGACGCGTTCTCGACGTCGGCCGTGCGGTTCGACGAGTTCGGTCGTCCGGTCGAGCGGACCAGTGACGCCACCGGAGCCGAGCTCGTCACGTACGACGCCGCGGGCAACCCGGTCGAGCTCGTCGACGGCGAGGGCGGCCTGACCCGCCTGGAGCGCGACCTGGCCGGTCGGGTGGTCGCGTTGACGACGCCCTCCGGCGCCCGCAGCACCTACGAGTACGACGCGTGTGGCCGTCCGGCCGCCGCGGTCGACCCACTCGGCGCGCGGACCACCCTGGCGTACGACGCCGAGTCCCGGGTCGTCACGCGGACCCTCCCCACGGGCGAGGTCGAGCGCACCGAGTACGACGCCGTCGGACGAGTGGTCACCCGTTCGACGCCCGGTTCCGGCACGACGCGGTACCGCTGGGACACGGCCGGGAGGCTCGTCTCCGTCCAGGACGCACGCTTCGGCCGTCGTCGGTTCCGTCACGACGCCGCGGGGCAGATCACCGAGGTCGTCGACGGGCTCGGTGGCGTCACCCGCTACGAGTACGACACCCGTGGTCGCGTGGTCACGGTGACCGACCCGACCGGCGCGATCACCCGCCGCGCGTACGACGCCGCGGACCGTCTGGTCGCCGAGACCGACCCGCTCGGCCGGACGTCGACGATCGAGTACGACGCCGCGGGCCGTCCGGTGCGCCAGACCGGTCGCGACGGGAGGGTCGTCGTCTGGTCGTACGACGCGGCCGGCCGACGCCAGCGACTCGAGGTCGACGGCACCCTGCAGGGTGAGGTCTCGCACGACCCCGTCGGTCGCCGGATCATCGTCACCGACCACACCCGTGGCCCGGGCCGGACGCTCGACCACGAACTGCAGTACGACCGCCGCGGGCTGCTCGTCCGTCGCGCGCGCGGCGACCAGGCGGTGGCGTGGGAGTACGACGCCGACGGTCTCCGCGCAGCACGCACCGACCCGGACGGCACCCGCAGCGAGATGCGCCGCGACGCCGCCGGCCGACTCGTGGCCGTCGAGCGGGACGGACGCCCGGCCGGGACATTCTCGTACGACGCCGCCGGTCGGGTGGTCGAGTCGGGTTCGGGCGACCTCGTGCAGCACTGGACGTACCGCGCCGGAGCCCTCGTCGCCCACACCGCCACGACACCCGACGGCGTGTCCGAGACGACCGTGGAGCGCGACGACGACGACCGCATCTCCGCGATCTCCGGTGCCGACGGACGCGTGACCTACCGGCACGATGCCGCCGGTCAGCTGGTCGGCGCGCTCGACGACGACGGTCGTGGGCGCACCTGGACGTACGACGCCGGCGGGCGACTCGTCGCCGAGACCGTCGACGGGGTGGAGACCCGCCACGAGTACGACGCCGCTGGCGTCCTCCTGGCGTCGACGACGGACGGCGAGCGGACCGAGTACGTCGCGGACGGCCTCGGACGTCGGGTCCGCCGCACTGCCCCGGACGGTGCGACCACGGAGTACACCTGGTCCGCACTCGGGTACCTGGGCGGTGTCGTCGAGCGCGACGCCGAGTACCGCGAGACCGACCGTGTCGACCTCTGGGTGGACGTGCTCGGCGAACTCGCCGACGCCGGCGGGGCCGAGACGTGGTGGGACACGGCCGCCCTCGTGCCGACGCTCGTCAGCGTCGCCGGGACCTCGCTCCTCGAACTCCCGGGCGGGGTCACGCTGGTGGGGGACGCCGCCGACGTGAACGGCTGGCGTGGGGCCCGCGCGACCGATGCGCAGGACCCGTGGGCGGTGCTGGCAGCTGCCACGGACCTCCAGTCCGAACTGGGTCTGCCGACCGGCGTGACACTGTCCGCCACCGGCGGCCTCGGCGTCGGCGGTCTCGAGTGGCTCGGTGCCCGCGTCTACGACCCGGTCGCGCGGGGCTTCCTCTCGGCCGACCCGCTCGCGCCCGTCGTGGGCGCCGGCTGGGCCGGCAACCCGTACTCGTACGCGGGCAACGACCCGCTGCACGCGATCGACCCGCTGGGACTGCGCCCGGCGACGGACGAGGACCTCAAGGCCTACAACGACGCCCGGGTCGGCAACTTCGCCACGGCGGGGAACTGGATCGCCGACCACAAGGAGGCGATCGCCGCCTACGCCGCGATCGGAGTCGGAGTCGCCCTGATGTTCGTGCCCGGGGGCGCGCTCGTCACCCTGGCGATGGCCGCGACGTCCGGTGGTCTGCTCGCGGGTGGCTTCTCGGTCCTGAAACAGGGGCCGGACAGCGGCAACGTGAACTGGGGCGAAGTCGGACGGCAGTCGCTCATCGGGTTCGGCACCGGCCTGCTCGGCGGCGGTGTCGCGTCCGGGCTCAAGGCCGCCGCCGGTGCCACGGGCGCGGCGAGCAGCGCGGGCACCGGCGTGATGTCGACCGTGGGCCGCGGCGTGATGAGCCAGACCGGACGGGCTGCGACCGCGGCGAGTGTCGAGGGTGGCGCGTCGAACGGGGTGGACTACATGACGGACCCGGCGCTCGAAGGCAAGCGCAACGTGTCGGACTTCCTGCAGACCACCGGAGCCGGTGTGGTGAGCGGGGCGGGTAGCAGCGTGGCGTCGTCGGCGATGCAGAAGGGGCTCGACCTGAACGACCTCATGCCTGCCGGGACCGGACGGCACGCGGCACCGCTGTCCGGCGATCACGGCGCCTCGTCGCGGGGCTTCGCGTTCGCCAATGGTGCCGTCGGTCTCGGTGCGGACAGCGTGGCCGGCGCTGGAGGCTCCGTGCTCAACGAAACGCTGAAGCCGCAGGGCGACACCGGCGAAGACCTCAACCGCGACGGCTGGAACGGCTTCCTCGGCGGCGGCGAGGGACCGCTCCCCGTCGGGAGCCGTGCTCGCTGACCGGGCAGGATGACGAACGACACTGAAGGAACGGCAGACGTGGGCAGGCGAAGCGCGAGCACGGCAGACGACCGACCTGCGTCCCGGTCGGTCCACCCCGGACAGCGTCGCGCCTGGTTCCGCTTCGGCGCCGCTGTCTCTGCGGTCCTCGTCATCGTCGGAGTGGTCTTCATCGGCCCCGCCGTGGTCCGTTCCTACGACGCTGAACACAGGACGACGATCACCTGCGACGTCACAGCAGCGGAAGGCGAGATGCAGTCGTCATCCTCTCGAGGTATCGGCGGGCCGATCCCACAGGTCGTCATCTCCACCCGGGACTGTGGCCGGCTCCTCCTGCGCGACGGAGTGACCCGGTCCAACAACGAGCAGATCGCCGCCCGACTGTCCCCGCCCGGCGAGTACCGGATCGAGGTCGGTACTGCTTCGTGGAACATCCGGGGTGTCCTGCACGCCATCCGTCGGGATCCCTCGGCCTACGGTTTCGAGCCGGCCTCCTGACCTGACAGGTCGGGCCGGGACGCCCGATGGGTGAGCGGCGGACGGGAGGCGCGGTG
Organism: Curtobacterium sp. CFBP9011; assembly: GCF_034045095.1. NCBI lineage: Bacteria > Bacillati > Actinomycetota > Actinomycetes > Micrococcales > Microbacteriaceae > Curtobacterium > Curtobacterium sp. CFBP9011. Next base: position 14,153 of record NZ_JAXCWN010000014.1, read on the forward strand.
CGGGCCCGCCCCGCGCCTCCCGTCCGCCGTCGGCTCGCCGGTGCGGTCAGCGGCCGTCGGCCTCCAGCGCGGCGGTGAGCTTGACGAGCGCGTCCGCCGCGTGCGCGAGGGTGGAGCGCTCTCCGGGTGTGAGGGCGCGCTCGGCGGCGTCGAGGACACGGGCCGAGCGGCGGAGGCGGAGGTCCTCGACAGTCTGGCGACCGGCGTCGGTCAACGAGACGAGCACCCCGCGGGCGTCGGCGGGGTCGGGTGACCGCTCGACGAGCCCCTGCGCCTCGAGGTCGGTGACCGTCACCCGCATCGACTGGTGCCGCACGCGGCGGAGTCGTGCCAGCGCGGCGATGCTCTGGGCGCCGTCACGGGCCAGGAAGCCGAGTGTCTCGACCTGGCCCTCGGGTGTGGTCTCGGTGCGGCGGACGGCACGGGTGCTGTCGCCGATCGCGCGGCGCAGCGCGTTCGCGTCGTCGAGCGTGAAGTCGCGCAGGGCCATGGGCAGAAGTGTACAGGTCGGCTGTACACTTCCGGTCATGGAACTCACCAAGCACACCCACGCCACCGTGGTCCTCCGCGACGGCGACCGCAGCGTCCTGCTCGACCCGGGTGCCTACACGTCGGCGTCCGCGGACCTCGTCGCCGCAGCCGATGCCGTGCTCGTCACCCACGACCACCCCGACCACTTCGATGCCGAGGTCCTCAGCGCAGCCCTCGACGTGCAGCCCGAGCTCCGCGTCTGGGCGCCGGCCTCCGTCGTGGACGCGCTCGGCGCCCACGACGGCCGCGTGGTCGCCGTCTCCCCCGGTGACTCGATCACCGCGGGCGGGTTCGAGGTCCGCGTGTTCGGCGGCGACCACGCCGTGATCCACGCCGACCTGCCGCCGATGACGAACGTCGGCTTCCTGGTGGACGGCCGCGTGTTCCACCCGGGCGACGCGTACTCGGCGCCGGGTGTGCCGGTGGAGACGCTGCTCGTGCCGACCTCCGGCCCGTGGGCGAAGCTCGGCGAGCTCGTCGACTTCATCCGTGCCGTGCAGCCGACGCGGGCGGTGCAGATCCACGACCTGATGCTCAGCGAGGTCGGCAAGGGGTCGTTCGCGCAGTTCGCCGGGCAGCTCACCGGCATCGACCTGGTGACGGTCGCCGACGGGGAGACGATCACGGTCTGAGCACCTCGGACGACGAACGGACCGCGGGCCGACTCGAGATCGAGTCGGCCCGCGGTCCGTTGTCGTGCCGTTGCGCTGTGCCGTTGCGCTGTGCCGTTGTGCTGCCTTGGCGTCAGCTGATGCGGAGCTCGCTGGTCATCGGGCAGTCGAACGGGTCGCGTGCGGCGAGTCCGACGCGGTTGAGGTAGCGGACGACGATGCCGTAGGAGCGCAGCAGGGTGGTCTCGGTGTAGGGCACGTCGAGGCTGTCGCAGTGGTCGCGGACCAGCAGGCGTGCCTGCTTCAGCGCGGGGCGGGGCATCGAGGGGAACAGGTGGTGCTCGACCTGGTAGTTCAGGCCACCCATCAGGAACGACACCCACCAGCCACCGCGGATGTTGCGCGAGGTGCGGACCTGGCGGGAGAAGAAGTCGACCTTGGCGTCGTGGGCGATCGTCGGCATGCCCTTGTGGTTCGGGGCGAACGAGGCG
>NZ_JAXCWN010000015.1:0-14813 GCF_034045095.1 Curtobacterium sp. CFBP9011
GCTGGTGGGCTCCGGGTCCAGCTCGATGCTGGTGGGCTCCGGGTCCAGCTCGATGCTGGTGGGCTCCGGGTCCAGCTCGATGCTGGTGGGCTCCGGGTCCAGCTCGATGCTGGTGGGCTCCGGGTCCAGCTCGATGCTGGTGGGCTCCGGGTCCAGCTCGATGCTGGTGGGCTCCGGGTCCAGCTCGATGCTGGTGGGCTCCGGGTCCAGCTCGATGCTGGTGGGCTCCGGGTCCAGCTCGATGCTGGTGGGCTCCGGGTCCAGCTCGATGCTGGTGGGCTCCGGGTCCAGCTCGATGCTGGTGGGCTCCGGGTCGAGGTCGAAGTCGAGTGTGACGCTCGTCGGATCGGCTGGGCGCGGCGGGTTCGGGGTGTCCTCGAGCACGATGTCGGTGACCGCGAACGCCGCAGGATTTCCGATGTCGATGTCGACGAGGAGTCGCGCGCGGACTTCGTCGGATTCGCCGAACAGGTCTCCTGCCTCGATCGAGAGGATCACGTCCGCACGCCCTGTGACGATGTCACCGTCCGGCGCATCGAACTCGAAGTCGGACTCGAAGTCGTAGCCGTAGATCGAGAGATCCCCTCCGATCTGAGGAACGTCGAACTGCACCCAGTCCGGCGGACCGTAGTCGCCGCCGTAGATCAGCACGTCGTCCATCGGCTCGCCGACCAGCTCGTCAAGCGCCTCCGTCGCTACGCGGACCAGCTCGGCACGGCGAGATGCGTCGAACGCGTACCCGCGGAGCAGAGACGCCAGCTCATGCGCCTCGTCCTCAGGCGGTGTCGATGCGGCTCGCGCTTCGGCGGCCCGCGCCTCGGCTTCGGCGGCCGCCGCTCGGACCTGATCGATGACATTTGCGAGCTTCTCGACCAGCACGACTCGATCGCGCGCGATGCCCCGTGCGTCCAGGTCCTCGAGCAGGTGCCGATGCAGCGTCTTCGGAACGTCGTCGTCGATGAATCCCTTGTCCTCCGACACGAAGAACAGCGTGTCCGCCGTCTCGGTCTGGTCCTCTCTTAAGACGTCCAGGACGGTCTCCCAGATCACGGCGTCGCGGAACCCGTAGGACGCATTGCCGCCGGCGGTCTCCATGAACGGGCGTCGCGCCGCGAGATCGCGATCCAGAAGCTTCCGGGTTCGGTCCTCGGGGACGGACGCCACGCTCACGCCGCTCAGGGCGAGCAGCCTGTCGCGCGCGGCAGCCGTCTTCGCGCCGAACCGGTCGAACGCCTCGTCGATCGTGGAGGCGTTGATGTCAACGCTGACGTCACTCAACGCCGTCTTGGCCTTGTCACGCTTGGACTTGAGCGACTTGCGTTCCTGTCGGTTGAGCTCGTCGACGACGACCTGCGGCAGCACCACACGGCACTTGCCCGCCCTCACGAGCTCGAGGAGGTTCCACCCCGCGGCCGTCGTCATCCAGTCGTGCCCGAAGAGCGCGTTCGTGTCCGGGACGACAGTGAGCACGACGCCATCATGCCGGAGAATCCTCGTCCGGCCTTCCGGCGCAGAAACTGCGATGGTGAGGCCGATCCGTCAGCAGCGCTGGGAGCCGCCGTTGCCGTTGGAGGTCCAGCAGCCACCGCCGCCGGAGCCGACACCAAAGCTGCCACTGTTCGACAGCGGAGCTGGCTTCGAGGGCGTCGAAGACCCACCCCCGGAGCTCGAGCTCGAACCGCCGCCGGAGTAGGACGAGCCGCCCGAGTACGAGCCGGAGCTCTGCCGCGCGGCAGCAGCGACCTGTGCCGCAGCAGCCTGGCGGGCAGCTTCGGCTGCGGCCTTGGCAGCGGCTTCCTCCTCGGCCTTCTTCTTCGCGGCAGCCGCGGCCTCGGCCTTCTTCTGCGCGTCGATGCGGGCGTTCTCGTCCTTCTGGAAGGTGGCGAAGTCTCCCGCCAGCGCAGCGACCTTAGCGTCGAGCTCCGCGGCGGCACTCTTGGACACCTTCGCCTGCTTGGTGATCTTCGCCGCAGTGTCACGGTCCGTACACGACTTCGGAGTTTTGACTGCCGAGAGCGCGCTCTCGGAGTCGGTGGCGCCTACACCCCAACGTGCGACGCCGACGTGATCCGGGTCGTGCCTCGCGACCCCTCGCGAGCGAGCGACACCGTTCCCTCTTGACGTAATGCAACCCTGGCTCGACGTGTCTTCCTCGAAGAATGCGACCGAAAGTCTGCACCGCAGCTCATCATGGCCGCAACGCTGAGCATGCCGGGTATCGGCACGGCCGAGGCAGGGGCCGCCGTCCTCGCCTCGATCGTCGGTGCGGGCCGCTTGCCCGGCATCGCGGATGCCGACAAGGAGTACTGGGCGAACGCGCTTCCCGAACGGCTCTACAGGCCAGCACGCAAGCTCGGCTGGGAAGCCAGTACCGAATACCGCATCGACAACCTCGGCCCCGCCGGCGGTCACGCCGGCCTCATCTTCGTCGAAGGTGGCAGCTACTGCCCCGCAATGCCGAGCAAGTACAAGTCCGCCAGCAAGGACGTTCTGGAAGGCAAGATCGACAAGGCGACCTACAACGTCCGCATCGACGCGCGGGAAGACTACGCGGCGCGTCCGAATGCGCGACCCGACGAGCAGGGCCGCGTTCCGATGATGTGCCCTGCATCCGGCGACAGCCCCACGATCATCTGGCGATACTTGTCGCGCCTGGAGGCGAGCGCGCGCGCCTCGCGCGTTTCGAAAAAGCAACGACAAGTGCCGCGCATCCCAGCACGAGCCCGACGACAACAAAGAAGCCCACCGAAATTCTCGGTGGGCTTCTTTGTTGTGAACAGTTCTTAAGACGATTACTAACTCGCCCCTTCGGTGGGCTGTCTTAAGAACTCTCCGAAGCCTGTAGCGGTGCGGAGTCCGACAGGGCAATCAAGCGGCCTATCCTTCAGCAAGACATCGTCTATCCTCTGGCTTGACTGGCCTGAGACGCAACTGACCCCTGACCTGGGCATTCCCTGCCTGCCTCCTTCATTCTCATCGACCCGCCGATGGACGTCGACCATGCCCGACACTTCGCGCGCGAGGGCAGCGATGAGAGCAGTCAGCTTCTGGGCGCGGCGCTGGGAGAGGTCACGCCAGCGCACTCCCAGCAGTGCAACATACTTCCCATACGCCATCGCTCAACGATCCGCGAAGATGACGATGTCACACGTTCTCGCTAACGTGCGCCTCGTGACCACGTCGACGTTCGCATTCGATCACGCTGTGCAGTTGGCCGCCTTCCAGACCCAGGGCGATGACCGGTTCCTTTGGGGCCTCGACAGGAGCATCGGCGCAGCGTTCTACCTCGAAGAAGACCAGGCACACGCGCAGCACCAGTACGTCAACGACCACGTCGTCTGCCCTGTAGCCGGATGCGCGGCGAAGCTCACGACGGTCCACAGCACCGTCAAGCGCGATCATCTGCGGCACCTCGGCAGCACCGGCGGCCATAGCCTCGAGTCACTCTTCCATTCCCAGGGGTGCGCACTCATTCAGGCGTGGCTGGCGACAAAGTACCCGCTCTGCCATGTCAAGCGCGAGGAGTACACCAGCCCCGAAGGCGAGAGCCGCGCAGACGTGCTGATCACCCATCCGTCGCGGCTCCGTGTTGCGTTCGAGGTGCAGTACTCGCCGCTCACCCAGGACGCCTGGACAGAGCGACACCGCCGCTACGAGGCCAGAGAGGTCCGAGACGTGTGGCTCTTCGGCCACACCACGAACCACCTGAAGCTCGACGATGACGGACACCTGAAGACGAACCCTGCACTCGCGGCTGTGGCTGCTACCGGTGCACCGCTGTTATTCATCAACCCGACCACCGAGCAACTGGCGATCGCCGTCGCGCGCCGCGGAGTGTTCTCGGCCGAGCTCGGCGGCTACATCCCAGGAGAGCGCGTGCCAGTCCTCGGTGGTGCAGACGGCAGTTCCTTAGAAATGCAGGACCTGACCTCGTTCCGACTCGGCGACCCGCAGCGGGAGCCTGCTCTGACGTCCGACCGGATCAACGAGCTGATCCGGAACGCGATCGCCCTCGATGCGCACAACGACGAGCAGCGCCGTCTTTACGCCCGGCAGCAGGAGCTCGCCCGCGAGCGTGCCGAAGCCCAGCAGGCCACGAGGGAGGACCGGCTCCGCAAGGCGAAGGAGCGCCGCGAGCAGCAGGCTGACGAGATTCGCGCTGCGCTGGACACGATGGCCCGCTGGGGCAGCGAGCACCCTGCGATGCCGCTGATCGCTGCGTTCGTCGAGGGTCGCGCGCAGCGAGACCTTGGGATGCCCGACAACCTGGAGCAGTGGAAGTGCGTCGCGTACTTCTTCCACATCGCCATCAAGGAGCAGGAGACCTTCACCACCAAGACGGTCGCAGACACGCTCTACAAGCACCGCATCCGCCTCGGCGCCGGTATGTACAAGACGATCGGGAGATGGCTCCATGCCCTCGTCGACGCGGACTTCCTCTTCGAGGGCCGCGGCGACGATGGGTTCCCCGTGTACAAGCCCACCTACGCCGGCGCGTGGTGGTGACCTTCAGCTCTGCGAGAGCCGCCACGCTGCGGCCTCGGCTGCCATCGCCTTCCGCGCGACCTTCAGCCGCACGAGCTTGTTCGGGTTCTTGTCGAGGTTGATCACGGGCGTGAAGTAGCGGATCAGCTCGGTCTCGACGTCGGCGAGCTTGACCTGCATCCTGGCGGGCACCGCCCAGACCGGCAGCGTCAGCCGCTCGTGCATCCAGGTGGTGAGCCGCGCGTCTCCGTCGCCTGCCAGCGAGTAGGCGCTGAAGTACCCCCGGATTCTCGAGGTTCCTCGGCACACCCTGCAGGTCGAGGCTCTTTCGAAGCAGCGCCGCGAATGACCTACGCACGGTCGACCCGCCAGTTCGTGCTGTGCTCCCGGGCAACGCGGCGAAGTGATCCTTCAAATCCCCTGACACGAAGCTCTCCTCGGCCTTGCCGATGTAGAGCGGGCGGTCCGGCGCGCTGCGGGCCTCTGCGTCGTCGTGAAGGCCCAGCTCTCGGTGTGCCTGGTCGTCGCCATAGATCGCGTAGAGGTCCGGTCTCGCTGACATGTACGCCGGTGCATCCGTGAGCGACCAGCGGGCGCCGGTTAGCACTGTGACGGCGTGTGTGGCGAGGTCAGACAGCGTCACGAGGATCTTCGAGATCTGTCTCGAAGTCGAGCTGCACGCTCGACGAATCAGCCGGTCGCCGCGGGCTGGGGCTGTCCTCGAGGACGATGTACGTGACCTCGGAACCATCGGGGTCCTCGATGTGGAAGTCGACGGTGAGTTGCGCTCGGACCTCGTCGGATTCGCCGGACAGGTCCCCAGCCTCGATCGAGAGGACCACGTCCGCGTGTGACGGTGTCGCCGTCCGGCGCGCCGAGCTCGAAGTCGTATCCGTAGATGGAGAGGTCCCCTCCGATCTCGGGACGCTCGAATTGCACCCAGTCCGGCAGCCCGTAGTCGCCGCCGTAGGCCAGTTATTCGTCCATCGGCTGACCAACCAGCTCGTCGAGAGCTTCTGTAGCCACACGGACCAGCTCGGCTCGACGAGAAGCGTCGAACGCCTACCCGCGAAGCAAAGACGCCAATCCATGTGCCTTGTCATCAGGTGGCGTCGAAGCGGCTAGCGCCTCGGCTGCCCGTGCCTCGACTTCGGCGACCGCCGCACGGACGTCTTCGACGACGTTCGCGACTTTCTCGACCAGTATCAGGCGATCTCGGGCGATGCCTCGTGCGTCGAGATCCTTGGGTTGGTGGCAATGCAACTCCTTCGGAGCGTCGTCTCGATGAACCACTTGTCCGCGGACGCGAAGAAGACCGGGTCCACGGTCTCGTCCTCGGCCTCGTCCTCTTCCATCACGTCCAGGACGATCTCCCAGATCACGGCGTCGCGGAAGCCGTAGGGCTTCTTGCCGCCAAGGGTCTCCATGAACGCGGAGGTTGGGCTCCGTGTCGGCATCCCCGACCCGAGCGTCTTCGCACGCGCTTTCCGCCGCGCAGCGGGGCAAACACCTTCGGACTTCCGCGGCCACGACCGGTAAGTGCGCTTCCGGCCCCTGACATTGAGTCGACCGGCTTGCGGGCGGCCGGATGGCGAGTTGCGTGAAGAGAAGAAACCCTGCGACGTGTCGGGAGCTCCTGTCATAATCAAGCCCACTATGGGGACCAAACTGACTTACGACGACGCTGCCGAAACCATCCGGCAGGTCCATGAGCGCAAGGCGAGTCAGACCAACGGCGACGGCCCGTGGACGACCGTCTACGATTGGCAGGACTCGGGCAGTGGCACCATCGCGCGCTTTGCGGCCTTTGCAGCGCCAAGCTACCGCGATCGCGCCAAGCAGAGCGCCGGCTGGGACATGACGGTCGGCGGTGGATTCCCGGGCTTCTCGCAGGGGCACCGAGATGGCCAGTGGGTCACGACCTACCACCGCAACAGCGACGGCCCTGAACTCGAACCACTTGTCCTCGTGCAAGAGATGCACGGCGTTGTCGCCGATGCGTACCTCATATCCGAGGAGTTCCGGCTCCTCATGAACCTGTGGGAAGACAGGACCACCGGCAACTACTACCGCATCGCCGACGATGGGTCCAAAGAACTCGCGATCGAGTTCTCCGACGCTCGGATTCGCATGCGAACGCCGATACTGCGGCGCTACCAGGCCGCCCGACAGCTTGATCTCCTTCTGTTCTCGGACAGCCGCGTCTTCGTCAATGCCGACGAAGGCTCTGAAGCTTTCAAGGAGCTGAACGAATCAGACCATGTGGAAAAGGATTCTGTCGTCTTCATGAGCGTGGGGGACATGGGCCTCGGCGAGAAGCAGGTGTTCTCCCGGCTACTGGTCAAGCGCTTTCTTCCGCCCCCTCCGCAGGATCTGAGCGGCATCTGGCCGTGGGATCAAGGAGACGAGGAGTACCCGGAGTTCATCATCGGTGAGGACCAGAACGGCCGCCCGATCAAGTACACGTGTGAGCAGGACAAGCTCGCCAATTACTTCGGCGCGAACCCGGACGCGCCCCACTACCTGACGCCCGTTTTCTTCAAGCCCGAAGTGCTTAGGCGCTACTACGACGACCCAAACCTGTACTCGATCAGCGACGGTCGACTCAGTTGCGGACATCTGTGGGGTGTGCAGATCGACAACGGCAACCCGGATGCGGTCATGGTGTTCCTTGGCGACATTGGTCGTGATATCCCCAGCAGCCACAGGGATCACTGGCGTGCGTACAACATCCCGCCGGTCACGAACATGAGCGAGTCCACGTTCCGCCGATCGTTCCTCGCCCAGTTCGCAGACACGGAGAACCCGGAGCATCTCTTCAAGAACGCTTACCTGGCCATTCAACGCGCATGGATGGAGAACTGGGGCTGGGGGCTGTACCGCGAGGCGCAGGGCAGTGATGCGGGTCTTATTCAGCGTGTCCGGATTCCGCTGAATGACACCGACACCGAGTTCGAAGCGCAGCTGCTAGCCCTCGCGAAGCTGCTCGTGGACATGCTCAATGAGGCAGACATCACAGCTGGCCTGCCTCCGGTCAAGGATGAGAAAGGCATCTCCAAGCTGAAGCGCTTCCTCGAGATGCACCACTATGAACACGTGGACCGCGACATCGCGTTGCTCCGTCGAATCCAAAACCTCCGCTCTCGGATTGCCGCGCACACATCGGGGTCAAATGGCCAAGCATTCCTCGCCCAGGAGTTGGACGGGCTGAGTAAGGCGGAGTTCATCGAGAAACTAATGCGAGAAGCGACACAGATGTTCGCGGACTTCTCGACGCTATCGAGCGAGTAGGGCCGTTTGGCGCGTGCGCCTGGTCGCCACCTGGGACCTAGGTTCGGGAGCTCTCGACGACCACTTCGCGGCGGTCCACCCCTACCTCCTCCCGCGCATTAGGAGACGAGCATGTCGACGTGGGCTTGCAGGCCTGCAACTGCGGGGTCGAACGGCTTAATCTCACCCTGTGCTCGACTGACGAGCACGGCTCCCTCGGCAGCGGAGATGAGCAAGATCGCTGTGCCGCGCCCGAGGGACTCAGGGACGCCCCCCTCCACGAGCAAAGTGCTCAACGTCTCCGCCCACATTCGGAACACCTGCGCGGCCGCACCACGCAGGTCCGTCGAATCAGTAGCCAACGTCACCGCCGCGGCCGCGCAGCCGATCCTGACAGCGTAAGCAGCTGCCCCCTCCGAAGCGAAGATGCGCAAGCTCGATGAGGTGAACCCGAAGGAGGACGGGTACCCGATCGGCGACGAACTCCCCGAGATCTGCCGCCAGCACTCCGTGCTCTTCACGCAGGACGACATGCCTCCAGTTCAGCAAGCGCTGCGCTACAAGTCGAAGGAATGGCGCAACTTCCACGGCTACGCCCGCAACCTCTCCAAGGGCGGGAACTCCATGGCGAAGAGCACCAAGTACGGCAGCCTCCACGACGATTCCAGCCGCCAAGTCTGAGGCTTCGCTGCCGCCCAGATCTTCATGACGGCCTAACCTTTGAGGCTGCCCGCGGGCCTAACGACGGCCCCGCGATCAGGCATTTCTCACCCTCGGGCTCTTCGTTGCGTAGCGAGGTTCAGGATCGGCTGCAAGCCGTTAGGTTGAAGCTGAACCACAAGGAGCCATCGCTTCTAGGATGAGTCCGGACGGATCCGGCCTGCTGAGGGCGCGATCGACAGGTGCGCGGGCGGGAGAAACATGGCTGACTGGAGACCCCTCTCCCTCGCGTCATCGCTCTACTCCCCGCCATCGCTCACAACACCAGCGCCAGTGATGGGGAAGCTTGACGAGCTGCCCTTCACCTCCCTCACTTGGGAGAACTTTGAGCGGCTCCAACTCCGGATGATGCGAGATGTCGAGGGACTGCGAGACGCTCAGCTCTACGGCGACCGCGGTCAGGCCCAGCTCGGACTCGACATCGTGGCCCTAGCGCCGGACGGAGACGGCGTCGCACTCCAGAGCAAGGACTACAAGCGCTTCAACAAGTCGCATCTGACGGCTGCGATCAAGAAGTTCCGTGACACGAAGCGCCCCTTCGAGGTCGAGCGCCTAATCCTCGGCGTCGCGTGTGCGGTCAAGAGCACCGGTGCAGTCGAGGAGTTGGCAGTACAGCGCAAGGCGCTGTACCCGATCGTCCTTGACCTGTGGGATGCGCAGGAGCTCTCCACACTGTTGCGTAATCGTCCCGAGATCGTGATCGAGTACTTCGGTCTACCCACCGCCGAGGCATTCTGCCTGCCGTTCGAAGTTGGCCTCGCGCATGTGCCGTCCGCGGACGCGGCGGCTGTCCGTGAGGCGATCGCTCGCACACCAGAAGTATCAACCGGCGCACAGGTCCTCTTCGACAAGGCGGCCGCCACGACCGTCCCTGCTGACGCGCTCACCCTCGTCGAGGCGGGCCAGTCGACTCTCCGGAGCGCGGGCTTCGGTCCCCACGCCTCGACGCACGACAAGGAGCGCGTCCGTCTTCTGGCGGTTGCGGGACGAGCTGATGAGGCAGCGCGTCAGATCCTCGACGACTTCTGGGTGGCGTTGGACCAGGGTCTGTCAACGACCGCCCAAATGACCCGATCTCGACTCGACGAACTCCCGTGCTCGGCGGACGCCGACGAGACCGTGGCTCGCTATCGCCGGGTGCTCGAGACGGCCATCAACCTCTACCAGAACCCGCTCGGTCACGTTCCAGAAGTTGCAAGCCTGCGGACGGGAGATCCCTTCGATCAGGCTCGTCTGGTCCTGTTGGCAGGCGAGACTGCGCTCGCTGGTGATCAGTCGGAGTGGCTGACGAAAGCCGTGCCCTCGTTCTTGGAGTACTCGTTACTTCCCGCGGTCGATGAGTCTCGGCGCGTGCGGCTCCGCATCCTTCTCGCAGAGTCAACCGGTGAGTGGACGGAGCTTCTCGACGACGCACGAAAGCTGAAGCTGGGGTACGGCTTGTCCGGCCTCGTCACTGCACGCCATGCGCGAAGTCTCGCCTTGCACCAGAAGTTCCGCGAGGCTGATCTCGCGTGGGACGAGGCATCCGGTGCCGCCTCGTTGGCCTCGCAGTGGGGTGAGGCATCGACTTGGATCTTCAGCCGACGCGCCTTCCGTTCGCGCTGGAATCCATTCACCAGCAATGAGCTACTTCCCCTGCAGACGGCAGTGCGGGAGATGGGTAGTTCCAGGCCGCTTCTTCCAACCTCGAGCGACGCGTACGTAGACGCGCTGGCCGCACTGAGTGAGGGGAACCTGCGATCGGCCTCCATCTCCGCACAGCGAGCACTACGCGACGCCATCACCACAAGCGACTGGGTGGGCGAGGACCGCGCTAGGAGAGCGCTCGCGTCAATCCTCATCGAGTCGGACGAGCCCGCTCTCGCCGCCCACCACCTCGCCCGAGTTGGGGCTACCAAACAGGTCGAGGCTCTTGGAAAGTCCCTGACCTCTGACTTCATCGACATCACTCCGGACCTCGACGCTCCAAACTATTGGACGGTCGGCGCAGCCTATCGACTCCTGGGGACGCAGGCAGACCTCGTGCCAGACGATCAAGTCGATCTCATCGCCACGCGCATCACAGCCGAGCTCGATGCCGCGGAGAAGGGCACCTATCCTGACCTGCGCTGGTTTGCTACGTCGCGATACAACAACGCCATCAAGGCACTAGCTGGAATCGCCGGACGCCTCGATTTGACCGCCGCGGACGCCGTCCTCACGCACTTCGTCGCACAGCCCACCGTCGAAGAGAACCACTACCGGTATCACGATGACGATGAGGCCCTCACGGTCGCGAGGATCGCGCTCACCCATCCGAGCCTGGCGTCGCGTGCCATCGCACACCTCGTGCCCCTCCTTGCACGTGCGCAGGGAGGCCGGAGCCAGACTGCCCGGGAAGCGATCGCCGCACACGCGACACTCGCGCACGACAAACTCGCCGAACTCGCCGAGGAGGGCAACAGCTGGGCTCAGGAGACTCTGGCGCTGGACGATCCAAAAGCCACAGACAGCACCGTTGCCGCCAACGCACTGGCACGACTCACCACGCCACTCACATACGAGACCGGCGTCTACAGCGTTGGCACGGGCGCGGTCAGAGACTCACTGCTCATCAGCCACCTCGACGCAGGATCACTCGACACGGCCGTCACAGAGCTTCTCGTCCGAGCAGATCATCCTCATCTCAGCTCCAGCGACCGGGGCGATTACCTGGTAGCCGCGAGCAATCTCGCCCCTCATCTCGACGAGGCGCAACGCTCCAAGCACTTCCCTACCGCGCTGCGACTCGCCGTCTCTCCCACACCATCAGAGCACGACGAGATGAATCAGCAGTTCACCCACAAGCTCGGCGGCCTCCGCATGAATGGCATGCCGCAACACAGCCGTGGGCAAGCACTAGCGCTCGCAGCCACGCTCGCTTCGACTGACGCCGAGCGCAAAGAGGTGCGGCGCGTTGTGTACTCGCTGTTGGGCGAGGACGCGGACTACTGGCCAACGATCGCGCTCCAACGACTCGGCGACACCGTCGACGACGATCTGACATTCCTCGCGGTGCAAGGCTGGGCGATCCGCAGTTTCGTCGCATTGCGGTGGTCGGAACATGGCAAGCCGGAGCACTTAGGCCCAAGGCTTGCGAGAGACCCTGATGCGCGCGTTAGGCGGGCTCTCGCCCGAGCGCTCGCTCAGCAGCCCGACGGCATCCATGCCGAAGTCGAGGATTTGCTCGCGGCCGACCCCGCATACAGCGTTCGAACCGCGCTCAGGGCTCCTGCACCCTAACGTTGGCAGCAGTCTCAACCAACGAGTTCATCGCCCCTCGAATCGGCGTAGGACGCGGGGACCTACTGGCATGAGCGTGTCGCAGTGGACGAATGGCCGTTGAGCTAGCAACTCCGCTAAACATGCGGCGCGACCAGAAACTCAGAGCGGAAGATCCACGGACTCCGCCGCGCGTACTTCCGGTCCATTGGCTGGAGCGTTGTTCGTCACCGAGAACAGCGCGACTTGCACCTTGCGCCGTTTGGCACTTGCAGCGACAAACATGTCTTGTTCCGAGGCCACCTCCATCTTCACGTCGTAATGAGTGGTGGAAGCGGCCCGTGCATCTCTGACGCACGTATCTCGCCACTCTGAGCTCGTCGCAACCACGCCGGACTCCCGCGTCCGCCACAACATCACGAAGTTCGAGACCCTGTGATCCGTCGTCGCTGGTAACTCGACTGCCAGCTTCCTCGAATCGTCACGCAGCTTGGTTGGCGAGTACGCACCGAATTCGACCCGTGCTTCCTCGTTACGCTTCGCGTTGAACAGGCATACGTCCACCGATCGAGGCCGGCCCCGCTCACCTGTCAGAAAAGTCCGTTCCCAAACAGCCTCTGAGCCGTGCGCGGCGAAACTCACGGCCCCCAGGCGCATGAAGCCATCGACCACAGACACCTCGTACGAATCATGCTTGCCGGCGCTCCTGAGGGCTTCAGTCAGGAGTGTGGCTCCTGCCTTCCGGCGCGCCGTCGCCGACACGGAGTCCTGCACCCAGCGTTCGACGCTCGCCAGCGCGACCGCCGCTTCCATGAGCATCACCAGCTCGTTCAGGTTCCCCCGGGCGGCCTCCGTCGGCCGCCCCGATCCCTGCCGATACTTGACGATACGCATCCGCTCTCCCCTAGAAGACATCCACTACCTACCGCAGGCCGGTCGGCTGGCACTCACGATATCTATATAGTCCACGCCAGCACACTCGAGCACGTCGGCATCGTCGTCGCCACACATACTTGATGCTTGGAAGCGAGGAAGGCCTCGACCGGTTGACGTTCTCCGACCACGTTGCCCGGGTCAGACACTGTCGTCGACATCGATTCGACCGGCCGAGATCGCCCCGGTTCGCTCGAAAATACCGGAGCCCTTCGCGACCTTCGTCCCCGTGATACAGCCGAGGCGAGCAATCGCGATCACATCGCGCCGGAACGCCTCCGTCATCAGCACGTCCTTCCTGCGAGGTCGATGTGCTCGCAGTTTGGGAATCAACCGAACAGCCAGCGGTCCCCCGATTGTGTCAGGCGGACAGTCGCTTGCAGGCGAACTCCCCAATCTGGTCCTCGATGAGGAACTCGTCGCCAGCCATGTCCGCGTACACGGACGCGATGCCTTCCGGTTCGCCCGCGGCGCGGAAGCGGATGCGGTCAGAGTCTGTATGAATCAGATAGGCGCTGCACTCGCACGAAGTCATGAATGCGTAGAACCGCCCCTGGTGCGCTTCTCGCAGTAGGGCCGCGGGGTAGTAGATGTCGTGCTTGCGGCACAGCGCAGGGACTTTGATTGCGCCGTTCTCGAAGGCGCTCTGCGGGAGGTGAGCTGCGTGAGACCAGGGTCGCAGTCGCACCTCCCCACCCGTTGCGCGCAACGTCCCCCCATCCGCGAGAGCGAGCACAGACTTCTCCGTGCACGTCTGCCCCGCTGGCCACATCACCGACGTCTCCGATGGCCACAGCGCTGGCAACCCCAGCTCCGTCTTCGTGTCCGCCTGAAGACCTGGAGTAGTGAACCGCACGCCGTGCAGGAGGAGCGCTCCGACGACGATCGTCATCGCGTAGCCCTGGGGCAGCGACGGCTCGGGGAGACCTGGGATGCGAACCGTCAGCGGGGTGACGCGTACAGCCGAGAACCCCTTGATTCCCTCGAATCGGCCGACCCAGAACTGGCTGAAATCCAGCGGTTGCACCAGCTCGCGGCGCTCGTAGAGTGCCCTGTACTCCGACGGGGCGAGCCCGTAGCCATTTTCCCGCTGCTCCCTGCTGGAGAGGAGCATCGCGGTCAGCGCGGTCTTCTGCACCCACGTTGCGATCGCCGCCTGGTCTTGCGGCGCGATCGTCCCGGGCTCGTCGAGGATCAACGGGGTCAGCACTCGCTGCGCGACCTTTTCGAGGTTGCTCATCCACCCGTTGTTACAAGAGGCGCAGAAGCTCTTCACTGTCTGCCGGAATGGGGGCTGCTCCCCCATGTCGCGCGGCAGAGCATTCAACGGGCCCGCGTGATGACGCATGGGAGCGAGATCCAAGCCAGTGCTGCTCACCCACTGACCGAAAACGTGCTCGCGGGTCAGGGGACCCACCGACCCGCAGAAAGCACAGGATTCAGGCATGCACCCATTCTCCGGCACGGGTGCCGCTCCTCGACCTGCAAGAGGCGTGATCGCTCTGAGGCGACGGGACGACGAGGGATCAGGTGGGTCATCGCCGGCATCGGGATCGAGCGCTGTGACGATCGACGGTGGACTGCTCCGTGGGCGTCGGCACGCGAGTTCGCGTGGTGTGAGGAGTTCTTCGAGCAGATGCGGGCGGCGACCGGAACCGGCAACGACACCACCGCGACGCTGGCCGACTACGCGGCCTCGATCGGTGAGAGGTGGCAGCGTGGCCTCAGCCGCACATGGGACTGCTCTTCTCGGCCTTGCCGATGTACAGCGGGAGGTCCTTCGATGCAGACGAGCGCGCCTCAGCGACGAGATCCAGGTCCTGGTGCGCCTGCTCGTCTCCATAGATCGTCTAGAGGCCTGGTCGCGGTTCGACGTGCGCCGGCGCATCGGTGATGCTCCAGCGAGTGTTGGTGCTGGTCAGCGCTGAGACTGCCTCCGCGGCGAGATCAGAGAGCGTCACAATAGATCAGGACTCGTTGTCGCCTGGCTCGTCTGGATTGCGGCGCCGGATCGTGTCTCGAAGTCGCCCCACAGCCGGTTTAACCTTTTCGTTCCACACCGGGCGACCGTACTTGACCGCCACGACGACGACGCCGCCGACGACGAGCCCGACGAGGACGAGCGCGCCTGCGACCTCCCTTGACGCGCGATCGGCACTCCGTTC
>NZ_JAXCWN010000016.1:0-2873 GCF_034045095.1 Curtobacterium sp. CFBP9011
GGGTTCGAGAACGACAGCCTCTCTGGCGGAGCATCTTCGTGGTGTCGAGTGGGGAGTGCGTCTGGTCCTTGAGAACTCAACAGCGTGCACATTGTCAATGCCAATTTTATTGACCTCGTGCCCGGTCTGCCTTCGGGTTGGTCGGGTCATGAAGCAATTCCTTTTGGATTGAAGATTGTCAGTAGACAGTCAACAGTCAAGATCAACTCGCTGACACTTTTAGTGTTGGTTGTAATTTTTTACGGAGAGTTTGATCCTGGCTCAGGACGAACGCTGGCGGCGTGCTTAACACATGCAAGTCGAACGATGATCAGGAGCTTGCTCCTGTGATTAGTGGCGAACGGGTGAGTAACACGTGAGTAACCTGCCCCTGACTCTGGGATAAGCGTTGGAAACGACGTCTAATACTGGATATGATCACTGGTCGCATGGCCTGGTGGTGGAAAGATTTTTTGGTTGGGGATGGACTCGCGGCCTATCAGCTTGTTGGTGAGGTAATGGCTCACCAAGGCGACGACGGGTAGCCGGCCTGAGAGGGTGACCGGCCACACTGGGACTGAGACACGGCCCAGACTCCTACGGGAGGCAGCAGTGGGGAATATTGCACAATGGGCGAAAGCCTGATGCAGCAACGCCGCGTGAGGGATGACGGCCTTCGGGTTGTAAACCTCTTTTAGTAGGGAAGAAGGGAGCTTCGGTTCTTGACGGTACCTGCAGAAAAAGCACCGGCTAACTACGTGCCAGCAGCCGCGGTAATACGTAGGGTGCAAGCGTTGTCCGGAATTATTGGGCGTAAAGAGCTCGTAGGCGGTTTGTCGCGTCTGCTGTGAAATCCCGAGGCTCAACCTCGGGCTTGCAGTGGGTACGGGCAGACTAGAGTGCGGTAGGGGAGATTGGAATTCCTGGTGTAGCGGTGGAATGCGCAGATATCAGGAGGAACACCGATGGCGAAGGCAGATCTCTGGGCCGTAACTGACGCTGAGGAGCGAAAGCATGGGGAGCGAACAGGATTAGATACCCTGGTAGTCCATGCCGTAAACGTTGGGCGCTAGATGTAGGGACCTTTCCACGGTTTCTGTGTCGTAGCTAACGCATTAAGCGCCCCGCCTGGGGAGTACGGCCGCAAGGCTAAAACTCAAAGGAATTGACGGGGGCCCGCACAAGCGGCGGAGCATGCGGATTAATTCGATGCAACGCGAAGAACCTTACCAAGGCTTGACATACACCGGAAACGGCCAGAGATGGTCGCCCCCTTGTGGTCGGTGTACAGGTGGTGCATGGTTGTCGTCAGCTCGTGTCGTGAGATGTTGGGTTAAGTCCCGCAACGAGCGCAACCCTCGTTCTATGTTGCCAGCGGGTTATGCCGGGGACTCATAGGAGACTGCCGGGGTCAACTCGGAGGAAGGTGGGGATGACGTCAAATCATCATGCCCCTTATGTCTTGGGCTTCACGCATGCTACAATGGCCGGTACAAAGGGCTGCGATACCGTAAGGTGGAGCGAATCCCAAAAAGCCGGTCTCAGTTCGGATTGAGGTCTGCAACTCGACCTCATGAAGTCGGAGTCGCTAGTAATCGCAGATCAGCAACGCTGCGGTGAATACGTTCCCGGGCCTTGTACACACCGCCCGTCAAGTCATGAAAGTCGGTAACACCCGAAGCCGGTGGCCTAACCCTTGTGGAAGGAGCCGTCGAAGGTGGGATCGGTGATTAGGACTAAGTCGTAACAAGGTAGCCGTACCGGAAGGTGCGGCTGGATCACCTCCTTTCTAAGGAGCATCTGGTCAGTGCTGTTCACCGTGATGGTGAGTGGTGGCTGGTCCAGGCGCCCGATTCGGACCGAACGTGTCCGACGGGTAGCTCATGGGTGGAACATTGACAGTGCAGTCGGGAGCGCGTCTTCCGGTCTCAGTACGTTCCCCGTCGTCGGTCTTGTGCCGGTGTTGGGGGGTTGGAACGGGTCGGGGGTGAGCGGCTTGGCTGGTGCACGTTGTTGGGTCCTGAGGGACCAGGCTTCCTGCTGTGGGTGGTGTCCGTGATGGATGCTCATCCGTGGTGGGGGTTGGGCCTTGAGGGTCCTTCGTTGGGCCACATGAAGCCAGAGGGTTTTTTCTGGGGGAGTGTGGTGCCGATCGTATGTTGAGAACTACACAGTGGACGCGAGCATCTTTAGATTCGCGTCATCGATGATCGTCGGCTTTCGGGTTGGCGTGTGTCGTGGCGTTGGATCGCAATTTTAATCTTTGTGGTCAAGTTTCTAAGAGCAAACGGTGGATGCCTTGGCATCTGGAGCCGAAGAAGGACGTAGAAATCTGCGATAAGCCTCGGGGAGCTGATAATCGAGCTGTGAGCCGAGGATTTCCGAATGGGGAAACCCCGCCAGGCGCTTTTGTGACCTGGTGACTCCCGCCTGAATATATAGGGCGGGTAGAGGGAACGTGGGGAAGTGAAACATCTCAGTACCCACAGGAAGAGAAAACAACATGTGATTCCGTGAGTAGTGGCGAGCGAAAACGGATGAGGCTAAACCGATCATGTGTGATAGCCGGCGGGCGTTGCATGGTCGGGGTTGTGGGACACGTCACTCAGTTCTGCCGGACTGGGACGGTTACAGCGCATCATAGTCGAACCGGTTTGAAAGCCGGGCCGTAGTGGGTGCCAGCCCCGTAGACGAAATGGTGTTATGGCCGGATGTGTATCCCAAGTAGCACGGGGCCCGAGAAATCCCGTGTGAATCTGTCAGGACCACCTGATAAGCCTAAATACTCCCAGATGACCGATAGCGGACAAGTACCGTGAGGGAAAGGTGAAAAGTACCCCGGGAGGGGAGTGAAATAGTACCTGAAACCGTTTGCTTACAAACCGTCGGAGCCT
>NZ_JAXCWN010000016.1:2973-4296 GCF_034045095.1 Curtobacterium sp. CFBP9011
CTTTGTAGGGGTGACGGCGTGCCTTTTGAAGAATGAGCCTGCGAGTTAGCGATATGTGGCGAGGTTAACCCGTGTGGGGTAGCCGTAGCGAAAGCGAGTCTGAATAGGGCGATTCAGTCGCATGTCCTAGACCCGAAGCGAAGTGATCTATCCATGGCCAGGTTGAAGCGACGGTAAGACGTCGTGGAGGACCGAACCCACTTCAGTTGAAAATGGAGGGGATGAGCTGTGGATAGGGGTGAAAGGCCAATCAAACTTCGTGATAGCTGGTTCTCTCCGAAATGCATTTAGGTGCAGCGTTGCGTGTTTCTCGCCGGAGGTAGAGCTACTGGATGGCCGATGGGCCTCAACAGGTTACTGACGTCAGCCAAACTCCGAATGCCGGTGAGTGAGAGCGCAGCAGTGAGACGGTGGGGGATAAGCTTCATCGTCGAGAGGGAAACAACCCAGACTACCAACTAAGGTCCCTAAGCGTGTGCTAAGTGGGAAAGGATGTGGAGTTGCACAGACAACCAGGAGGTTGGCTTAGAAGCAGCCACCCTTGAAAGAGTGCGTAATAGCTCACTGGTCAAGTGATTCCGCGCCGACAATGTAACGGGGCTCAAGCACACCACCGAAGTTGTAGATTTCGCACACTCGACAAGCCTTCGTGGTTCAGTCGTGCGGAGTGGTAGGAGAGCGTCGTGTGGCGAGTGAAGCGGCGGAGTGATCCAGCCGTGGACGCTACACGAGTGAGAATGCAGGCATGAGTAGCGAAAGACGGGTGAGAAACCCGTCCTCCGAAAGACCAAGGGTTCCAGGGCCAGGTTAATCCGCCCTGGGTAAGTCGGGACCTAAGGCGAGGCCGACAGGCGTAGTCGATGGACAACGGGTTGATATTCCCGTACCGGCGAACAACCGCCCAAGCTAATCCAGTGGTGCTAAGAGTCCTAACCCGGTACTTGTTGATCCCTTCGGGGTGAGACGGGCCGGTCTAACGCTCGACCCCATGCTGGTGCGGTTAGCGTATGAACAGGTGTGACGCAGGAAGGTAGCTGAGCCAGGCGATGGTATCCGTAAGGTGAACCTGGTGTAAGGATGTAGGGCTGACGATAGGCAAATCCGTCGTCTGTATGCCTGAGACCCGACGCGTACCCGTAAGGGGAATTCAGTGATCCTATGCTGCCGAGAAAAGCATCGACGCGAGGTTGCAGCCGCCCGTACCCGAAACCGACTCAGGTGGTCAGGTAGAGAATACCAAGGAGATCGAGATAATCGTGGTTAAGGAACTCGGCAAAATGCCCCCGTAACTTCGGGAGAAGGGGGGCCGGACACGTGACCGGA
>NZ_JAXCWN010000016.1:4396-5897 GCF_034045095.1 Curtobacterium sp. CFBP9011
CTCCGTGAGCGTTGAAGGCCGCAGAGACCAGTGGGAAGCGACTGTTTACTAAAAACACAGGTCCGTGCGAAGTCGCAAGACGATGTATACGGACTGACGCCTGCCCGGTGCTGGAAGGTTAAGAGGAAGGGTCAGCCTCACGGCGAAGCTCTGAATTTAAGCCCCAGTAAACGGCGGTGGTAACTATAACCATCCTAAGGTAGCGAAATTCCTTGTCGGGTAAGTTCCGACCTGCACGAATGGCGTAACGACTTCCCAGCTGTCTCAACCGCGAACTCGGCGAAATTGCACTACGAGTAAAGATGCTCGTTACGCGCAGCAGGACGGAAAGACCCCGTGACCTTTACTACAGTTTGGTATTGGTGTTCGGAGTGGCTTGTGTAGGATAGGTGGGAGACTGTGAAGCGGGCACGCTAGTGTTCGTGGAGTCATTGTTGAAATACCACTCTGGTCACTTTGGATGTCTAACGTAGGACCCTGATCGGGTTCATGGACAGTGCCTGATGGGTAGTTTAACTGGGGCGGTTGCCTCCCAAAGAGTAACGGAGGCGCCCAAAGGTTCCCTCAACCTGGTTGGCAATCAGGTGGCGAGTGTAAGTGCACAAGGGAGCTTGACTGTGAGACTGACAGGTCGAGCAGGGACGAAAGTCGGGACTAGTGATCCGGCAGTGGCTTGTGGAAGCGCTGTCGCTCAACGGATAAAAGGTACCTCGGGGATAACAGGCTGATCTTGCCCAAGAGTCCATATCGACGGCATGGTTTGGCACCTCGATGTCGGCTCGTCGCATCCTGGGGCTGGAGTA
The DNA here is from genome assembly GCF_034045095.1 of Curtobacterium sp. CFBP9011. Lineage (NCBI taxonomy): Bacteria > Bacillati > Actinomycetota > Actinomycetes > Micrococcales > Microbacteriaceae > Curtobacterium > Curtobacterium sp. CFBP9011. Next base: position 5,200 of record NZ_JAXCWN010000016.1, read on the forward strand.
GGTCCCAAGGGTTGGGCTGTTCGCCCATTAAAGCGGTACGCGAGCTGGGTTTAGAACGTCGTGAGACAGTTCGGTCCCTATCCGCTGCGCGCGTTGGAAATTTGAGAAGATCTATCCCTAGTACGAGAGGACCGGGATGGACGAACCTCTGGTGTGTCAGTTGTTCTGCCAAGGGCACCGCTGATTAGCTACGTTCGGACCGGATAACCGCTGAAAGCATCTAAGCGGGAAGCCGTCTTCGAGATGAGATTTCCATGCACCTTGAGTGTGAGAGGCTCCCAGCAGACTACTGGGTTGATAGGCCGGATGTGGAAGCGGGGACTAACGACCCGTGGAGCTGACCGGTACTAATAAGCCGAAGACTTGACACACACTTTTTTCCTGACCCTCACGGGTCAGGGCTCGCGTCCACTTTGTGGTTCCCGACAGACGATCGGGAATCAAACTGAATAGTTCAGCTACCCCACCGGTGTGGGGTGTCATCAACCCTGTTTCGGCGGGGGTGTTGACACCGAACCGTTGGTGGGGGATGGCTGGAACCTGTTTGATCCGTTTCGGGTCGATGGTGTTCCGGTGGTCATAGCGAGAGGGAAACGCCCGGTCACATTCCGAACCCGGAAGCTAAGCCTCTCAGCGCCGATGGTACTGCAAGGGGGACCTTGTGGGAGAGTAGGACGCCGCCGGACTTCTTTTCAATG
>NZ_JAXCWN010000017.1:0-1313 GCF_034045095.1 Curtobacterium sp. CFBP9011
CCCACCCCACACCACCAACCCACCCCACATCCCGGGCGTGTCGCACACTGCAACACCGCGCCCGCTTCTCGCCCCAGGGCGAGGCTCTGGGCTCTGGGCTCTGGGCTCTGGGCTCTGGGCTCTGGGCTCTGGGCTCTGGGCTCTGGGCTCTGGGCTCTGGGCTCTGGGCTCTGGGCTCTGGGCTGATCATGCACCTCCACGACCAGTTGGCAAACCCAGCTGCGCACTTCGTCGATCGCGACGATGGTCGTCCGCCGCCGACCGAGACCGACGGGTTGCTGACCCTTGCAACAGAAGACCTGCCACTTGCCCCCTTGCTCAGACCTTGCGCCGCAGCAGGCTCACGGCGGCCGGCCGAGACAGCAGCTACGAGGGTGTGGACGGTGAGGTGGGGATCTGAGTAGATGCCGGCGCCGAGCGCCCCCACGATGTGAAGACCACCGTCTGCGGAGGCCTCTCCCACCGGCGCGCTGCACGCCCGGCCTCTGAGGAACCCATCGCTGGCAGAAGGGCCGCGGATCTCCCCTTCGATGGCGCATCAGCAGACGAGCTCATGACCGACCGCCGCTGCGTGCACGGGCGCACGCGGTCGTGGCAGTTCCGACAGTCTTCTGCTCGAGCTCCTGCCGGTCAGGACGCGCGGAGGCACTGGCCTCATCGCCGATCCACTCCGGTCGTCCACAAGAACCGTCGTCAGGGGAGACCTGACGTCGCCGGGCTCGACCACGTGCTCCTCACCAGCGATGCCTTGTGAGGCTTGAGTCACCCCACACGCAACCACTGCAGACCGTTAGCAACCGCACGTCTCGGGCGAGAACGCGTGAACCCCACCTCAGCGGAATGCGGTCGGCCGACAACGGATCACCGGCACGCTGCGCCGGCCCGCAAGAATGAGAACAACCGGCGCGAGACAAGTCGTCGCCGCGGAAGAGCAAGCTCGCATCGGCGACGCCGTGCAGTCGAAGCGCCGGCATCGACGACTCGCATCATGGTGACCATCGACGCCAGGCGTCACCGCTCAGAACATGCCGAGCTGCCGACCGCCGCGCCTCTGGCTCGAACGACGCGCTCCGAAATGTGGACGACGCCTGGACCCCCAGTGGAGAATCCACGCCGATCCATCCAGACGCGGAGCCTCTCGTGAGGGCTCCGCCGGGGAATGCAGAAAAGCCCCTGACCGGTGGAGCGTGATGCTCCACCCGTCAGGGGCTTTCCATTGAAAAGAAGTCCGGCGGCGTCCTACTCTCCCACAAGGTCCCCCTTGCAGTACCATCGGCGCTGAGAGGCTTAGCTTCCGGGTTCGGAATGTGACC
>NZ_JAXCWN010000018.1:0-731 GCF_034045095.1 Curtobacterium sp. CFBP9011
GATGGTGGCGGTGCCGACGAGCAGGCCGCCCTTGACGGCGTCGGTCTTGAAGGTGCTGTTGGGCAGCTTCGCGGCGTCGTCGGAGATGTGGACGGTGGTGCCGGTGAGGATCGCGTTGTCGCCCTCGAGCTGGAGCGGCTTCAGCGTCCCGCCGTGGAGGGAGAAGAGGTAGGCGTTGGCGACGGCGACCTTGCCGTTGACGAGGACGTCACCGGAGAGCTTCGAGGAGCCGGGGTTCACGACGAAGTTCTCGAGGGTGACGGTGGTGTCGCCGGCCTTGAGGGTCAGGCCGGAGTCGTCGTGGTTCAGCAGGCCCTGCACGTAGGGGCGGTACTTGCCGTCCGGGCTCCAGTAGGTGACCGAGCCGGAGGTGATCGGGAACGACACGGCGCCGTCGGCGAGCTTGGCGTTGCCGGAGACGCCCGGGGTCAGCTTCAGCGAGGTGAGGGCGTCGGTGAAGCCCTTGTCGAGGGCGACGGAGGTGTTGCCGCCGAGGACCTCGGGGACCGAGGCGACCGGTGCGGGGATCTTCGACGCGGAGCTGGAGGAGACGGTGTGCACGGTCGGGGTCGAGGCGTTGGCGGCGGTGATGCCGAAGCCGGCACCGCCCAGGACGATCGCGCCGGCGGTGGCGAGGGTGATCGTGTTCTTCAGGGACTTGCGCATGTCTTCATTCCTTTGCTTGAACGCGCTCGGCGCGGTTGGTGACAGCGCGCCGAACACACCCCGGC